>UCJH01000130.1 GCA_900472785.1 Hyphomicrobiales bacterium | reverse complement strand
CGTCGTCTTGCCGGCACCGTTCGGGCCGATGATCGCCCTGAGTTCCCCGGGCTCCACCACGAAGGACAGCGAGTTCAGCGCCTTGAAGCCGTCGAAGGAGACGGAAACCCCATCGAGATAGAGCATGCTTGTCGACATTTTCTCGGCCATGGCTCTACTCCGCCGCCTGGGGGCTGGCTGTGGCTGCGCTCAACGCCGCCACCTTGTTGTCCTGATAGGTTTTCTCTGTTTCGCCGGCCGCCCTGTATTCCCTGCGCCGCGCGAAAGACTGCTGGACAGTTCCGACGATGCCCTTGGGCAGGAACAGCGTGGTGGCAACGAACAGCGCACCGAGCGCAAACAGCCAGAATTCCGGGAATGCCGCGGTGAAGATGCTCTTGCCGAAGTTGACGAGAACCGCGCCGATGATCGGGCCGATCAGGGTTCCGCGTCCGCCGACCGCCGTCCAGATGACAACCTCGATGGAGTTGCCGGGTGCGAATTCGCCGGGATTGATGATGCCGACCTGCGGCACGTAGAGCGCGCCGGCAACGCCAGCCATCATCGCCGAGATCGTGAAGATGAAGAGTTTCATGTTCTCGACGCGGTAGCCGAGGAAGCGCGTGCGGCTTTCGGCATCGCGAACGCCGACGAGCACCTTTCCGTATTTCGAGCGGACGATGGCCGAGCTCAAGAGCAAAGCCAGCGCCAGCGCGATCGCGGTTGCGGCAAACAGCGTGGCGCGGGTGCCGGCAGCCTGAACGCTCGAGCCCAGAATATCCTTGAAGTCGGTCAGGCCGTTGTTGCCCCCGAAACCCATCTCGTTGCGGAAGAAGGCAAGCAGCAAAGCGTAGGTCATCGCCTGCGTGATGATCGAGAGATAGACGCCGGTCACCCGCGAGCGGAAGGCGAACCAGCCGAAGACGAAGGCGAGCAGGCCAGGCACCAGCAAAACCATCAGGGCCGCAAAGGCGAAATGGTTGAAGCCGTACCAGTACCAGGGCAGTTCCTGCCAGTTGAGGAAGACCATGAAATCGGGCAATTCCGGATTGGCATAGACGCCACGAGCCCCGATCTGCCGCATCAGGTACATGCCCATGGCATAGCCGCCGAGCGCGAAGAAGGCGCCATGGCCGAGCGAGAGAATGCCGCAATAGCCCCAGACGAGATCGAGCGCCAGCGCCAGAAGCGCATAGCAGAGATACTTGCCGAGCAGCGGCACCAGATAACCGGGAATATGCAGCGGATTGGTTTCGGCAAGCAGAAGATTGGAGAGCGGCACCAGAACCGCGGCAAGCAGGATAATCAAGGCGACGATCAGCGTCTTCTTTTCGTGGGTGCGCAGGAGCATTTGCGAGATCATTGTTCGACCGCCCTTCCCTTGAGCGCGAACAGCCCGCGCGGCCGCCGCTGAATGAACAGAATGATGAAGATCAGGATCAGGATCTTGCCCAAAACGGCACCGGCATAGGGCTCAAGAAATTTGTTGGCAATGCCGAGCGTCAGCGCGCCGACCAGCGTTCCCCAGAGATTGCCGACCCCGCCGAAGACCACGACCATGAAGCTGTCGATGATGTAGTTCTGGCCGAGATTGGGCGAGACGTTGTCGATCTGGCTCAGCGCCACGCCGGCCATGCCGGCAATGCCGGAAC
>UCJH01000011.1:268-41129 GCA_900472785.1 Hyphomicrobiales bacterium | reverse complement strand
CCCCCTGCAACACCCGCCCCGCCAGAACATGCAGCATATCGGTGGCCAATGTTGCGCCGATCGTGCCGAAAACGAAGATCGTTGCTGCCGCCAGCAATGTCCGGCGCGCACCGAACCGCTGCTTGAGGTTGGCGGCCATCATGCCGCCGACAATGGCGAAGACGAGATAAACTGTGAAAGCCCAGGACAAAAACGTCGTCCCGCCGAGATCCTCGACGGCCGACGGCAGCGCCGTGGCGATGAAGAATTCGTTGAAGGCAAACAGTGCGACACCCAGGCACAAAGTTGCGGTCGATGCCAGATTGCGGGGCGTCAGCAACTCTGCCCAGCGAGCGGAACCACCCTCGTCTTCATAGCGTGTCCCTGTCTCATCATACCCTACGCCTTCGTCTGCCATCTGCATCTCCATCGGACCTGCAGGACTGATACGACCTCAACCGCACTTCAGGTAAAGCGTTTTTTTTCAAAACTCCGGAATTTTACCCGCATGCGTGATCCCGACAGGCACCGGCATTTTTGACATTGCCAAGCGGCGCCGTGCAGGTGACAGTGCGCGCCGTTGAAGGCGAGGCCATGGCATGCATCAGACGACAGAAAGCGGCGAACTGGCCGGACGGCGGGAATGGGTCGGGCTCTATGTCCTGTCGATCGCCTGCCTGATCTATTCGATGGATCTCTCGGTGCTCTTCCTGGCAATGCCGGCGATCGTCGCCGATCTGCAGCCCAGCGCCGCCGAATTGCTCTGGATCAACGATATCTACGGCTTCATGGTCGCCGGCTTTCTCGTGACCATGGGAACGCTGGGCGACCGGATCGGCCGCAGGCGCGTGCTTCTTGCCGGCGCCCTTGCCTTCGGAAGCGCATCGGCGCTGGCGGCGTTTTCGACAAGCGCGCAGCAGCTGATCGTCGCGCGCGCCCTGCTCGGCATCGCCGGGGCGACCATCGCACCCTCGACGCTGTCGCTGATCGTCAACCTCTTCAAAAACGAGGGCGAACGAAACCGCGCCATCGGGATCTGGGGTACGGCCTTCGCGCTCGGCGGGCTGATCGGCCCCGTTCTCGGCGGCCTGCTCTTGCAATATTTCCATTGGGGATCTGTGTTTTTGATCAATATACCGGTGATGCTGGCGCTTCTCGTCGCCGGACCGCTTCTGCTGCCGGAGTACAAGAATGCGGATGGCGCCCGGATCGACCTGCTGAGCGTCGTCTTTTCGCTCGCGGCGGTGCTGCCCGTAATCTACGGCCTCAAGCACATGGCGGCATACGGGTTTCAGCCGGATCAGGCGGCGGCTCTGGCCATCGGGTTGGCTTTCGGCTTCGCATTCATCAGCCGCCAGAAGAAACTCACCCATCCTCTGATCGACCTCAACCTGTTCAGGATTCCGGCCTTCAGCGCGTCGCTGGCGGTCAACCTCGCCGGCGTCTTCTTCATCTTCGGCATTTTCCTCTACCAGAACCTCTTTCTGCAGCTGGTCACCGGCCTTTCCCCCTTCGAAGCCGCAATCTGGTCGGTTCCATCCTCAATGATTTTCACGATCATGTCGCTGCAGGCCTACCGCTTCACCAATCGTCTTGGCCCATCGAAAACGGTCATCCTTGGGCTTGTCGTCAATGCCATCGGCATTGCGGCAATGGGTCTGGCCGCCTACAACCAGAGCGCCGTCGGCATTCTCGCCGCCAGCATGGTCATCGCGGTCGGTTTCGTGCCGGTGATCCTGACCACAACCGGGCTCATCGTCGGAACCGTGCCGCCGGAACGGGCAGGCTCGGCCTCGGCGATCTCCGAAACAAGCGCGGAATTCGGCGGCGCGCTCGGTGTCGCGATTTTGGGCAGCATCGGCACCGTCATCTACCGCTCGGCGATGACAGGCGCCGATTTGAGCGGATTGACGCCGCAACAGGTCGAAGCCGTATCATCGACGCTTGCCAGTGCAGCCGACGTGGCAAAATCGCTGGGCACGGAGACCGCGCCCGCGTGGCTTAGTATCGCGCGCACGGGCTTTTCTCTCGGATTTGCCGCCTGTTGCCTGCTCGCCACAATCGCCCTTCTGACGCTCGCGGCTGTAGCGCACCGTATCTACGCCAAAGAGCATATCGATGAGAGCACTCTTAGCGCCCATTGATGCATAGATATTCGCTTCAGTATCCGCCGATGATGGGCAGGATCTCGCCGGTGATGTAGCTGGAGCAATGGGACGACGCGAGGAAGACGTAGGCCGGGGCGATCTCCTCCGGCTGGGCCGGCCGTTTCATCGGCGTATCGGCGCCAAAGGTCGAAACCTCCTCCGCCTCCTTGTCCGAAGGGTTGAGCGGCGTCCAGACCGGCCCCGGCGCCACCGCGTTGACGCGAATGCCCTTGGGCACAAGCTGGCTCGACAAGGCCTTGGTGAAGGCATGAATGCCACCCTTGGTCATCGAGTAATCCAACAGATTCTTGCTGCCGTCGATGCCTGTAACCGAACCGGTGTTGACGATCGCGCTGCCCTCTTTCATATGAGGAATTGCGGCCTGCGCCATGAAGAAATAGCCGTAGAGATTGGTCTTCAGCGTTTCGTCGAAATGCTCTTCCGTCAGGTCCAGCACATCCTTTGTGTGAACCTGAAAGGCGGCGTTGTTGACGAGCACGTCGAGACCGCCGAACACTTCGACGACAGCGGCGACCGCCTTCTGGCAGAAAACCCTGTCCTTGACGTCACCGGGAATGGCCATCGCCTTGCGGCCCTCGGCCTCAACGGCCGCCACGGTATCGTCCGCATCCTTGCCTTCCGCGAGGTGCAGGATCGCGACGTCGGCGCCTTCGCGCGCAAACAGCACCGCAACGGCGCGGCCGATGCCGCTGTCGCCACCGGTAATCAGGGCGACCTTGCCCTCCAGCTTTCCGGATCCCTTGTAGAACGGCGCCTCATAGAGCGGTGCCGGGTCAAGCTTGTGCTCGGCGCCGGGTTTCGGCTGATGCTGAATGGGAAAGGGCGGCACCGGATAGGCACGCGCGCCGGCCTGCATGGCAGCCGGCTTGTCGGACCCTTTTGCCTTGCGTTCGTGCTTGGCGTCGGAAGCTGCCACCTGTTTCTGGATATCGCGCTGCTTTTCCGCAGTCCGGGCCGCCGGGCTGTTTCTGGACGTCATCGTCGTTCTCCTCGTTCACATCTGGGTCGGTTTGATCGTGCCAACGGAAACGGTGCCATCGACGACCCCGCGCGGGCCTTCTGAAATTTCACCGGACGCCACCTCCTCGACCACCGCGTAAAGCCGCTCGTTGCGGAAGGCGCTCGCATCGCGCGTGGAATTGCCTTCCGCGGGCAACGCATCGATCTCGGTGAAATCCAGTTCGGCATCGGCGGCGACAACCCGCGCATCGGCCGGCGATTCCGCCCGAACGACGATTTCACCCAGATTGTCCGCATTGCCCCAGTTGGGATCGCCGGCACTTGCCACGGGGATCAGCCGGTACAGTCTCAACTGGTTTTGATTGATATGCTGCTGCATGATCCGCTCCTTGGCTGTTGTTGTTCCGTCATGAAATCGTCGATGCACGTTCGGTCGCCTCAGCGCGCGCAATCGCGGTGCGCAGGATGGCAAGGGTCTCTTCGTCGGAAATGTTCTGGATGGCAAAGCCTCTATCCGGCTCGATGCCCGGATCCTCTTCCTGATCGCGCACCGTCTCGTTGTCCGTGAGCAACCGCTGGATCAGGTCGCGCCCCTCGCGATCGCGCGCCAGCAAGGCAAGAACTGCAATCAGCAGCTTGCGGTGGGCATTCAGCCGCCCCTCGACGGTTTCCGGAGATGGATATGTCATGGCTCTCCCTTTCGCTATCGTGCAACGATTGCCCGCAGGCTTTGTTCCAAGACGATCGGAGCGCGATCGGGCCGTCGGCGGCATCGCCCATGCGTCCGAAAAATCTGGCTTTCCTCCTCCCACTTCTGCTATAAGCAACGTTCAAATGTTTCGGACGGTTCCGGAGTTAACGCTCCGGCGACCGTTTTCTTTTGTGCTGACGCCTGCTGGAAGCGGGCCTAGCGCGGACTATGAAGGACAGTGAAATGGTCGACAAAGTACCGATGACTCAGGGCGGATTCGTCAAGCTGCAGGAAGAGCTGCGCTGGCGCCAGCAGGAAGAGCGCCCGCGGATCATCGAAGCGATTTCCGAAGCGCGCGCCCATGGTGACCTCTCGGAAAATGCCGAATATCATGCCGCGAAGGAAGCCCAGAGCCACAACGAAGGCCGAATCGGCGAGCTCGAAGATTACGTTGCCCGCGCGGAAGTGATCGACCTGTCGAAGATGTCCGGCTCGAAGATCAAGTTCGGTGCGACCGTCAAGCTGGTCGATGAAGACACCGAGGAAAACAAGACCTACCAGATCGTCGGCGACCAGGAAGCCGACGTGAAGCAGGGCCGCATCTCCATTTCCTCGCCGATCGCCCGTGCGCTGATCGGCAAGGAAGTCGGCGATTCGATCGAGGTCGTGGCACCGGGCGGCTCGAAGGCCTACGAGATCCTCGCGATCAACTGGGGCTGAACAGCCTGACGGCATGAATTGACGAGCCCGGACGGCAACACTGCCTCCGGGCTTTTTCTATCGTGAGATGGACAATACCAAGGGCATTCGATCGTGGAAAACATCGCCGACGTCGAGATCATCGCGCCGAACTTCAAGCGTCGCCTCTCCGGCGTCACGTCCACTATCATCCAGCTGGTTCCGGTCCAGCGCAGGCTCGGCCAGAAGGTCGCGACGCTTGGCCCGGGTCTGCCAAAAACCCTGCCGCAGATCGGTTTTCCTGCCCTACTGCGCCTCTGGGGCCGGCCGAAAAACAGGACACATCGCGTCTGGCATGCGCGTCGCAATATCGAGATGCTGCCGGCCATCATCCTGCGCGACATTCTGCGGATGAAGCTGAAGATCGCCTTTACATCCGCATCGCAGCGCCGGCATACCGGCTGGAGCAAATTCCTGATCGGCCGCATGGATGCGGTGATCGCCACCAGCAACAAGACCGCCGCCTATCTCGACGTGCCGTCGACGACGATCATGCACGGCATCGACCGCAACCGGTTTTTCCCGCCCATGGACAAGACTGCCGCAAAGGCCATGCTCGGCCTGCCTGCGGACAGGAAAATCGCCGGCTGCTTCGGCCGCGTGCGGCACCAGAAGGGCACGGATCTTTTCGTCGACAGCATGATCGCACTCCTGCCGGCGCGGCCGGACTGGATCGCCATCATCGCCGGTCGCGCAACCGGCCCGCACGTGGCTTTCGAAACGGCACTGAAAGAAAAGGTCAAGGCGGCAGGCCTTGCCGATCGCATCCTGTTCGTCGGCGAGCACACCAATATTCCGGACTGGTACCGGGCGCTCGACCTGTTCGTGGCGCCGCAACGCTGGGAGGGTTTCGGCCTGACGCCGCTGGAGGCCATGGCGACGGCGGTGCCGGTCGTCGCAACCGATGTCGGCGCCTTTTCGGAACTGCTGGAGACCGGCGAAGACGAAACGGGCCTGCTGATCGCCGCCGACGGGCTCGAAGCGATGACCCATGCCGCGGCGGTTTTCATGGACGAACCGATGCGCGCCCGGCTGGCCGGGGAGCGCGGCCTTGCCCGCGCCAGCATGCATTTCACGATCGAAGGCGAGGCAACACGCATCGGCGCCGTCTATGAACGACTGCTGGGTAAAGTCTGAACCGGCTTACGGCTTGCGCTTGAACAGCTCGATATAGGCGCCGGCGACGGCCTCTTCCGAGAACTGCCGCATCAATGTTTCATGACCGCCGGCGGCGACATGACCGGCAAGCGTGCTGTCATTGATCAACCGCTCGATCGCGCTCGAAAAACCATCGACATCGCCGATCTCGGCAAGCAGGCCGTTTTCACCATGCTGCATGAACCAGCTCGGCCCTTCGGAGCGGCTGGAAACGACCGGCTTTTCCTGCGCCCAGGCTTCGAGGATGACATTGCCGAGCGGCTCGTGGCTTGAGGGCATGACGAAGACGTCCGCGGCCGCCAGATAGGGTCGCGTGTCCTTCTGCCAGCCGAGAAAGCGGACGCGGTCCAGCACCCTAAGATCCGCGGCAAGCTTTTCCACGGTCTCCCGCTCCTCGCCGTCACCGGCAAGCCAGAGATAGACGCCCGGCAACTTCGCCACGGCTTCGGTCAGGAGAGCGAAGCCTTTTCGCGCAACGAAACGCCCCATCGACATGACGACCGGCACGCCTTCCGGCGTATCGAGGCTGGCCCGACTGATCGGCGTGACGCGCTCCGTGTTGGTGAAATTGGAGATGACCTCGACGCCGCGCGTCCAGCCGATCCGCCGCACATGCTCGCCGATCCCCGGCGTGTTGCAGACGAGCACGTCCGTATTCTTGAAATAGCTCAGATTGGTCGGATAATCGCCCAGCCGCGAAATCTTGATGCAGCCCTTGTAGTTCGGCATGAGACGGCTGGCCCGCGTCGCCCAGGAAAACAGCGCATCCGGCTTTTCGCGGCGCGCCCGGCTCAGAACCTTGATCGGCAGGAGCAGACGGTCCGGCGAGAGATTGCGGAAATTGCTTTCGATCAACCGGGCGGACTGCTCGATATCCTTGCGCCACAGGCGGTTCGGGCGAATGACGGCGGTCTGCTCGACGCCGCGCCGCGCAAGCGCATTGACGAGGTGGACGAAGAAGCGCTCGGCACCGCCGTCCTTGCCGAAGTGATAGTGGTGGACCTTCATGGCATCCTCATTTGCCGCGGCGCGCGCGTTCCATGTCGTCGAAATTCGGCTTCCGCTTCAGCGCATGCCGTTGATAGATCTTGGCCGCCGTCAGGAAGGCATAGACGCCGCCCGTTGCGGCCTCGATGAAGCCGGGAAAGCCGCAGCGCCAGAGACCGTTGCGGAAATACAGCCGCAGGAAATAGAGCGGCGGGCTGAAGATCATCTTGTAGGCGCGCGGCGGCTTGCCCTCGGCCAACTGCTGATCCGCCTTCAGGGAGGAATATCTGTTTTCCTTGAGGATCTGCTCGTCGATGATCAGCGGCCGGTAATGCAAAAGGCTGCCGGTCGCCGCCGCCTCGACCTTGCCGTCCGGAACGATGCCCTCGTGGACCTTCTGCGCGAGATCGTAGGCACCCCTGCCCTTGCGGATCAGGCGCAGGTTCTTGCGCTCGCGCACCCTGTCGGGCGTATAACCATAGCCGATAAGGTAAGGCCGTCGCGCCACGCGCCAGCCGACCGTCTCGGCCGGAGCCGAAATCAGGCTCGGCAACAGGGTCTGCAGCGGCTCATCGAGGCGCTCGTCGGCATCGATGTTCAGGCACCAGGGTTGGGTGCATTGCTCAAGCGCAAACTGCTTCTGCCCCGCATACCCGCGCCAGGGCTCGAACAGAAACCGGATCGGCCAGCCCTTGTCGATATAGGACCGCACCAGCGCCTCGGTCCCGTCCGTCGATCCGGAATCGACGACAACGATCTCCGCACAGCCTTCCAGGCTTTCGATACAATTGCCGAGATAGGCCTCCTCATTCAGGCAGATGATGAAGGCGGAGATTGGTAGTTTGGTCGTATCCGGATGAGTTTTCATCAAACTACGCGCGCGAAATGGGTCGTCTTGCGATTTTTATGATGGGCGTGGTATCCGCGCGCTTCAAGGCTGGCGACGAGATCGGCAATCCGTTCCTCGCCAACGATATGCGGATGCAACTCGACAATAATGTGCTGGATATTTCGCAAATCTGTTGTCAGCAGATCAATCTCCGCCCCTTCGACATCCATGATCAAGGCGGCCGGATCATGTTTGATGAGCACGTCGTTCATCGCCTCACTCTGGATCGTGATCTTCTCATCTTGCCGCTGTCGGTCATAGAGGCTCGACGAAATGATATTGTCGCTCCTGTAAAAACCGATAGGCTCTCCATCGACGGTCACCGCTTTCATGCTCAGATTGGGCTTGATGCCGTTCAGCGCGAAATTGCGACGTATGATCGGCTCGAGTTCGGGATTGGCTTCATAGCAGAAGACATTCTCCTCGCCGCATTTCCGCGCCGCGATCATGCTAACAAATCCGATGCCAGTGCCGATTTCGACCGTTCGCATGCCGGATTTCAGAACCTTTCCCACCAAATCGCGCTCGGTATCCTCGTAGACTTCGCGAAAAATAAGGTCACGGACCGCTTCCGGAATGCGGCCGACGGTCGTATCAATTCTGACACCGCCAAGGCGAACAGAGCGCACGTTTACGAGATATCTGAACCGCTTCCGCAGTGATCGAAGAAGCATTCTCACGGTTTTTCCCATCAAATTCTAAGGTTTTCACCATTCCACGAGGAAGCCTCTGGCATAGTCCTGCCGACCGTCGACGTGCTTCCGTCCTTAAAGTCTGCCTGCCAGCGCGTTCTTCAATAGCGAAATCCCGCACGCCCGCAAGGTTTTCGACAACACATCACAGCATAAATCGGATTTCTCTGTGAGGACACGCAGCATGCTCTTGGCAAGAAGAAACAAAAAAGACTAAGCAACCGACAGCAAGCAAACCTGTTCCGCCCGGTTTGCGCCGAGAAAGACCAGACCATGATCGACATCTTCCAGAAGCTGGGCGAAACGTTTTCCCCCGCCGCCTATTGCTCGCTCATCAACGTGAGAAGCCGACTTCGCGGCAAGGCGCACACGATTGCCCCTTCTTCCGAAAGTGGGATCTACAAAGTAACTGATAAGCAAGATGTGCTTTATATCTGCCGCCGGACGCGGCATAACCGGTCGAAAAAAGGCATAGCGGCCGGCGCCAACGGGCTTGCTAAACAATACCACCTCAACGATCTGACTGTAAATCCAGGCGATCTGCTGATCGATTGTGGTGCGAATATCGGCGAACTGGGCGTATGGGCACGCAAGCGAAATCTTGACTATATTGCCTTTGAGCCGGAGCAGCTTGAAGCGCGGTGTTGCGATCTCAATGCTTTCAACGGTGAAAAGAAGACCCATAATCTGGCGCTCTGGCACGAGGACGCGGAGCTCGACTTTTTCTCCAAACCGGGATCAGCCGACAGCTCGCTTTTCGAAATCAACAGCTTTGACGGCGTCAGGAAGGTCAAGGCAATGCGCCTGGATAAGGTTCTGGCGGACATAGATTTAAACCGCAGGGTCATTTTGAAGATTGAAGCTGAAGGGGCAGAACCGGAGGTTCTGCAAGGGGCAATCGGCCTTCTTCCGCAGGTTCATGCGATTACCGTTGATTGCGGCTATGAGAGAGGCAAGCAACAGGCCCATACCTTTATAGAGGTCAACAATTTTCTCTCTGAAAACGGCTTCCAGATAGAAAAAGCAAATTTCGTGAACCGTGTGACGATGCTTTATCGGAACAAAAAGTTCATGTCCTGATTGATCAGGCGCCTGTCCACTGACGATGGCGCGATGGGTTGCCGGACGTTGCTTCAAGCCTAGACATTTACAAGTCCGGCATCCTTGACTTGCCGGATCGTTAGCATGGTGCGCACTGTATCAACCTGTTCGTTCGCCGTTAAGACCTCAATCACAAAGTCCTGAAACACAGTCAGATTTTCAGCCACGCAATGCAGCAGAAAATCGCTGTCGCCTGAGACCATCCATGCTTGGCGTACAAGCGGCCACTGTACCGTGGCGGCCGCAAAAGCCTTCAGGTTGGCCTCCGACTGATGTTTGAGGCCAACCATGCAGAATGCGACAAGATCATATCCGACGGCGGAGGCATTTAGGAGTGCGCGATAGCCGTGAATGGCGCCTGCCTGCTCGAGCTTGCGCACACGCCTCAAGCAAGGGGGGGCAGAAATACCGACACGCTCTGCCAGTTCCACGTTTGTCATCCGCCCATTTGCCTGGAGTTCACGCAAAATTTTCAGATCGATCGCATCGAGCTCGACACCTGTTGCCATCTGACAGTTTCTCCATTTTAGCATTCAGCGTGTTGAGGGATNNGATCGATCGGTTCTTAGGGATGTCTGCCGGGAACATCATTTTCCCGCCACGGCTCACTTTCCTTGCCCGCCACGAAATTTCAACAGCCGGGCGGGACTGCCGACATAGATTCCAAATGGGTCTGTTTTGCCTTTCAGAACCGCATTGGCGCCAATCACACAGCCTTTCGAAATGTGCGATCCACCGAGGATTTTTGCGCCGGCGCCAATCCACACATCGTCTTCGATTACGATTGGCTTATGTGTCACACCCTGGCTGGTAATCGGCCGGTCGCGGTCCTCGAAATTGTGGTCGAAGGAAACGATTACCGAATGCGACGCTATCCTCACATTATCGCCAATCTTGATGCCACCCGCCCCCCAGAGAATAGCGTAGGCATTCACCGAAACATTCGAGCCGATTTCGACCGTGCCCTTCTGTGCGTCGATTATACTTCCACGATGGATTCGACAGCTGCGACCGATGACGATGCGCCCCCGGTAGGCGTCCACACAGGCGCCTTGCCTGATCAACGTCCTTTTGCCGATCCGCATATAACCCGGCAGTATCAATCCGCGCAAAAGGCAATAATAATGCGAAAACGATCCGATACGCATGAACCTACTTCCGTTGCTGAAAATTTCAGGTCCACACAGACCGAATAAACCCTTGTCTTGCGAGCTCCTCCGGCCCTCCGTAGGTCAATGTCGCGCCATAAACGAAATCCACGTCGCCGTTTTTCGATACCATATTCAGTATCTTCTGATACTCGCTCGCGCCCGCAAAATATTGCTTGTCGGCCACCGCCTCTGTCGTCTTTTCCTTATAGTCGGAAAAGAATTTGAAATGCAGAAGGGCCGCGCTGATGGGAAAGAAATTTCGGCTATAGGGCAGAGGTTTGTGAATCGTCGTCCCCAAACTGCAATCATCATCCCAGTAGATCAGCGGATACTTCATCAATTCCACCTCGGAGCCGAACTTGCGATGGCGGGCTCCACCGGAAAGACTGAGAAAGCGTTTGGTTCTCTCTAGAACATATCCGTCGCCATCAAAACACGACGCAATCTCCCATGGCATAGAGTTGTCCATTCCTTGAAACGGAAACTCGCTGACGGGTCCCGGCGGATACATATCGATCATGGGGGCAGAAAGACGGCGAACTCCTTGCAATTCCAATCGGTTGAGAAGTTGCTGCAGCGGCTTGAGCGCGTAGTCTTGATACACAAGATATTCATCAGAATCGATATTCAGATACCATCGATCCTTGCCGTAAGTGGCAAACAGTTTTTCACGCCAGAGTCTTCCCCGGCGTGCGTCCTTGTAACGGACGTCCGAAACCCAGATATCCACATCGGTCTGGAGGCGCAAAAATTCAAGCGTGCCGTCGGTCGAACCGTCGTCGACGAAAATGAAGCGGGTGGCGCCGATGCCACGATAATGCGCCAACAGCGATCGCAAGAATTTCAGATCATTGTGAACCAGACAAACCAGAGGCAAATCTTGAACTCCGAGAGGACGAAACCGTTCGGGAAACAACAGCGTCATGTTGACCGACTGGATGCCTTGTCTGCGTTCGGAAAAAGCTCGGCGGCTTGCAAAATGGGTCGCTATCTTATCAAAAAAACCTGGTTCGAAATCGACATCCGCGAGTGATTTTAAGGGGTAGGCGCTTTTGCGACGTGCCATCATGAAGCTTTCTGTGATGGAATACAGAAATCTCACCTAACATGTGCATGACAGAAATCAGCAGCCTCTTTCTCAATCATACACAAAAAACCTGACAAAAATCGCGGTTTTCGAGAACCACTTGTGTGTATCGCCGCCCTCTCTCTTGAAAGAGAGGGGCTTGAATACCTAGAGTAAGACTAAATTCTGCAAACACTTTAACGGAACCGGACACGGTTATCACACCGGCGACCGAAGGAACATTCCATGACCACCCGCCACACCAAAGTTCTCATCATCGGGTCCGGCCCGGCCGGTTATACCGCTGCGATCTATTCGGCGCGGGCCATGCTCAATCCGGTGTTGATCGCCGGCATGGAACAGGGCGGACAGCTGATGATCACCACGGATGTGGAAAACTATCCGGGTTATGCCGATCCGGTCCAGGGTCCGTGGATGATGGAGCAGATGCTCAAGCAGGCGCAGCATGTCGGCGCCGAGATCGTCAACGATCTCGTGACCGAGGTGGATACGACCGTGCGTCCGTTCCGGCTGAAGACCGATAGCGGCACGGACTGGACGGCGGACGCGCTGATCATCGCGACGGGCGCCAAGGCCAAGTGGCTCGGCATCGAGAGCGAACCGACCTTCATGGGTTTCGGTGTTTCCGCCTGCGCGACCTGCGACGGCTTTTTCTATCGCAACAAGGACGTCATCGTGGTCGGCGGCGGCAACTCCGCCGTCGAGGAAGCGCTTTACCTGTCGAACCTTGCCAAGACGGTCACCGTCATTCATCGCCGCGACAGTTTTCGCGCTGAAAAGATCCTGCAGGAACGCCTGTTCGCCAAGGCAAACGTCAAGATCATCTGGGATCACGAGGTGACGGCCTATACCGGCACGCCGGCCAAACCGCCGATGCCGGCCTCCGTCACCGGCGTGACCCTGCGCAACACCCGGACCGGCGCTGAAAGCGCCATGCCGATCGACGGGGTTTTCGTGGCCATCGGCCATGCACCCGCCGTCGAGCTTTTCAAGGACAAGCTGCGGCTGAAGCCAAACGGCTACCTCTGGACAGCGCCGGATTCAACTGCCACTGATGTAGCCGGGATTTATGCTGCCGGCGACGTCACCGACGATATCTATCGCCAGGCGATCACGGCGGCCGGCATGGGCTGCATGGCGGCCCTCGAAGCGGAAAAATACCTGGCGGGTCACATGCCTGTCGCAATTGCGGCCGAATAGAAGCCGCGAATAATCGGAGCGGGATCGCCCGCTCCGGAGTGGGAACAGACCAATCGGCTGGCGGGCGGGAAAAGCGAGGGCATTTTCCGTCACGACCGTATATGGGGGAAAGCATGCCGCTAGACTGGGACAAACTGCGCATTTTTCATGCGGCGGCGGAAGCGGGCTCCTTTACCCATGCGGCCGACAAGCTGCACCTGTCGCAATCCGCCATCAGCCGGCAGGTCTCGTCGCTCGAACAGGATGTCGGCATCAAGCTGTTTCACCGGCATGCGCGCGGCCTGATCCTCACGGAACAGGGCGAAATCCTCTACCGCACCGCCCATGAAGTGCTGATGAAGCTCGAAAGCGTCAAGGTCCAGCTGACCGAGACGACCGACAAGCCCTCCGGCAAGCTGCGCATCACCACGACCGTCGGTCTCGGCCAGGGCTGGCTGACCGACAAGGTGCAGGAATTCCTGTCGCTCTATCCGGAAATGCAGGTGCAGCTGATCCTCGACAACGAGGAACTCGACGTCAACATGCGCCATGCCGACTGCGCCATCCGGCTGCGCCAGCCGCAGCAATCGGACCTGATCCAGCGCAAGCTGTTCACGGTTCACATGCATGTCTATGCCGCACCGTCCTACATCAACAAATATGGTGAACCGCAAAGCATCGAGGATCTCGATGAACATCGCATCATCACCTTCGGGGAGCCGGCGCCCAACTACCTGCTCGATGTCAACTGGCTCGAGATCGCAGGGCGCGACAGTGACAATCCGCGCGTCTCGCATCTGCAGATCAACAGCCAGACCTCGATCAAGCGCGCCTGCCTGCTGGGCATCGGCGTCGCCATGCTACCGGACTATATTGTCGGGCGCGATCCCGGGTTGATCCAGCTGCCGATCGGCGCCGACATCCCCTCTTTTGACACCTATTTCTGCTATCCGGACGAAATGAAGAACGCCGCCAAGTTGAAAGTCTTCCGCGATTTCATCGTCGCCAAGGCACGCAACTGGAGTTTCTGAGCAAGCGGACATATGCACAAATAAAAGGCTTTCCCAACTCTGGTTGGCAAGCCTTTGTTTTATCATACTTTTGCTGCGGCGCACAAAAAGTGCGGGCATCCGCTTAGGGCCAAACGCCTCAAATATACGCAGCGGTGCGTTCAGCACATGGCTGACATGCGTAATAGTGAATTGCTAATCGCCCAAAAAACCATCATATCGACTGCAGCTGATGCATTTTGGTGGCTTTTTTCCTCCCAGTGCCACCGCAGCAGCTGTTCCCCTCTGGAGGTTAATTACCTTCATAACTATAAAGGGCCCAAGTTTTCTTGTGGCCCTCTTTTTTTGCCTTTTTTTCCAAATCCCCCTTTGGTTGCATTTTTTATATCTCCGGCTATTGAAATTCTGACGGCGCATTTCCATATCCAGATCAGCTGATGCACTTTGTGGCCATCTTCCTCCCAGTGCCACCGCACCAGCTGTTCCCCTCTGGAGGTCTAAGAACCTTCAACCTAACAGGACCCAAGTTTTCTTGCGGTCCTTTTTTTTGCCCGCTCGCGGCCGCCACAACACCAGCCTCACACCTTCGTGACTTGTAAATCGCCATTCATCAATCTATGTATCGATATATCGCGTTTTAACGATACACGGATATTATGGACAAGGATGAAATCCTAAAGGCGCTGGCGCATCCCAAGCGCGTTGAAATGCTTGCCTGGCTGAAAGAGCCGGAGGCGCATTTTTCAAGCCAGGAACACCCGCTCGAGATGGGCGTCTGCGCCAGCCAGTTCGAGCGTTGCGGCCTGTCTCAATCGACGGTGTCGGCGCATCTCGCGACGCTTCAGCGTGCCGGGCTGGTCAGCACGCGCAAGGTCGGCCAGTGGATTTTCTATCGACGCAACGAAGAAACGATCGAGGCGTTTCTCAAGGAGATCACCACAACCCTCTGATCTCGCTGTTACGCGGGCAAACTCTCCCCCAAGACTGTTTCGAAACCACGGAAGGACTACGCATGTCTACACTGTTTGATCCCATCAAGATCGGCGATATCGAGCTTGCCAACCGGATCGTCATGGCGCCGCTCACCCGCAACCGCTCGCCGAAGGCCGTGCCCGGCCCGCTGGTCGCGACCTATTACGCGCAGCGCGCCACGGCCGGCCTGCTGATCACCGAGGCAACGGCGATCAGCCATCAGGGACAGGGCTATGCCGACGTTCCCGGCCTCTACACCCGGGAAGCCCTCGACGGCTGGAAAAAGGTCACTGACGGCGTGCACAAGGCCGGCGGCAAGATCGTCGTGCAGATGTGGCATGTGGGCCGTATTTCGCACACCTCGCTGCAGCCGGACGGCGGAAAGCCGGTTTCCGCATCGGCGATCCAGGCCAAGTCGAAGACCTATCTGATCAATGACGACGGCACCGGAACCTTTGCCGAAACCTCCGAACCCCGCGCGCTGGAACTGTCGGAAATCCCGGGCATCATCGAAGACTACCGCAAGGCCGCCCGCGCCTCGATCGATGCCGGCTTCGACGGTGTCGAGATCCATGCCGCGAACGGTTACCTGATCGACCAGTTCCTGCGGTCGGGCTCCAATGTCCGTACCGATGCCTATGGCGGCCCGATTGAAAATCGCGCCCGCTTCCTGTTCGAGGTCGTCGACGCGATCACGAAAGAAATCGGCGAAGGCCGCACCGGCATCCGTATCTCGCCGGTCACGCCCGCAAACGACGCCTCCGATCCGGATGCCCAAGCCCTGTTCACTTACGTCGTCGAAGGGCTGGCGACATACAAGCTTGCCTATATCCACATCATCGAAGGCGCCACGGGCGGCCCGCGCGACTTCCAGCAGGGCGACAAGCCATTCGACTACAAGGCACTTTGCGCGGCTTATGAAAAGGCCGGCGGAGACGCGGCCTGGATGGTCAACAATGGCTACGATCGCGCGCTTGCCATCGAGGCCGTCGAAAAGGGCCGTGCCGATCTCGTCGCCTTCGGCAAGCCGTTCATCTCCAACCCGGACCTTGTGCAGCGTCTGAAGGACGATGCGCCGCTCAACGCGCCGGACCAGCGGACCTTCTACGGCGGCGGCGCAAAGGGGTATACCGACTACCCGACGCTGGACGAAGCCGCCTGAGCCATCACACCGGAACCCTTGCGAAATCCCGCCCTTGTGGCGGGATTTTTCGTCACTGCCCGTTGTTGCGTCGCCGGGACTGTGGCAACACGCCGGGGAAGCGAATGCACGGGGACTGACGGATGCAGATACGGGATGCGGGCGAAAACGATCTGGCGGCAATCTGCGCGATCTACAATGACGCCGTCGCCAACACCACGGCGATCTGGAACGAGCGGGTTGTCGATGTCGCCAACCGGGCGGCGTGGCTCGCCGACCGGTCCCGCGCCGGATACCCCGTTCTCGTCGCGCTCGCGGACGATGGCGCAGTCGCCGGCTACGCCTCTTTCGGCGACTGGCGGGCCTTCGACGGCTACCGCCATACCGTCGAGCACTCGGTCTATGTCGAGAAGACCCGGCGCGGCGGCGGCATCGGCCGCCACCTGATGTTGGCGCTGATCGAGCGTGCGAAAGCCTGCGGCAAACATGTTATGGTCGCCGGCATAGAGACGGGCAATGCCGGTTCCATCCGCCTGCACCAGACGCTCGGCTTCGAGATCACCGGCCAGATGCGCGAGGTCGGCACCAAGTTCGGCCGCTGGCTGGACCTGACCTTCATGCAGCTGATCCTGAACGACGACGCTCCGGACCAGCCGCACCCCTGATATTTCGCCGCCACTGCAGGCGAAAATTCGATGACGCCTTTGCGGGCGGGAGACGCGGGGCAAATGCTCACATCTCCAGCTGCATCGCCCGGGCGCTGCCGTTTGCGGCGGTGCGTTTTTTCGTTCCCACGCCGTGATCCGCCGGCATGCAGCCAAGCGACACAAGCGTTGCGCGTACGGCCGTATCGATCGGCGTCCAAGGCTCGACCCCGATCGTTTGGAGGAGCCGGGTGTTCGGCATGCGCAGCGGCTCCTTCCAGAGATACCGCATTTCACGCAGCTCCCGCATGAACGTCACGAAGGGGGATGCCAAAGGCAAGAACCACCACGGGAACGAGCGGACCTTGAGACCGGGCCGATCCAAGACGCGGCGGATCGCGGCGATCATTTTCGTGCCGTCGTCATCCCAGAAGCCCGTCATGTGATAGGTTGCGAAGGCCGGCAGGGTTTCGCGGCGATCCACCAGACGCAGCATGGTTTCAGCAACGTCCGGCAAGTAGGCCCATTGATGGCCGACGCCCGGACTTCCGGGGAACATGATCGATTCGACCGGCTTTCCCGGTATGACCACGCCCTGCGAAAACCAGCTGTTGGCCGCGCCCGGACCGAAAAAATCCCCTGCCCGCAGGACGATTGCCCGCACCCCGTCCAGCGATGCCATCTGAAGGCGCCGCTCCATCTCGACGCGGATTGCGCCTTTTTTCGTGACCGGGTTCTGCGGCGCATTCTCGGTGAGCGTCGGAAAGGCATCCGGGCCATAATTGTAGATCGTGCCAGGAAGAAGCACGGTGGCACTATGGGCGCGCGCAGCAGAGATGGTGTTGTCGATCATCGGCAGGACGAGCTTGCCCCAGTTGGCATAGCCCGGTGGATTGACCGCATGCACGATCAGGTCGACGCCGGCAGCGGCGGCCAGCACGTCAGCGGCGACCATGGCATCGCCGTCGATCCACTCGAATTCCGGCCGGTGAAGCGCCGCCTTTGCGGCATTCCGGTTGAGGGCGCGCACGTCCCAACCCCGATCCCTAAGCTTGCCGGCAACCGCGCCGCCGATCCCGCCGGTGGCCCCGAGGACAAGGGCAAGCTTGCGTCCGTTTATCCGTGTCATGGTCTGTCTCCTTGTTTTCGATGAGGCAATCATGCACGCCGGCAAGGCTAAACGGAATTGCCAAAAACCTTATATCGGCTATACAAATATTATGAGCCATACCGAACCCAGCTGGGATTTCTACCGCACGTTTCTGACGGTGCTGAAGGAAGGATCACTTTCGGCTGCCGCGCGCGGGCTGGGGCTGACCCAGCCGACCGTCGGACGTCATATCGATGCGCTCGAACAGTCGATCGGCCTGCAGCTGTTCACGCGCTCGCCCCAAGGCCTCATCCCGACGGAAGCGGCGGAAGAGCTGAGGCCTTATGCGCAGCAATTGGCATCCACGGCGGCATCGCTGCTGCGGGCTGCGACCGGAAAGAGCAGCACGGTGCGGGGAACGGTACGCATCAGTGCCAGCGAAGCCGTCGGGGTGGAAGTGCTGCCGCCGATCCTGGCAAAGCTGCATGCCGCCAACCCGGAACTGACCATCGAACTCTCGTTGTCCGATTCGGTGGAGGATTTGCTGCGACAGGAAGCCGACATCGCCGTGCGCATGGTCGAGCCGGTGCAGGACGCACTTGTCGTCCGGCGGATCGGCAGCATTCCGCTCGGCTTCCACGCCCATCGCCGCTATCTTGAAGCGCGTGGCACACCGCGGCACATGCAGGATCTCGCCCGGCACAGCATCATCGGCTTCGACCGGGAAACCGCATTCATCCGCGCCATGCGCAAGCGGATGCCGGAGATGGACGCGATCCGTTTTGCCCTGAAGACCGACAACAACATCGCGCAACTCGCGGCCATCCGCGCCGGGCTGGGCATCGGCATCTGCCAGGTGGGCGTGGCACGGCGGGAGCCAGACCTTGTGCGGGTCCTGGAGGACGCCTTCGAACTACCGCTCGAGACCTATATCGCTATGCACGAAAACCTGCGCACAACGCCGCGCTGCCGCGTCACCTTTGATGCGCTTGCCGAGGGACTGACGGAGTATGTCGGCTCCGTTCACAGGGCCGGAAGAGTCGAACGGTCTGGACCGCCAGCTCTGGCCGACGGTCCCCAAACCCAGATCTAGCGACGGATCGCGCCCTCATAATATTCGCCGCGATTGCTGCGAATGCCGCGATACTTGCCGGGATTGTTGAAGAAATAATCGTAGGTGCTTTCGCCGCTGTAATTGTCGGCCCGCGGCGCGCGATAATATTCTTCCTCGGCGACAGGATGACGCTTCGTCCGATGCTTGTACGTCTGCGCATCCGCGGTGCCGATGGCGGCGATCAGCGTGACGGCGGCGATGGCGCCGACGGCGATCCTGCTTTTCCAGATAGTCATTGATTGTACTCCTGACGAATATGCGATCGAGATTAGAGAACCATGGCTCCCGTGACCACCTGTTTTTCAATTGCCGACTTCGCAATTGCGTGATGACGGACGAAATGCAAATGGGCTCCGCTGTTTCCGGCGGAGCCCATTGTTTCAGGTCGGCTCTTACTTGCAGGCGGCGCAGAAGCGCTGGATGCGCTTGCAGGCTTCTTCCAGCTGTTCTTCCGACGTGGCATAGGAAATGCGGAAGTTCGGGCCAAGTCCGAAGGCCGAGCCGTGGACGACGGCAACGCCTTCCGATTCCAGCAATTCGGAGACGAAATCCTCATCCGTCTCGATGACCTTGCCAGTCGGCGCTGTCTTGCCGATCAGGCCCTTGCAGGACGGATAGACATAGAAGGCGCCTTCCGGCGACGGGCACTCGATGCCCTTTGCCTGATTGAGCATCGAAACGACGAGATCGCGGCGGCCTTCGAATATCTTTTTGTTTTCCGGAATGAACGCCTGGGTGCCGTTGAGCGCCTCGACGGCCGCCCATTGGGCGATCGAGCAGGCGCCAGAGGTCTGCTGGCCCTGGATCATGTCCATCGCCTTGATCAGCGCCAGCGGGCCGGCGGCATAACCGATGCGCCAGCCGGTCATCGCATAGGCCTTGGACACGCCGTTCATGGTCAGCGTGCGATCATAGAGCTTCGGCTCGACCTCGACCGGGGTGGCGAACTTGAAGTCGCCATAGGTCAGATGCTCGTACATGTCGTCGGTGAGGATCCAGACATGCGGGTGCTTCACGAGCACGTCGGTCAACGCCTTGAGTTCGTCATGGCTGTAGGCCGCGCCCGACGGGTTCGAGGGCGAGTTGAAGATGAACCACTTGGTCTTTTCCGTGATCGCCTTGTCGAGATCGTCAGCCGTCAGCTTGAAGTTGTTGGCCTGGGTGGTGGCGACGAAGACCGGCGTACCGCCGCAGATCGAAACCATCTCCGGGTAGGAAACCCAGTAAGGCGTTGGAATAACGACTTCATCGCCCGCGTTCATGGTCGCCATGAAGGCGTTGAAAAGAATCTGCTTTCCACCGGTTCCGACGATCGTCTGCGCCGCGGCGTAATCGAGGTTGTTCTCGCGCTTGAACTTCTTCGAGATCGCCTCGCGCAATTCCGGAATGCCGGAAACCGGCGTGTACTTCGTCTCGCCGCGGTTGATCGCGTCGATGGCGGCTTTCTTGATATTGTCCGGCGTATCGAAATCCGGTTCGCCGGCGCCCAGCCCGATCACGTCCCGGCCCTTGGCTTTCAGCTCGCGGGCTTTCTGAGAAACGGCGATGGTGGCGGAGGGCTTCACACGGGAAAGAGCGTCGGCAAGAAAGGCCATGGGTGAGGTTTCCTGAACAGGTTGAAACAGCATGTCGCCTCTGGAGCATTCTGCGGCTCCGTAGCGGATAGGTGTATGTCGAAAGACGACAGGCGTTTCAAGCGCAAAGGCCTCGAAATCCGGCCACCGGCCGCGAAAATGCGTCACCATGACAAACTTTCATCCGTGCCATCACCGACACGGATGAATCAATCTGTCCGCCTACGCCGTCATCAGCCTGAAAGGATTCGGTTTTCAGGGCGACGCTGTTTTCTGCCGCGCGGTCGAACATCCCTGTGAATCGCGAGGGCGAATTCGCAATTTGTTAATACAAATCAGCAGGTTTCGCGGAGTTTCTCAATGCCTTGATTTTGCCGCAATAAATGACGTGCCCTGCCGCAATTTAGTCCTTGTCCAGCCGGGTTCGTGGTCTCTTCTACGCAAATACAAATTGCCTGACATTGAAGGACGAAACGATGGGTCTCGACGACGAAATCGGCGCGGCGCGCATGACCACGCGGGACATGCGCTGGGGAACCCATCTGGCGCTGGCAGCCCTGGTCGCCGCGATGCTGATGCTGACTGGCCTGATGACACAAGCAATGGCCGGCCCTCACCCCTTCGGCGCGCATCCTGCAGCCGCGGCAACAACCGGCACGGAGGCGCGGACGACGACCGCTGCCGATCGCCTCGACGTGCCGTTTGCCGATCAGACCATCCACACCGGCGGCATACCCATTGCCGAAGGTCGCGCCCTGATCGAACTGTCCCGCGCCGCAAGCGCCGACCGCCATATTCAGATCGGCATTCTGCTGGTCATTGTCGCACTGATGGCAACAACGACCTTCAGCCTGTGGCGCTGGCAGTTGCGCGGCCTGGTTTCGGACGCTGCGAACCGTGATGCGTGACATGGCCACTCCCCAACGCCACGGCTTCCTGGCCCGCCTGAACCCCATCGAAACCGTCGTTCTTGCCGCGATCGCACTTGTCGCCCTTGCCGGACTGATGCTGATCGGCAAGGGACTGCTTCTCAAGGCACAGGTGGATGCGGACGATCCCGCACCCGGCCGGCAGTTTCTCTCGCAGCAATAAATGAGGCGGCACCCTTCGTCACCGCTGTAATGCCACCCCTGCTGTCTGCTTCGTGAATATCGTTAGAAAGCACAGGCGCCGCCAAGGAACATCACGATCGGCAAAACGACGGCTTTCGAAATTTCGCGTGGCCGCGGGCGTAGAAAGCAAAAGCCGCGTTACTTGGATTTGGCGAATGCCAACCAATACTATGCTTCAAAACGGCACAATCGAGTTTTCCGCTTCACGAAACATTCAGGCTGATCCACCGGCGCGCGCTGCACCCGAACGATTTCATCCCTTGCTCAGGCGAAGCTGGAGAAGCGCAAGTTTTATCAACCGGTTAATAAATCCACCGCGACCGGGCCAGCAGCTTCGGCACGTTCCCGAGCGACACGCGATGACGTAAACAGCCGAAATTTTACGCACTCTTCTACAAAATGGCATGATTTCAATAGCTTGCAATGCAACGGCGGGAAGAATCGAAAAATGCGGCAAATGATCGATTTTTGAACAATGACAAGTGGCAATAGGGTTTAAAAAACTTTTGCTTGCCAATTTAAACTAAACCCATCAATCTTACTGTGTTCGGGCATTTTGCGAACACGGGAAGACCTAGAATAATGCGCGCCGGAGACGCAATATGCTCCGGGCAGTCGGATGAAAAAGCCGCATGAAGGCGATCTTTTTTGATGACTGGCTGCAATGACGGGACCCTTTCCTCTTAGTCGAGAACTGCCTGCCCCCGCCCCAAAGGGCATATAATGTGATGCTGCCCGCCGCTCATCCGGGCAGAGGAAAAAGGACCTGACGCATGGCCGAGACTGGCATTGTAAAATTCTTCAACACCGACAAGGGCTTTGGATTTATCAAACCGGACAACGGTGGCGCCGACATCTTCGTACATATTTCTGCCGTGCAGGCATCGGGCCTGAACGGACTTTCGGAAAACCAGAAGGTCAGCTTCGACACGGAACCGGATCGCCGCGGCAAAGGGCCGAAGGCAGTCAATCTGCAGGTCTCCGGCTAACGCCGCCTCTCCTGCAAAACGATTCACGTTGAAGCCCGGCAGCCTTGCCGGGTTTTGTCGTTCAGCCTACATTCAGTTTGGGGGCATTAGTCTAAGGCCATCATGAAGGACGGAATGTGATCCGGACCATGCACAGGATTAAACCAATGAACAGGTTCATCAAAGCAGCAGTTCTCGCAATTCTTGCGACGGCGACCGTTTTGCCGACCATGTCGGCAGCGCATGCGGAAGACTGGCGCCGGCATCGTCGCCACCATGATCGCAGCGACAGCGTCGCCCTCGGCGCGCTCGGCCTTGCAACCGGTGTGATCATCGGTGGCGCCATCGCCAATTCGCAGCCGCGTTATCAGGAACGGGTCTACATCGATCCGGAGCCCGAATATTACGAGCCCCGCCCCGTCTATCGCCGCCGTCCGGTGGTCGTTCAGGAAAGCTACGGTTCGCTCGAACCGTGGTCGCCGGCCTGGTACCGTTACTGCTCGCAGCGCTACCGTTCGTTCGACGCGGACTCGGGCACGTTCCGCGGCTATGACGGTCGCGACTATTTCTGCACGGCCGGCTGATCAGGTCCAGAATTGACAATACAGAGCATGCGCCTTGAAGGCGCGTCAGAGCCCGCGCAGATAAGGATTGCTGCGGCGCTCCTCGCCGATCTGCCCGCCGGGACCGTGGCCGCAGATGAAGCCGACATTGTCCCCAAGCGGCAGGATCTTGTCGCGAATCGAATCGAGAAGTTGCTGGTGATTGCCGCCCGGCAGGTCGGTGCGCCCGATCGAACCGTGGAACAGGACGTCGCCGACATGGGCAAAGCCCTGCGCCCGATTGAAATAGACGACGTGACCGGGAGCATGGCCCGGGCAATGCAGCACCTCGAAGACGTGTCCGGCGAAGGAGACCGTATCCCCCTCCTCCAGCCATCGGTCCGGCAACACGTTCTGGACCTTCATGGCAAGGCCGAAGCGCTCTGCCTGGCTTTCGAGCTTTTCCAGAAGGGGAAGATCGTCCTTGTGCGGCCCGATGATGTCGAGATCGAGCGCATCCTTGAGCTCCTTGGCACCGCCGGCGTGATCGACATGCCCATGGGTGAGCCAGATCGCCTTCAGCGTGATGCCGTTGCTCCGGACCGTCTCAAGGATGACGTCGACATCGCCACCGGGATCGACAATCACGCCTTCCTTGGTGTCCGTATCGAACAGCACCGTGCAATTCTGCTGGAAATGGGTAACCGGGATAATGCCCGCCTGTAGCATGCTGGCCGTGCCTTTCCTGTCAAAAGATCAGGCCAGATATAACGAAGCCGCCGGGCGAGTACAGTCACTCTTATCGCAACGAGGCAATTTCCACGGGCGAGAAGGCGGGTGTCGGGATATTGAGCGTAGTCATCAGCAGAGCGAAAACCATGAGCTTGAGGGTGACGACGGTAATGACCACCGGGCGAAGTTGAGCGGCGGCCGATTGATGATCCTGTGAAAGCTGTTCCTGCATTGTCCTGTTCTCCGGTTTGGCCGCTAAACACACGGGTCCAGCAAAAGGTTCCGACGAAAACGGAACGATTCCAATATTTTACATTTTCACATTTCGTGAAGTCACCGAGGGAACATCGTATCCCTGCCGGCGTTCTTGCTGTCATCGTCAAATCGGAGAACGAAAAGATGAGAAACCACCTGAATCTCGGCCGCGTGATCATGATCTCGGGCCTTGTCCTGGCTTCGACGGCCTCTGTTGCTCTTGCGGAGATGAGTGCGACCACTGTCACAGACCTTGAAGTGCGCGCCGGCCCCGGACCGCAATATCCGAGCCTGGGGCTCGCGACACGCGGCAGCGCCGCCGTCCTCGATGGCTGTATCGAAGGCAGCAACTGGTGCCGCATCGACGTGAACGGCATGCGCGGCTGGGCCTTTGCCGAATCGCTGGCCATCGATCAGGGCGGACAGTCCATGATCGTCGAAGAGCATCGCGTCGATCTCGGCGTCCCGGTCGTCACCTATGAAACGACCGGCAGTGTTGCCGGCGGAGCGGATCCGCAGCCGGGCGATGAATTGTTGGGTCGTGTCGGCGAGGTCAACCCGCCGGAACTGGTGCGGACCTATATCGACACCAATCCCGTCGATACCGTCACCATCGACGGTGACATCGTGATCGGCGGCACGGTTCCGGAAACTGTCACCATGATGGAAATTCCGGACTACGAATACCGCTATGTGCGCGTCAACGATCGCCAGGTGCTGGTCGATCCGAACACCCGCCAGATCGTCTACGTCTACCAGTAAAATATTGTTAGAAATAAAAAACGGCGGCCTTGAACGGCCGCCGTTTTCGTTGGGAGATCTGTTTATCTCACTCGGCCGCAACGGCAGCAGGGTAGACTTCCTGCATATAGTCGTTCATCAGCGTTTCGCTGATCGTTGATGGTGTAAACCGGTACGGTCCGATCTCGGAAACCGGCGTGACTTCAGCGGCCGATCCCGTGAGGAAACATTCGGAGAAGCCGGAGAGTTCTTCTGGCTGGATGGCACGCTCGACGACCTGATAGCCGCGGCGATGTGCCAGTTCGATGACGGTCTGGCGGGTGATGCCGTTGAGGAAGCAGTCGGGCGTCGGGGTATGGATGACGCCATCCTTGACGAAGAAAATGTTGGCGCCGGTCGCCTCGGCGACCTGGCCGCGATAATCGAGCATCATCGCATCGGCATAGCCCTTGGCTTCGGCGGCGTGCTTGGAAATCGTGCAGATCATGTAAAGGCCGGCCGCCTTCGAAGCGCAGGGTGCCGTGCGCGGATCAGGACGACGGTATTCGGCGATATCGAGACGAATACCCTTCAGTTTCTCGACCGGATTGAAATAGCTGCCCCACTGCCAGATGGCGATGGCAACGTTGATCCGGTTGCTCTGGGCCGAGATGCCCATCATCTCCGATCCGCGCCAGGCGATCGGCCGTGCATAGGCTTCGGAGAAACCCTGCCGCTTCAACAGTTCGTTGGTCGCCGCATCCAGCTGCTCGACGCTGTAGGGAATGGTGAAGCCAAGGATTTCCGCAGATTTGTGCAGGCGTTTGTTGTGTTCGGTCAACTTGAAGATGCGACCGCCATAGGCGCGCTCGCCTTCGAAAACAGCACTGGCATAGTGCAGGCCATGGGTCAGCACATGGATCTTGGCATCCTTCCAGTCGACGAACTCGCCATTGAACCAGATTTGTCCTTCAAGCTGGTCGAAAGGAACTGAAGCCATGATGTCATCCTCCGGCGCTGAAACGCCCTCTTGCCGTTGATTGTCTTTCAATTCGAAAGCTTCGTCCGTAACCGGAGGCCCGATCCATGATTTTCATCATTATGGATTGGCGATCACCACGTCACCGCCTATCTTGCGAAGCAGAGGAGCGGTCGACATTTCGCTTTCCGGATGATTGACGCTACCAATATGGAAAAAATGTGTCAATAAAGCTGACATATTTTCCCGAATGTTTCGTGAAGTGTACTGCGATTGAAAGGAAATGACCGCGTGGCAGGACAGCCGAAAGAAACCATCCGCCCGGACGAGACGACGATCGCTGCGGGAAGCGATGACGGTGCCATCGACTACGAGATTATCGAACTGCTGTTCTTTGCCTATCGGGATTTCATTTCCGATCCGGATGCCATTCTGGAAAAGCGCGGTTTTGGCCGGGCGCACCACCGCGTCGTGCATTTCGTCGATCGTGAACCCGGCATGACCGTGGCCGATCTTCTCGACACGCTGAAGATCACCAAGCAGAGCCTTGCCCGCGTTTTGAAGCAACTGATCGATTCCGGCTACATTCACCAGGTCGCCGGACCGGAGGACCGCCGCCAGCGCAAACTTTATACGACCCGGGAAGGAAAAGCCTTCGCCCATGCGCTCGCTGAACCACAGTCCCGCCGCATAGCCGGGGCATTGGCAAGGACGGGACCCGACGCGCGCGACATGGTGAAACGCTTCCTGTCGGGAATGAAGACCGGCATCGATGTCAAAAGCAGCGACCGGTAAGACAGGGCATACGAACCATGACCAAGACGACGAGGATTTCCGACGACGCGGCTCATCTTTTGGTGGTCGATGACGACCGCCGTATCCGCGACCTGCTCAACCGCTACCTGACCGAACAGGGATTTCGTGTGACCGTTGCCGCCGACGCCGACGAAGCCCGCCGCAAGCTGAACGGCATCGACTACGACCTGCTGGTGGTCGATGTGATGATGCCCGGGGAAACCGGCATCTCGCTGACCCAGAGCCTGCGCAAGATCAAGACCGTTCCGATCATCATGCTCACCGCGCTCGCGGAAGCCAATGCCCGCATCGAAGGCCTTGAGGCCGGCGCCGACGATTACCTGCCGAAACCCTTCGATCCGCGTGAACTGGTCCTGCGCATCAACAACATCCTGCGCCGAAACGCGCCGGCCCAGGCGCCCAAGGTCGAGCAGGTCATTTTCGGCCCGTTTACCTTCTCCGTCGTGCGCAAGGAACTGCGCCGTGGCGCCGACCATATCCGGCTGACCGACCGCGAACAGGAAATCATGATGCTGTTTTCGCAGCGTGCCGGCGAAACCATTCCGCGCCACGAACTGGTCAGCGACGATGCCGACGTGGGCGAACGCACGATCGACGTGCAGATCAACCGGTTGCGGCGCAAGATCGAGGAAGATCCGTCCAATCCGATTTTCCTGCAGACGGTTCGCGGCATCGGCTACCGGCTGAGCATCGACTGAGGAAACAACGCGGGAGAAAAGACGGCAAGCCGTCCGCCGGTCTGCTCACCCCGCAACAGGAGACATTTTGACCATTTGGGCTGTCCATGGCGATCTTTGACTTTCGACCGCGCGGCTGGCTCCGGGCCGGCGACAGCAACTGGAAGCGTGCGACCCGCTGGATGCGGCGGCGCCTGCCGATGGGGCTTTACGCCCGCTCGCTGCTGATCGTCATCATTCCCATGGTGCTGTTGCAATCGGTGGTGGCTTTCGTCTTCATGGAGCGGCACTGGCAGCTCGTGACGCAGCGCCTGTCGGCCGCCGTCACCAGCGATATCGCCGCGATCATCGACCTCATCGCGGCAGCGCCGAAGGACGAGTACGGAGATATCATCCGCGTCGCCCGCGACCGCCTCAACCTCAACATCTCGATCGAGCCCGACGGCGAATTGCCGCCGCCGCGGCCAAAACCATTCTTCGAAATTCTCGACCAGATCCTGAGCGAGGAAATCTCCCAGCAGATCCGCCTGCCCTTCTGGATCGATACCGTCGGCAATTCCAACCTGGTCGAGATCCGCATCAAGATCGACGGCGAGCGGATTCTGCGGGTCTATGCGCGCCGAAACCAGGCCTATGCATCCAACACCCATATCTTCATCGTCTGGATGGTCGGTGCCTCCCTCGTGCTGCTCGCCATCGCGATCCTCTTCCTGCGCGGCCAGATCCGGCCGATCCTGACGCTTGCCAAGGCGGCGGAAAGTTTCGGCAAGGGCCAGAAGATCGACGACTTCTCGCCGCGCGGGGCCGAGGAAGTCCGGCGCGCCGGCCTTGCCTTCATCCAGATGCGAGAACGCATCGAACGGCAGATCGAGCAGCGGACGGCGATGCTGACCGGCGTCAGCCACGACCTGCGCACCATCCTGACTCGTTTCAAGCTGCAGCTGGCGCTCGCCGGCAACAGCCCCGACCTCGACAATCTCAACCAGGACGTCGAGGACATGCAGAGCATGCTGGAGGGCTATCTGGCCTTTGCCCGCGGCGAAGCCGAGGAGGATGTCGGGGAATTGCGGCTGAACGACCTGATGATCCGCCTGCAGGCCGAGGCGGAACTCCACGGCAAGGTTTTGACGACGACCGTCGAAGGCGACGACAACGTTCGCGTGCGGCCAAACGCCTTCACGCGGCTGGTGGCCAATCTCGCCTCCAACGCCTATCGATATGCCAATACGGTGCACATCGATGCGCGCCATGGCGGCAAATGGCTGACGATCACCGTCGACGACGATGGCCCCGGCATTCCGGAACGGTCTCGCGACGACGTGTTCAAACCTTTCTTCCGGCTGGACGAAGCCAGAAACCTCGACAGTTCCGGCACCGGCCTCGGCCTTGCCATCGCCCGCGACATCGCCCGCAGCCATGGCGGCAATGTCACCTTGTCGGACAGCCCGATGGGCGGGTTGCGGGCAGTGATCCGGGTGCCGGCGTAATCAACTCGATACGTATTTGTGACCGACTTTAGGTTTCCCGGGCTTCATCGTCACCTGTGATATAGATTTTCTTCAGCGCGCGGCCGAGCCGCCCTTGCGATGAAATTGGCAACGGTGCTCGCCTTTATTCCGATATTTCTAAAGCAGCTTCCGCCCGTTCGGCACGGGCTGGCCGACGCCGGCGAGCACGATCGCGCCGGCTTCGTCCTCGAAGCCGAGTGTCAGCACTTCCGACTGGAAAGGACCGATCTGGCGCGGCGGGAAATTGACAACGCCGAGCACCTGGCGGCCGACAAGACTTTCCAGCGTATAGTGCACGGTGATCTGGGCCGACGATTTCTTGATGCCGATCTCAGGTCCGAAATCGATCACGAGCTTGAAGGCCGGCTTACGCGCCTCCGGAAAGGCCGTTGCCTCGATAATGGTGCCGACGCGAATGTCGACGCGTTCGAAATCGGCATAGGCAATCGTTTCGGCCATGGGATGTTCCGACTTAACCGGCGAGTTCTTCCGCCCGTTTGCGGGCGGCGGCAATGGCCTTGTCGAACAGCGGCTGCATGCCGTCCTCGGCCATCAGGACATTCAGGGCTGCCGCCGTGGTGCCGCCGGGAGAGGTAACGTTCTGGCGCAGCCTGGAGGCGTCATCGGGGGACTGGTGTAGGAGTTCACCAGCCCCCGCGACGGTTTCCCGAGCAAGACGCATGGCGAGGTCCGCCTGGAGACCGGCCTTGCGACCGGCTTCCGCCATGCACTCGACGAGATAAAAAACATAGGCAGGACCGCTGCCCGAAACGGCGGTCACCGCATCGATATCGGCTTCCGTTTCAACCCATTCGACCGGACCGGAGACCTTGAGCAGATCATGGACGAGCGTCCGTTTCTCCGCAGAGACGGCGCCGTTGGCAAACGCGCCGGTAACGCCGCGACCGATCATCGCCGGCGTGTTCGGCATGGCGCGCACCATCGCCGCGTCACCGAGATGGGACTGCATGAAGGAAAGCGTGGTGCCGGCCGCGACGGAAACGACGACCGTCTCCGGACCGACGAGGCTCTTCAGGGGCGGCAGCACCGCACCCATCAGCTGTGGCTTGACGGCAAGGAAAAGGACACCGGCCTTGAGGCCTTCAGGTGCAGCTGTCTGATGCCGCGCGCCGCTGTCGGAAATCAGCGCGGCCATGGCCGGCGAAGGACCGGGATCGATCACGAGGACCTGCGAGCCAGCGATCCCGTTTTTCAGCCAACCGCTGAGCATCGCCCCGCCCATGTTTCCTGCACCGATCAGAACGATCGGACCCGCTGCCCCCAACACCATGGTTTTTATGCTTCTCCGACCGTTTCGAACATGACGGCCTCGACGGCGCTCTGCGCATCGACCCCCGACCAGACGACAAACTGGAATGCCTGGAAATAGGATTCGCAAGCATCGAGCGCGCTCGACAGCAGCACTTCGACCTGCTGGTTTGTTGGCTCGGCCCCACCCGCGAGCAGCAGCGACTGGCGGAAGATCACGACATCTTCCTGGCGCCAGAGGTCGAAATGCCCCATCAGCACCTGGCCGTTGATATGGGACAGAAGCCGGATGACCTCGTTGACGCGGCTTTCGGGAACCTTGATGTCGAAGGCGCAGGCGAGATGCAGCGCCTCGAACTCTTCCATCCAGGAGAAGGAGACGTGGTAGTCCGTCCACTTGCCTTCGACGGTCATGGCGATTTCGTCTTCGCCGGAGCGCTCGAAGGACCAATCATTGTTGGCAGCCACAAACTCGATCATATCGACCGGGTTTGATTGACGCTCAAGTTCCAATTCCATCAGGCTCATGCTTCACCCTAAATGTTCCGGCACGGGCATGCGTCATCGCGTTCACACACGCATGCAGCAAACTTTGGATACCAGAAGCGAACACAGTTATGATTGCTTGGATACACGACCATCCTGGCTGACCTACCCTGCCTGGAGCTTGCGTGATCCGTTTCGAATCATCATTTAAAATCAGTGTATAATGCCCGAGTCCGCATGCCAGCCCCCTTGGTCAAAAATAGCGCTCGGGGGCTGTGGAAAGGCTTGCGAAACTGATTCAGCGGCGGTTCTTAAACGACTCTGCCGTAAGCGTTTTTTGCCAGTGTCCACAGGGCGAAAATAATTCGGGGAAAGTGATCGAGACCGCAGCCATGGATGGCGCAGGAAAACCGCTGCATCGCGGCGATTGCCGGAGCACCAAGCCCCGGCACGCATAAGGCGTCAAACTGTCAGGCGAATTCCAGGTGGCCTACTTCGAACCGTCCGAAAGCCGGGCCTCGAGCGCGGCGATGCGCGCCAGAAGAACTTCGTTTTCATCGCGCGCCTTGATGGCCATCTCGCGGACGGCCTCGAATTCCTCGCGCTTGACGATGTCCATGGAATTCAGGAGCCGTTCGCCCTGGGCACGAAAAGCCGTTTCCATCTCGCGCCGGACACCCTGGGCAGCACCGGCTGCATCCGTCATCAGCTTGGCGAAATCATCCAGAATGCGGTTTGCACCTGTGCTCATCGTTTCGTTCTCCGATTGATCCTTGCGTCAGCCCCTGATGACAGGGCGCTCATGAACAGGAGGTAGGAGCGTCCGGTGCAGGATGCAAGGAAAAATACGGGGGCAGTGCCTGTGCTTTGCCTCGCGCGCCTTGACCCTGCCGGATTGGAACGCCATGTTCCGGCGAAACGATCAATCCGGAATTGAACCAACACCTTGGAAACACTCGCGACACTTCTTTCCATCATGCCCTTCCCGGACATCGATCCGGTGCTGTTTTCCATTGGCCCGTTGCAGGTGCACTGGTATGGCCTCGCCTATGTCGCCGGCATCCTGTTGGGCTGGCAATATGCCCGCAGGCTGGTCCGCAACACCGCCCTGTGGCGTGGCGGGCAGCCGGCAGCGACGGAAGCCCAGCTCGACGATTTCCTGCTCTGGGCGGCGGCCGGCATCGTTGGCGGCGGCCGCATCGGCTATATCCTGTTCTACGATCTCGGGACGATCATCGAAAACCCGGTACGGGCGCTGGAAATCTGGAACGGCGGCATGTCCTTCCATGGCGGCCTGATCGGCACGCTGATCGCCATGCTGATCTTCGCCCGCCGCAACGGCATCGCCATCTGGAGCCTGTTCGACATCGTCTGCGCCGTCGTTCCGATCGGCCTGTTCTTCGGCCGCGTCGCCAATTTCATCAATGCCGAACTCTGGGGAAGACTTTCGTCCGCCCCCTGGGCCGTTGTCTTTCCGACCGGCGGGCCTTTTGCGCGCCATCCGAGCCAGCTTTACGAGGCGGCGCTTGAAGGCATCCTGCTGCTCGTCGTGCTGGCGGTGCTGATCTATCGTCGCCACGCCCTGAAGACGCCCGGCCTCATCAGCGGCGTGTTCGTCTGCGGCTACGGCCTTTCGCGCATCTTCGTCGAGTTCTTCCGGGAGCCCGATGCGCAGATCGGTTATCTCGCCGGCGGCTGGCTTACCATGGGCATGCTGCTCTCCCTGCCGATGGTGTTCATCGGCCTGTGGGCGATGTTGCGCGCACGTCGCGCTATCGTTTCCACGGCCTGAGCGGAGCAGCATGATGACGACGCCGCTTGCTGAAAAGATCAAGGCCATTATCCGCGCCAACGGCCCGATCAGCGTCACCGACTATTTCGCGCTCTGCCTAGCCGACCCCGAGCACGGCTACTACCAGGTCCGCGAACCCTTCGGCCGAGCCGGCGATTTCACGACGGCGCCCGAAGTCAGCCAGCTTTTCGGCGAGATGATCGGCATTTTCCTCGTCCAGGCCTGGCAGCAGCACGGCTCGCCGGAGCCTGCGATCCTCTGCGAGATCGGCCCCGGCCGCGGCACGATGATGGACGATATCCTGCGGGTCGTGGAGAAGCTGGCGCCCGCCCTCTACGAGAATGCCGAGGTGCACCTGATCGAAACCAGCGAGCGGCTGCGCAAGGTGCAGAGCCAGACGCTTATCCGCCACAAGTGGAAAATCTCCTGGCACGACAGCTTCGACACGCTGCCGGACGGGTTTGTACTCCTGGCCACCAACGAGCTCTTCGACGCGATCCCGATCCGTCAGTTCATCAAGACGGCGCAGGGTTTTCGCGAGCGGCTCGTCGGCCTCGATGCCGACGAGGAACTGGTGTTTTCCGCAGGCACGGCAAGCATCGACCCCGACCTCCTGCCGGTGCCCGCAAAGGACGTGCCGCTCGGCACCGTCTTCGAGGTCGCGCCTGCCCGCGATGCCGTCATGGCGACGCTCAGCGCCCGCATTCGCGCCGGCAGCGGTACGGCGCTGATCATCGATTACGGCCACCTTTCGACGAGTTTCGGGGATACGCTGCAGGCCATTCGCGACCATCAATACGATCCGCCGCTGAAACATCCCGGAGAAGCCGACATCACCAGCCATGTCGATTTCGAGCAACTCGGCCGCCGGGCGCGCGCCGAAGGCCTGCAGGTCAACGGCCTGACCTATCAGGGCGATTTCCTGACAGGGCTCGGCCTCATCGAACGGGCATCGGTTCTCGGCAACAGCAAGGACCCTATGACGCAGGAAGGCATCCGTCTCGACGTCGACCGGCTGGCCGGCGCCGGCGAGGGAAAAATGGGCGAACTCTTCAAGGTTCTTGTGGTCAGCAGCCCGAAAGTGGCGCTGGCGCCGTTCCAGAAGTAGCCACGCCGACGACGTCCGACAGCATCGCCGAACACCCCGATGCACAATCGTGCAATTGACAGGGGCCAAGCCTGAGGCCAACATCCGCGCCAAATCACTCGGGCAAGATTCCACTGCCCGCCCGTCGAAAAAAACCTCCGCGACCCCAGTGCTGAAAGGGCAAGACAACCGATGAAGGATGATGCCCTGCCCTCTCCCGTCATGAGCCCGCTGCTTTCGGAAAAGCTAGGCGCTGCCATCCGGCACGGCTATTTCACCCGTGAAGGCGGGGTTTCCGAAGGGATTTACCGCGGCCTGAACGTCGGGCTCGGCTCGAACGACGAACGGGCGCATGTCGAGGAGAACCGCGCGCGCGTCAGCCGCTGGTTCGATGCCGCGCCGGACAGGCTCGCAACCCTGCATCAGGTCCATTCGCCGGACGCGATCGTCATCGATGCCGGCTATGACGGTAGCCGCGCGCAGGCCGATGCCATGGTCACCGCGACGCCGGGCCTGGTGCTTGGCGTTCTTTCGGCCGATTGCGGCCCGGTGCTGTTTGCGGATCCCGACGCCGGCATCGTCGGCGCGGCGCATGCCGGATGGAAAGGGGCGCTGACGGGTGTTCTGGAAAACACCATCGATGCCATGGTCTCGCTCGGCGCTGACCGCGCCCGCATCGTCGCCTGCCTCGGCCCATCGATCAGCCGGCGCAGCTACGAGGTCGGCGCGGAATTCGTCGCGCGTTTTCTGGAGAAGGACGCGGCCTATGGGCGCTTTTTCACGCCCTCGGAAAAACAGGGGCATTCGATGTTCGACCTGCCGGCATTGACCATCAAACGGCTGGGAGACGCCGGCGTCACGGCGGAAAACCTCGACATTTGCACCTATGCGGACGAGGAGCGCTTTTTCTCCTATCGCCGCACCACCCATCGTCAAGAGCCGGATTACGGCCGACAGATTTCTGCAATATCCATACGGGAGAGATAACATGGCCCTGCACTTTGCACCGGACGAATTTGCGGCGCGCCTGGAGCGGCTGACGGCGAAGATGCGCGAAGACAAGCTCGACGCCGTGCTTCTGTTCGCACAGGAAAGCATGTACTGGCTGACCGGCTACGACACTTTCGGCTACTGCTTCTTCCAGACGCTCGTCGTCAAGGCCGATGGTTCGATGGTTCTGTTGACCCGCTCGGCCGATCTGCGGCAGGCACGCCACACCTCCAACATCGAACGCATCGAAATCTGGATCGACCGGGTCAATGCCGATCCGACGATGGATCTCAAGAACCTGCTCAGCGACATGGACCTGCTCGGCGCGCGCATCGGCATCGAGTACGACACGCATGGCATGACCGGACGGATCGCCCGCCTGCTCGACCATCAGTTGACCAGCTTCGGCGAACTCATCGACGCCTCGATGCTGGTGAGCCGCCTGCGGCTGATCAAGAGCCCGGCGGAAATCCTGCATGTCGAGAAGGCGGCGAGCCTTGCCGACGACGCGCTCGACGCGGCCCTGCCACTGATCGTTCCCGGCGGCAGCGAAGCCGCCATTCTTGCCGCCATGCAGGGTGCCGTCTTCGCCGGCGGCGGCGACTATCCGGCAAACGAATTCATCATCGGTTCCGGTGCGGATGCCTTGCTCTGCCGCTACAAGGCGGGCCGGCGCAACCTCGACCCGCAGGACCAGCTGACGCTCGAATGGGCCGGCGTCAGCGCGCACTATCATGCGGCCATGATGCGGACCATCGTGGTCGGCGAGCCGACCAACCGACACCGCGAGCTCTACAGCGCCTGCCGCGAAACCCTGCAGGGCATCGAGATGGTTCTGCGGCCGGGCAACACCTTCGGCACGGTCTTCGATATCCATTCCAAGATCATGGACGAACGCGGCCTTGCCAAACATCGGCTGAATGCCTGCGGCTATTCGCTGGGTGCGCGTTTCTCGCCCTCCTGGATGGAGCACCAGATGTTCCACCTCGGCAATCCGCAGGAGATCGAGCCGGATATGTCGCTGTTCGTGCACATGATCATCATGGATTCGGACACTGGAACGGCGATGACGCTTGGGCAGACCTACCTGACGACGGCAGACGGCCCGAAGCCTTTGTCGCGCTATGGGCTGGACTTCATCTCTGCGTAAGGAAATACGGTCATTATATCCCGCGATTGACAGGGAAAGACTGCTCCCGTCATAAATCTGTCGCCGAGACATCACGGGACGGTGGGAACGATGCAGAAGCTGGTCATGCTCTTCGCAGGCCTTGGTCTTGTTGCAGCCCTTGCGGGCTGCAACAGCACGGATGCGCTGACGCCGCAGGTGGACGTCGGCGCAGGGAGTTTCCAGTCTCCTCCGGTGACACAATCCGATCTCGACCAGATGGCGCAGCAACAACCGGTCGTCACCGAACAGCAGCTCGAGCCGGTCAGCCAGACGACGGCCTTTTCCACGCAAAACAATGTGACGACGCCGGCCGAAACGGCGCTGGCCCGTTCGGACACGACCTATACCAATCCTGCTGGCACGCTCGATGCCCAGGCCGGACAGTTGCAGCAGGGCAATATACCGGCGCAGGAAAAGCAGCTTGCCGAAACCATGCCGGCGACGGAGCAGGAAATGCCGGCGAAACAGCAGACGACATCGGTCGCCGCCGCCTCGCCTGCCGCCGCCAGCGGCACGATCCGCTTCCTGCCGATCATCGGTGCGCCGGTGCAGGCCGTGACGCCCCTGTCGAAACAGCTCGGTGCCGAGGCCCGCGCCAACGGCCTGACGATCAAAGGCGCCTCCGACCCGTCGAGCCAGCATATCCTGAAAGGTTACTTCTCGGCGCTCAAGGACGGCGACCAGACGACAGTCGTCTATGTCTGGGACGTGCTTGACAATTCCGGCAATCGACTGCACCGCATTCAGGGCCAGGATACGGTTCCCGGGGCCGCAGAGGATTTGTGGTCCGCTGTCCCGGCATCAACCATGCAAGGCATCGCTACCAAGTCGATCGACGCCTATCTCGCATGGCGTCAGGGCAATCCGGGATAATCGCGACACCACAGCCACAAACTTTTTAGGATAAACACGATAGACACGACGCTATCCCCTTGCATTCGGGTTCAGGGCCGCTAAAAAGCGCCCCATCAGTTCTGAACCACTCGCATTCAGAATGCATGCGATCGCTGGAATAGGCATACGGAATTTTGCGCGGAGACGGACCCTTTCAGGTACTTCCATCTGAGAGACAACCGCGCCAGCACAGGCGGACCATCAATGAAGGTATTCGCAGGCAATTCGAACCGGCTGCTGGCCGAAGCGATCTGCAATTATCTCAACCTGCCCCTGGGCAAAGCAACGGTCAGACGCTTTGCGGACCAGGAAATCTTCGTGGAAATCCAGGAGAACGTACGCGGCGAGGATGTTTTCGTCGTCCAGTCCACGTCTTTTCCGACCAATGACCACCTGATGGAGCTGCTGATCATGATCGACGCCATGCGTCGCTCGTCGGCCCGCCGCATCACCGCCGTCATTCCTTATTTCGGCTATGCCCGCCAGGACCGCAAACCCGGCCCGCGCACGCCGATCTCGGCCAAGCTGGTCGCCAATCTGATCACCGAAGCCGGTGCCGACCGCGTACTGACGCTCGACCTTCACGCCGGCCAGATCCAGGGCTTCTTCGACATCCCCACCGACAATCTCTACGCCGTGCCGATCCTGTCGCGCGACGTCAAGGAAAACTACGACCTGAAGAACGTCATGGTCGTCTCGCCCGACGTCGGCGGCGTGGTGCGTGCGCGCGCGCTTGCCAAGCGGCTGGATTGCCAGCTGGCGATCGTCGACAAGCGCCGCGAACGGGCCGGCGAATCCGAAGTCATGAACGTCATCGGCGATGTCACCGGCAAGGACTGTCTTCTGATCGACGATATCGTCGATTCGGGCGGCACGCTCTGCAATGCCGCAGAAGCGCTTTTGAAGAACGGCGCGACCAGCGTGACGGCCTATATCACCCATGGCGTGCTGTCCGGCGGGGCGGTTGCCCGCGTCACCTCCTCCAAGCTCAAGGAGCTGGTGATCACCGACAGCATCCAGCCGACGACCTCGGTACAGTCGGCCCACAACATCCGCGTGATTTCGACCGCCAGCCTGATCGGCGAGGCGATCAACCGCACCAGCCAGGAAGAATCGGTTTCCAGCCTGTTCGATTGAAGGCCGGGCTCCCGAGACTTGCCCTACCGGCACATTCTGTGCCGTCCATCCGTCAGGGATCGAGAACCGGTACATGCGGGGCTTTATCTCGCGACATATGCCCGGCAAGGCGCGGGTCGTCGAATATTTCCACCTGCCGGCTGAAAGGCGTGAAGCCGGAGCGCTGATAGAACGACAGCGCCTGCGGGCTGTCGAGCGTGCAGGTGTGCAGCCAGAAGCGGTGGATGGGTTGGCTCCACGCCCGCTCGATCGCGCGGTTCATCAGCCAGCGGCCCGCCCCGTTGCCGATCTGGCTTGGCGACAGGCCGAAGAACAGCATCTCGCAATCGCCTGCCTTGCGAAAATCCAGTTCCACGATGCCCTCGGCCCGACCGGCCACTTCCATGAGGTAAAGTTCGACGCCCGACGCGTGCACATGCGACGCCAGCTCTTCATCCGACATCACCAGCCGCGACGCCCAAAGCCAGTCTTCGCCGATGGACCTCCAGACAGCACGGTAGGTATCGAGATCGACAGCTTGCTTGGCGCTCAGCGTCCACGGCCCGGACGCCTCGGCGCGGGGCTGCGGCTTTTCCAGCATCTGCAGGAATGTGACGATCGCGGCAATCTTGCCAGGGGGAATATCGTGATATCCGTCTTCAAGCATGGGAACGCGCCTCTTCAGATGATCGCGGAAGGCCGCGACGATAGATATGGCGCTATCAGTAACCGTCGGGCGTGTCGTGCATCAAGCCTGACCTGCACGTATCCCTATGATTTTTCAAGCGACGGACGCTTGACGACCGGGATGGCGCAGGCTTCGCCGCCGTTGAACAATTTCGACCGCGTCAGGAAGCGGCGCTCGCGGCCATTGTCGAGCGAGAACATGCCGCCCCTGCCCGGCACGACGTCGATGATCAGCTGCGTGTGGCGCCAGACCTCGAATTGGCTGGCCGAGATATAGACCGGCACTCCGCCGATCTCGCCGAGTTTCACGTCATGGTCACCGACGATGTAGTCATCGGCCGGATAACACATGGGCGACGAGCCGTCACAGCAACCGCCGGACTGATGGAACAGCAAATCCGGATGATCCTGCTGGATCTCCTTGATGAACGCCAAGGCTGCGTCGGTGGCGAGCACGCGCGGTTCGCCGTTGATGGTGTCGGTCATAGAACCATTCCTTCCTGAGCCGCGTGAGGTTTGCGTCGCGCGCGGGCAAACTCCCTCCCCCTTGTGGGGAGGATTGGGGAGGGGATTTCCTTTTTTAACGAAACATCCCTCCCCTACGCTTCGCTCCGACCCTCCCCACAAGGGGGAGGGTTAACTGCGGATCAGAAGAAACCCAGGGCCTTGGGGCTGTAGCTGACCAGCATGTTCTTGGTCTGCTGGTAGTGATCGAGCATCATCTTGTGGGTTTCTCGACCAATGCCCGACTGCTTGTAGCCGCCGAACGCGGCATGGGCCGGATAGGCATGGTAGCAGTTGGTCCAGACACGGCCGGCCTGGATGCTGCGCCCGAAATTGTAGCAGCGATTGGCATCGCGGCTCCACACACCCGAGCCGAGGCCGTAGAGCGTGTCATTGGCGATCTCCAGCGCTTCAGCATCGTCCTTGAAGGTGGTGACGGAAACGACCGGTCCAAAAATTTCCTCCTGGAAGACGCGCATCTTGTTGTGGCCCTTGAACACGGTCGGTTTGACGTAGAAACCGCCGGCCAGTTCACCTTCCAATTCGTTGCGCTCGCCGCCGATCAGCACTTCGGCGCCTTCCTGGCGACCGATATCCATGTAGGACATGATCTTTTCCAGCTGTTCGCTGGAGGCCTGCGCGCCGATCATCGTCGACATGTCGAGCGGATTGCCCTGCTTGATGGCCGCGACGCGTTTGATTGCCTTTTCCATGAAGCGATCGTAGATCTTCTCATGGACGAGCGCGCGGCTCGGGCAGGTGCAGACCTCACCCTGGTTGAGCGCGAACATCGCAAAGCCTTCGAGCGCCTTGTCGAGATAGTCGTCATCCTCACGCATGACGTCTTCGAAGAAGATGTTCGGCGACTTGCCGCCGAGTTCCAGCGTCACCGGAATGAGGTTCTGGCTGGCATATTGCATGATCAGCCGGCCGGTCGAGGTCTCGCCGGTGAACGCCACCTTGTTGATGCGCGGATTGGTGGCGAGCGGCTTACCGGCTTCAAGGCCGAAACCGTTGACGATGTTGAGCACGCCCGGCGGCAGCAGGTCGCCGACGAGTTCGATCCAGACGAGGATCGAGGCCGGCGTCTGTTCGGCGGGCTTGAGGATGACGCAGTTGCCGGCGGCAAGCGCCGGAGCCAGCTTCCAGGCGGCCATCAGGATCGGGAAATTCCACGGGATGATCTGGCCGACAACGCCGAGCGGCTCATGGAAGTGATAGGCGACGGTGTCGTGATCGATTTCGCCGATCGAACCTTCCTGGGCGCGGACGCAGGAGGCGAAGTAGCGGAAGTGATCGATGGCGAGCGGCATGTCGGCCGCCATGGTTTCGCGCAGCGGTTTGCCGTTGTCCCAGGTCTCGGCCTTTGCCAGAAGTTCGATATTGTCTTCCATGCGCTGGGCGATCTTCATCAGGATGTTGGCGCGCTCGGTGGTCGAGGTGCGGCCCCACTTGTCCTTGGCGGCATGGGCGGCATCGAGCGCCAGCTCGACATCGGCGGCTTCGGAGCGGGCGATCTGGCAAAGGACGCCGCCCGTCACCGGCGTTGTGTTGTCGAAATAGCGGCCGCTCAACGGTTCGCGCCAATCGCCACCGATATAGTTTCCGTATTTCTGCTTGAACGGGTTTTCGACGATTTTCTGATGCAACATGACATTTCCTCCCAAAAAACAGACTCCAAATCTGCTGCAAGGAGGGTGGGCCGGAACCGCTGCGAACGGTAGAGGCCGCCGGTTGACAACGGGCGGATGTGTTTCAGATTTGAGACAGGTCGGGACGACGTTGCATGCTGCAGCGCAAGAAAACCGGTTTTCTCAGTTGAGCGAGAGCCGACGCATCTTACGATAAAGGGTCGCGCGGCTGATGCCGAGGATTTCGGCGGCCTGCGAGACATTGCCGCCCGCTCTCGACAGCACGCGGCGCAAGGCTGCCCGTTCGGCGTCCGGGAGATCACGGCCGTCGGGACCGGCCTCCTCGCCGAGAAGATCCGCCGCCGCAATGCCCGCTGCAATCCGGCGATCATCGATATTAAGGCGCAGCCTGGCTGCCCGCGTCGCGCCGAGCACCAGATCGTCGCGGTCGACAGCAAGGAGTGCCGGCGCCGACTTTCCTTCCGCCGGAACAAGCAGGATGCGAGCGCCGGAATAGGCCCGGTGAAACAGATTGGTTTCTATCCGGGCGGCGGCATCGCGCACGGCCTGCGACAGAATCATCATCGCCATGTCGCCGGC
>UCJH01000011.1:0-231 GCA_900472785.1 Hyphomicrobiales bacterium | reverse complement strand
CGGCGCCGTGGCGCAGGACAGGCCGGTGTTCTGGGTCAGGAAATGCTGGTCGCGGTGGATGATCACCGCCCGCTCGTCGGCAATCGCCGTACCGATGCCATTGGTGCCGACGCTCGCCTCGCTCCACAAGGTGCCGGACCAAAGGCCGATGCCGCGGAAATCCTTGTCGTCGCCCGCAGCGCCCCGCCGGTCGAGCGCCACGCCCTGCCCATCCGTCAGCAGAAGGCAGCA
>UCJH01000030.1 GCA_900472785.1 Hyphomicrobiales bacterium | reverse complement strand
ACCAGCCCCTGCACCTCGCTCGGCACGGACTGTTCGATCGGATGCAGGTCGTTCGGGCTGCGCTCGGCGATCGCCTCCTCCAGGCGATAGAGCGGGCGCAGCGAGACGGTGACGGCAATCCAGACGATCGCGGCGGCGCCGAGGATCATCAGCGCGAGACGCAGGGCCGAGCGCAGCAGGATCGCCTGCGTCAGCTGTCGGCGGGCGATCGTCGTTTCGGCGACGGTGACGACGAAAGGTACCGAATTGATGCCTGTCGAGGCCGAGCGCTCGAGCGCCGCGACCCTGATCTGTTCGCCGCGGAAACTGGCGTCGTCATAGGCCGTCGTCTGTCCCTTCATGTCGCTGATCGAGGGCAGGGCCTGATAACCGGTGATGAATCGTCCAGGCGGCCCATCGACACGATAGAAGACACGGTCCTGTGCTGCCGAGGTCAGCATTTCCAGCGCGACATAGGGGATATCCACTTCCAGCGTGCCGTCGTCCGAGACGACGACACGCTCGGCGATCGCCAGCGCCGAGCCGGCGAGAACGCGATCGGAGACGACATTGGCGGTCTTGACCGCCTCGCGATAGGTATCGATCAGGGCGAGAACCCCGATCACCGCGGTCGAGATCAGCAGCCAGCCCAGCAGGCGCCGCCGCAGCGAATAGACGGCAACGCGCGTCATGCACCGTCCGCCGATTTGTCGAGATAGTAGCCAATGCCGCGCGCCGTTTTGACGGTCAGACCGTGCGGCGACAGCCGCTTGCGCAGCCGGCTGACATATTGCTCGATGGCGTTGGTGCTGAGGTCGTCGTCGAAGGCGGTCAGCGACTGCATGATCGCTTCCTTGGCGACCACCTTGCCGGCGCGCATGAACAGGATTTCCAGAAGCCCGAGTTCGCGGGCGGGGATATCGATCGGCATGCCCTGGGCGGAAAAGGTTCGGGATGTCAGGTCGAAGGAAACATTGCCGTAGCTGGCCAGCGAGGATCGCAAGCCGGCCTGCCGGCGCAGCAGCACACGCACCCGTGCCTCGAATTCACCGATATCGAACGGCTTGATCATGTAGTCGTCGGCGCCGAGATCGAGGCCCTTGATGCGCTCCTCCGGCGTTCCGCGCGCGGTCAGGATTAGGACCGCCGCCTTGTTCTGGCGCGCGCGCATCGAGCGCAGCACGTCGAGACCGTCCATTTCCGGCAGCGTCAGGTCGAGAATCACAAGATCGAAGGCTTCTGCTGCCGTCACCGCATTGGCGGATGCCCCGTCGCGGACGACATCAACGGCGTAACCGCTGCCGCGCAGGATGGCGACAAGCCCGTCCGCCAGCGCGGCATTGTCCTCGACCAGTAGAATCCGCAAATTCGATGTCTCCCCTCGGCACACTGTAACGGGCGCTCCGGCGCTTGTGAACGGGCACGTGCTGCGGCATGATCTGTTTATGCGTTTGGTTGCCCTCATTTTTTTGCTGTTCGGATGCCCCTCGACGGTCCTGGCGCAGCCGGTGGTTTTCCCGGCTCTGTCCGGTGCCGCCGACGCGCCGGAGCTTCTGGTCTATTCTTCGCTCGACGAGCCGCTTGCCAAGCCGATGATCGCCGGTTTCCAGGCTGCCAATCCGGATGTCGCGGTCCGATACGAGGACATGCTGACGGGCGAGATCTACGACCGCATCGTCAAGGAAACCGACGCCGGCCAGAAGACGGCCGATTTTGCCTTTTCCTCGGCGATGGACCTACAGGTCAAGCTCAGCAATGACGGCTACGCGCAGCGCAGCGACATGCCGATGAGCGCACGCTGGCCTGCCTGGGCCAACTGGCGCAACACGGCTTATGCGCTGACCTTCGAGCCGGCCGTGTTCGTCTATCACAAGCCGAGCTTCGCCAAGGAGCCGCCCCCCTCCACCCGCGCCGAATTCGTCGATTATCTCAAGCGCCAGGGCAATGCCGTGCATGGGCGGATCGGCACCTATGATATCGAGCGCTCCGGCGTCGGCTTCCTGTTCATGGCGCGCGACCAGGAGCAGTTCGGCGATATCTGGTCGGTGATCGGCGCCATGGGGGCGGCCGGCGTCAAGCTCTATTCGACGAGCTCGGCCATTCTCGAGCGGGTGGCGGATGGTCGTTTCGTGCTCGGCTACAACATCCTCGGCTCCTATGCCGCCGACTGGGCCTCGCGGCATCCGGATGTCGGCATCGTCCTGCCAAAGGATTATACCGTCGTCATGTCGCGCATCGGCCTCGTGCCGCAGGCGGCCGCTTCGCCCGAGCTTGGACGACGCTACCTGGAATTCTTCATGTCGAAGGAAGGACAGTCGATCATGGCGCGGGAACTGCAGATCGCAGCCGTCAGTCCGGATGTCGCCGGCGAAAACACCGCCAATATGATGCAGGCCATGCTGGGCGCGCAACTGCGGCCGGTGCCGGTCAGTCCCGGCCTCATGGTCTATCTCGATCAGGTCAAGCGTGCCCGACTGATTGCGCGCTGGAACGATGCCTTGCGTTTGCAGTAGACGAATTGCGGAAATTAATGGACAGTAAACGTTCAGGGCACCGCACATGTCAGGTAAATGTCAGCTTTGTGTGATGGCTTGTGGTTCTTCGGTATCCGTGGAGGCGGATGCTTGAAACGGTCTGGGAGGAGCTCACCCGAATAGGCGCACTGGTGGTCCGCAAGGATTCGCCCGGCCGCCATCGGTTTAAAATCTCCCGTCCGTGAAGATGAACAACGCGCTCCGAAGAGAGCGCCTGACGGAGGATTTTATCTTGAAGCAGTTCTTTCTGGCATCCATTCTGGCCGGCGCCTTGGCGCTGCCCGCTGTCGCAGCCGACTATACCATCATCGCGCCGGCCAATCCGGGCGGCGGCTGGGACCAGACGGCCCGCTCGATCCAGTCGGTCATGCAGCAGGAGGGCATCTCCTCCAACGTGCAGGTCCAGAACGTTCCGGGCGCAGGCGGCACAATCGGCCTCGCGCAGTTCGCCAGCCAGTCGGCCGGCAATGCCAACGCGCTGATCGTCGGCGGTTATGTCATGGTCGGGGCCATCCTGACCAACAAGTCGCCCGTCACGCTCAACGACGTGACCCCGATCGCACGTCTGACCGGCGAATATGAAGCCATCGTCGTCCCGGCCGATTCGCCGCTGAAGACCATGGGCGATCTCGTCGAGGCCCTGAAGAAGGATCCGGGCGCCGTTTCCTGGGGTGGTGGTTCGGCCGGCGGTACCGACCATATCGCTGTTGGCCTGATCGCCAAGGCGGCCGGCGTCGATCCGACCAAGATCAACTACATCGCGTTTTCCGGCGGTGGCGAGGCATTGGCTGCCATCCTCGGCAACCAGGTGACGGCCGGCATTTCCGGCTATGGCGAATTCGAAAGCCAGGTGAAATCCGGCACGCTGCGCCTCCTGGCCGTCTCGAGCGCCGAGCGCATCGCCGGCATCGACGCGCCGACCATCAAGGAAGGTGGCCTCGACGTAGTGGTCCAGAACTGGCGCATGGTCGCGGCCGCACCGGGCCTGACGCCGGAACAGACGGCGGCCGTTTCCGCCGATATCGAAAAGCTGGTCAAATCCGCCGGCTGGCAGGAAACGCTGAAGACCAAGGGCTGGGCAGACACCTATCTTGCGGGCGATGCCTTCAAGGAGCAACTGGCCAAGGACGTCTCGGCCACCGAAACCGTCCTCAAGGACATCGGTCTCGTTCAATGAGCAAGGGTCACACCCCTTCGACGGAAACGCGCCGCCCTGACCGGGCGGCGCTTGTCATCGCCGCCTTTCTGGCCGGTTTCGCCGGCCTGATCTTCTGGGATACGTCCCGGCTTGCCAAAATTGCCAGCTATTCCGGCATCGGCCCGGGAACGGTCCCGTTCGTCATCGCTTGCGGGCTGCTTTTCCTGGCCGCATGGACGGTTTTCGAAGCGCTTCGCGGCGATTTTCCCGCCCGCGAGCGGCAGGAATTCGGCCCGGTCTTCTGGATCGTTGGTGGCCTGGCGCTGCAGATGCTGCTGCTGAAGCCGCTTGGCTTTTCCATTGCCACGGGGCTGCTGTTTGCGATGGCTGCCGCCGGCTTCGGCAAGCGCAAGCTGTGGTTCACGATCCCCATCGGCATCGCGATCTGTCTTGGCGTCTGGCTGATCTTCGCCGGTCTGCTGCAACTGTCGCTGCCGGCCGGTCCGCTCGAACACCTGTTTTGGTAAGGCTTCCGCCATGAACACATTCGACTTCCTGCTGCAGGGCATCGTCATCGCCGCGCAGCCGATGAACCTGCTCTATGCCCTGATCGGCGTGACGCTGGGTACCGCGGTCGGCGTTTTGCCCGGCATCGGCCCGGCCTTGACCGTCGCGCTGCTGCTCCCGGTGACCTACAAGCTCGATCCTGCAGGATCGCTGATCATGTTCGCAGGCATCTATTACGGCGGCATGTATGGCGGCTCGACTACGTCGATCCTGCTCAACACGCCCGGCG
>UCJH01000003.1 GCA_900472785.1 Hyphomicrobiales bacterium | reverse complement strand
CCCCTCCCGGCCCTGCGCCACCCTCCCGACAAGGAGAGGGAAAGTGCCGCGCCGGAGGAGGAAGAATATGCTGACAGACCATTTTCGCCCGCAGTCCTTCAACGGCATTGATGACATCGTCATTGTCGGCGGTGGCCTTGCCGGGCTGTTTTGCGCGCTGAAGCTCAGCCCCCGTCCGGTCACCGTGCTGGCCGCCGCTCCCATCGGCCACGGCGCTTCCTCGGCCTGGGCTCAGGGCGGCATCGCGGCTGCCATGGGGCTCGGCGATACGGTGGAGAAGCATGTCGCCGACACACTTGTTGCCGGTGCCGGCATCGTCGACGAGAAGATGACGCGCATGATGGTGCAGGAAGGCCCGGCCCGTATCCACGATCTGCTGGATTACGGCGTGCCTTTCGATCGAGACCTGGAGGGCAAGCTGCTCCTGTCGCGCGAGGCCGCGCATTCCGAGCGCCGTATTGTCCGCGTCAAGGGCGACATGGCCGGCAAGGCGATCATGGAAGCGCTGATCGCCGCCGTGCGCAAAACGCCGTCGATCCGCGTGCTTGAGGGCTATGTCGTCGAGGAACTGGTGCGCGAGGGCCGCTTTATCTCCGGAGTCATCGCAAGGCCGGATGCTGGCCAGTCGAAAAAGCGCGTCTCGTTTCCGGCCCGCGCCGTCGTCCTTTGCTCGGGCGGCGTCGGCCATCTCTTTGCCGTCACCACCAATCCGACCGAAGCGAGCGGGCAGGGCGTCGGCATGGCCGCGCGGGCTGGCGCGATCATCGCCGATCCCGAATTCGTGCAGTTTCACCCGACCGCCATCAATATCGGTCGCGATCCGGCGCCGCTGGCGACCGAGGCGCTACGCGGTGACGGCGCGCATCTGATCAATTCCAGCGGCCATCGCTTCATGCTCGATATCCACCCGGACGGCGAGCTTGCCCCGCGCGACATCGTCTCGCGCGGCGTCTTTGCCGAGGTTCAGGCCGGGCGCGGCGCCTTCCTCGATTGCACGAAGGCGATCGGCCCACATTTCGTCGAAGCCTTCCCGACGGTCTACGCCTCCTGCGTCGCGGCGGGCATCGATCCGGTGACGCAGCCGATCCCGGTCGTGCCGGCAGTGCATTATCATATGGGCGGCGTATTGACGGACGGCGAAGGCCGCACCTCGATCGATGGTCTCTGGGCGGCCGGCGAGGTGACCTCGACCGGCGTCCATGGCGCCAACCGGCTGGCCTCGAATTCGCTGCTGGAAGCGGTGGTTTTCGCGGCGCGCATTGCCGAAAACATCAAGGGCATGCTGCCGGAGCCCAAAATTACCGACTGGGGCAAGAACGCCGGCGAAAACGACGACCCCGTCACTCTGGAGGACAGTCCGTCCCTGACGAAGCTGCGCCGCACCATGAGCGACAACGTCGGCGTCATCCGGTCGCGCGACAGCCTGATCCGGGCTATTCGCGAAATCGCCATTCTGGAGCGCGGAAATACGCGACTGCGCCTGACCAACATTCTGACGACGGCCAAGCTGATCACCGCGGCAGCACTGCTGCGTACGGAAAGCCGCGGCGGGCATTATCGGTCAGATTGCCCTGAAACGGTGGCAGGCTGGAAGCACCGGACATTCCTGACGCTCGCCGAAGCCGACCGGGTCGTTGCGGACGTAGCGGAAACGGAAAGCGTTTAAACACGTCCTGTTCGAAATCGAAAGAAACCCGCCAATGACACCAACCGCTCTCCGTCCCGAATTGCCGGCCTTGATGATCGACGATCAGGTGCGGGCCGCCTTGCTCGAGGATCTCGGCCGCGCCGGAGATATCACGACCTATGCGACGATCGCGCCCGAAATGACGGCGACCGCAGCAATGAATGCCCGCGAGCATGGAGTCGTCGCCGGCATGGAGCTCGCCCGCGTGGCCTTTCACCTGATTGATCCTTCCCTCCGGTTCGAGGCATTGGTGCGCGACGGCGACAGGGTCTCTCCGGGCGCGGCGCTGGCGCGGATTTCCGGTCCGGCGCGCGGCCTTTTGTCGGCCGAGCGCGTGGCGCTGAATTTTCTCATGCACCTCTGCGGCATCGCGACCTATACCGAAAAATTCGCTGCCGAGATCGCCCATACGCGGGCCAAGGTCTGCTGCACGCGCAAGACCATTCCCGGCCTGCGGGCACTCGAGAAATACGCCGTTCGCCTCGGCGGCGGCTCCAACCATCGTTTTGGCCTGGATGATGCGGTCCTGATCAAGGACAATCATATCGCCGTGTCCGGCGGTGTCGCCGCGGCCGTGCATGCGGCCCGCGCCTATTGCGGGCATCTCGTCAAGATCGAGATCGAGGTGGACGGGCTGGACCAGATGCGTCTCGCGCTGGACGCAAGCCCCGACGTCGTCCTGCTCGACAACATGGGGCCTGACCTTCTGCGCGAAGCGGTTGCGATCAACGCGGCCCATTGGCACCTGGCGACGGATGCCTATGCATCCGATCCGCGCCGAACCCGGCTCGAAGCGTCCGGCAACGTCAATATCCAGACGATCCGGGCGATTGCGGAAACCGGCGTCGATTACATCTCGACCTCGAAAATCACCATGGCTGCCCCGACGCTGGACATCGGACTGGATGTCGTCATCACCTCCTGAAGGAGTGCGGTGATTGCAGGCCCGCCGCGCGGTTTAAGCTTTTTGTGCCCTACAGATAAGACGGTTGCGATGGATATGGAACCGGCATGGGGCGCCCCGCGTTGCGCTTGATGTTCCCATGATTTCAGCGAAAAGGGTCGTGCCATGAAACGTCTTCTGATGAGTGCCGGGTTTGTAGCCCTGACGGCAACGGGCGTTTTCGCCCAGCAAAATTCGCAGACCGCCATCGCCAATTTCGTCGGCAAGGACGGCAAGGAAAATGGCCGTGCCGCCCTGACCGACGCGGACAAGGGCGTTCTGATCGAACTCGAGGTCTCCGATCTGCCGCCGGGAACCTGGGTTGCGTTCCATGTTCATGAAACCGGCAAATGCGATCACGCCGACGGTCATAAATCGGCCGGCGCGCATTTCAATCCCGGCAAGGCGGAGCATGGTTTTCTGGCTGCGAAGGGGCCGCATGCCGGCGATATGCCAAACCAGTATGTCGGAGAGGATGGGAAAATCCACGCCCAGGTCTTCAACAGTTTTGTCAGTCTCGATGAAGCGAACAACGGCATTCGCGGGCGGGCGCTGATGATCCACGCGAAAGCCGACGACAACCGCAGCCAGCCGTCGGGCGATGCCGGTGACCGTCTGGCCTGCGCCGTGATCGAATGACTGTCTCGGTCACGTCTGCGGGCTGAGATCGTCCGATCCCGCTCCTCCGGCGGGGTTTGCTTCATCAAGCCGCTCTGAGGTGTAGAACCGCCGCTTTGCGGCTTTCAGCATGTCCCGTGTGGTTACCCACCAGTCCTTGGTCTTTACCCAGTAGCGCAGGGTCATGGTGGTATTGCTTTCGCCCAGTTCGGCTACGAAGGCGGAAGGTGACGGAGATTGCTCCACACGGGGCTCGCTGTGCGCCAGTTCTAATAGCCGGTCGGCCGTCCTGTCGATATCCTCGTCGTTGCCTATCACGACGGTCAGGTCGTGGCGACGAAAGCGCTCGCGGCTGAAATTGGTGACAGGTGTGTTCCAGAGCGTCGAGTTCGGAGCCAGTCTATATAGGCCGTCCGCCGTCTTTAATTCCGTCGCGAACAGGCCGATTTCGACGATCGTCCCGCTGACGCCCGGTGTCTCGATCGATTCGCCGACACGAAAAGGTCGCAGCACCAGAAGCATGATGCCGGCGGCAATGTTCTGCAGCGTACCCTGCAGGGCCAGGCCGATGGCGATGCCGGCGGCACCCAGGGCGGCGATGACGGAAGCGGTCTGGACGCCGAATTGTCCGAGTGCGGTTACGAAAACCAGAATCAGCACCGCATAACGAATGATGTTGGCGAAGAAGCGTGCGAGCGTCTCGTCGATGCCGCGGACCCGCGTCAATCCGGCAAGCGCCCAGTTGTGCAACACGCGGGCGACGATCCAGCCGAGGAACAGGAGCAGCACCGCGCCGAGGATCGAGAACGAATATTGCACGGCAAGGGCGCTTGCCTGCGCGAGAGCCGCCCGCGTTGCGATGAGAATGTCGGATGCCTGATGTTCCATGATGCCGTTCCTGCCGTTGCCGTCGAGGCATGACATGGGGCAGGAGGCACGGGCGTCAACCCGCAAACCGGCTTTTGGCGGGTCTAGCGCCCGCCGACTTTGAGACCCGGGGCCGGGCGCTCGTCGAGGATCTGGCGCCGGAAACGGAAGAGAGCCGCGGGACGCCCGCCGGTCGCCGCCGTCAGCATGCCGGTCGGCTCGACCAGTTCCGCGCCTTCGACGAGACGGCGGAAGTTCTGTTTGTGCAGGTGACGGCCGGAGATCGCCTCGACGGTGGCCTGCAGGTCGGTCAACGTGAATTCCGGCGGCATCAGCTCAAAGATCACCGGCCTGTACTTGATCTTGCCGCGCAGCCGCGCAATCGCGGTGGCGACGATCCGTCGGTGATCGTGCCGCATGGTCTGGCCGGTGCCCGGCAGGATGCTGGCTGCACCCCGCCCGTCGATTGCCGCCTCGCCGACGAGCCCGGCCTCGTAGAGCAGCTCGTAACGCTCCAGCACCCGCTCCTCGTCCCAGGGGAAGTCGCCAAGACCGAAGGCAAGGCGGATGCGCGCGCGCCGGAGCGGCAGGGCGGGCGCTTCGTCCAGGCTTGGCTGCTTTTCCCAGATTTTCAGCGCCGGCAGGATATGCTGGTCGATCAGGGCCGGCCGTCCCTGGCGCCAGTCTTCCCACGGCAGATAGCTGTACCAGTCGCGCCACTGCGCGCCGGCGTCTGCCAGCCGCGCGTTGTTTTCGGCGTCGGTCCGGGTAAGAGCCAGATACCCGACCGAAACGACATGCAACCTTGCCTCGCCCGGCGAACGGTGTCGCCCGCGGTCGCCGAAGGTGTAGAGCTGCTCGATATAGCCAAGATCGAGCGCCGTCTGCTGCTCGACGCTTGCCCTCAGGCTCGTCTCGAAAGTCCGGTGCTGGGCGGGATCGAACGGGCCGAAGGGCAGGCCGTCGCGGCCGTCGCCACCTTCGTCGCGGACGGCAAGGATGCGCGGGCTGCGATTGGTGACGGAAACGACCGCCGCATTGAGGCCGATCTCGACGGTCATCAAGGGCGCATCAATCGGCATCGGCGGACACCTCCGGTGCGATGGCGAACACAAAAGGCGCGTTGCCGTTTGCATCCGCGCCGCGCCCGATGGCCTTGATGGCGGCGACCAGACTACCCCCGCGGCCAAGCAGATGATCGCCGATCTCGATCAGCCGGCTGTTCGGCGTGGCGTAGGGGGAAGCGGCGCGTAGCCTTTGCGCCAGCGCGTGATCGTCCTGATCCGGTTCGATGGCAAGCGCAGCTATTGCGGCTGCGGCCGGCGAGCGCGAGACGCCCATCCAGCAATGCACCAGAAGCGGTGCTGCCCGGTCCCAATTCCGGGCGAAGCCTATGACCTCGGCCACGTGCTCTTCCTGCGGCGCAATCAGGTCGCCGGCCTTTTTCCCGGTGCCGCCGAAGGTAATGTCGTTGAGGCCGAGCACCAGATGGCGGCTGGCGGAGATGACTGCAGGGCGATGGAAAGCCTGCCCTTTTGCGAGCAGGCTCACCATGTCGCGGCACCCGTGGCGGACAGCCATCTCAGCGATGCGGGATAGCGGAGCGACGACGATGTGCGGCATCAGGAGACCGCCGGCGTGCGTGCGCGTTCAGCCTCGATGGCTTCGAAACGGGCCGCGAACAGGCGCTGGGCTTCAATGGCCGGCAGGGGATCGATCGGGATCATCTCGCGGGTGATGCCGCGTGGCTGGCCGAAAAATTTCCGCGCTTCCTCGAGTGAAAAGCCGGCCAGCACTGTCGCCTCGAAATAGGCGGCGACCTGATCGGCTTTCTTGATTCTGTCCTTCACGTCCGCCGGCGTCAGCGCCGGCAGGCCGAAGCGCAGATGGATCGCCCCTTCCAGCCGCTTTTCGACAGCCTTGTAGCCGCCGCCGACCACGGCCTTGAAGGGAGAGATCATGTCGCCGATCACATATTCCGGCGCGTCGTGCAAAAGCGCCATCAGGCATTCATCCGTGGTGCAACGGTTCATGCGCCGGAAGATTTCCTCGACCACGAGACTGTGCTGGGCGACGGAAAAGGCATGGTCACCTTCCGTCTGGCCATTCCAGCGGGCGACACGGGCAAGCCCATGGGCGATGTCGGCCAGTTCGACGTCGAGCGGCGAGGGATCGAGCAGATCGAGGCGCCGCCCGGAAAGCATGCGCTGCCAGGCACGGGCAGACATCAGGCGCTCGCCTCTTCGGATATGGTCGGGAAGGTGAGACCCGACCAGGCGGGCAGTGTCAGCGTCACGATCGTATCGCCGGCCAGGATCGGTTCGCCCTTGGCCATGGCTTCGCCGGCCTTGTCGATGCGAACAATCGCCAATCCGCTTTTGCCGGAGACGCTGCCGAGCGCACCGATGGGCCGGCCGTTGACGGTGATCGGCGTGCCGGTTTCCGGCAGAGCCGTTTCCGCACGGACAATCACGACGCGGCGGCGCGCCGTGCCCCGGTGCTGCATGCGCGAGACCACTTCCTGGCCGACATAACAGCCCTTCCTGAAGGAGAGCCCGCCATTGAAATCCATCAGCAGGTCATGGGGAAAGGCATCCTGCAAGGCATAGTCCGAACCGGATATGGCGATGCCACTTTCGATGCGGAGCTTGTCGTAGTCTTCCGTGCCGGTTTCGGTATCTGCAGCGGCTTCGTAGTTGCGGATCACCGTTTCGCCGGCCTTGGCAAAACGCATGTCGCGAAATCCCGCTCCGATATCCGCCTCGCCGAAGGCGAGAGTGACTGTGGCAGGCGCGGTGAGAGCAAGCTTCACCGGCGCGCGCAGCCTGTACATCGTCAGTCGCTTCAGCAGGCCATCGGCCTGTTCGACGCCGGTCTCCAGTCTTATTCCGGCATCGCCGTCCCGCGACACAAGAAAGTCGAAAAGGATCTTGCCCTGCGGCGTCAAAAGCGCGCCGGGCAGGACTTCGCCCGATTCGAGCTTGCCAAGATCGGTCGTGATCAGGTTCTGCAGGAAGCTTTCGGCTTCAGGACCCGATGCCGTGAGAACGGCACGATCCGAGAGAGCAAGGGTGGAGGGAGCAAGGGAAGGCATGGCGTTCATCCTGATCTTTGCCTGATCTTCAAATGAAACAGGTAGGATTTCGCAAGCGTCCCGGCAAGCGCTTTGCGGCGACCTCAATCACCGGCGACGAAAAATTTCCATTGGCCATCGACGGTGATGCCGACGCGATAGAAATTGTAGCTGCCGAATTCCAGCATCTCGGCAAAATCGCCGGCGGTGACGAGGCGAAACAGATCGACTTTTTCCGGCGGCGTCAGGGAGGCAAGCGGCTTCTCGGCGAAGTACGGCCAGACATACATGGCTTCCGGCGTGCCCTTGTCGACCTCGACAAAGCCCGTCGACAGCACATCGAGCAGGATGGCCATGATCTCGACGCCTTCGCCGTCGCCGGAAAGGCTCTTGAGGGCCGTAATAGGATCGTCCTCGCCTTCGGTGATGCTGACCTGGGTCTGTGTATCGCCCTTGCCGAGCAGGGGACGCAGGCGTTCGATATCGCCGGACGCCGCCGCTTCAACGATCAACTCGCGCATCCGGGCGACGGCCTGAGGGATTTTCGAAATATCCGAGAGCACCTCGACCGGGGCGGCAGGTTCCGCCTGCTCTTCGTCCTCATCGTCGCCCTGATTCTTGTTGACGAGCGGATCCGGCATCGGAATTTCAAGCGGCGCATCGGTCTGCGTCTCGTCCTTGCCGGGAGCATTTTCGGCATCGGCGTCCTGCGTCGTCTGGCCGGGAATGGGCTTCAGTTCGCTGAGGGCAAGAGCAGTATGAGGAGGGAGGAAACACAGGAGCGAGACGGTGGCAAGCAGGAGCGCACCGAGGCGAACCGCGATGATCCGGTTGGCGTTGGTCTGGCGTGTCATGACAGCCTCGAAATTTATTGCAGCGTCCGTTCCGGCGAGAACTCTCCGGCGAGCATGCGCTCGCGCAGGGATTCCAGCATGGCCTCCGCACTGCCTTCGCCGTGCAGGCGGATCGTTTCGCGCATGGCAAGCGCAATAGCGGCATCGGCGATGATTTCGGGCTCGATGCCATCCGCCATTCCATCCGCCCAGGCTTCGTTCTGATGTTCGAGCGCAGCCTGCATTTTTTCATGGACGATCATGTCGTCGATGTCATTCAGGCTGGGTTCCATCATCCGTTCCATGCAGATTTCACGCTCTTTACTCGCACCGGCAAATCGCCCGGCGCCACTTCTTACCACTCTCTTAATATCATTAGCAGTCTTTTCCCAAAACGACACGGGGTCATGAAGAAAGAGGTTAATTTCCCCTTAATTTCCAAATCGAGCGACTATTTCCGAAGCAAGTGTTGCCCCTTCGGCACGGTATCGCTGCTCGGCGACAACCGCAGGTTCCGTGCAGGTCGTATACACGGATGCAAACGTGCGGTAGCCGCGATTGAATGCGGCGGTAAAGCGCTCACGGCGCTTGATCTCGCCGGCCGCTTCCTTGTCGATCAGCTGCTGCATGGCCTGGCGCCAGTCGTCGTCACCGTTCCCCTTGCAGAGCGTGCGCAGATACTGGACCGAACCGAGGATTTCCGAAAGCCGGACCAGTTGCGGATCGTAGGGAGCGGGCTTTTCCTCTGCGACCACAGGCGTTTCCGCCGGGACGTCCGTCGCAGGCTTCGTATCCTGCGCCGCGACGACACCGGGAAAAATAAGGAAGGCGCAGGCCAAAAGCGTCCATGCGCTTGCAATAAATGGGTGTGCAAACTTTCGGCTTTTCATAGCACCCGCCCGTTCTGCAGTTTTTCGACGCACTGCCGCACGCTGTCCGGAACGGGCAGGGCAAGAATTTCCTCTGGCGTATACCAGCCGATAGCGGCTGCGTCGTCGCCTGCGATAGCGTCCGTTTCTGGATCGGCATCGACGGTAAAAACCGACAGAAAGAAATGCCGGGCTTTCTCGCCATCGGCCGTCTGCGGCGGCAAGTCGTAGGTCTCGAACAGCACGGCGTTGCGCGCGAAAATGCCGGTTTCCTCCTGGAATTCGCGCAACGCCGTTTCTGCCGGTGTTTCCCCCGGCTCGGCACGCCCTCCGGGAAAAGCGAACATGTCCGCCGATGGCGGGTTGGCACGCCTCACAAGAAGATAACGCCCGTCCCGTTCGAGGATTGCGGAGGAGGCGAGCTGGGTGGGAGGCGGCATATTCGAATCCGGTGCTTTCAAAACGTTGACCCACCTTATGCGAAATGCCATTTGAATGTCATGTGCGGACGATTTGCGCTCACAGCAAGCCCGAGAGACTTGCAGGATATATTCGGCCTTCTGGATGTCGAGGGATTTCCGGCGCGCTACAATATCGCGCCGACGCAACCGATCCTCGTCGTCGTGGCCGGCGATCGCGGAGCGCCCGGCAGCAATCTTCCTGAACGCAAGGCCATCCTCGTTCGCTGGGGCCTGACGCCGTACTGGGTCAAGGATCCGCGCGATTTTCCGTTGCTGATCAATGCCCGCGCCGAAACCGCCGTGGAAA
>UCJH01000040.1 GCA_900472785.1 Hyphomicrobiales bacterium | reverse complement strand
CTCCCCGTATAGGGGAGGGATATTCGAGACTGCCGCACGCTCTCAAACATTGATCGAGCCTTGGTGCGATAAACAAACATCAGCGGAGAACACCCATGACCTTCAAGACCCTCGACGACCTCACCGATATCGCCGGCAAGCGCGTGCTCGTGCGCGTCGATCTCAACGTTCCGGTCAAGGACGGCAAGGTGACCGATGCCACCCGCATCGAACGCGTCGTGCCGACCATCCGCGAACTTTCGGAAAAGGGCGCCAAGGTCATCCTGCTTGCCCATTTCGGCCGTCCGAAGGGCGAACCGGTTGCCGACATGTCGCTGTCGCTGATCGCGCCCGCCGTCGAGGACATCCTCGACCAGCGCGTCCATTTCGCGGCCGACTGCATCGGCGACAAGGCTGCAACCGCGATTGCCGGCTTAAATGACGGCGATATCCTGCTTCTGGAAAACACCCGCTTCCACAAGGGCGAGGAAAAGAACGACGCCGAATTCACCAAGGCGCTAGCCGCCAATGGCGATATCTACGTCAACGACGCCTTTTCCGCCGCCCACCGCGCCCATTCCTCGACCGAAGGCCTTGCCCATCACCTGCCGGCCTATGCCGGACGGACCATGCAGGCCGAACTCGAAGCCCTGGAAAAGGGCCTCGGCAAGCCGGTTCGTCCGGTGGTTGCCATTGTCGGCGGCGCCAAGGTTTCGACCAAGATCGACCTTCTGATGAACCTCGTGAAAAAGGTCGACGCCCTCGTCATCGGCGGCGGCATGGCCAATACGTTCATCGCGGCGCGCGGCACCAATGTCGGCAAATCGCTGTGCGAGCATGACCTTGCCGAAACCGCCAAGCAGATCATGATCGAAGCGGCGTCCGCCGGCTGCGCCATCGTCCTGCCGGTCGATGGCGTTGTCGCCCGCGAATTCAAGGCCGGCGCCGAAAACGAAGTCGTCGCCATCGAGGCCATCCCGGCTGATGCCATGGTCCTCGACGTCGGACCGAAGTCGATCGCAGCCGTCAACGATTGGGTGAGCAAGGCGGCGACGGTCGTCTGGAACGGCCCGCTCGGCGCCTTCGAGATCGCCCCCTTCGACAAGGCGACGGTTGCCGTCGCCAAGCATGCCGCCGCCCGCACCAAGAGCGGCGCGCTGGTTTCGGTCGCCGGCGGCGGCGACACCGTCTCGGCGATGAACCATGCCGACGTTGTCGACGATCTCACCTATGTCTCGACGGCCGGCGGCGCGTTCCTGGAATGGATGGAAGGCAAGCCGCTTCCGGGCGTCGATATCCTGCACCAGCAAAAGTAATCGGTTTCATCCGAAATCTCGGTTGGAAGCGCATGGTTCGCAGCCATGCGCTTCTTTCGTTTCTGTGAAGCCAAGAATGGCGCCATTCGCCCAATAGAGGCGCAATTGCTCAGATTTAACCAAGTTATTTCAATCGATTAAAATTATTTTAATCGTTTCAACAAGTTTAATTGTTATTTTCCGCCGGCTAACCTTCTGCTATTTCAAGTCTCAAAATCAGAAATGGAGATCCGAAATGAGCGAGAGACTGGAAGACATCGCGGCCGCCATGGTTGCGACCGGCAAGGGCCTGCTGGCTGCCGACGAATCCACCGCGACGATCGGCAAGCGCTTCGACACGATCGCGCTGCCGTCCACGGAAACCTCGCGTCGCGACTACCGCGAGATGCTGTTTCGCGCCGACGAGGCGATGAAGGCCTATATTTCCGGTGTCATTCTCTTTGAGGAAACCCTGTTTCAAAAGGCTGCCGACGGCACACCTTTCGTCGATGTGATCCGCGCAGCCGGCGCCATTCCCGGCATCAAGGTCGATGCCGGCGCCAAGCCGATGGCGCTTTTCCCGGGCGAAACCGTCACCGAGGGCCTGGATGGTCTCGCGGGACGCCTGAAGACCTATTACGACGCCGGCGCGCGCTTTGCGAAATGGCGCGGTGTGATTGCCGTTTCCGATGTGCTGCCGAGCTTTGGTTCGATCAAGGCGAATGCCCATGCGCTTGCCCGCTATGCTGCGCTTTGCCAGGAAGCCGGCATCGTGCCGATCGTCGAGCCGGAAGTGCTGATGGACGGCACACCCGGCGATCACTCGATCGAGCGGTCCGAAGAAGTGACGGAACTGACCCTTCGCATCGTTTTCGACGAACTCGCCGATGCCAATGTCAGCCTCGAAGGCATCATTCTGAAGCCGAGCATGGTCATCGACGGCAAGAAGGCCCGCAAGGCAAGCGTCGCCGAAGTGGCCGAGCGCACGGTCCGGGTGCTGAAGCGCACCGTACCATCCGCCGTTCCCGGCATCGCCTTCCTCTCCGGCGGTCAGTCGACGGAAGAAGCGACCGCCCATCTTTCCGCAATGAAGGCCGGATACGACCTGCCCTGGGGCATGACCTATTCCTACGGCCGCGCGTTGCAGACCGAAGCGCTCAACGCCTGGGGCGGCAAGCAGGAAAATGTCGCCGCCGGCCAGCGCGCCTTCAGCCATCGCGCCCGCATGTGCAGCCTGGCTGCCACCGGCGGCTGGAAGAAAGACCTCGAAAAGGCCGCTTGATCATCCAAAATCCTGGGGAGGAGCGAAGGCCCGGTCCGCGCAAGCGGCCGGGTTTTTTGCTGCGTCAGCTATCCGATGCTATCGCGATGTCCTTTTGAGCCTCCAGTTCCGCCTGCCGTTCCTCCAGCGCCTTACTGATTGAAGAATAGGCGCCAGCCCCCAGCGTCAGGCGCCGTGGCGCCGGCGAAACATCGACAACATCGATCATGGCATCCGTCATTTTGTCCGGATCGCCCTTGATGCTGAACTCCCCGGCCATGAAGGCGCGCCGAAGCTCTCCGGTCGGTGTCTGCTCATAGGTTTCGGTCGGTTCTGCAAGGACGAGGCCTGCTCCGAAGTTCGTGCGCGTCGGGCCTGGCTCGACCAGCGTCAATTCAATGCCAAAGGATGCGACTTCCTGGCGGACCGCCTCAACGAACCCTTCGATGCCCCATTTCGTGGCATGGTAGGCGCTGAAGCCGGGATAAGCGATCTGTCCGCCCTCCGACGAAACCTGCAGGATGCGGCCACCGCCCTGAGACCGCAGAAGCGGCAGGACGGCACGGATCAATTCGATCGAACCGATCAGGTTCGTGTCGATCTGTTTGCGGATCGCGGCCGAATCAAGCTCCTCCGCAGCGCCGAAAAGGCCATATCCGGCATTGCTCACCACAACGTCGATGCGGCCCATTGTATCGTGAGCGGCCTTGACGGCCCGGTATATGGCGTCCGTATCGGTGAGATCGAGAGAAACGACCAGCAGACGGTCGCCATGGTCCCGCTTGAGGTCATCCAAAGCGCCGTCCTTCCGAAGAGTGGCTGCGACCTTATCGCCGCGCGCAAGAAGCTTTTCGGTGAGCAAGCGACCGAAGCCGGCTGAAGCGCCGGTGATGAACCAGGTTCTGGTCATGGGATTTTCCTTTCAAGTTGAGTTGAAGAACTTTCCTTGAGCAAAATAAGCCTTATAATTGTTGTTTCTATGCCAGTAATCTTTGATGAACTGATGAAAATAACCCATGAGTTTCAAACCCACCCTGACAGACCTGGCGGCGCTCTTAGCGATTGTCACCCATCGCAGTTTTCGAAAGGCCGCCGACGAACTCGGAGTCTCGCCATCGACGCTCAGCCATGTGATCCGCTCGCTGGAGCGAAACCTGGGCCTGCGCCTTCTCAACCGCACGACGCGCAGCGTTTCGCCGACGGAAGCCGGTGAACGACTGGTGGATCGGATCCGGCCGATCCTGCAGGCGCTGGACGCGGCACTTGTCGAACTGGACGACCAGCGAGCCCGGCCAGGCGGAACGCTTCGGATCAATAGCAGCGAAATTGCCGCCCGATTGCTGCTGCAGTCCGTGGTGCCGACTTTCCTTACGCGTTATCCGGAGGTGACGCTTGATCTCGTCACCGAAGGCCGCCTTGTCGACATCGTTGCCGAAGGTTTCGATGCCGGGATCAGGCTCGGGGAATCCTTGCCACAGGATATGGTCGCGGTTCGTTTCGGCGGCGATACCCGGTTTGTCGCCGTCGCCTCGCCGACCTATGTGGAACGTCAAGGCAAGCCGCATACCCCTGATGATCTGATGGATCACCGCTGCATCCGGTTTCGGCTGCCAAGCGGCAAGGTCTTTCATTGGGAGTTTTCAAAACACGGCCAGGAGCGGACCGTGGACGTTCCCGGCACGCTCATCCTGGATCATATGGAACTGATGATCGGCGCAGCCGCTTCTGGCATGGGTATAGCTTACGTCTCCGATCGTGCGGCACAGGCGCATCTGGAAGCCGGACGCCTGATCAGCGTACTCGACGACTGGTGTCCGCCGATACCCGGCCTGTTCCTTTACTATCCCGGCAGGCGCCATGTCCCGGCAAGCCTCAGGGCTTTCATCGAGGTCATGAAGGAAATGAACTGACGAAGCGATCCGCCAAGCTAAATCACGGCCGGATCAGCACCGTCAGCATCATCACGGCGATCGCGAAAACCGCGATCTTCCAGAAATCGCGACGCTGCCGCAGGCCCGGCAAACCGAGCGGTTTCAGAAGCTGGATCACCATGGCCAGCAGAAGGATGATCGCCAAAGCCTTCGACATCGATTTTCCCGTTCCTGCCAAACAGGCTTGTTTGGCCTTCGACACGTCACACCGGTGTCACTTTTGCGCGTCAACACGGCTATTCCGCCGGCCAAGGTTTTGCAATCGCCGCAGAATTTAAATTTGCGGCTGGCAATTGCAGGCCCATGGCCCTAATTCTCGGACACGGTTTCAAACGAGCGAATATCCCATGGGAAAAAACCTTCTGCCCGTCGCAGCGCTTTTGCTTGGCACGCTCTTCCTGTTTCTCGGGAACGGGTTGCACAGCCTGCTGCTGCCGGTGCGCGGCACGACGGAAGGCTATTCGACGACGCTGCTCGGCCTCCTGGGGACCTCCTGGGCCTCCGGCTTCGTGCTGGGTTGCCTGCTGGCGCCGAAAGTGGTGCAGCGGATAGGCCATGTCCGGGCCTTTTCCGGCTTTGCGTCGCTTCTGGCGATCATTGCGCTGCTGACCGGGCTTCTTGTCGATCCCGTCTGGTGGGTGGTGCTGCGGGCCGTTACCGGCTTCTCCACCGCCGGCACGTCGATGATCATCGAAAGCTGGCTGAACGAGCGCGCCACCAATGAAAGCCGTGGTGCGATCTTCTCGCTCTATATCGCCATCACGCTGATGGGCGTCGTCGGCGGACAGCTGATGATCCCCTTCGGCGACACCTCGACAGCCCTGTTCTTCATGGTCTGCGGCATTGTCTACTGCCTCGCCATGCTGCCGACGCTTTTGTCCACGGCCGCCTCTCCGCAACCGTTGAAGCAGGTCAGCATGGATCTGCGCGGGCTCTATCGCAATTCACCGATCTCCTTCCTCGGCATTCTTCTGATCGGCATTTCCAACGGTGCTTATGGAACGCTCGGGGCAGTCTTCGGTCGCCAGGCCGGCCTTACCGATAGCGATGTCGCCCTGATGATGAGTACGACGATCTTTGCCGGGGCAGTCATGCAGTTTCCGGCCGGACGCCTTTCCGACCGCATCGACCGCCGCTATGTACTGGCGGCGCTTGCCGGCGTGGCGGCGCTCGCCGGCCTGGCGATCTTCCTCGTCGAGCCGACCGGCGCGATCATGCTGATGGTGCTTGTCGGGATCTACGGGGCAACGGCGAACGCGCTCTATCCGATCGCCGTCTCCCACGCCAACGACTTCGCGACGCCGGAGGATTTCGTCAAGATTTCCGGCGGCCTGCTTCTGCTTTACGGCATCGGCACGATCATCGGCCCGACGATCGGCGGCCCGATCATGACCGCAACCGGCCCTTATGGGCTGTTCATGATCACCGCCTGCGCCCATGTGCTGATCACTATCTATGCGATTTTCCGCAGCCGCATGCGTGCCGCGGTGCCGGCAGCCGAACGCGACGCCTACTCGACCATCAATCCGGGCACGATGACGACGCCGGAAAGTCTGCAGCTTTCGCCCCGCGCCGCCCCCTTCGAGGAACCGTCGCCGACCAGCGAGCTGGAAACAGCCGAACCCGGAAAGGCCGCCATATGACCCTGTTTGAGGATGACCGCCCGAAGAAACCCAAGGCGCACGAGATCGGTTGCGATCTGTCGCTGCTTTCCGCCGACGAACTGGCGGCGCGAATCGACGTGTTGAAAGAGGAAATTGCGCGGCTCGAATCGGAGCGTCAGGGCAAAATGGCCAGCCGTTCCGCGGCGGAAAGCCTTTTTCGTTGACATTTCCGCATTCACTTCCGCGTGAATCCGGCAACATTAACCAGCCGTTAAGCCTGATAAGATATTGCTAGGTCATCCAGATCGCTCTGGACTCGGACAATTCCCGATTGGCGAATGGTCTGATTTTTCTCCCTGTTTTACCTTGAGAGCCGCTTTGCGGCTCTTTTTTTATGTTTTTTCCAAGAGCGGTCAAAGACTTGTGGAGATTAACCCTTTCTTAAGAATAGGCTTGCGCGAAATGCGCTATGGGACCATTCTTGGACTATAGACGACGGATGAGCGAAACTTTTTGTTAACCCGGCCGTTACCTGACCTAGAAGTGATGCGTTTAACCAGGGAAATAACACATGTCCGAACGGGGATTGAATACTGTGAGCTTCGCGGGGCACGCTGCGTCTTCTGCGCAGTTCAAGGCGCTCTATTCCGAAGGCATGGGTCTGGTTGAAGAAACCGCGAGCTATCTCGATGGTCCTGGCCGTGCCGCGTCCAAGGTCATGCCGCGCATGGCATCCGTGCTTTATGCAGCCGAATCGATGCGCCTGACCACCCGCCTGATGCAGATGGCGTCGTGGCTGCTTCTGCAGCGCGCCGTGAACAATGGCGAGATGAGCCGCGATCAGGTTCTGTCCGAAAAGAACAAGGTCCGCCTCGACAGCTTCAATGTCGATCGCACGGCCCCGGGCTGGAACGACCTGCCGGAAGGTTTCCGCGATCTGATCGATCGCTCCCTGCGCCTGCAGAATCGTGTCGCAATCCTCGACCGCGAAATCTACCGTCCGCAGGATCTTTCCGATTTCGTCCCGGACAACCAGAACGGCGTCAAGGCTCAGTTGAATCTGCTGCAGACGGCGTTTGGCGCGAACTGAACCCTGATTGCACAATCGAACGAATGGAACCCGGCCGTCGCGCCGGGTTTTTTGTTGAGCGGTTTTTTGACACGCCAAGATCACGCGCCGCCGCCTCACGGGCATTGACGAGGAACAGCAAACAAATCTCACCTGCCGCAAACGCAAAAAAGCCCGGACAAGCCGGGCTCTTTCAAACGGAAAGCTCTTGAAGCCGATCTTAGAGGCCGAGGCCTTCGAAGCGCTTCTTGAACTTGGAAACGCGACCGCCGCGATCCAGCATCTGCTGGTTGCCGCCGGTCCAGGCCGGGTGCGACGTCGGGTCGATTTCGAGATTCATGGTCTGGCCTTCCGAACCCCAGGTCGAGCGGGTTTCGTATTCGGTGCCATCGGTCATGACAACCTTGATCATGTGGTACGCGGGATGGATATTCGCCTTCATAACAATCTTCCTGCAGGTCCAGGGTCCAATTGTCGCAAGCCCCATTGCGGGCCATTGCGGCATCCGGACCAAACACGTAAATGATGCCGCAGACCGCCTGACTGGCTACGGCTTCCCAATTTGATGCCGTGCCTATACAGGATGACTATCAGGATAACAAGTACCGCGGATGGCGAGTTGTGCGAGAAAAGCCGGCTTGCCCTCGTGATTGGGGGTTACGTGTCGAACAAGGTCGTTTCGCCGGCTGAGCGCAAATCCGTCCGGCCATTGGCCAAGCTGCTGCCCTATCTTGCGCGATACCGGTATCTCGTCATCGGCGCGGTGATATCGCTGGGTGTCGCCGCCGTCACGACATTGACTTTGCCCATGGCCGTCCGCCGGATGATCGACCACGGATTTTCCAGTTCCGATTCCGGTTTCATCAACACCTATTTCACGATGCTGATGGTGCTCGCCATCGTGCTGGCGCTTGCCTCCGCCTCCCGATATTACTTTGTCATCACGCTCGGCGAGCGCATCGTCTCGGATCTCCGGCGCGAGGTCTTCGATCACGTCACCCGCCTTTCGCCCTCCTTCTTCGACGTCAACCAGTCCGGCGAGATCGTCTCGCGGCTGACGGCCGATACGACGCAGATCAAGTCTGCCGTCGGGGCCACGGCCTCGGTTGCGCTGCGCAACATCATCCTGTGTCTCGGCGCTATCGGCATGATGGTCTATACGAGCCCGAAACTGTCGAGCCTTGTCATCGCCGCCATCCCGGTCATCGTCTTTCCGCTGGTCGGCTTCGGCCGTTCCGTGCGCCGCCGCTCGCGAGAAGCGCAGGATACGCTGGCGACCGCGTCCGCCTATGCCGGCGAAGCCATTTCGGCGGCTCGCACCGTGCAGGCCTTCAATGGCGAGGCCGCTGCGCAGGCGCGTTACGGCAGCGCGGTGGAAAGCGCCTACCATGCCGCCCGCGCGGCCATCAAGGCGCGTTCGGTGCTCACCGCCTTTGCCATCACCATGGTTTTCGGCAGTGTCGTCGCCGTGCTCTGGTTCGGGGCGCAGGATGTGCTGTCGGGCACCCTCTCGCCAGGCACGCTCGGACAGTTCCTGCTTTACTCCGTCTTTGCCGCCGGTGCTTTGGGTGCGCTGTCGGAAGTCTGGGGGGAGCTTTCGCAGGCGGCCGGTGCTGCCGAGCGGCTGAATGAGCTTCTCGCCGAACGGCCGGAGATCGTCGCTCCGGAGCAACCGGTGGCGATGCCGCAGCCAGCCGCTGGCGCGGTTACCTTCGACGACGTGCATTTCGCCTATCCGTCCCGCCCGGACTATAAGAGCGTTCACGGGCTGAGCTTTGCCGTAAAGCCGGGGGAAACCGTCGCCATCGTCGGCCCCTCGGGCGCTGGCAAGAGCACGGTCTTTTCGCTGCTCCTGCGATTCTACGATCCCGTCAGCGGCACCGTCAGCATCGACGGCATCGATGCGCGCGATGTGAACCCCAAGGACCTGCGCGACCGCATCGCGATCGTGCCGCAGGACGTGACGATCTTCGCCGCCTCGATCCATGACAACATCGCCTTCGGCTCACCGGGTGCCTGCCGCGAACTGATCCAGGCGGCTGCGGTCGCCGCCCAGGCCGACGAGTTCATAGCCCGCCTCGACAAGGGCTATGACACGGCGGTCGGCGAACGCGGCATCACCCTCTCGGGCGGCCAGCGCCAACGGATCGCGGTTGCCCGCGCCATTCTCAAGAACGCGCCGATCCTGCTGCTCGACGAAGCGACCTCGGCGCTGGATGCTGAAAGCGAGACGCTGGTGCAGAAGGCTCTCGACGGATTGATGCAGGACCGCACGACGCTGGTTATCGCCCACAGGCTGGCGACCGTGCTGAAGGCCGACCGTATCCTTGTCATGGATCAGGGCCGTATCGTCGAGGAAGGCAACCATGCAAGCCTCGTGCGCCAGGGCGGCCTTTATGCCAAGCTCGCGCGCCTGCAGTTCGACCACGGCGCGGAAGGACTGATGCTTGCATCCGGCAGCTGAGCGTGACGCGTACAAGCCTTTGCAGACAGCCGGCAGGACAAGACTTTCGTCTATAGGCCCAAGATGGGCGATGCTGTCGCCCTTGTCTTTGCCCGACAATGCCCAATATGCTTTTTCGGTTCGCCTCGCGAGGCGACGGACCGGTTTTGCCTGTTGATTTCTGGGAGGAGATTCGAATGGCCGCTTTCAAGACAACCCGCCGTGCCGGCATTGCGCTCGGCCTGACGCTGCTGGCCGCCATGGCATCGGGCGCATCAGCGCGGGCGGATGGTTTTCCGGATCGTCCGGTGACATTGGTCATCCCGTTCGCCGCCGGCGGATCGACGGATGTCGTCGGTCGGATCATTGCCCAGAAGATGTCGGATGATCTCGGACAGCAGGTCGTCGTGCAGAACGTCGCCGGCGCCGGTGGCAATCTCGGCGCAGCCAATGTCGCACGGGCCGAGCCGGACGGCTATACGATCCTGATGGCGACCGTCGCCACACATGCGTTGAACCCGCTGATCCTCAAGACCAAGCCCTATGATCCGGAAAAGGATTTTGCACCGATCTCGCTGCTCGTGCTGGTTCCCAATGTGCTGGTCGTCAATCCGGAACTGCCGGTAAAGAATATTCAGGAACTGGTGGCCCTTTTGAAGGCCAATCCGGACCAGTACAGCTATGCGTCCTCCGGCAACGGCACCCCGCTGCATCTTTCGGGAGAACTGTTCAAGACGATGGCCGGCGTCAGCCTGCAGCATGTGCCCTACAAGGGCTCAGGCCCGGCGCTGAACGACGTCATCGGCAACCAGGTGCCGATCATGTTCGACAACCTGCCCTCCTCCTCGGGCCATATCAAGGCCGGTACGCTGCGGGCGCTTGCCGTAACCACCACCGAGCGCGCCGCATCCTTCCCGGATGTGCCGACAATGGCGGAATCCGGCGTGCCCGGCTATGAGACCTACACCTGGAACGCGCTGTTTGCACCGGCTGGAACGCCGCCTGAAATCGTTGCCCGCCTCAATGCCTCCGCCAACAAGGCCATGAAAGATCCTGCCGTGATGGAGCGCATGAAGGAATTCAGTGCAACGATCGTCGGCTCGACACCGGAAGAACTGGCAGCGCACGTCAAGGCCGAACTGGCAAAATGGACGCCGATCGTCAAGGACGCCAACGTCCAGCTGGATTGACCGGAGACGTCCACCCGGAAGATAGATTACACGCTCCGGCCGGCAACGCGGCCGGAGAAGATGCAGCCGCCAAGGAACGTGCCTTCCAGCGCATTGTAGCCATGCATGCCGCCGCCGCCGAAGCCGGCGATCTCACCGGCGGCATAGAGCCCCGGCACCGGCTCGCCGGAAAGTTCAAGCACCCGGCCCGACAGATCGGTCTGCAGCCCGCCCAGCGTCTTGCGGGTGAGGATATGCAATCTGACGGCGATCAGCGGTCCGGCCTTCGGATCAAGAATGCGATGCGGCCTGGCCGTGCGCATCAACCGATCGCCGAGATAACCGCGTGCGCCGCGAATGGCGGTGACCTGCGCATCCTTGGAAAAACTGTTCGTCATCTCCCGGTCGCGTGCCTCGATCTGCTGGCGCAGATGACGCAGTGAAAGCCTGTCATCGCCGGCGACGGCGTTCGTGCCCTGCACTAGGTCCTCGAGGCGGTTTCGCACCACGAAGTCTTCGCCCTTGTCCATGAAGGCCTGAACGGGCGCCGGCGGATGTTTGCCGAGGCGCCTTAACAGAAGCCGGATGTCCTTGCCGGTGATATCCGGATTCTGCTCCGAGCCGGAAAGCGCAAACTCCTTCTTGATGATCGCCTTGGTCAGGATGAACCAGCTGTGGTCGCTGCCGCTTTGGCGGATCGCCTTCAGCGTGCCGAGCGTATCGAAACCGGGCATGGCCGGCGCCGGGAACCGGTTGCCGTCCGCATCGCACCAGAAGGATGAGGGCCCCGGCAGGATGCGGATGCCATGGTTCGGCCAGATCGGATCGAAGTTGCGGATGCCCTCCGTGTAGTGCCACATCCGGTCGGCATTGATGATCGACCCGCGTGCACGACCGGAAATGTCCAGCATGCGGCCATCGACATGGTGCGGCACGCCGCTGACCATGGATTGCGGCGCCGGCCCCAGCCGCTCCACCGGCCAGTTCCGGCGCACCAGATCGTGGTTTCCGCCAATGCCGCCGGCGGTGACGATCACGGCACCCGCGGCGATCTCGAAATCACCGACGATTTCGCGGTTGCTTCTCTGCCCCCGCAGCGCCGCATCTTCCCGCAGCTCCGAACCGCGGGCACCGACGACCCGGCCGTTGATGGTGATCAGCTCGTCCACCTGGTGGCGGAAGCGGAAGCGGATGAGCCCTCGGCTTTCCGCTTCCCGGGCGCGGCGGATGAAGGGCTCCAGAACGGCCGGCCCCGTCCCCCAGGTCACGTGGAAGCGCGGTACGGAATTGCCGTGGCCATGGGCCATGCCGCCGCCACGCTCCGCCCAGCCGACGACCGGAAACCAGCGCATGCCCTGTGCATGCAGCCAGGCGCGTTTTTCCCCGGCAGCGAAATTCAGATAGGCTTCTGCCCAAAGTCGGGGCCAGTGATCTTCCGGGCGATCGAAGCCCGCCGATCCCATCCAGTCCTGAAAGGCAAGGTCGTGGCTGTCGCGGATGCGCATCCAGCGCTGCTCGGGACTGTCGATGAAAAACAGGCCGCCGAGCGACCAGAAGGCCTGCCCGCCGAGGTTCTGTTCTCCCTCCTGATCGAGCACGACAACCTTGCGACCACGATCCGCGGCCTCGGTTGCAGCAACAAGACCTGCAAGCCCCGCGCCGACGACAAGCACATCGCAATTCATCCGCATCTCCTCCCAGTCCGCATCGATCGCCAGCTTACGGACGCGTAAACGTAAGGGCAATCATCCAGCGACAAAGCTTGCGGCAGACAGTGTCCGGAGCAGCTATTTTTCCGTGAGCTTCAGTTCGATCCGGCGATTCTGGTCGCGCGCTTCCTTGCTGTCGCCTTCGGCAATGGGCTGGAATTCGCCAAAACCGGCGGCGACCAGACGATCGGCAGGCACACCGCGTGAGATCAGGAACTTGACGACCGATGTCGCGCGTGCGGAGGAAAGCTCCCAGTTGTCGATATAGCGACCGGTGCCGGAAAGCGGCACATTGTCGGTATGGCCGTCGACGCGCAACACCCAGTTGATTTCCGAGGGGATTTCCTTGGCGAGATCCAGAAGGGCCGCCGCCAGCTTGCCCATTTCCTCTTGTCCCGCCGGGTTCAGCTCGTTGCCGCCGGAGGGAAACAGGACTTCCGACTGGAAAACGAAACGGTCGCCGACGATGCGGATGTTTTCCCGGTCCGAGAGGATTTCCCGCAGCCGGCCGAAGAAATCGGAGCGGTAGCGATTGAGTTCCTGGACGCGCTGCGCCAGGGCGACATTCAGCCGGCGGCCAAGATCGGCGATCTTCGTCTGCGACGCCTCGTCCTTGGCTTCGGAGGCCTGCAGCGCACCCTCGATGGCGGCGATCTGGCTGCGAAGTGCTGCGATCTGCTGGTTCAAGAGATCGATCTGGCTAAGCGACCTCGCACTCGCCTCGTTGGCCGATTCCAGCTGGCCACTCAGGTCGCCAATCCGCTTGGTCGCAGCTTCGGAGCTGCCGCTGCCCTGGTCAAGCAGGGACTGCAGCCGCGAGCGCTCGCCTTCGGAGGACGCGAGCGAGGCCTGCAGGTTGGCCAGAGAATCCTCAAGATCCTGGTTGCTGCCCTTTTCGAGCGCCAGCAGTTGCGTCAATTCGTTGATCTGGCTGTTCAGCCGGTTCAGCACGTCGTCCTTGCCGCTGATTTCGCGGCTGAGCAGGAACTGCCCCAGCACGAAGACCGTGAGCAGAAACATGATGGACAGCAGAAGCGTCGACAGTGCATCGACGAAACCCGGCCAGTAATCGACGGTCCTCTGGGTGCGGCCCTTCCGCGCAAGCGCCATCGGTTATTCCCCTCCGACTTCGTCGGCGCGCGCGTGCTTGGTATGCGAAGGTTTTTCGGCGTGGACTGCAATCTTGTCGGTGTGGCCGATACGGGCTGCAAGCTTGTCCAGCGTCTTGCGCATCGAGCGCGCCTCCTCCTGTTGCGCCTCGATCCAGTCGCGCAGCATCTGTTGCTCGCCGCGCATGTTCTTGACAAGGCCCTGAATGCCTTCTGCAAGGCTCGCCATCGCCGCCGTCGTGCGCTGGTTCATGCCGCCGTCCTGATTGAGCCGGGACAGCTGCTCGGTCAGCTCTCGCAGTTCCCCGACCGGCGCAGCGTCGGCCTGCATATCCGAGGCGGAAACGCGATCGGAGCTGACGTCGGTGACCGAGGAGAGCCAGTTTTCGAGCTCCGTGTAGAAGCGGTTCTGCGCGCGGCCGGCCTGCAGGTCGAGGAAGCCGAGGATCAGCGAACCCGATAGACCGAACAGCGAGGTCGAGAAGGCCGTGCCCATGCCGGTTAGTGGAGCGGAAAGACCGCTCTTCAGCGCAGCCAGAACATCCTCCGTGCTTCCGGTTCCGGCATCGAGCGACTGAATGACGGTGTTGATCGAACCGATGGTGCCGAGCAGGCCCCAGAATGTTCCGAGAAGGCCGAGAAAGACGAGGAGGCCGATCAGGTAACGCGATGTATCGCGGGATTCGTCAAGTCGCGTCGCGATCGAATCGAGGATCGAGCGCAGCGCCGTGGTGGAGATCGTCATCGAATGGCGCTGGCCGATCAACGCCCGCATCGGTGCAAGCAACACCGGATCGCGGCCGACCTTGTCGGCACTGCCGGCGGCGCGGAACGAATTGAACCAGCGCACCTCGGGCCTCAGGCTCAGCACATGGCTGAACACCAGCAGGGCGCCGATCAAAAGTACGCCGGCGATCAGGCCGTTCAGGCCCGGATTGGCGAGAAAGGCCGTCTGGGCCTGACGAAAGAGAATGGCGCCGACGAAGCCGACGATGATCAGGAAGATGATCATTGTCCAGAAGAAGCTCATCGGGCTGGAGAGCTTGTTGGGATTGTACCCTTTGCCCGCCTCTCCGGCGGCATCCCATCCCGACAGTTTCAGTTTCGCCATAGGACGTTGCTCTCCCGGTTACGGCACACATGCACGTGGTAAAGAGCGCCCGAGCCGATGGCCCTTGCGCACTTGGCGGGAGACTAGATTAACTTTGTGCCGAATTGAAGGGAAAACAACGCATTTCCGACATTCAGGCGCATCGTGCCGATGTCAGAAATTTTCGCATCGTTTCCGTTACTTGCCAGGGATCGGCCGGCGCACGACTTCCTGCAAAGCCTTGCGGATATATTCGTTTCCGGCGACGATGGTTCCGTCTTCCATCGACTTGTTGCCGCCGTCGAGGTCCGTGACCCAGCCGCCCGCCTCGCGAATCAGCAGCATGCCGGCAGCGATGTCCCAGGCGGACAGGCCACGTTCCCAGAAACCGTCGACGCGGCCGGCCGCGACATAGCCGAGATCGAGCGATGCCGCCCCGAAGCGACGCACTCCGGCGACTTCGCCCATTACGTGGCGCAGTTCGACGAGATAGGTGCCGTGACTGCCATGGCCGAGATGCGGCGTACCGGTGGCGATGACTGCATCCGACAGGCTCTTGCGCGCCGCCACCCGAAGACGGCGATCGTTGAGGAAGGCGCCGCCGCCGCGCTCGGCAGTATAAAGCTCGTCCGTCGCCGGATTGAGGATCACCGCGCAGACGATCTCGCCCTGGCGCTCAAGCGCGATCGAGATCGAGAAATGCGGAATGCCGTGCAGGAAGTTGGTCGTGCCATCAAGCGGATCGACGATCCAGCGGTGGGCGCCATCCGTTCCGATGATCTCCTGGCTCTCCTCGCCGAGGAAACCATAGGTCGGGCGAGCCTTGAGCAGTTCCTCGCGGATCAGCTTCTCGGCCTTGCGATCGGCCTGCGAGACATAATCGCCCGGACCTTTCAGCGAAACCTGCAGGTTCTGCACTTCGCCGAAATCGCGCGACAGAGACTTGCCGGCCTTGAAAGCGGCCTGGACCATGACATTGAGAAGAGCAGAACGTGCCATCTTGGCTTTCCTTGGAATATGAACCGGCGGCCGGGAGAACCGGCCGGATCAATTGAACTTGCCGCTGCAGATCAGTCCGCGCGGCGGAGATAGGCGATTTCATTGGTATCGACGAGGATGCGCTCACCGGCAGCGATAAAGGGCGGAACCATCACGCGCACGCCGTTCTCCATGATCGCCGGCTTGTAGGACGAGGCCGCCGTCTGGCCCTTGACCACGGGATCGGCCTCGGCGATCGTCAGGATTACTTGGTCGGGAAGCGAAATGCCGATCGGCTTTTCGTCGTAAAGCTTGACCGTCACCATCATGCCGTCCTGCAGGAAGGTGGCGCGATCGCCGACGAAATCCTTCTGCAGTTCCAGCTGCTCATAGCTTTCGATGTCCATGAACACCAGCGCCTCGCCCTGCTCGAACAGGAACTGGAATTCCTTCAATTCGAGGCTGACGAGTTCCACCGTTTCGGACGAACGGAAGCGCTCGTTGAGCTTCGTTCCATCGATCAGGTTCTTCAGCTCGACCTGATTGAAGGCGCCGCCCTTGCCGGGCTTGACGGTCGTCGATTTCACCGCGGCCCAGAGGCCGCCATTGTGCTCGATAACGCTGCCGGGGCGTATTTCATTGCCATTGATTTTCATGGGAAGCATTCCCTAAGACTTCGGACACCGCGGAACCGGGCCAATTTTCGGCCTCAAGACCACAAAAACCCCGAAAGTTCAAGTCTTGCCTACAAATGACCGTCAGGAGCTTCGGTATTTGTTGGCGGCGCTGAGGGCCGCCTTCTGCTGATCGTCGTTCAGTCCGAGATAGAAATCCTCGAGTGCGAGATCCTTGAGGCCGGCCCGCCGCGACAACACATACCATTTCGCCGCCTCGACCGGATCGGGCCGTGTGCCGATGGCATTGACGTAAAGGTGCGCCAGCTTGTTCTGCGCGACGGTATTGCCGCTTTCGGCGGCGCGGCGCATCCAGCCGAAGCCATCCTCGAGATTGCGGTCGCCGCCGATCCCCTCGATCAGCCAGATCGCCGCATCGAGCTGGGCGGTGTCATAGCCGGAATGGGCCGCCCGCAGCAGCCATTCCCGCGCTTTTGAGCGTTTGTTCTCGTCGATGCCGTCAACATTCAGGTAGATTTGCGACAGCGCATATTGTGCATCCGCAATGCCCTGCGCCGCCGACTTTTCGTAGTAAGGTAGCGCCGCCTTCAAGCCGCGCTCGCCGGGCATGTCCGCCACCAGAATCTGGCCGTAGTTGAACTGCGCCGACGAATTGCCGAGATCGGCCGCCTTCTTCATCATCTCTTCCGAAGCCTGCTTGTCACGCTTCACGTCGCGCCCCTCCATCATGAGGATCGCATATTTGAACATCGCCGTCGGATCACCGCTCTTGGCCGCCTGTTCATACCAGAAGGCGGCTTCCTTGGGTTTTCTGGCAACGCCAAGCCCCTGCGACAGGATTTCCGCAACCAGGGTCTGCGCGGCTGAATCGCCAAGTTGCGCCCGCGGAAGCGCCAGATCCATCGCCGTCAAGTAATATCCCCGCTGGAAAGCGCCATAGGCTTCATCCGGCTTGCCGGCAAACGGCTTTTCCTTCGGCAGTTCCGGCAAGGCAGCGCCCATGCGCTCCAGTACGTTGACCCCGCCGGAAGGCTTATCGTCTTCCTTCGCCCCTTCGGTCTCCGGCTTGACCACCGTCTGCTCACCCTCCGGCAGCACCGCGCCGTTGAAGGGCGTGATGCGGCCCCGCTTGGGGTCGCTCCCGCCAACCGTGGCGCCGGCATCATCCGTCGATGCATCCTGCGCCCACGCAGCCATTGGCGGCGCGATCAGCACGGCGCAGAGGAGGACGGTCATGGACAGGCGTGGAAAGAGGCGATGACGGTTCAACATTCGAATGTCTTAATCTTCAAACCGTGGCGCTTTTTCGTCAAGAAGCGCATTGACGTTCGCGACCACGCTTGCGGCCTGTGCGGCGTCGCCGAAGACACCAAGCCTGAGCGCCACGAACTCCGCGCCAGTCTCCGCCACGGCGAGCACCGATTCCGGATCGGTGCCGCCCATGACGATGCACGGAATTTCGATCATCGAGGCCCACCATTCGGCAAGCGCAAGGTTCTTCGGATGCGCTTCCGGCTTGATGTCGCCGTCGACCTTGCCGAAAAAGATATAATCCGGACGCGCCTCCCCCACTTCCAGCGCGCGATGNNGCGATGGCGGTCGGTTGCGTTGCCGCCGCCGACGATCAGCTTCGGCGAGAACTTTTCCATGGCTTCGGCCAGCGCTTCGGCGTTGCCTTCAATGTGCAGGCCATCGGCTTTGGCGCGACCGGCAACGCGGGTATCGCCGGCCAGCAGGGCAGCGGCGCCTGCGTTCTGGATCAGCGGAACCAGCGCCTCGGCATGCTTCTGGAAGGTTTGGTCGTCAAGTCCGTATTGCGGCACGATGACCGATGCGACATCCCCGCCCCGCAACGCGTCGCCGAGCATCTTGGCCCGCTCGGCAATGTCGGCGATGTCCGGGACCACGAGAACAAGGCGGCAGCGATTGTCGGTCTGATTCATATTTCCGTTCCTGCGGGTTTTCCGGCATTTCCTGCGGCAACCCCTACTCGATTTCGATGGAGAAAAGCGATAGACCCTGCGGACAAAAGGATCAACCGATACCCATGCTCCCAGATATGCAGTTTTACGCCATCGCCATTCCGGCGGTTGTCCTCGTCGGCTTCAGCAAGGGCGGCATGGGCGAAGCCTTGTCGCTGATGGGCGTGCCGCTTCTGTCGCTGGCCGTTTCGCCGGTTCAGGCGGCGGCCCTCCTTCTGCCGATCCTGATTGCCATGGACCTCGTCTCGCTCTGGATGTGGCGTCAGCACGGCGACATGAAGACTCTGAAGATAATGCTGCCCGGCGCGATTGCCGGCATCGCCATCGGCTGGGCGACCGCCGCCTATGTGCCGCGGGATGCGCTGCGGCTGATCATCGGTACGATCACGGTGCTGTTCGTGCTGCGATACGTCTACAACCTCTGGCGCGCGCGCCGCGGCATCGTCATCCCCGCCAAGGGTCATCGCCCTGTGCAGGCGACGTTGTTCGGCGCCTTCGCCGGCTATGGCAGTTTCGTCGCCCATGCCGGCGGTCCACCGTTCCAGATCTATGCACTGCCGCTGAAACTGCCGCCGCGCGAATATACCGGCACGATCGTCCGCTTCTTCGCCATCCTGAATGCCGTCAAGCTCATCCCCTACTTTGCGCTCGGGCAGCTTGATCTCAGCAATCTCAAGACCTCGCTGACGCTGTTTCCGTTGGCCATGCTGGCAACCGTCTGCGGCGCCTGGCTGGTCCGCAGGATGCGGCCCGACGTCTTCTATCCCTTCATGTACACGATGGCTTTTTTCGCAGGGCTTAAGTTGATGTGGGACGGCATTGCCGTGTTTCTGGCGGCGGGCTGACGGGAGACGCCACGACAGCGTGCGTGCTGCAAGGCAAAATTGCGTTGCGGCAGCGCACAATTTACTTGCCGGAGAGCGGGATTTCTCCTAACTTTTCCCTATGTCCAACACCGACCCCTTCGATGCCATCGCGGATCCGAACCGGCGTTACCTGCTGGAGGAATTGAGGCGCGCGCCCAAAACGGTGAACGAGCTGGCCGACGGCCTGCCGATCAGCCGGCCGGCCGTCTCGCAGCATCTGAAAGCGCTTCTGGAAAGCAATCTCGTATCCGTTTCGGCCAGTGGCACGCGTCGGATCTACGCGATCAACAAGCCCGGTTTCGACCGGGTCAATCTGTGGCTCGACCAGTTCTGGTCCTAGAGCATCAGCTTTTCAAAGCCATCCGTCTCTTTAGACATACATCGGGAAACCAGTTTCCCTGCGGTACGTTGCGGATATCATATCCACGCTAAACACTGCCGCTCGCCGGGTAATTCATACAAAGCAAAAGTTTACTTCATTCCGGCGCTGGTTAGGTCTCCCGATGCAATTTGGAATTACTGTTTGTGATCAGTGAATCGATGAACGAAGCTTTTCGATTTCGTCCTTCAAACGCAACTTACGGCGCTTGATATCGGCGATTTTCTGGTCCTCGGAAGAAGGATGGATAAGGGCCGAGTGGAGCTCCTGCTCAAGAGCGCCATGCTTTTTCTCAAGCGTTGCAAGATGAGCCTCAATGGTCATGTGGCAGTCCCTTCCTTTTGCTTGCATCCGGTCCGTAAATGCCGGATGTTCCAGGTCGTAACGCAGCAAGTGTGCCATGGTATTTTTCATTTGTCGAAGGCGAAATGATGTCGAAGGATAACTTCCCGTTACCAAACATTCTATGCTAGAGCGACGCACGAATTGATCCGGACGGCGGCCCAACCGCCGCCGGTACTGACGGGGACTTGATGGATGCCAGACCAGGACCATGCCGAACTCAGACTGCAAGTCGCGCGGTTGAGGCAGGAACATGAAGATTATGATGTCGCGATAAATGCGATGATCCAGACAGGCTGCGACGCTTTGCGCATCCAGCGCATGAAGAAGAAGAAGCTGTCGATCAAGGATAAGATCACCTCGATCGAAGACCAGGTCATACCCGATATCATCGCCTGAAGCGGAAACAGACGTGACGAAATCAGCCACACCGCCCGTCGCCATCATCATGGGAAGCCAGTCTGACTGGGAGACCATGAAAAACGCCGCCGATACGCTCGACGCCCTCGACATCGCCTATGACGCGCGCATCGTTTCGGCCCACCGCACACCTGACCGGCTTGTGGAATTTGCCAAGGGCGCCCGGGACGAAGGGTTCAAGGTGATCATTGCTGGTGCCGGCGGTGCCGCCCACCTGCCCGGCATGACGGCGTCGATGACGCCGCTCCCGGTTTTCGGCGTGCCGGTCCAGTCCAAGGCGCTTTCGGGCCAGGACAGCCTGCTTTCCATTGTGCAGATGCCGGCCGGAATTCCCGTCGGCACTCTGGCGATCGGCCGTGCCGGCGCGATCAATGCCGCCCTTTTGACCGCAGCGGTGCTCGCCCTTGGCGACCCGGAGCTTGCGGACCGCCTCGACGACTGGCGCGAACGCCAGACCAACGCCGTGGCCGAATATCCCGTGGACGAAGTGTGATGCGGACGATCGGCATCATCGGCGGCGGCCAGCTCGGCCGTATGCTCGCCATGGCGGCAGCGCGCCTCAATTTCCGCACCATCATCCTCGAGCCCCAGTCCGACTGTCCGGCGGCGCAGGTGGCCAACGACCAGGTTGTTGCCGCCTATGACGACGAAGCCGGGCTCGCGGCACTCGCGCAAGCCTGCGACGTCATCACCTATGAATTCGAGAACGTCCCGGTTTCGGCGGCTGAATTCCTCGCCCGGTCAAAACCCGTCTATCCGCCGCCGAAGGCATTGGAAGTCGCGCAGGACCGTGTGACGGAAAAACGCTTCATTCAGGATTGCGGCATCGAAACCGCCCGTTTTCATGCCATCGACGATCAGGCGGGGCTTGAAGCGGCGCTTACCGATTTCGGCGGCAGGGGTGTCTTGAAAACACGCCGGCTCGGGTATGACGGCAAGGGGCAGAAGGTCTTTCGCGGGCCGCAGGATCTGCCGGCCGGCGCATTTAACGAACTCGGTGGCGTGCCGATGATTCTGGAAAGCTTCATCGCCTTCGAGCGCGAAGTCTCGATCATTGCCGCCCGTGCGATCGACGGCACGGTCTCCTGCTTCGATCCCGCCGAAAACATCCACCGCAACGGCATTCTCCACACCTCGACGGTACCGGCGGCGCTCGGCGCGCATACCGCCGAAACCGCCCGTCGCGCGGCCAAGGCTCTCCTCGACGCGCTCGGTTATGTCGGCGTCATCGGCGTGGAATTCTTCGTCCTGCCTGATGGCAGTCTCGTCGCCAACGAGATCGCGCCAAGGGTGCACAACTCCGGACACTGGACGGAAGCGGCCTGCGTCGTTTCCCAGTTCGAGCAGCATATCCGCGCGATCACCGGCCTGCCGCTTTCGAATGGCGCCCGGCATTCCGACTGCGTGATGCAGAATCTGATTGGCGACGACATAAACGACGTGCCGGCCTGGCTCGCACGGCCGCATGCGCTGGTTCACCTGTACGGAAAGACGGAAGCCCGCCCGGGTCGCAAGATGGGCCACGTGACCTGGCTTGCCTGACCGCGATACGGTGGGGAAACCCACAGAAAAGCCGGATCGGGCACAGAAAACAGGCCTGTTGCGGTTGACAGTTTTACGACGCCGGGTTATTTGCCTGCCACCCTAAGAGCGCGCTCGGCCTTACCGGTCTGCGGCGCGCTTTTGATTGTTAAAGACCGGGCGACTGTGTTCCCCGAAACTGCGGATCAGAAAAATGAAGATCAAAAATTCGCTCAAGTCGCTCAAGAGCCGTCACCGCGAGAACCGTCTGGTTCGCCGCAAGGGCCGCGTTTACATCATCAACAAGCTGAACCCGCGCTTCAAGGCCCGCCAGGGCTGAGCAGTGCAGGCACGATCCGGAACGGCTTGATTTCGGATCGGCATGCTTGGACGCAACCTGTGTGGCGCTTTAACGCGCCCTCATCGATAGGCTGCGTTTCTGGTGACGAACGGACCGATGTCCTAAATTTGATTTGATCTTCAGCCATGGCGGATTACCATGTCCGGCATGGCTAAAATCATGTCCCTGCTTCTGATTCCCGCGGCAAGCCTGTCTTTGCTGCTTTTTGCCAGCGTGCCGGCTCTATCCGCAGACACCGCCGCCGAACCTCCCCCCGCCGAGATGACGACACCCAGGCAGCGTCTTGATTCGCTATTTGCCGAATTGAAACGCGAACGCGATCCGGACAAGGCGCGGGAAATTTCCGATCGCATCCGGATGGAATGGCAGGATTCCGGCAGCGCCTCGGTCAACCTCCTGATGCAATGGGCGGCCAAGGCCATCCAGACCGAGCGGCAACCGGCCGCGATGGATATCTTCGATCAGGTGATCTATCTCGCCCCCCAATATGTCGAGGGCTGGAACCAGCGGGCGACGCTGCACTTCCAGATGGGAAACTACCGGAAGTCGATGTCGGACATCAATCGCGTGCTGGCGATCGAGCCGCGGCATTTCGGGGCGCTTGCCGGCATGGCAGCGATTCTAACGTCGGCCGGGCAGGACGAACTGGCGCTGAAGGCCTGGGAGCAGTTCCTGGCCATTTATCCCGCAGATCGCAATGCGCAGTCGCAACTGGGCGATCTTGAAGAAAAACTGGCGGGAAATCGGACATAATCCGCATTCCGGAGAAACCGGGTGCCCCGGTTTTTCGTATCACCCCCATCGACAACATCGGATGCCGCTGATCTCATGCGCGTATCATTGGAAAGCGTTTGATGCGGCCCGCCTTCAGGAAACTCATGTTCTACGCAGCTTCGTTGTTTTTGACCGTGCTCGTCGCAGCCTTTGGCTTCAGTGCCTATCAGGCATCGGCCTTTGAAAAACAAAACGGCAATCAGGGAGAACTGATCGACGTCGGCGGCTACCGGATGAACAGCGTCTACATCCCCCGCCCGAAGTCCTCCGACCTGCCGACGCTGGTCTTCATCCACGGCGCCAGCGCCAATCTGCGCGATCCGATGGGCGCCTTCCGCGACAAGCTCGAAGGCCGGGCTGACATGCTTTTCCTCGATCGGCCGGGTCTCGGTTTTTCCGAGCGCGGCGGACCCCAGAACGGCTATCCCGACGGCCAGGCCGATGCGATTGCCGCATTGATGGAAAAGCGCGGAATCAAGAAAGCGATTATCGTCAGCCACTCCTTCGGCGGCTCGATTGCCGCAACCCTCGCCTTGAACCACAAGGACATGGTCGCCGGCCTCGTCTTCCTCTCGCCAGCCACGCATCCCTGGCCGGGGGGGATAGAATGGTACTACAAGACGGCGAAGACGCCGGTTCTGGGGTGGCTGTTTGCGACGCTGGTAGCGCCTCCCGCTGGCCTTGCGATGATCGACAAGGCGACAAAAGTGGTATTCGCGCCCAACCACAGACCGGACGATTATATCGAACGGACGGGCGCCTATCTGGCCCTGCGGCCACGGGCCTTCCGCAACAACGCCATCGATATTGCCAACCTGCTCGACTATGTGAAGAAAATCGCGCCGCGCTACCGCGAGATCAAGGCGCCCACCGTGATCATCACCGGCGACAAGGACCGCGTCGTTCTGCCCGAGATCCACTCGCGCGGTCTGCATGAAGCGATCTCCGGGTCCCGCCTGATCAGCATCCACAATCTCGGCCACAAGCCCGACTACGTGGTCACGGACCTTGCCATTGCCGCTATCGAGACCGTTGCCGGGAAAAAGCGCGACCTCGCGGGCATGGCCCGCGCAGCAGAAGCGCGCATCGCCGCTGATGATTTCGACTGAGCCCTTCGATCGATCATCGATCCCCGGCCGGATAGAAAAAGGAAAAGCCGCGCTTCCTTGTTCGGAAGACGCGGCTTCTGTTTTTCAAAGCAAGCCTATCAGATGCCGCTGAGGCCGTCCGAGCCGATATAGGCAATGCGCAGCATATTGGTGGCGCCGGGCGTGCCAAGCGGAACGCCAGCGGAGATGATGACGCGGTCGCCCGGCTTGCCGAAGCCTTCGTCCACGACGATCCGGCAGGCGCGGTTGACCATGTCGTCCAGATCCGTGGCATCGCCGGTGACGACGCAGTGCAGGCCCCAGACAACCGCCAGACGACGCGCCGTCTGGATGACCGGTGACAGCGCCAAAATCGGCACCTGCGGGCGCTCGCGGGCAGCGCGCAGACCGGTCGTGCCCGACGAGGTGTAACAGACGATCGCCGACAGTTTCAGTGTCTCGGCAATCTGGTGGGCAGCAAGCGAGATCGCGTCGGCGCCGGTTGCTTCCGGCGGCGTGCGCTGCGCGTAGATGATGCCCGGGTAATGCAGGTCGGTCTCAATCTTGCTAGCGATGGATGCCATGGTCGCAACCGATTCGACCGGATATTCGCCCGAAGCGGATTCGGCCGACAGCATGATCGCATCGGCGCCTTCGAAGACGGCGGTAGCGACGTCCGACACCTCGGCGCGCGTCGGCACCGGGGCGGAAATCATCGATTCCAGCATCTGCGTCGCGACGACCACCGGCTTGCCGGCGCGGCGGCAGGCGCGGATCAATTGCTTCTGCAGGCCCGGAACCGATTCCAGCGGCATTTCGACGCCGAGGTCACCGCGCGCCACCATCAGGGCGTCCGAGAGCTCGATGATCTCGTCGATGCGCTCGATTGCCTGGGGCTTCTCGATCTTCGACATCAGGCCTACACGACCGCGCGACACCTTGCGGACCTCCGACAGATCTTCCGGTCGCTGAATGAACGAGAGCGCGACCCAGTCGACATCATCCGTTTCGAGTACCGCGTCGAGGTCGGCCCGGTCCTTCTCGGTCAACGCGCCGACAGCCAGCAGCGTATCGGGAAGGCTGACGCCCTTGCGATCGGAGATCTTCGTGCCGGAAATGACCGTGCAGACGATGCTCTTGCCGTCGGACTTTTCAGCCCGCAGGTGCAGCTTGCCGTCGTCGATGAGCAGGCGGTGTCCCGACTTGACCGATTCCAGGATTTCCGGATGCGGCAGGAAAACACGGGTGTTGTCCCCCGGTTCATCCTTGTTGTCGAGCGTGAATGTCTGGCCGGCCACCAGATCGGCCTTGCCGCCGGCGAACTTGCCGACACGCAACTTCGGCCCTTGAAGGTCGGCGAGGATGCCGATCGGCCGGCCGCAACGCGCCTCGACATTGCGTATACGCTTGATCAGCGTCCGCATCATGTCGTGGCTGGCATGGCTCATGTTGATCCGGAAGAGATCGGCGCCAGCCTCATGCAGCTTCTGGATCATCGCTTCTTCATTGGACGCCGGACCAAGGGTCGCGAGGATCTTAACTTTTCTGTTCCGCTTCATCAGTTCTGACTTTCTTGAGTCCCTGGGGTATCGGACAACTGAACCATCCAGCTCCCCTGACGCCCCGTGTCGTATTCCTTGAATCCCATGCGCTGGAAACCGCGCGCGAAACAATCCTGCACGCCGGTGATCTTGAACTCGTTCTCGGCAACGCACATGTTGACGTCGCCGGTCCAGCGCCCGCCGCGGGCAGCATCTTCGGCATAGAGATAATAATAGCGCGACTGCAGCTCGCCCTCGATCAGCGTCGCACACGTGGTCGCCGGCACCTGCCACCAGCCTTCCGTCATCCAGCCGTCCTTGGCGCGGTAGCCGATCGCGACGCCCACCAGGTTCTGCGTTCCGTTGCAGACCCGAAAATCCGCACGCGCCTCGCCGGCCATCATCAACGGGAGGAAGGACGCCAGAACAAACAGGGCAGTGCTGCCAAAAGGCGTAAGCCGGTTCAACCTGGGAAAAGCATGTCTGGACACGGTTTCCAATGGGTCTCCATTGCGATTTGTCGTGGCACTTTCTTGCGACGGTGCGCCGTGAATGTCAACGCAAGTCTAATCGATTGCATCCGGCTTTTTGTTGACCGAAATCAGACAAATGTCGCTGCGCCTTGCGATTGCCCAGACTGCATGCCATCAAATCATGACAGGCAGAAAGCAACAGTAAAAACAGATACGAGGCAATCAGGGTTTGGAGCAGGCTTTCGAGATTCTTCCCGGTGACGCCGGTCGCGGCCTGGTTTTTCTGGCCGATCACGCCATGAACAGGCTGCCGGCGAACTATGGCAGGCTGGGTCTGCCCGAAAGCGCTTTTGCCCGCCACATCGCCTACGACATCGGTGTCGAGCCGCTAGTCCGGCGCCTGTCGGCACGGCTTGGAGTGCCGGCCATACTCGGCTGCTTTTCCCGCCTGCTGATCGATCCGAACCGCGGCGAGGACGATCCGACGCTGATCATGAAGATCTCCGACGGTGCGATCATCCCCGGAAATCACCCGATAACCGCCGAGGAATGGGAAAGCCGGCTGAACCGCTTCCACCGTCCCTACCACCGCGCAGTGTCGGAAACGATTGCAGCCGTATCCGCGGCCAGCGGCAAAGCCCCTCTGGTGATCTCGGTGCATTCCTATACGCCGGCCTGGAAAGGCGTGCCCCGCCCCTGGCATACCGCGATCCTGTGGGACAATGATCCCCGCGCCGTTCGGCCGCTGATCGAAGCACTTGAGGCCGAAGGCGATATTCTTGTCGGCGACAACGAGCCCTATGACGGCGCCCTGCGCGGCGATACCATGTACCGGCATTGCATGGAGACGGGCATTGCCCATGCGCTGATCGAGGTCCGTCAGGATCTGATCGCCGACGAGGCCGGCGTTGCGGAGTGGGAAAACCGGCTGGCACCGATCTTTTCCGCGCTCAACGCCCGTCCAGAACTGCATGAAGTCGAACGTCACCCGTCCCGCACGGGGCCTTACGCGTTCTGACCGACAAAGGAACAGACCGATGACCAACCTCACCCCGACGCAGCAGACCGAGTTCGAGGCGGCGGCTTTTCGCCGGCTGGTGCAGCACTTGCGGGACCGTCCGGACGTGCAGAACATCGACCTGATGAACCTCGCCGGCTTCTGCCGCAACTGCCTGTCCAATTGGTATCGCGAGGCAGCCGAGACGGCTGAGGTTTCGTTGAGCAAGGACGAATCGCGCGAGATCGTCTACGGCATGCCCTACGACGTCTGGCAGGAGCGGCACCAGACCGAAGCGTCGGGCAAACAGAAGGCCGCCTTCGAGCTCAGCCATCCCAAGGAATAGACCGAAATCGGCGCGCTGTTGCGCAATGGGCCTTGACCTTGCGAGGCGTTCGCGGCACGTCACCACCACAAATTCAGTCCTAGAAGGAGAACACCATGTCGGATGCCCACGGCGTCGCACGCGACCAGCTTCGGTCGTTCATCGAGCGCATCGAGCGCCTGGAAGAAGAAAAGAAGACCATCGCCGACGACATCAAGGATGTCTATGGCGAGGCAAAGGGAACCGGCTTCGACACCAAAATCCTGAAAAAGGTCATCGCCATCCGCAAGCAGGACAAGGACGAGCGCATGGAACAGGAAGCTATCCTCGATACCTATCTCGCAGCGCTGGGCATGATCGACGCCCCAGAGGCAGAATAACCCTGCACGGGACAGGACGTCACGATCGATGCGGGCGTCAGGAATGAAAAAGGCCGGTCAATGACCGGCCTTTTTTTTGTCATGGTTCAGGCAGCGTCGCTGCTCTTCTCGCGTCGCGGCAGCTTCCAGCCCGGCCGGATAAAGTGGCACGTATAGCCGTTCGGGATACGCTCCAGATAATCCTGGTGCTCGGGCTCGGCCTCCCAGAAATCGCCCACCGGTTCCACTTCGGTCACCACCTTGCCCGGCCACAGGCCAGAAGCATCGACATCGGCAATGGTTTCCAAGGCGACATGTTTCTGCTCTTCGTCGGTGTAGTAGATCGCCGATCGATAGCTGGCGCCCCTGTCGTTGCCCTGCCGGTTTGGCGTCGATGGATCATGGATTTGGAAGAAGAATTCCAGAAGCGCCCGATAGCTGATCCGCGACGGATCGAAATTGATCTCGATCGCTTCGGCATGGCTGCCATGGTTGCGATAGGTCGCATTTTTGACGTCGCCGCCGGTATAGCCGACGCGGGTGGAAAGGACGCCGTCATAACGACGGATCAGATCCTGCATGCCCCAGAAGCAACCGCCGGCCAGCACTGCGCGTTCAATTGTCATCGGATATCCTCCACCTGATCGAGATAGTCACCATAGCCTTCCGCTTCCATCCTGTCGCGACCGACAAAACGCAGGGAGGCCGAATTAATGCAGTAGCGCAGCCCGCCACGATCCTTCGGGCCGTCGGGAAAGACATGCCCGAGATGGCTGTCGCCATGGGTCGAACGGACCTCCGTGCGGACCATGCCGTGGGACGCGTCGCGCAGTTCAGAAACGTGCAGCGCATCGATCGGCTTTGTAAAGCTGGGCCAGCCGCACCCGGAGTCATATTTGTCGGACGAGGCGAAAAGAGGCTCGCCTGAAACGATATCGACATAGATACCGGGCTTTTTATTCTCGAGATATTCCCCCGTCCCCGGCCGTTCCGTGCCGCTTTCCTGGGTGACGCGATACTGCTCGGGAGACAATTTGGAAATTGCTTCGGGGGTCTTCATGTAATTGCGCATTCGCAGACTCCTTGTCCGACTTCCCGCCTTCGCGCCCATGTCCGACACGCGCATTGTCGCAGGTGGCGGAACATTGTGCATTCGCAGGAAGACAGCGCTGATATAGGAAGCGACATCCGTTTCCGCCATGTCTGTCCAGTGCAACCCCGGCTTCCGGCTGCACACATTCGCGTGAGGTCCGCTCTTGGCCGCCAGACGCAAAAAACCCGCCGTCGCCGGCGGGCTTTCAATGTCATGCCTGCACAATCAGTTCGTACTGAACTTCTTGACTTCGAGGAAGTTCACGGCCGTGCCGCTGAAGCGGGCGGTGTCGACGGATGCCGGGCTCGAGAAGCCGGCCGAATAGACTGTCGTCGGCGCTGCGCGCAGGGACTTGCTGACGAAGCGCGGTGCTTTAACGGGCTTCGACAGCGTCGCCATGCGACCGGTCGTCAATGCCCATTCCGAAATGATCTGCTGGGTCAGCTTCGGCTCGGTTCGGATCGACTTGTTGGTCGCCGCATCGGCTTCCTGCTTTTTCGGGCGCTTGCCCTTCAGGGGCGCTTCTTCCTTTTCGGCGTCAAAGACCGTGCCGAAAAGGTCGGCCCGCGCCTGGTCGCCGGATTGCGGCACGAAGGCGGCCATCTCGACCGGCTGGCTGCCGGCCTGCAAGAAGGGATCGTCGAGCACGGCCGTCGGCGCGGCCAAGGCCACCTTTGTCTCTGCCGCAGCCGCCACGTCGGCCGGCTGTTCAGCAACCGCAACCGCTGTCGTCAGCGACCGTTCCGCCAGGGTTGGCACCGCAACATTGGCTTCGGCGACCGCCGTCAGCGCTTCTTCGCCGGCCGGACGCAAGGCCGGGACCGGCACGAAGGCCAGGGTCTCGCCATCCTCGCCGAGGGCATTGGCAAGGTCCGGATTGGTCGATGCCGTCAGCAGTTCACCGACCGCGTCGCCATTGGCACCACGCTTGCCGAGCATTTCCGGAACCGGAATCTTGTAGCCATTGAGGTCGGCATATTCGCTTTCCGCAACCGGTGTCTCCGGCAAGGCAGCGGCAAGCGCATCCTGCGCCGCATTCTTGGCCGGCGCGACAAGCGCAACTTCCATGCCGCCGTCAACCGGCGCCGTCTTGAAAGCCGGACGGATCGCCGGGACCGGGGCGTTGACTTCCTCTTCCTGCGCAGCAACCAGAACAGGCTGCTCTTCTACGACAGGCTTGGATTTCGCGACGGGCTGTTCCTCACCGCCCTCGCCGTCGGCGCTGGCGATTGCATTGGGTTCTTCATCCTCGTCGCCACCACCACCGAACAGCGCGGCGAAGAAATTGCCCTTGCGCTTCTTCTCGACGTCGCCTGCACCCTTCGTGCCGCCACCGGCGACTTCAATCGCGTTCGAACCGACGCGACGCTTGTAGTCGGCCATTGCCGTCTGGTAGCCGGGAAGAGGGTTGCCGTCCGAAGGCAGGTGAATGGTCTTGCCATCCGGAAACAGCCGGACGAGCTCGTTGCGGCTCATGCGCGGCCAGGCGCGCACGCCGCCGACGTCCATGTGTACGAAGGGCGATCCGGACGTGGGATAGTAACCCACGCCACCGACCTGGAACTTCATGCCGATCTCGCGCAGGGATTTGAGCTTCACGTCCGGCAGGTAAAAATCCATGGCCTTGCCGAGCATGTGCTGGCTTTTCTTGGCGACGCCCTTGGAACGCGACCGCAGCATGCCGTTGGTGGCCGGCGAGCGATAGGCGGAAACGACATGAATATAATCCCGCGATCCGCTCTTCTGATAGACTTCCCAGACCAGATCCAGCAGGCGCGGATCCATCTTGGTCGGCTCGTTGCGGCGCCAGTCGCGCAGGAAGCGGTTGATCTGCTGCAGGCCCTTCTGGTCATAACGACCATTGCGCTTGAAGGTGATCGACGCCTTTTCCTTGGTATGGATGAAATAGAGCTTGAGCGTGCGGGTCTGGCCGGCAGCTTCCACCGGAGGCGCCATGCCGGGCGAAACCAGCGAGCACGCGATCAGGAGCGATGCGAGAACTCGCGGCGTCTTGCTGGCGACAAGGGCGCATATCTTGCGCACCGAGGCACTGCCAGGCATCTTGAATCCGAAAAACTTTTGCAAACCCAATCCCCGTCCGGCGGACAACGTCCCTGCTGCCCCAATGACTGTCAATTACGGTAACAGCATGGCAATTATGCCACAGTCGTCACCTATCCTTATAATATAGTGAATGGTTCACTAACAAGGTCTAAACAGCAGGGACGAAACACGGGGGCTTCCTACCGAGGATATCCACCATTTTCACGCGGCATCCCGGAACGGATTGTCGGGATCGATACCATAATCCTTGAGCTTGCGGTAGAGCGTCGAACGGCCGATGCCGAGCTTTCGCGCAACCTGACTCATCTGGCCGCGATAGAATTTCAGCGCGAACCGAATCAGCTCCTCCTCCACGTCGGCGAGCTTGCGGACATCGCCGCCGCCATCGATGCTGGCGATCGCCGCCTCCGGTTGCTGTTCGGCGCGGGCCGGTCGCTCATCGCGCTCGGGCCGGCCGAACTGCGGATAGACCGACGGCAGATGATCGGTTTCGACGACAGCAGTGCGGGTCGGGCCTTCCTCTTGCCATGAGAATCCGGTGCCGCCGGCCACGACATAGCCGGGGATCTGCGTGGCGATCTGCGGGAAGTCCTTGACCGTCAGTTCCGGACCGTCGGCCAGGACGACCGCGCGGAAGATGGCGTTTTCGAGCTGGCGGATATTGCCCGGCCAGTCGAAGGCCGTCAGCAGCGCCATGGCCCCGCTCGACACGTTCAGCGGTGTCGACAATCTCTGCTCGCCGGCAAAACGCTCGACGAAGGCACGCACCAGAACCGGAATATCCTCCTTGCGCTTGCGCAGTGCCGGAATGGCGATCGGAAAGACGTTCAGCCGGTAATAGAGGTCTTCGCGGAAGCGGCCTTCCTTGACCTCGTTGATCAGGTCCTTGTTGGTGGCGGAAATCAGCCGGACATTGACCTTCTGCGGATGGCGGGCGCCAATCGTTTCGATCTCGCCCTGCTGCACGGCGCGCAGCAGCTTCACCTGCACCTCGAGCGGCAGATCGCCGATCTCGTCCAGGAACAGCGTGCCGGTATCGGCATCGGCAAATTTACCCGAATGCTTCTCCGTCGCGCCGGTAAAGGCACCCTTTTCATGGCCGAAGAGAATGCTTTCGACAAGATTGTGCGGAATGGCCCCGCAATTGACCGTGATGAACGGCTTGTGCGAGCGCTCGCTGGCTGACTGGATGGCGCGGGCGACCATTTCCTTGCCGACCCCGGATTCGCCTTCGAGCACGATGGGGATGTTGGATTGCGCGGCGCGGCGCGCCAGATCAAGGACGCGGATCATCGCCGGGCTGGCGGAAACGATGTCGTCGAAGCCGATGGCACCGCTGCGTGGCCGCTTTGTACTGCGCGTGCGGCCGTCGCGATGCTCCATCTTCAGCGCATTGGCGATGGCGACGGACAGGCGCTCGGGCGAAACCGGCTTGACGACGAAATCAAACGCGCCGGCCTGCATGGCCAGCACGACGGTCTCGATGCCGCCCTGTCCCGTCTGCACGATGACCGGGATATCCGTGCCGCGCTCGCCGATGGCTTCGAGGAAACCATGGCCATTCATTTCCGGCATCATCAGGTCGAGCAGGATGACGTTGATCAGACCGCCCTTGCGATCGAGAATCTCAAGGCCGCTGCGCCCATTGTCCGCGACATGCGCCACATGGCCCAGCCGCTCGATCATATTGGTCAGCAGGCGGCGTTGAATCGGGTCGTCATCGATGACAAGAATGTGGGATGTCACGGAGGCCTCCTGCTCTCTGCAAATGCGCGTTGGGCACCTCATGTGCCAAAGCGTATCGGCATTCCTGTCACAAAGGCCTGAAAATCCTCTTTTGAGAAATGCTTGCATTTTAACCATTGCCGACGTTAGCAAGAGGGACCATATCGCAAGCTGTTTCGCCCCTTCCAAAGACTGTTCGAAAGAAAAGAAGATGCCGATGCTCCGCCTCCAACAAGCCGCCTCCCCTTTCTTGTCCAGCACATCCATCGTCCGTGCGCATTCCGCCGGCGCCGCTGTTCAGGCAGAGCTTGGCGATCTGCCGTCCTGGAAGCTGAGCGACCTTTATCCCTCGGCCGGATCGGATGAATTCAAAAAGGCCATGGCGCAGGCGCAAGCGGACTCGACGGCGTTCGAGACCAAATGGAAGGGCAAGCTCGAAGCCGCGGCCGGCGAGACGGGCGACCTGGGTCTCGGCGCTGCCGTCCGCGAATTCGAGGCGCTCGAAGACCTGATGGGGCGCATCGCCTCCTTCGCAGGCCTGACCTATTTCTCCGACACTTCAGACCCGGCCAATGGCAAACTCTACGGCGACGTCCAGTCGAAACTGACGGACATGGCGAGCCATCTCCTGTTCTTTTCGCTAGAAATGAACCGGATAGAAGACGCCGTGATCGATACGGCGCTTCAGAACGATCCTCTGGCCGCCCGCTACAAACCCTGGATCGTCGACCTGCGCCTCGACAAGCCCTACCAGCTCGACGACAAGATCGAGCAATTGTTCCTTGAGAAATCGATGACCGGCGCAGGGGCCTTCAACCGGCTGTTCGACGAGACCATGGCCGCGCTGAAATTTACCATCGATGGCGAGGAACTGCCGCTCGAAGTGACGCTGAGCATGCTGCAGGACGCCGATCCGGAGGCTCGCCGCAAGGCTGCCGAGGCGCTGACCGTCACCTTCAAGGCCAACCTGCGCACCTTCACGCTGATCACCAACACGCTCGCCAAGGACAAGGAAATCTCCGATCGCTGGCGCGGCTTCAAGGACATCGCCGACAGCCGGCATCTCGCCAACCGCGTCGAGCGGCAGGTGGTCGATGCCCTGGCTGCAGCCGTGAAGGATGCCTATCCCCGCCTGTCGCACCGATACTACGCGATGAAGGCGAAATGGCTCGGCATGGAGCAGATGAATTTCTGGGACCGCAACGCGCCGCTGCCCGAAACGCCGACGGCGCTGATCCCGTGGAATGAAGCCAAGGAAACCGTTTTGTCGGCCTATAACGCCTTCGATCCCGGCATGGCCGATATTGCCCGCAAATTCTTCGACGGCGGCTGGATCGATGCGCCGGTGCGGCCTGGAAAGGCACCCGGCGCCTTTGCCCATCCGACCGTTCCCTCGGTGCATCCCTATGTTCTCGTCAACTACATGGGCAAGCCGCGCGACGTCATGACGCTCGCCCATGAACTCGGCCACGGCGTGCATCAGGTGCTGGCCGGCGGTCAGGGCGCCTTGATGGCTTCGACGCCGCTGACCCTGGCCGAAACAGCGTCCGTCTTCGGCGAAATGCTGACCTTCCGCGCCCTTCTCGACAAGACGCGGGACAGCCAAGAGCGCAAGGCCATGCTCGCCCAGAAGGTCGAGGACATGATCAATACCGTCGTGCGGCAGATCGCCTTCTACGAATTCGAGCGCAAGGTGCACACGGCCCGCAAGGACGGCGAACTGACGGCGGATGCGATCGGCGAACTCTGGCTGTCGGTGCAGGCGGAAAGCCTCGGCCCGGCGATCCGGATTTCGGAAGGCTACGAGACCTACTGGACCTATATCCCCCACTTCATCCATTCGCCGTTCTACGTCTATGCCTATGCCTTCGGCGACTGCCTGGTGAACTCGCTTTATGCGGTCTATCAGAACGCCGAACAGGGCTTTCAGGAAAAATATTTCGAGCTTCTGAAGGCCGGCGGTACCAAGCATCACTCCGAACTGCTCGCCCCCTTCGGGCTTGATGCCACCGATCCGTCGTTCTGGGCACAGGGCCTGTCGATGCTGGAAGGGCTGATCGACGAACTCGAGGCGCTTGATAAGCAGGCGTGAATTTTGGAGCGAGTACGGCCTATGACATGGAGCTTCCCGGACGCCGGAATGGATCCTCGGGTCAAGCCCGAGGATGACCGTTTGCGGGTTGGGCTCAATGATGCCCGGGTTGGCGTCACGGACGGCGCTCCCCAAGCGCGGCGCGCTGGACGGTCACCTCTGGACCTCCACCGGCAACCCCATGCTCCGTCATCCTCGGGCCTGACCCGAGGATCCATACAGACGCTGCCGACATGACAGAGACCGGCCCCCATGTTCTGTTCCGGGACGACAGCGACGACATTACCACGGTCTTCGCCGCCCCCTCACGTGTCATTACCGCCCGCACGAAGGCGGAATTCTGGCCTGGGCTCGCGGAAATGGAAGCCGCTCACGCGGCCGGAAAATGGCTGGCGGGCTTCATGAGCTACGAGGCCGGCTATCTTTTCGAAGACAAGCTGTCACCTCTGGCCGAAGACAACCGCCGCACGCCGCTGATGTCCTTCGGCGTCTTCGACGGCCCCGCCGATGGACACGCGCTCGTCGAACCGCAGCGCCGCACCGAAAACGAGGCGTTCATCACCGAGCCGCACGCAGCCTGGAACTTCGAGACCTATCGAGAACGCTTCGACCGGCTGCACAATCATCTCCGGATGGGCGACTGCTATCAGGCAAACCTCACCATGCAGATCACCGCGCGCTGGAACGGCGACCCGGTTGCGGCCTTCTGGTCGCTGATCGAACGCCAACCGGTCAAGTACGGCGCACTCGTCTCGCTCGACGGCCCGATCCTTCTGTCGCGTTCGCCCGAGCTGTTCTTCCGCGTGGACAAGGACGGCTGGATCGAGACGCATCCGATGAAGGGCACGGCACCGCGCGGCGCGACGCCCGGCGAAGATGCGGCTCTCATCCGCGAGATGCGCGAAGACCCGAAAAGCCAGGCCGAAAACCGGATGATCGTCGACCTTCTGCGCAACGACATCTCCCGGATCACGCAGGTCGGCACGCTCGATGTCCCCCGCCTGTTCGATATCGAAACCTACCCGACCGTGCACCAGATGGTCAGCCACGTTCGGGCAAAGCTGCTGCCGGATATCGGGATCTCGGAGATTTTCGCGGCGCTGTTCCCCTGCGGCTCCGTCACCGGTGCGCCGAAGATGCGGGCGATGGAAATCCTTCACGATCTGGAAGATGGTCCGCGCGATGCCTATTGCGGCGCGATCGGCTTCATCGCACCGGACGGCACGATGCGCTTCAACGTCGCCATCCGCACGCTCTCGCTCTTTCCGGATGGCGAGGCCATCTTCAATGTCGGCGGCGGCATCGTCTTCGATTCGAAGGCCGAGTCCGAGTATGAAGAGTGCCTTCTCAAGGCCCGCTTCGCCGTTGGCGACACCCGGATTGCGCGATGATCGATTTTTCGCTGATAGAGACCATGCGCTGGGAGCCCGGAACCGGCATCGTCCGGCTTCGGCTGCATCTGGCGCGGCTGCAGCGCTCGGCCGGCCGGCTGGGGTTTCCCGGTGCGGAAAAGGCGAAGGAGCGGCTGGCGGATGTCCTCGGAATACCCTCCTCGACCAAAGTCCCTGCCGAATCCCCACTCCGCGTCCGCCTGACCCTCGACAGCGCAGGCCAGATCGACGTTACGACAGCACCCTTCATACCGCTCGCACCGGACAGCGTCTGGACTGTCCGCTTGGCCAAAACGCGCCTCGCCTCTTTCGATCCGCTGCTGCGCCATAAAACCAGCCGCCGCGCGGTTTACGAAACGGCCCGCGCGGAATACAGGCCTGGCGACGCTGACGAGGTGCTGCTGCTTAACGAGCATGGAGACCCCTGCGAAGGCACGATCACCTCGCTTTTCGTCGACGACGGTTCCGGCGTCCTGAAGACGCCGCCGATCTCCTGCGGCCTGCTTGCCGGCGTGCTGCGCACCGAAATGATCTGCCAGCGCAAAGCGCGCGTGCAGCGCCTGACGCTCGACGACCTCAGAGGCAGACCGGTTTTCATCGGAAATTCGTTGCGCGGACTGATCCGGGCAAACCTCATTTGGGACAATTAGCCATGTTTATCCTGTCGCTGACCTACAAGACGGACCTCTCCGAAGCCGACCGCTATATGGAACCGCACATGGCCTGGGTGAAGGCGGGATACGACAACGGCCTGTTCCTCGCCTCGGGGCGCAAGAACCCGCGGACCGGCGGCGTCATTCTGGCGCGGGGCGAGCGCGCCGATATCGAGGCGATCGTTGCTGCCGATCCCTTCACCATCCACGGCATCGCCGATTACGAGATCACCGAGTTCATCGCCACGACGACCGCGCCTGGTTTCGAAGGTCTCAAACCCTGATGGATCGTTCACCTGATACGGATAGGGTCGGCAACACGCCGGCATTCACGCCCTATGACGGCTCGTCGAAACCGTTCACGATCGGTCTTGCGCAGCTCGACCCCGAGCGCTGGATCGTTCCAGACGGGCAGCTCGATGTCTATTTGAACGAAAAACAGCGTCTGCTCGAAACCTATCCCGACATCGTTTTCGTGGCGGAGCCGGGAACCGAAGAGGCACAATGCGAGGTGCGCGACACGCTCGTCGCCTATCTGACTGCGCGGTACCCGGAAATCTACCGGCGCAGCGGCGAAACGATGCATGTGGGCGGCCGGGTCGTTGATCTTGCCGGCAAACCCGCCTTGGTCGCCGCCGGTTTCCTGGTTCAGGACGATCTGGTGATCATGCGACGCAAGGAAACCGGCTGGCATCTGGTCACCGCCTTCGTCGCTTTTCCTTCCTCCTGGTCGCTGCCGGAAAAATTCGGCCGCTCGATGGATGAAATCCACGCGCCGGTTCCGGGCTTTGCGGGAGGAACACGCAATGCCGAGCTGATCAACCGCATGTTCGACAATCTGCCGCCCGGCCGGCTGGTCGAACGTTTCAACTGGACCGTCAACACGGACGGCGGCCTGTTCCTGCCCAAATCCAATGCCGAAAGCCTCGGCGCCGCCGCCGTCGCGCTCAAGGCGGAAAACACCTTCGTGCGCATCGAGCGTCAGACCCTGCGCAAGCTGCCGCAGAGCGGCGACATCCTCTTCACCATCGGCATCCATTCCGATCCGGTCGCCATCCTGCGCGGCCATCCGGATGCGCCGCGGCTTGCCGCCGCCTTTGCCGCGCAGCTTGAGGAACTTTCTCTCGAACAGGCAGCCTATAAAGGCCTTGCCAGCAAGCGCGACAGCCTGATTATTGCCCTGCGGCAACTGGCCGCCGGTTAAGCAATATCGCCAAGACAAGCGCGTCTACCCTTTATTGTGACAGGGATTTATGCTCTAGGGCCTTTCAAAGTGCCGGAATGCCGCTAGATTGGCGCCGCCGCGCAGTCAAAAGAATAAATTCTCAGGAGAAATAACCAAAATGGCAGATACCACCTATCCGGTTTATGGCGAAATCACCGGCCCGATCGTGATGATCGGTTTCGGTTCCATCGGCCGCGGCACGCTGCCGCTGATCGAGCGTCATTTCAAGTTCGACAAGAGCCGGATGGTTGTCATCGACCCGCGCGAAGATGCAGCCGACATGGAAATCCTTGCCAAGCACGGCATCCGCCATATCAAGGAATATGTCACCAAGGAGAACTACAAGGCGCTGCTCAAGCCGCTCCTCAACGAAGGCGAAGGCCAGGGCTTCTGCGTCAATCTCTCGGTCGATACCGGCTCGGTCGACCTGATGAAGTTCTGCCGCAAGCTCGACGTTCTCTACATCGACACGGTCGTCGAGCCCTGGCTCGGCTTCTATTTCGACAAGAACATGAAGAATTCTGAGCGCACCAACTACGCGCTGCGCGAAACCCTGCGAAAGGAAAAGGCGAAGAACCCCGGCGGCGCCACCGCCGTTTCCACCTGCGGCGCCAATCCGGGCATGGTCTCCTGGTTCGTCAAGCAGGCGCTTCTGAACCTTGCCAACGATCTGGAGATCAAGTTCGAGGAACCCGACCAGCACGACCGCGAAGGCTGGGCCAAGCTGATGAAGAAGGTCGGCGTCAAGGGCATCCATATTGCCGAACGCGACACGCAGCTGACCAAGACCCCGAAGCCGCTCAACGTCTTCTGGAACACCTGGTCGGTCGAGGGCTTCATTTCCGAAGGCCTGCAGCCGGCCGAACTCGGCTGGGGCACCCATGAGAACTGGATGCCGAAGAACGCCAAGAAGCACAAGAAGGGCTGCCAGGCGGCCATTTATCTGGAACAGCCGGGCGCCAACACCCGCGTCCGCACCTGGTGCCCGACGCCCGGCCCGCAATACGGCTTCCTCGTCACCCACAACGAGTCGATCTCGATCGCCGACTACTTCACGGTGAAGGACAAGGACGGCGACGTCACCTTCCGTCCGACTTGCCACTATGCCTATCACCCGGCCAACGACGCCGTTCTTTCGTTGCATGAAATGTTCGGCAATGGCGGCAACGCCCAGCCGGTTCACCACGTGCTGGACGAACATGAACTGGTCGAAGGCATCGACGAGCTCGGCGTGCTGCTCTACGGCCACGACAAGAACGCCTACTGGTACGGCTCGCGCCTGTCGCTGGAGGAAACCCGCCGCATCGCGCCTTATCAGAACGCGACCGGCCTGCAGGTGACCTCCGCCGTTCTCGCCGGCATGGTCTGGGCAATCGAGAATCCGACGGCCGGCATCGTCGAAGCCGACGAGATCGACTATCGCCGCTGCCTGGAAGTGCAGTCGCCCTATCTCGGCCCGGTCGAAGGCCACTACACCGACTGGACCCCGCTTGACGGCCGCCCGGGCCTCTTCCCGGAAGACCTCGACACCAAGGATCCGTGGCAGTTCAAGAATATCCTCGTTCGCTGAACGGCAGTACAGGACTGATCAACAAGCGTCCGGAGCCGACCGCTCCGGGCGCTTTTTCATATTCAGGATAAAAACGCCGCCCGGTTGCCCAACTCTTGCTTTCAATTGCCGTTCACGGCATTGTTTTTTCAACTGAAAGCTATAATTCCGGCCTTGAAACGGGAGATACCTATGAAGCGCATCGCCATTCTGTCGGTTCTGGCTGCAACGGCAGCAGTGACCGCGTGCCAGTCCGACCGGCAAATCCGGCAGGTCCAGCAACCCATTCGGCAGGCGGCGACTGTCGACGGCACCTGGGCCGATCCGAACGGCATCGTCTCGACCTTCTCGGCCGGCACCTTCACGACCCGCACCACCGACACCAACCAGTTGCTGGCCTCGGGCAATTACGTCAACGTTTCGCCGACGCTGGTCGAGATCAACATGACCTCGATGGTGCGCAACACCCAGTCGAAGGTCAATTGCGCCATGGTCGGCTCGGCGCAGCTGAATTGCACGACAGATTCGGGCGCCCAGTTCTCGCTCACCCGCCGCAGCTGACCGCCATCTGCGGATAAGGAACATCGCTGGCTGGAACAGAAAGACCCTCCTGGCATCCGCCTTGAGGGTTTTTCGTTTCAGCCTCCCTGATCAGGACGCGTTTATCCATTGAGCCATCGCACCGGCTGTTTCCACATCGGCCGGGAAGAACGCTTCGATCGTCACCTCCGACAACGTCACGTCGACCGCCGTCCCGAATACCGTTGTGGTACTGAGGAAGGACAATGGTCCGACGTCGCTGGCAAGTATCAGAGGGACGGCAATGTCGCCATTGATCGGCGGGTCCGGCCGGCGTGATCCACCGGTCTGCGGCGGCACCGGATAGGATCGAAGCTCCTCCATAAGGGAAACCAGAGCGGGATCAGCCGAAATCTCGATCTCATGGGCAAGCCGCTTGAGAATGTGATTGCGCCATGCGCGGAAATTCAGAATGCGGCCCGCAAGCCCCTCCGGATGAAGACTGACGCGCAATACGTTGACCGGCGCTTTAAGCAGACGAGCGGCGACACCGGTGAGCAGCAGGCGCAGCGCCCTGTTGGACAAAAGTAAAGTCCAGTGCCGGTCGATGGCAAGCGCCGGATGCGGATCGTGGCCGTCGAGAATGCGCCCGATAGCGGCGCGCGCTGCAGTGAGTTCCGGTGCATCCAACGACCGGTTGCGATAGATCGGGGCGAAACCGGCCGCAACCAGGATGGCATTTCGCTCGCGCAACGGGACCGCCAGATGCTCCGTTAATTTCAGGACCATTTCACGGCTCGGCAGCGAGCGCCCTGATTCCACGAAGCTCAGATGCCGTTGCGAAATCTCGGCATCGGCGGCGAGCGCCAGCTGGCTCAGCCGACGTCTCTGACGCCAGTCGCGCAGCAGGTCTCCGGCAGGGGACGGCTTCTTCAACATGCCACAACTATGGCGACATCAGATACCAACTGCAATTACCTCAGGCGTAATCGACTTGTGCGCCGGGCGGCGTCAACAATGACACCACGACAACAAGAACCTTGGAGACGTTAATATGACATCGTTTGCCGTCGCACATTTGCACAGTGTCACCATGGGCGCCGATATCGTTGCCTATCTCACCGCTATCGATGCGACGCTCGCTCCCTTTGAGGGGCGTTTCGTGGTCCATGGCAGCGACAAGGAGGTACTGGAGGGCAATTGGCCTGGAGACCTTGTCATTATCGGTTTTCCGGATCGGCATTCCGCTCGCGCCTGGTACAGGTCGCCGGCCTATCAGGCAATCCTGCCGCTCCGCACGGACAATTCACAGGGCGATATCATTCTTGTCGATGGCGTCGAGGACGATCACCGCGCCACCGATATCCTGTCGGCCTGACATCCGCACCGGTTCTGCCCTTTCGAGGACAGGCCGGTTTGCTGATTGTGATTTTCCCTGTTGGTGAATTACTGCTTGATGTCCGCGTCTCCAGATGAAAGCATCGGGATCAGCAGCATGTCACATCCTGAGTATAGACAAACTCTGGGATCGCTGCTGACGGACCAACCGCCACGATAGGGAGACAATCATGATCAGACATTTGCAGGCAGGGCTTCTGACCGCCTCCATTCTTGCGCTTTCATCGGGCGCCGCCTTTGCGGATTATGAACTGAATATCCTGCATATCAACGACCTGCATTCCCGCATCGAATCCATCAACAAATACGATTCGACCTGCTCTGCGGAGGAGGAAGGCAAAAACGAATGCTTCGGCGGCGTCGCTCGTCTCAAGACAGAGATCGACACAAAACGTCAGGAACTGACCGGCAAAAACCTTTTGCTGCTCAACGCCGGCGACAACTTCCAGGGCTCGCTGTTCTTCACCACCTACAAAGGCGCAGCCGAAGCCGAGTTCCTAAACCTGATGAAGTTCGACGCGATGACCGTCGGCAACCATGAGTTCGACGAGGGCGAGGATGGCCTCGCCACTTTCCTCGACAAGGTCCAGTTTCCCGTCGTGACCTCCAACGTCCTGGCCGGCTTCAAGTCCAAGGTCGGGGAGCGTGTTAAGCCGTCGATCGTGCTCGACGTCGGCGGCCAGAAGATCGGTATCGTCGGCGCGGTCGCAAACGACACGCCGGAACTCTCCTCGGTCGGCGACAGCATCCTGATCGCGCAGGACATCGACACGATTACCGCCGAGGTGCAGAAACTCAAGGGTGAAGGCGTCAACAAGATCATCGCCCTCACCCATGTCGGCTATCCGCGTGATCTGGCGGTGATCGCCAAGATCCCGGATGTAGACGTCGTCGTCGGTGGCCATTCGCACAGCCTGCTTTCCAATACGGACGAGAAGGCCGAAGGTCCTTACCCGACGATGGTCGACAACCCCGGCGGCTATAAGGTTCCGGTGGTGCAGGCCGGTTCCTACAGCAAATATCTCGGCGATCTCGTCGTCACCTTCGATGACGCAGGCGTGGTCAAGGCCGCCAAGGGCGATCCGATCCTGATCGACAGCAAGATCAAGCCTGACGCTTCCGTTCTGGCGCGGGTTGCGGAACTCGCCAAACCGATCGAGGAGCTGAAGACCAAGATCATCGGCAAGACCGATGGGCCGATCGACGGCTCCCGCGAGACCTGCCGCGCCAGGGAATGCGAGATGGGCGATCTCGTTACTGACGCCATGCTCGACCGCGTCAAGGATCAGGGTATTGTCATCGCCATCATCAATGGCGGCGGTCTGCGCGCCTCGATCGATGCCGGCGACGTCTCGATGGGTGAAGCGATCACCGTGCTGCCGTTCCAGAACACGCTGTCGACGTTTCAGCTGACGGGTGCGGATATCGCGGCCGCCCTTGAAAACGGCCTCAGCCAGGTCGAAGAAGGCGGTGGCCGCTTCCCGCAGGTCGCTGGGCTGAAGTTCACCTTCGACAAGTCGAAGCCGGCCGGCAGCCGCGCGTCGAACATCGAGGTGAAGGACGGCGCCGGCTTCGTGGCGCTCGATCCGGCCAAGACCTACGGCGTCGTTTCCAACAACTTCATGCGCGGCGGCGGCGACGGCTACAGCGTCTTCAAGAAGGCCGAGAACGCCTATGACTACGGCCCCGGCCTTGAAACGGTGCTGGCCGACTATCTCGCCAAGAACAACCCCTACAAGCCAATGACTGACGGCCGCATCACCGAGGTCGCAGCGGCAACGGCGAGCGAGCCGTCGACGCAGACCAGCACCGACACGGCCGCGAAAAGCGTGACCCCGGATGCAAAGCCGGCCGACGGCAGCAAGGCGCTCGCAGGCGACGCCGCAGCCGAAAAGCCCGCGACCGAGACGCCTGTCGTGCAGGCCACGACACCCGAAACGCCGATCGCGGAAACCAAACCGGTTACCGAAACGCCGGTTGCGAGCGGCGGTGCCACGCCTTCCGCCGAAAAACACGTCGTGGTCCGCGGCGATACGCTCTGGGATCTCGCCAAGTCGGTCTATGGCGATGGCGAACTCTGGAGCCGGATCGCCGAGGCCAGCGGCAATCCGGTCCCGGAAAAGCTCGAAATCGGCACCGAGCTGACGATTCCGGCCAAGTAAGACGATTTGTCCCTGACCTTCAGACCGGCGCGGGCTTTCCCGGGCCGGTTTTTCTTTTTAGAAGAGGCATAAACCAGTGGGTCGGGCCGTCGTATAGATGACGAAATCCCGAAAGTTTTGCAGGAACCCTATCATGACCCCGAATCCCGAGATGATTGCCGTCAACCACCCGCCTGTCGCATCCGGCAAGGTCGGTGTCCTGCTGGTCAATCTCGGAACGCCCGATGGCACTGACTACACCTCGATGCGGCGGTATCTGAAGGAATTCCTGACCGACAAGCGCGTCATCGAATGGTCGCGCTTCTTCTGGTACCCGATCCTGTTCGGCATCGTTCTCAACACGCGTCCCGGCAAGGTCGGCAAGGCCTATGAGACGATCTGGAACAAGGACCTGAACGAAAGCTACCTGCGCACCTACACCCGCAACCAGGCGGAGCGGATGGCGGAAAGCTTTGCCGATCTCCCGAACGTCCGCGTTGATTGGGCGATGCGCTATGGTCAGCCCTCGATCCGGTCGAAGATGAACGAATTGCAGAAGGCGGGCTGCGAGAAGATCCTGCTGTTTCCGCTCTATCCGCAGTATGCGGCCGCGACCACGGCAACCGTGAACGACGAAGCCTTCAAGGCACTTCTGAAGATGCGTTGGCAGCCGGCGTTGCGCACCGTACCCCGCTATCACGACGATACTGTTTATATCGAGGCGCTGGCCAATTCGATCACCACGCATCTCGCGACGCTGGACTGGGAGCCGGAGGTGGTGCTGACCTCGTTTCACGGCATCCCCAAATCCTATTTCCTCAAGGGCGATCCCTACCACTGCCAATGTCTCAAGACGACGAGGCTGCTGCGCGAGAAGCTCGGCTGGTCGAAGGAAAAACTGCAGGTCACTTTTCAGTCGCGCTTCGGCCCGGAGGAATGGCTGCAGCCTTACACCGACAAGACGGTCGAGAAGCTGGCGCAGGACGGCGTCAAGCGCATCGCCGTCATCAATCCCGGCTTCGTATCGGATTGCCTCGAAACGCTCGAGGAAATCGCCGTCGCCGCGGGAGAAAGCTTCCATCACAATGGCGGCGAGAAGTTCACCCACATCCCCTGTCTCAACGACACCCCCGGCGGCATGGCGGTTCTGGAGCATGTGGTGCGCCGCGAGCTGATGGGCTGGATCTGAATATTTCAACGACAACGCGCAAATAATCTGGTCAATCGCGCCGTCTTGTCTACAGTAGCGCTTCACAACAGAACGCATCTGGAGAGGGTTTTCCATGCCGCTGGCCGGACTCGATATCGTCGTCATCGCCTTCGTGGTGCTGGTCATTGTGGTGCTGTTTGCCGGCATCAAGACCGTGCCGCAGGGCTATCGCTACACCGTCGAGCGGTTTGGCCGATACACCAAAACCATGGAGCCGGGCCTCAACATTATCATCCCTTTCATCGACCGCATCGGCGCCAAGATGAACGTGATGGAACAGGTGCTTGACGTGCCGACGCAGGAGGTCATCACCCGCGACAATGCCAGCTGCTCGGCCGATGCCGTCGCCTTCTACCAGATCCTGAATGCCGCCGAGGCGGCCTATCAGGTTTCCGACCTGCAGAGCGCCATCCTCAACCTGACGATGACCAACATCCGCTCGGTCATGGGCTCGATGGACCTCGACGAGCTGTTGTCGAACCGCGATACCATCAACGACAAGCTGCTGCGCGTCGTTGATGAGGCGGTCGGCCCTTGGGGCATCAAGGTCACGCGCGTCGAGATCAAGGACATCCAGCCGCCGAAGGATCTGGTCGAGGCCATGGCCCGGCAGATGAAGGCGGAGCGCGAGAAGCGCGCGCAGGTCCTGGAGGCCGAAGGCTCGCGCAATGCGCAGATCCTGCGCGCCGAAGGTGCCAAGCAATCGGCGATCCTGCAGGCCGAAGGCCAGCGCGAAGCCGCCTTCCGCGACGCCGAAGCGCGCGAGCGTCTCGCCGAAGCCGAAGCCAAGGCGACGAAGATGGTTTCCGAGGCAATTGCCGCCGGCGACGTTCAGGCGATCAACTACTTCGTCGCACAGAAATACACGGAAGCCATGGCCGCGATCGGCACGGCACCGAACTCCAAGATCGTGCTGATGCCGATGGAGGCCTCCTCGCTGATCGGTTCGCTCGGCGGCATCGGCGCAATCGCCCGCGAGGTCTTCGGCAACCAGGAACCGACAACCCGCGTCCGCCCGTCGACACCGGCGACCACGCCCGTGCGCAATCCGTTTGACACGACGCAGCGGGGCAGCTGAGCCATGATTGCACGTATCGTTTTTGAGCTTGGCCCCTGGACCTGGTGGGTGATCGGCCTTGCGCTGCTCGCCGCCGAAGTCATCATGCCCGGCGTCTTTCTGGTCTGGATCGGCATTGCCGCGATCATCACCGGGCTCGTGTCCCTGGCGCTTTGGGAAACAGGATTCTGGATTTGGGAAGTCCAGCTGGTGTTCTTCGCCGTGCTGTCCGTCGCCGCCGCCCTGATCGGCCGGAAGATCGTCGCGCGGTCAGGCAATACATCGGATCAACCCCTGCTCAATCAGCGCGGCGCGAGCCTCGTCGGCCGCACCGCCATGCTCGAACAGCCGATTGCCGAAGGTCGCGGCCGGATGCGGCTGGACGACACGACATGGACCGTGGAGGGGCCGGACATGCCCGCGGGCACGCGGGTCCGGATCATTGCCTGCTCCGGACGGCAGCTCACCGTCGAAAGCGCCTGAAATCCATTTGAGTTCTCCCGGTGGCCAGCGTGGAAACGAATGGTTAACCACATCGGTTTACGATTGCGCAACAATTGTAAACAGGCTTTCCGGGCACACGGCATATGGCGCCATTTCATTCACGCAATCCCAGGACCTTTGTCCGGCGCCCGATGACGGCGCTGTGGCTGCTTGCCGGGTGCGCGCTGATGTCGCCCCTTCCCGCCGTCGCCCAGGCATTCTCACCCGTCACCACCGACGACGAGGAGACGACGTCCACGGTGCTGCCTTCGACAACGAAGACGGCAGCCAAGGACGCAACGGCTAAGGACGCAACAGCAACGACTGCAACCGATCCGGATGCGACGGCCTCGATCATCGACGACGGCCCCGATGCCGGGCCTGCGGTGAACGACGATTTCGGCCGGGTCAACACCCGCGAAGGCACGGTCGACGGGCTGCGCTCCAGCCTTGACCCGGATCGCGACAAGGCGCCGGGCATCGCGCTTGGCACCTTCACGCTGAAGCCGGCCTTGAGCCAAAGCTTCAACCACGAAGTCACGAAGACAGGCAATTCGAAGGAAAGCCGCAGCTATCTCGAAACCGGGCTGAAGGGCACGCTGACCTCCGACTGGTCGCGCCACCAGCTGACCGTCACCGGTGAAGGCACGTGGCAGCGCAATGTCGGCGGTGAGGGTGCAACGGAGCCGGTCGCCAATGTCGATGCCGAACTGCGTCTCGATATCAGCGACGACACGACCGGAACGCTGCGTGCCGGGTATCGCTTCGAGCGGGAGGATTCGACCGATCCCAACGCCATTTCCGGTGCATCAGTGCAGTCCGGGATCGATCGCTATAGTCTCGGCGCCGGCATCGAGCGCGATTTCGGCATCCTGCGCGGTTCCGCCAAGGTGGACTTCGAGCGATACGCCTATGGCAGCGCGGAACTCAGCAACGGCACGACGCTCTCCCTCAGCGACCGCGACCGCAATGCCGGCACGGTGACGGGTCGTATCGGCTACGAGCTTTCTCCCGCCCTCATCCCCTTTCTCGAAGCCTCGGTCGGCAAGTCGGTCTACGACCTTCGCCGCGATACGCTCGGCTTCGAACGCTCCTATGACAATTATGCCGGACGCGCCGGCGTCGAGGTCGATCTCGGCGAAAAGCTGAACGGAGAGGTGGCGCTTGGCTACGAGACCTACCGCTTCAAGGACGGCCGCCTCGACGACATCAGCGGCCTGACGGTGGACAGCAGTTTCAACTGGTCGCCGCAGCGCGGCACGATCGTCACCTATGGCGTCTCGACCGGCATCGAGCCTTCGACGACAGCGGGAGAAAGCGGCGCGCTGGTCTATGCTGTCAACAGCGGCCTGACGCACGAGCTGCGTTCGGATCTGGTCGCCCGCCTGGCAAACAACCTGACCTTCCGGAACTATCCGTCCGGCAGCTCGTCCGAAGACCAGAAGGTCTGGCTCGCAAGCGCCGGCCTCAGCTGGGATATGACCCGGTCTCTCGCGCTCACGGGCGACATCAGGTACGAACGCACGATGCAGGCCACAGGCCCCGCAACCAACGTCGCCAAGATCGGCGTCGGCCTGACGCTGAAGCGGTGATTTTCCGAGTGAAGAATGACTCCGGCGCTTTAACCGCGCTCTTCATCAGGATCGGCCGTTTTCCTGAAAAGCATGTCCAGATCGTTCATCAGGCGCACCGGCAAATCCATTCGCTCGTGCAAAATGCTGATGATACCGAGATCGCCATCCTGTAATTCTCTAAAAAAGATATAGTGCCGCTCGTAGAGACTGAAATAGGCGTCGCGCTTGACATCCACTGGAACTGCCAGCGCTTGTGGCAGTTTCCGCCAGATCGTTTTATTTGCGCATAAACGCTGCAAATGCGCGTGTAGGCCAGTTATGTACGCTATGGCTTTGGCTTCACCCCATTTTTCCAAAGTTTGATGCCAGATCGCGTCCTGGGCTGCATCTGCGGTGGGGAAGAAGCGATAAGTGGTCATGTCAGCGGCGTTGATTGCGACGAATGACGTCCTCTGCAGTGACGGTTGAAAACGCACCGTCATCTGCCCTCATCGCAGGTGCCAGCGCATCCCGTAGCGTCTTCCAAGCCTCATCACGGGTCGCAAGATCGTTGCGGATCAGAGCGCGAATATATTCGCTGGCGTTCTCATAGAGACCGTCCTCGCCAATCTGCTGCTGGACATGTGCCTGCAGCTGGCCGCCAACTTTTACATGGATGCTTCCGGACGTCATGACAACCTCTCACCTTCTTCAATCAATGTGATAGGCGTCGCATATATTGTCAATAAACATCACGGCTTGACCGGGCTCCCTGTGGCTTCCTGCCAAGAAAAAGCCGCGCAGACGATTGGTCGCGCGGCTTTAAATTCAGACAGGCGTAAAGTCCGCCTACTTCAGTGCCGCCACCAGTGCCTTCAATTGATCTTCGACGCCTGGGCGAATATCGCCGCGCGACAGGGCAAAAGCGACGTTGGCGAGGATGAACCCTTCCTTCATGCCGCAGTCATAGGTTTCGCCACGGAAGTGATAACCGGCGAATTGCTGCTGCTTGGCAAGTTTCAGCATGCCATCGGTCAGCTGGATCTCGTTCCCGGCGCCGCGTTCCTGGGTTTCCAGGATCTCGAAAATCTCGGGCTGCAGGATATAGCGGCCGTTGATGAAGAAGTTCGACGGTGCGGTGCCTGCCGGCGGCTTCTCCACCATCGCCGTGATCTTGAAGCCCTCGCCGACCGCATCCCCGACGCCGACGATGCCGTATTTGTGTGCCTGCTCCGGCGCGCATTCCTCGACGGCCAGCACGTTGCCGCCGCTCTGTTCGTAGAGGTCGACCATGCCTTTCAGGCAGCCTTGTTCCGAACGCATGATCATGTCCGGCAACAACACGGCGAAGGGCTCGTCGCCGACGATGTCGCGCGCGCACCAGACTGCATGGCCAAGACCGAGCGGCGCCTGCTGGCGCGTAAAGCTGGTGGTGCCGGCCTTCGGCAGGATGTCGGCAAGAAGCGTCAGCTCGGCATTCTTGTTGCGCTCCTTGAGCGTCTGTTCGAGTTCGGTCTGAATATCGAAATAATCCTCGATGACCGCCTTGTTGCGGCCGGTGACGAAGATCAGGTGCTCGATGCCGGCGTCGAGCGCTTCGTCCACCACATACTGGATGACCGGCTTGTCGACCACGGTCAGCATTTCTTTCGGAACGGCCTTGGTGGCCGGTAGAAAACGGGTGCCGAGGCCCGCAACGGGAAATACGGCCTTACGGACTTTACGCTTGTCAGTCATTGACGTCTCCAGATCACGCTCATGTGATTTAAAACAGAACAGGGGGGTATCAACAGGCCTTTACGAAAAAATCGCTATTTTTTTACAAATGAAGACGACGCAGGCCTTTCATGGTAAAGAATTTGTTGACTTCGTTTTTGTAGAGTTTCGGTTCTGAAGGCTTGTACCAAGGCCTGACACAGAGACCGGAAACCGCAGCATGCAGGACATGTGTGACGCTGGCTCCAAGACTGTAAATTTGCGTGCTCCCCCGCGCGGCCATGACCGCGCTTTCGGATTTCGCCGAGAAACGGAAACGACAGCTGATGATCAAGACCTACAAGACTTTTCTTCGCCGCGCATCCACGGCATGCATGATCTCCGCGACCATCCTGCTCGCCGCACCGGCGGCACGGGCCGATGCCGGCTTTCAGACCTGGATCAACAGCTTCTACGCTACCGCCGCCAAAAGCGGTATCACAAAGTCCACCTATCAGAAGGCATTCTCCGGCGTGAAAACGCCTGATCCGGCCGTGCTTGAAAAAGCGCGCTACCAGCCCGAATTCAAGCACAAGATCTGGGAATATATCGATTCCCGCGTGAACCCCTACACCCAGCGGATCGGTCAGGAAATGGCGGTTAAACACGGCCGCACACTGGATGCGCTGGAGCGCCATTTCGGCGTCGACAAGACCATCCTGCTGGCCATCTGGTCGATGGAATCCAACTATGGCGCGGTGCTTGAAAAGGACGACCGGCTGCACTACGTGCCGCGCGCGTTGGCAACGCTTGCCTATGCCGATCCCAAGCGCGCGAAGTTCGCCAAGACCCAGTTGATCGCTGCCCTGAAGATCCTGCAGAGCGGCGATATCACGCCGCGTGAACTGAACGGCTCCTGGGCTGGTGCCATGGGCCACACCCAGTTCATCCCGACGAGCTACCTGCTTTATGCGGTGGATGCCGACGGCAATGGTCATCGCGACATCTGGAATTCAGTTCCGGATGCTCTCGCGACTGCCGCAAACCTTCTCAAAAAGAACGGCTGGCAATCCGGCCAGACCTGGGGCTACGAGGTCAGTCCGCCGCGCAACGGCAATCAGTATGCCGGCCAGACGAAAACGTTGGCGCAATGGGAAGCGCTGGGCTTTACGCGCCCCAACGGCAAGGGCTTCCGCCATGCCGGCCAGCGTGCAGAATTGAAAATGCCCGGCGGCGGCAACGGACCTGGCTTCCTGATGACCAAGAACTTCTTCGTCATCAAACGCTACAATGCGTCTGATTCCTACGCGCTCGGCGTCGGCCTGCTGGCAGACCAGATCGCCGGCTATGGCGGCATGCAGCAGGCCTGGAGCCGTCCCGATGGCTCGCTCGACATCAAGCAGAAGTTCGAGCTGCAGTCGCGCCTCAAGGAACTGGGCTACTACGACGGCGAAGTTGACGGCAATTTCGGTTCCGGCTCGAAGGCCGCCATTCAGGCGTTCCAGAATAGAAACGGCTTGACGCCGGACGGAGAGCCGACACAACATCTGCTGAAAGCCCTGCGGAACTGAGCCCGTCGGCGTTTCGGAGGGAACGCCGCCTGCCGGTCGCACGGGATGATTTGCAAGCAGACAGGACCGGACGATGACATCCGCAACGACGAGCCCTCGGCGTATTCCCCGGCTGTTCCACGGCCTGATGATGCTGGCCCTCCTGATCGCCGCGATCACGCTGTCGCCGTCTTCCGCCGCCCATGCGCAGGAGCGGGTCGAACGACGCACCCTCATGCAGATGCTGTTCGGTCGGGCTCCCCGGCAGGAAAGGCGGGATTTCGGCGTCTACGACGAAGAGCCGGTGATCCGCCGGCAGCAGCCGAAGAAGACACGGCAGAAAACCAAGCCGCAACCGGTTGTCGAAGCGCCTGTCGTCGTGGAGAAACTGCCGGACGCCAAGACGGTTCTCGTCGTCGGAGATTTCATTGCCGGCAGCCTTGGCGACGGGCTGAAGACCGCGTTTGAAACCACGCCCGGCATCGTCATCGAGACCCGGGCAAACGGCTCGTCCGGCATGGTGCGCGACGACTATTTCGACTGGCCCGGCATCCTGCCAGGCTACGCAACGGAACTGAAACCGTCGCTGATCATCGTCAGCCTCGGCGCCAACGACCGGCAGCAGATGTCGATCGACGTGCAGAAGGAAAAATTCCGTACGGAGAAGTGGCTGACGGAATATACCCGCCGCGTATCCGCCTTTGCGGCACTTGCGCGCAACGAAAAGGTGCCGCTGCTCTGGGTCGGCATGCCACCGTTTCAATCGAGCTCGATGACCGCGGACATGGTGACGCTGAACGGCATCTTCCGGACGGAAACCGAAAAAGCCGGGGGTGAATTCATCGACATCTGGGACGGTTTCGTCGACGAGAGCGGCAAGTTCGTGCTGACCGGATCGGACATCAACGGCCAGCAGGTCCGCCTGCGCGGCTCGGACGGCATCAACCTGACCAAGGCCGGCAAGCGCAAGCTCGCCTTCTACGTCGAAAAGGATATCCGAAGGCTTCTCGGCGATGCGGCAACGACCGGCGGCGATGTTCCCGGAGCCGGATTGAAGGATCTGGTGGTCACCGCGCCTGCCGCCGATCAGGTGATCATCAAGACCCAGCCGATCAGCCTTGACGATCCCGCGCTCGACGGCGGCACGGCCCTGATGGGCGGCCCGATCGCCACATCCGCCGCCGGCAAGAGCCCGCGCGACCTTCTGGTCGAGAAAGGCGAACTCGCCGAAGCCCCGGCCGGCCGCGTCGATGACTTCCGGCTGTCAAAACCCGAAACCGTGATCAGCAATCCGGTGATCCGGAATTGAAAAGCTCTAGCCGAGGCCGCGAAACCGTTGAGGAAGGGTGGGAATTATTGACAAAATTCATCGCCTATCGTTACATGTAACAAATGACCGGGAGCAATTCATGCCTACGTCGGTGAACGCACGGGTTCAAAAGCGCCGCGAAAACCTCCGTGCTGCCGGATTGCGCCCTTTGCAGATCTGGGTGCCGGACACCCGGCGACCGGGGTTTGCGGAAGAATGCCACCGCCAGTCGTTTGTGGTGGCGCAGGCGGACAGAGCCGATCAGCATCTCGGCGATTTTCTGGACGCGGCCCTTGCCGATCTGGATAGTGGCGACGAATGAGGCGCGGTGATCTCGTGACCGTCGCGATATCCGGAGACTTTGGCAAACCTCGTCCGGCCCTCATAATTCAATCGGAACAGTTCGATGGGACAGCGACAGTCACCGTATTGTTGCTTTCCAGTGCGATGGTCGATGCGCCTCTCATGCGTCTGACTGTTGATCCGACGCCAGGAAACGGCCTTCGCAAAGTCTCGCAAATCATGATCGACAAAGCGATGACGGTGCGGCGGGACAGGCTCGGAGAGATGATCGGGCGCGTCGAAGAAGATATCATGGTCGCCGTCAATCGGTCCCTCGCCCTTTTCTTCGGCTTTGCCTGACCACACCCGAAAGCATAATCTGCAAAACAAAAGACTGCGCGACGCATTTCCAAGAACGTTCGCGCAGTCTTGATTTTACCCAACGGCTTTCCGCAGCTTACCGCGGCAGCACCGTCGATCCCATCAGGGCTTCATCGATCGCGCGGGCGGCCTGGCGGCCTTCGCGGATCGCCCAGACGACCAGCGACTGGCCGCGACGCACGTCGCCGGCGGCCCACATGCCCTCAACCGAAGTCTTGTAATCCTTGTCGTTGGCCGTGACGAAGGTGCCGCCGCGGCGGTCCTTGCCGATGGCGAGCTTCTTGCCCATGTCCTTCAGGACACTGTCTTCGCCCGGGCCGCTGAAGCCGATGGCGATGAAGGCGAGATCGGCCTTGATGACGAATTCCGTGCCGGCGATCGGCTTGCGGCGCTCGTCCACCTGGCAGCACTTGACGCCGGTCAAGACGCCGTCTTCGCCGACAAATTCCAGCGTTGCCACCTGGAATTCGCGCACGGCGCCTTCGGCCTGGCTCGACGAGGTGCGCATCTTGGTCGCCCAGAACGGCCAGACGGACAGCTTGTCTTCCTTTTCCGGCGGCTGCGGGCGGATGTCGAGCTGGGTCACCTTGACGGCGCCCTGACGGAAAGCGGTTCCAACGCAGTCGGAGGCCGTATCGCCACCGCCGACGACGACGATGTGCTTGCCGCCGGCCAGGATCGGATCCGACGGCCAGCCAACGCTGTCGATGTTTTCGCGGCCGACGCGGCGGTTCTGCTGCACCAGATAGGGCATGGCATCGTGCACGCCGGCAAATTCGACGCCCGGAATGCCGGCATCACGCGGCTTTTCGGCACCGCCGCAATAGAGCACGGCGTCATGTTCAGCCTGAAGCGCCTCGGTGGTCTTGTCGACGCCGATGTTGACGCCGCAATGGAAGGTGACGCCCTCGCCCTTCATCTGCTCGACGCGGCGATCGATGAAGTTCTTCTCCATCTTGAAATCCGGGATGCCGTAGCGCAGCAGGCCACCGGGCTTGCTTTCGCGCTCGTAGACATGAACCGTGTGTCCGGCCCGTGCCAGCTGCTGTGCTGCCGCCATGCCGGCCGGGCCTGAGCCGATGATGGCAACCGACTTGCCGCTCTTCACCGTGGCCGGCTGCGGCACGATGTAGCCCATCTCATAGGCCTTGTCGGCAATCGCCTGCTCGACGGTCTTGATGGTGACCGGCGCGTCTTCGAGGTTCAGCGTGCAGGCTTCCTCGCACGGTGCCGGGCAGATGCGGCCGGTGAATTCCGGGAAGTTGTTGGTCGAGTGCAGGTTGCGGATCGCCTCGTCCCAGTTGCCGTTGTAGACGAGATCGTTCCAGTCCGGAATCTGATTATGCACCGGGCAGCCGGTCGGACCGTGGCAATAGGGGATGCCACAGTCCATGCAGCGGGCGGCCTGTTTCTGCACTTCCGGTTCCGACATCGGGATCGTGAATTCGCGAAAATGGCGAATGCGGTCCGAAGCCGGCTGGTACTTTGCCAGCTGCCGGTCGATTTCCAGAAATCCAGTTACCTTGCCCATACTGTTTTCGTCCCCGTGTCTCATCGCCGCTTACCGCAGCCAATTTTCAATCTTCAGTCCCGGCACGCGGGAAAATTCTCGCTCGTTAGCGGTCACGAGCACAGCATCGAGAGCCAGCGCGTGCGCCGCGATGAAAAGATCGTTCTGCCCGATCAGTTCGCCTTGTCTTTCCAGCATGGCGCGAATATTCGCGTAGTGCTCGTCAGAAGGCGCATTCAATCCCTCTACGGGAAGCTCGGACAGGACGTCGTTCAACCGATCGGCTAGTTTCTTCGATCCACGTTTTTCAACACCAAAGCGAAGCTCGGAAACCACCACAATGCTGGTGAAAATAGAGTCCTGGCCAACCTGGCCAATCCGAACCGTCACATTCCCTTGAGGACGATGCATCATGTCCGATACGATATTTGTATCGAGGAGATACCTCACTTTTCGTCAGACCCGTCGAGATCGACTGCTTCAGGCGGAGGGTCATCGATCTCCGGCATCCAGTCTTCCTCAGACAGTGGCTCCATCGTCGCAAGCAACTCCAACAAGGAGCCCCGCCTCAACGGATGGACGATAAGATCGCCTTTCGCGTCCAGCCGAATTTCAACCTGGTCAGCCTCAAACTCGAACTCCTTGGGAATTCTGATCGCACGGCTTCGTCCGTTGTGAAAGACCTGAGCCACCTTGACGGCATTCGAATGCTCGTTCATGTTTCACTCCATTCTGCCATATGACATTGTAATATCACAGACCCGTTGCTCCTTCAATCATTCCGCCGCAACACCCATCCGCATGCGCTCCATATCCTCCAGCGCACGCCGGTATTCGACCGGCATGACCTTGCGGAATTTCGGACGGAACTCGACCCAGTGATCGAGGATTTCCTTGGCGCGCGGCGAACCGGTGTAGTGCAGGTGGTTGGAGATCAGCTGGTAGAGCCGCTCGTCGTCGTGGCGCGTCATGTCGCCGGAGACATCCACCCTGCCCTTGTGCATCAGGTCGCCGCCGTGATGGTGCAGCTTCTCCAGCATGTCGTCCTCTTCCGGCACCGGCTCGAGTTCGACCATGGCCATGTTGCAGCGCATGGGGAAATCGTCGCTTTCATCGAGCACATAGGCAACACCGCCCGACATGCCGGCCGCGAAGTTGCGGCCGGTCTGGCCGAGCACGACGACGACACCGCCGGTCATGTATTCGCAGCCATGGTCACCCACGCCCTCGACGACCGCGATGGCACCGGAGTTGCGCACGGCGAAGCGCTCGCCGGCCACGCCGTTGAAGTAGCACTCGCCCGAAATCGCACCGTAGAGCACCGTATTGCCGACGATGATCGACTCCTTGGCGACGATCCGCGAGGTTTCCGGCGGACGCACGACGATGCGGCCACCCGAGAGACCCTTGCCGACATAGTCGTTGCCATCGCCGATGAGGTCGAAGGTGATGCCGCGCGCGAGGAAGGCGCCGAAGGACTGACCGGCCGTGCCGCGGAGCGTGACGGTGATGGTGTCGTCCTTCAGGCCCTTGTGGCGATAGCGCTTGGCGACTTCGCCCGACAGCATGGCGCCGGCCGAGCGATCGACGTTCTTGATCGCGACCTCGAAGGCGACCGGCGTCTTGGATTCCAGCGCCGGCATGGCCCGCTCGATCAGCTTGCGATCGAGAATGTCATGGATCGGATGGTTCTGCTTTTCGGTCCAGTAGGTCTTTTCCTTCGGCGCATCGACCTTGTGGAAGATGCGGCTGAAGTCGAGGCCGTTGGCCTTCCAGTGCGAGATCATCGCATCCTTTTCGAGCAGTTCGGACAGGCCGATAATGTCGTCGAAACGCTTGGCGCCGAGCGAGGCCAGGATTTCGCGCACCTCTTCTGCCACGAAGAAGAAATAGTTGATGACATGTTCGGGCGCACCCTTGAAACGCTTGCGCAGGACCGGATCCTGCGTCGCCACGCCCACCGGACAGGTGTTGAGATGGCACTTGCGCATCATGATGCAGCCGGCGGCGATCAGCGGTGCCGTGGAGAAGCCGAACTCGTCGGCGCCGAGCAGCGCGCCGATGATGACGTCGCGACCGGTCTTCAAGCCGCCATCGACCTGCAGCGCGATGCGTGACCGCAAACCGTTCAGCACCAGGGTCTGATGGGTTTCGGCAAGGCCGATTTCCCATGGCGAACCGGCATGCTTCAGCGATGTCAGCGGCGACGCGCCTGTGCCACCGTCATAGCCTGACACCGTGATATGGTCGGCACGCGCCTTGGCGACGCCGGCGGCAACCGTGCCGACGCCGACTTCCGAGACCAGCTTGACCGAGACATCGGCCTCTGGATTGACGTTCTTCAGGTCGTAGATCAGCTGCGCCAGATCCTCGATCGAATAGATGTCGTGGTGCGGCGGCGGCGAAATCAGGCCGACGCCCGGTGTCGAATGCCGGGTCTTGGCAACCGTCGCATCGACCTTGTGGCCGGGCAACTGGCCGCCCTCGCCGGGCTTGGCGCCCTGCGCCACCTTGATCTGCAACATATCGGCATTGACCAGATATTCGGTCGTCACGCCGAAGCGGCCGGACGCGATCTGCTTGATCGCCGAACGTTCAGGGTTCTTCGAGCCGTCATGGCGCGGCAGGTAGCGATCCGCCTCTTCGCCGCCTTCGCCGGTGTTCGACTTGCCGCCGATCCGGTTCATGGCGATGGCAAGCGTCGTGTGCGCCTCTCGGCTGATCGAGCCGAACGACATGGCGCCGGTCGAAAAGCGCTTGACGATATCGACCGCCGGCTCCACCTCGTCGATCGTAACAGGCGTGCGGCCGATGGTCTCCGCGCCCTTGATCGAGAACAGGCCGCGAATGGTGTTCATGCGCAGCGCAGCGCCGTTCACCATTTCGGCAAACTCGCGGTAGCGGTCCTCGGCATTGCCGCGGACGGCATGCTGCAGCGAGGCGACGGCATCCGGCGACCATGCATGGCCTTCGCCGCGCATGCGGTAGGCATATTCGCCGCCGATATCGAGCGTGTTGCTGAGGATCGGGTCGGAACCGAAAGCGGCCTGGTGACGGGCGACGGTTTCCTTGGCAATGGTTTCGAGACCGATGCCTTCGATCTGGGTCGCCGTGCCGAAGAAATACTTGTCCACCAGTTCCGTAGAGAGGCCGACCGCGTCGAAGATCTGGCCGCCGCAATAGGACTGGTAGGTCGAAATGCCCATCTTGGACATGACCTTGAGGATACCCTTGCCGACCGCCTTGATGTAGCGGTAGACGACCTCGCCGCCGTCGACCTCCTTCGGAAACTCGCCACGCTTGTGCATATCGGTCAGCGTATCGAAGGCGAGATAGGGGTTGATGGCTTCGGCGCCGTAGCCGGCCAGCAGGCAGAAATGATGCACTTCGCGCGGCTCGCCGGATTCCACGACCAGACCGACCGAGGTGCGAAGCCCCTTGCGGATCAGGTGGTGGTGAACAGCCGCCGTGGCCAGAAGCGCCGGGATCGCCACGCGGTCCGGGCCGATCTGCCGGTCGGACAGCACGATGATGTTGTAGCCGCCCTTGACGGCCGCTTCCGCCCGCTCGCAAAGCCGGTCGAGGATTTCCGGCATGCCTTCGGCGCCGCGCTCCACCGCATAGGTGAAGTCGAGCGTCTTGGTGTCGAAACGGTCTTCCGTGTGACCGATGGAGCGGATCTTTTCCAGATCGCCATTGGTCAGGATCGGCTGGCGCACCTCCAGCCGCTTGGCGTGCGCCATGCCGGCATGATCGAGCAGGTTGGGGCGCGGGCCGATGAACGAGACGAGGCTCATCACCAGTTCCTCGCGGATCGGATCGATCGGCGGGTTGGTGACCTGCGCAAAGTTCTGCTTGAAATAGGTATAGAGCAGCTTGGTCTTGTCCGACATCGCCGAGATCGGCGTATCGGTGCCCATCGAACCGATGGCTTCCTGGCCGGTCGTCGCCATCGGCGACATCAGCACCCTTGTGTCTTCCTGGGTGTAGCCGAAGGCCTGCTGACGGTCGAGCAGCGACACGTCGCGACGCAGCGCGCGCGGCTCCACCGGCTTCAGATCCTCAAGAATGAGCTGCGTGTTGTCCAGCCACTGGCGATAAGGGTGCTGCTGGGCAAGCGTCGACTTCAGCTCGTCATCGGAAATGATGCGCCCCTCTTCCATGTCGATCAAGAGCATCTTGCCCGGCTGCAGCCGCCACTTCTTGACGATGCTCTCTTCCTTGACCGGGAGCGTGCCGGCTTCCGAGGCGAGAATGACGCGGTCGTCATCGGTGACGATGTAGCGGGCCGGACGCAGGCCGTTGCGATCGAGGGTCGCGCCAATCTGCTTGCCGTCGGTGAAGCATACGGCAGCCGGGCCGTCCCATGGTTCCATGAGGGCGGCATGGTATTCGTAGAAGGCCTTGCGCTCCGGGTTCATCAGCTGGTTGCCGGCCCAGGCTTCCGGGATCAGCATCATGACGGCATGCGACAGCGGATAACCGCCCTGCACGAGGAATTCGAGCGCGTTGTCGAAACAGGCCGTATCCGACTGACCTTCGTAGGAAATCGGCCAGAGCTTGGAGATATCGGCGCCGAACAGCGGCGAGGACACCGATGCCTGCCGTGCCGCCATCCAGTTGACGTTGGCGCGCAGCGTGTTGATTTCGCCGTTATGGGCGACCATGCGGTAGGGATGCGCCAGCTTCCAGGACGGGAAGGTGTTGGTCGAAAAGCGCTGATGCACGAGGGCAACCGCGGATTCGAAGCGTGGATCCGAAAGATCCTTGAAATAGGCGGCAACCTGGTAGGCCAGGAACATGCCCTTGTAGACGATGGTCTTCGTCGACAGCGACACCGGATAGAAGCCGGTATCGGCACCCTGGAAGGCGTCGTAGATGCGGTTGGAAATGACCTTGCGCAACGTGAAGAGCCGGCGTTCGAATTCGGCATTGGTCGCGGCATCGCGGCCGGCACCGATGAACACCTGAACATGGTGCGGTTCGGTGGCGGCAATGTCCGGCGCCTTCGACAGTGAGGCGTTGTCGACCGGCACGTCGCGGAAGCCGAGCAGGACCTGGCCTTCCTCGGCGACGACATCGGTGATCACCTGCTTGAAATGCGCGATCTGGGCTTCGTCCTGCGGCATGAACAGGTAGCCGACGGCATAGTCGCCGGCCTTCGGCAGCGTCACGCCCTGAGCCGCCATTTCCTCGCGGAAGAAGCGGTCGGGTATCTGCACCAGAATGCCGGCACCATCGCCCATCAAAGGGTCGGCGCCGACGGCACCGCGATGCGTCAGGTTTTCGAGAATGAACAGGCCGTCGCTGACGATCTGGTGCGACTTCTGACCCTTCATATGGGCGACAAAGCCGACGCCGCAGGCATCATGTTCGTTGCGCGGATCGTAAAGGCCCTGTTTCTTCGGCATGCCGCGGAATTCGGGTGTGCGCTCGACCGTCGCCGTCTGGCGCACGAGATCGAGTTTTGCATCTTGGGATGGCGTAAAATCCGTCATCGTCTTCCCTCCTGTTGTGCCCGGCTCATCCGGGCAGTCCCGCAATCGGCATCCGCTTCCGTGGACATATCGTCCATGAAGCCCGAACTGGCATTATCGTTGCATGATCCTGACTCGGTCGCAAATGAAGCATGGCTGCAGCCGTCAGGATTGTCCGCGACCATTGTAGACACCGGCGTTATCAGGCAGATGAAATGCACCCGCAGACAGCGCCGGGTTACGGCCGGGTGCCCGGCGTTCAGCGGGGCCTTCCGGCGATTTCCGGTCTGGAGACCGAAATAGGACAGCAAGACTGTCCTATTTCATAGGCTCTATGCCAGAAAGCCGGTTCGCCTGCAAGGGGCGTTATCACAAAATCTTCAAAGAGTTTTTCGGAAGATTGCGGATAGTTGCCGGGTTTTGTAATTTTATTTCAAAATAGCGGCGCAATCTTTCATTTGGTTTCAAAATGGTCTGGAAATGTCCTGCTGGTATGATCGCACTTTGACGCTGCCGTCTGGACCACTATTGTCCGATCCCGCACCGAGCCGACGCATCCGCGTCACGAAAAACAGGAATGACGATGATTTTCTCCTCCGACAACTGGGCGGGCGCCCATCCCGTGATCGCCGAAAGCCTCGTCAAGGCAGCAGGCGGTTTTGCCTCGGCCTATGGCACGAGCGATCTGGATAAAGCGGTGGAAAAAAAGCTTTCGGAAATCTTTGAGCGGGAGGTTGCCGTTTTCTTCGTGGGTACGGGAACGGCCGCCAACTCGCTGGCGATCGCCAGCGCCAACCGGCCGGGCGGCCACACTTTCTGCCACACCCATGCCCATGTGAACGCCGACGAGTGCGGCGCGCCGGAGTTCTTTTCCCACGGCAGCCGGCTTGCGCCTGTCGGTGGCCTTCTCGGCCGGATGGATCCGGAAATCCTCACGAGCGAAATCCGCCGCACGCAAAGTGGCGGCGTGCATGGCGGCCAGCCGATGGCGATCACCCTGACGCAGGCAACGGAGGCCGGTACGGTCTATTCGCTCGACCAAATCCGGGAAATCTCCGCCATCGCCAAGGCCAATGAGCTGCCATTGCACATGGACGGCGCGCGCTTTGCCAATGCACTGGTGACGCTCGGCGCGACGCCGGCGGAAATGACCTGGAAAAGCGGCGTCGATCTGCTTTCCTTCGGCGGCACGAAAAACGGCTGCTGGTGCGCCGAGGCGCTCATCCTGTTCGACACCACCAAGGCGCGTGAGATGAGCTACCTGCGCAAGCGCTCGGCCCAGCTGTTTTCGAAATCCCGTTTCATCGCCGCCCAGTTCGACGCCTATCTGCGCGACGATCTCTGGCTCGACCTCGCCCGGCACGCCAATGCCATGGCTTCAAAACTGGCCGAAGGCATAGACATATCCTCTTCCGCAAGGCTCGCCTGGCCCTCCGGGTCCAACGAACTTTTCGTCATTCTGAGCGCCGCGACTGCTAAAAACCTGCAGGACAAGGGCGCCGTCTTCTACGACTGGCCCGCACCGCAGGAGGTTGCCGCAACCATGGCCGGCGACGAAGGCCTCTACCGTCTCGTCACCAGCTTTGCGACCAGCGAGGATGATGTCACGCAATTTCTGGCGTCTTGCTAAGCGCAACGGCAAATGAAAGGTTGCGGCGAGCAACAATTGAAGAGATTCCATGCGCCGCTTCCTGCCCGACACCTTCACGATCCTGCTCATCCTGACGGTCGGCTTCGCCTCCATACTGCCGATTTCCGGTGCGCCGGCAGACGGATTTGCGCTGGCAACGAAGGTTGCCATCGGGCTCCTGTTCTTCCTGCATGGCGCCAGGCTGTCGCGTGATGTCGTGATCGCCGGTCTCCTGCACTGGAAGCTGCATCTGGCCATCCTTGCCGCGACGTTCGGCCTGTTTCCCCTGCTTGGTCTCGCTGCCGGCTTCGTCCCCGAATCGGTGCTGCCGCCGGCGCTCTATGCCGGCCTCCTGTTCCTCTGCCTGCTTCCCTCGACGGTGCAGTCGTCGATCGCCTTCACCTCGATGGCTGGCGGCAACGTGCCGGCAGCGATCTGCGCCGCCTCCGCCTCCAACATCCTCGGCATGTTCCTGACGCCGTTGCTCGTCGGGCTGCTGTTCACGGCCAGCGGCCAGGGTGGGTTTTCCTTTGGCGCTCTGGAGCAAATCCTGCTGCAGCTGTTGGCGCCCTTTATCCTCGGCCAGATCCTTCAGCCCTGGATCGGCGCCTTCATCCGCGCCCGCAAGACGCTGCTGATGCCTGTCGATCGCGGCTCGATACTGATGGTCGTCTATCTCGCCTTCAGCGAAGCGGTGACCGAGGGCCTCTGGCACACCTTCTTGATCCGCGACCTCGCGGTTGTCATCGGACTGGACATCCTGCTTCTGGCGATCGTTCTCGTCGTTACCATGTTCGGCAGCCGGCTGCTGGGCTTTTCGCGACAGGACGAGATCACCATCACCTTCTGCGGCTCGAAGAAAAGCCTCGCCAGCGGCGTACCCATGGCCAATGTCATCTTTGCCGGACAGAGCATCGGCAGCATCGTGCTGCCGCTGATGCTGTTCCACCAGATCCAGCTGATGGCCTGCGCCGTCATTGCCCAGAAATATGCCGAGCGTGGCCGCAGACTGGAAGCCGAAGCGGTCCCCGTTGCAACGCAGGCCTAAAAATAAAAGCGGCGCCCTTTCGGACGCCGCCTCGTCATATCCAGATGGTTTCAGGCGCTTAGTGAGCGCTGCCTTCGATCTGGGTCGCTTCGATCTGCTTCGCAGCCCCCTGGGCCGCGACGATATCGATGCGGCGCGGCTTGGCCGCTTCCGGGATTTCACGGAGCAGGTCGATATGCAGCAGACCGTTCTTCAGCGAAGCCGACTGGATTTCCACATATTCGGCCAGCTGGAAGCGGCGCTCGAAGGCGCGCTTGGCAATGCCGCGATAGAGGAACTGGTTCTCGGTGGCGGCGTCTTCGCTCTTTTCGCCCTTCACCGTCAGCGTGTGCTCGCGCGCTTCGATCGAAAGCTCGCTTTCGTCGAAACCGGCAACGGCCATGGTGATGCGGTAGGTGTTATCGCCCGTCCGCTCGATGTTGTAGGGCGGATAGGTCTGCGACTGGTCCGGCTGGCCGAGGCTGTCGAGCATGGTGAAAAGCCGGTCGAAGCCGACGGTGGAACGATAGAGAGGGGAAAAATCAACGTGACGCATGGTGTCCTCTTGAGAGCAACGAGTTTGCGTTGAAGGCGCTGCCACCCCATTCAAAGGCTGCGGCAGAACCGGTTATACGGCCCCGTCTTCGGCAACCGTGATCAACAGATGGGAATTGATTTTGCCGGCTTCAAGAGGTTTTTTTCAGCTTTCCGACAATCGTTTTCGGCCGCAGATTAACCGTCGATGAACGAGCGGTTCGGCCCGTATTCATTCGGTCTCGCGTAAAACCTCATCATCGGAACGAAAATGTTCCGGCGCTGAAGTGAATGTCCCTTCTCCTTCAGCTTTGTAGGGCCGGAACGGCATCGGGTTCGCCCACCGTTTCCGGCCTTTTTTCTTTGACGCGCCGGGAACCAGGGCCTATCCCTTGGACATCAGACCTTTGCCAGCCAGACGTGCGGACGATCCCCTGCCCATGACGGACATCCTCTACTCCTCGATTGAAAACCCCATGCCCCATTCGGCGCCCGGCAATATAACGGCGGGTTTCTTCACCGGCGTCGACGGCAAGAAAATCCGCTATGCGATCTTTCGCAGCGATGCACAGGTGGCCCGCGGCACGGTCGTGCTTCTGCAGGGCCGCAACGAATCCATCGAGAAGTACTACGAGACGATTTCCGAGTTCAACGCCCGCGGCCTCTGGGTCGCCACCTTCGACTGGCGCGGCCAGGGCGGCTCGGACCGGATGCTGAAGGAACCGCGACGTGGCCATGTCCGACGTTTCGCTGACTATGAAAAGGATCTCTCGACCTTTCTCGAGCAGATCGTGCTGCCCGATACGCGCCTGCCCTTTTTCATGGTCGCCCATTCCATGGGTGCGCTGATTGCGCTGTCGCACGCACCGCTGATGGCAAGCCGCATCGACCGGCTGGTCGTCTGCGCCCCGTTCGTGGCGCTCGGCGCGCAAGCCATCGGCCAGGGACTGATCGGCGTTCTTGCAGCCACGCTCAGCGCCGTCGGCCTCGGTTTCCTGCCGTTGAAGCGCGATCGTGGTTCGCTGCCCTTCGAGAAGAACCTGCTGACCAGCGATCCGCGTCGCTTTGCCCGCAACACGGCCTTGACGACTGCGCGGCCGCAGCTGGCCATGGGGCCGCCGACGGCGCGCTGGCTGCACGAGACGTTCAAGGCTATCCGGCGCGTCTCGCGGCGCGAGCACCTGACGACGATCCGCGTGCCGACGATCGTGCTCGCACCGACGCAGGACAGGCTGGTGCCGCATCTGGCGGTCGAGAATATCGCCCGGAATTTCCGCGCCGGGCACATGATCCCGATCGATGGTGCGCGTCATGAACTGCTGCAGGAGGCCGACCACTATCGCGCCCAGGCGATCGCCGCGATCGAGGCGTTCATCCCCGGCAGCGACGAGGACATGGCCGACCTCGCCGGCGCCGCGGAGTAGAGCAGCTACGGCGAGGCCTCAGCCCTTGAGGATGGCCAGCGCCTGCGCATGGATTTCGGCGCTGCCGGCAGCGATGATCTCGCCGCCCATTTCGGCCGGGCCGCCGTTCCAGTCGGTAACGATGCCGCCCGCCTGTTCGATGAGCGGTATGAGGCCGCCGACATCATAGGGCTTCAGCCCGCATTCGATGACCAGATCGATATGGCCGGAGGCAAGCAGCGCAAAGGCGTAGCAATCGCAGCCGTAGCGCGCCAGTTGCACCTTGTCCTGCACCGTCTCGAAACGGGTCTTGATGTCGTCCTTGTAGAGATGTGGAGAAGTCGTGAACAGGATCGCTTCGGAAAGGTCCTTGCACGGACGCGTCGTTATCACCTTGTCGCCGCCCGGACCGTTGTAAAACGCCTGCCGTCCGTCGGCAAAGAACCGCTCTCCGGTAAAGGGCTGATCCATCAGTCCCATGACGGCGTCGCCCTTGTGGTAGAGGCCGATCAGCGTTCCCCAGACCGGCAGCCCCGAGATGAAGGCGCGTGTACCGTCGATCGGGTCGATGACCCAGACATAGTCGCGGTCGAGACCGACATTTCCGAACTCTTCACCCAGAATGCCGTGATCGGGGAAATGCGCCTCGATCAGCGCACGGATCGCCGCTTCGGCGGCGCGGTCGCCCTCTGTGACCGGATCGAAACCGCCGGCCTCCTTGTTGGCAACGCTGGTGCCGCTGCGGAACCGCGGCAGGGTCTCCGCCTTCGCGGCATCCGCGAGACGATTGAAAAAGTCACGATCCGGAAGCATGGAACCTCGTCTTGAAAGGATGGAGGGGCGTTGATCCTGCTTAGACCATTTTTTTGAAAAGAAAAACAATCGCGGCAAAAACGAAAAAATATCGCACCTGCGCTTTAAAATCGCTCAACCGTGTCGCGGAATCGGATGCACGTCCCTCATTCAGCGTCAAAATTGTGTATTTTTGTCCGAAACCTGAGAAATTGCTCACGGCCAAAATTGCCGCACTGCGAAGGCAACCCGGTTTTCCGCTTGACAATGGTGCGCTGCAATATTAATTTTTTCTTACAGTCACTTGTGGCTGTAAATACCCTCCTTGGGTGTTTCCTCCCTAGACTTAGCCGCGCCACAGGCGCGGTTTTTTTTGGCCTTTTGATCGCCAAATGCCCTCAGTTCCACATCCATCAGACGCGCCCGCCCGAGTGTGCGTTTCCTGCAGAAATCGTCGGAGAATGGCCTATTCGGCAGCGAGCGCCGTGGTTTCGGGATAGGCTTCGACATGTGTCGCCAGGCCCGAAAGGAAAGTCGCGATCGCAAGCGCGAGCTCCGCGAAACCCGGCTTTTTGCGCAGCGACGTCTCATCGACATAGAGCCCGCGATTGATCTCGATCTGCAGGGCATGCAGCCCCCGCGCCGGGCGTCCGTAATGCTCGGTGATGAAGCCGCCGGCATAGGGCTTGTTGCGGGCGACGGAGAAGCCCAAATCCTCAAGCAACGCCACGGCGGTGCGCGACAACTCGGCCGAGGCACTGGTGCCGTACCGGTCGCCGATGATGAAATCCGGACGCTGGCTGCTGCCGGCCACCCGGATATTGCCCGGCATGGAATGGCAATCGATCAGCACCGACAGGCCGAACTGCACATGCGTCCGGGCGATCAGGCGTCGCAGGCAGGCATGGTAGGGCTTGTAGATTTGCTCGATGCGCGTCAGCGCCTCGTCGACGGGAAGGCGCCGCCCGTAAATCTCCATGTTTTCCGCCACCAGCCGCGGCACCGTGCCGAGACCGCCGGCAACGCGCATGGAGCTGATATTGGCGTGCGGCGGCAAGGGGCCATCGAACATCCGCGGATCGAGCTCGTAGGGTTCGCGATTGACATCGAGAAAAGCCCGCGGGAAATGCGCCATCAGAAGCGGCGCGCCGAGATCCGTTACGAAATGGAACAGTTCGTCGACATAGTGATCTTCCGAGCGGCGGATGGACATGGCGTCCAGGCGCGACTGTCGAAGAAAATCCGCCGGATAGACCCTACCGCTGTGGGGAGAATTGAAAACGAAGGGGATACGCTGCGTTTTCGGCTCTCGGACCTCGAACAGGTCGGTTTCGCAGACGTCGTCCGCCATCTGAGCCCTTTTTTACCATGTCATAATCTGGGTGCTTCGTGTATGTTGCCAGTTGGTGGCATCTGTGTCCATAGTCGATCCCGACGGGCACGAGGACTTGACCTCAAGTCTTCACCGGATATTTACCCACATGCGGTTTCATGAAGGCTCCGCAATTCCCAACATTTAGATGGAAGTAGCAACGGCTGAACCCATGAGTCCAAAAATCCTCCTTGCCGAAGACGACAACGACATGCGCCGCTTTCTCGTGAAGGCCCTGGAAAAGGCCGGCTACAAGGTGATGTCGTACGACAATGGCGCCAGCGCCTATGACCGGCTGCGCGAAGAACCCTTCTCCCTGCTCCTGACCGACATCGTCATGCCGGAAATGGATGGCATCGAGCTGGCGCGCCGCGCGACGGAACTGGATCCGGATCTCAAGGTCATGTTCATCACCGGCTTCGCCGCCGTTGCATTGAACCCTGATTCGAAAGCGCCGAAGGATGCCAAGGTCCTGTCGAAGCCGTTCCATCTGCGCGATCTGGTGGACGAAGTAAACAAAATGCTGGCCGCATAAGCCTGCCGTGCAAGGCGTCCGGAAGGTCGCAAAACTTCCTGGCAAAAAGCCGGTAAAAGGCTATTGACGCCACAAGAGGTTTTGTGATCTATGCGCCGACATCGGATGGGCGTGTAGCTCAGCGGGAGAGCACTACGTTGACATCGTAGGGGTCACAGGTTCAATCCCTGTCACGCCCACCATCCTTTTCAAGGGCTTAGCGAGACGTCGCTGAGCCCTTTGCTTTTGCGCAAAGCATCCGGTCAAGTAAAACTATCATGGATTTGCATCATCCCGGCGCCCGGTGCGCACGTCCCGCCCCATCTCGTCGCTGACGGCCGTCTTGCGCCCTCAAATGGGAAATTCGTTGCCCTGGCAGTAGGGTTTCAGCATCTCGACCAGCGGCGCGAGGTTCTCTTTCAGGAAATAGCCGGCGACGTTGCGCTCGTAGGCCGCCTTCCGGTCCGCCACGTGACCGGAGGTGGTCAGCATGAAGACAATGCTGTCGCGGATGTCTTCGTCGTCGCGCAGTTCGTCGAGCATGGAGATGCCGTCCATGCGCGGCATGTTGATGTCGAGCAGGATCAGGCAGGGTTGCGGCAGCGGCAGCCTGCCGCCCGTCCCCCGCAGCATGTCGAGCGCCTCGACGCCATCGCAGGCCTGATGCGTCTGGCTGGTGATATTGGCCCTGCGAAAGGCACGCAGAACCGCCTGCATATCGATTTCACTGTCCTCGACGATCAGCACATCAACATTCTTGTCAGGCATATCCGTGTCTGTCCTCCTGCTGCCGCTGTTCCTGGGCCGAAAGGCGCGGCCAGGTAAACCGGAAGCAGGCGCCCTTTCCCGGCGCTGATTCCAGCGTCACCTCGCCACCGTGCATGGAAACGAGCTTTTGAATCAATGCCAAACCCATCCCGCTGCTGTCTTTTTGCGATTTTGGTTTCAGAGTCTGAAACATGTCGAAGATTTTCTGGTGATACTTCGGGTCGATGCCCGGCCCGTCGTCGCAGACGGTGAAGGCATAGCGCGGGCCCACGGTCTCGACGTCGAGATCGATCCGGCCGGTCTCGCCGTCATGGTGCCGGATCGCGTTCTGGACCAGATTGTAAAACACCTGCTGCAGCGGCATCCGTTGGAGGGATAATTTGCGGAATGCGTCCGATGCCTGCACGTCAAATCCGGCCGGCGGATCGAGCAGTGCCAGAATGTCATTGAGCAGCGCGCCTCCCTTGACGATCTCGTCCGTGCGATCTGAAGCCTGGTCCAGCGTGGAATAATCCAGCATATCGCGCAGCAGCTTTTCCATGCGCTTGATCTGCTGGCGCAGCTTCTGCAGGTGTTCGACGCTTTGCGGATGCAGCGTCCCCTCCGCATCCTCCTCGACCCATTGGGCGAGCACGTCGATGGAGCGCAGCGGCGATCGCAGGTCGTGGGCGGTCGCATAGGCGAACCGCTCGAGGTCCTGGTTCGATTTCAGGAGTTTCTGCAGCAGGACGGCACGCTCGGCGATGGTGCGCCGGCGCTCGGCCGTCAGCCGCTCGACCTTGACGCGAAACTCCTCCATGCCGAACGGCTTGGCGATATAGTCGCCGACGCCCTCGCGCAACATTTCCATCTGCAGCTGGTCGTCGGTCTTCGCCGTCAGCATCAGCACCGGTATATCCCGGGTGACGGGATCGGCCAGCAATTGCCGTACCATCTCGTCGCCGGTCATGACCGGCATCATGACGTCGGTCACGATGATGTCCGGCAGGAGCTGGCGCGCCTTCTCCAGGCCATCCTTTCCGTTCGACGCCATTTCGATACGATAGGCGTCCGATAGCAGGCCGGCGATATAGCCGCGCATGTCTGGATTGTCCTCGACGAGCAGGACGAGCGCGCTGCCGACCGGCATGGACTGGGATGCGACGAGCCGGGCCGACGGACTGCCCGATCCGGTCAGCAGCGACACGTCGGCGCCACTGTCAACGACGGCGTCATCCTCCCGCACCGACGTGCCCGGCGGGGCCTGAAACGGAAGCTCTACGGTAAAGCGTGCTCCGCCCTGCGGGCTGGACCCGGCCCGCGCGCTGCCCCGACAGAGGTTCACGAATTCACGGACGATGGCAAGGCCAAGCCCCGTGCCGCCCTTTTGCGGCGCATGCTCGCGATCAAGCTGATGGAACCGCTCGAAAACCGCCTCGCGCGCTTCAAGCGGAATGCCCGGCCCCGTATCGTCGATATTGAGGATCGCCCTGTTCTCGCTCTTCTCCAGCGAAATCCGCACGGTGCCGCCGCCCGGCGTGAACTTGAATGCATTGGACAGGAGGTTGAGCAGGATACGCTCGATCTTCTCATGATCGACATCCATGACCAGCGGCGCCGGAACGACAACCTCGTAGCGAATGTCGCGATCGCTCGCCACCGTCTCGAAATTCGATGCCAGAAGCTTGACGAGGCGGGCAAGGTCGGTGCGCACGTAGTCCATCTCGAACCGGCCGGCTTCGAGCTTCGAAATGTCGAGCAGGTCGTTCACCTGCTTGAGCAGGATACGCGCGTTTCTCTGGATCACCTCCAGATCCCGGCGTGCCGCACCGTCGAGATCCGGCGCGGCGAGAAGCTTGCCGACAGGCCCGAGCACAAGGGTGAGCGGCGTGCGCAGTTCATGGCTGATATTGGCGAAGAAGCTGGTCTTCAGCCGGTCGAGCTCGCGCAGTTTGCGATTGGCTTCTCCAACCTCCTGCGCCCTCTGGAAAATCTCGGATTCCATCTTTTCGGCGCGTGTTCGCAGCTGGTCGTTGACCTTCCTCTGTTCGCTGCCCTGGCGTTTGAGCCGGATGAATTCCGTCACGTCCTCGACGCGATGAATGATGAAGGCAATCTCTCCGGCCTCATTCAGGACCGGCTTGTTGAAGGGGCTCCAGAACCGTTCCTCGAAGCCGCCGCCTTCCGATTCAGGTTTGCGGATGTCGTATTGCTGCACGGCCATCGTATCGCCGCGGCCGGTCTCGACCACACGCTGCAGCGAATCGCGCAGATTGCGCACGCCTGTCGCTTCAGGGTCGTCCGGATTGTCGGGAAAGATGTCGAAGATGCCGCGCCCTATGATCGCATCGCGGCTGGTCTTCGTCGCCTCGAGATAGGCGGCGCTGACGGCGACGATCTTGAATTCGCGCGTGAGGACGAGATAAAGACCGGGCGCTGATTCAAACAATGCCTGATAGGCTGCGGCTGGCAGTGCGGTTTCGCTCGTCAAAACAAATCACCTCTATTTTTCGGTGTGCCACCGAAAATATAGTGCAATGGGTTGTGCGTCGAGACGCAACAAATGACCTATCGGTTTTATTTTCAGACGGTGGAAACGGGTGCCGCGATGGCCCGGCTGCGAAAGGCTTTATCCTGCCACGCCTTCGACGGCGGCAACGATCGTGGTTAAGGGGGCGGCGCTCTCATGGATCCAGAGCTGGTAGCCGATGACGCTGCCCAGGATGAGCGACCAGATCGCAAAGTCGCCAATTTTGAAAAGCGGTTCTCTTGTCATTTCAGCCCCACGGAAACCTTGAGTGTTGAAGACAATATGGGCCTTGTCGTTCACACACAGAAGACGATGATCGGTGAACACTGCGTATTTCGGTAAACAGCGAAACGACCCGCCGGCGACCGCATCAAAAGAAAACATCGTTGGGAAAAGCCCGGCGGGCACGGATATCCGTACCCGCCGTCGCCAAACGACGCTCAGTCGAAATAGATGCCGAACCGCGGATAGTAGCCGTGATGACGGCGATGGCCGTAGCCGCGCCGCCCGTCGACGCCATCGTAGTAGTCGCCGCGCTGATGATGGCGGCGATAACCGTAATTGCGATGATGACGCCGCTCGTAACCATGGCGGTAGTAATGCCGGCGATGCCAGTAGCCGCGATGGTTGATGCTTTCGACGTCGGATTTGGTTTCGATCTGCACGGGCATCAGCGGGGCTGCCGTTGCCGGGGCAGCAGCCGTGAAACCGATACCGAATGCAATGGCTGCAGCGCCGATGGCTGAAAATATTTTATGCATAGTCGCTCCTTTCATAAGGGCGGAAGCTCTCAGGTGTAGTCGCGGGATTGAACTCACCATGACTTCAGCACGCCTATGCAGAAGGACGATTCAGGAGGTTTTTTTATTCTTTCTTTCGGCGACACTTATTTCAGCGGATGAAATCTTTACTTTTCGACAGACGGGAAACCAAAAGAGATTCAACGTGAAATTGATTATTATTGGCCGTTTGGCGACGCTGCTGCTGCCGTGCGACGGTGGTTTTATCTCCGCATTGGCGCTCCCCCTGCCCTGTCCGCAGGCAAAAAAGCACGATTTTCAGCTGGGAACGCGTCAAGAATGGACGGTTTCATGCTAGAGTGACAGTGACGGCCGGCCACATTTGCGCTAGGAACCCCTGCAATCGCGAGGCGGCCGTTCCTATCTATGTCCGCTATCCACCCACGCGCTTCAAGGAAGACGCCTATGCCAGTCTATCGCTCCCGCACCACCACCCACGGCCGCAACATGGCCGGCGCCCGCGGCCTTTGGCGCGCGACAGGCATGAAGGACGGCGATTTCGGCAAGCCCATTATCGCAGTGGTCAATTCATTCACGCAGTTCGTGCCGGGCCATGTCCATCTGAAGGACCTCGGCCAGCTGGTTGCGCGTGAAATCGAGGCCGCCGGTGGCGTCGCCAAGGAATTCAACACGATCGCCGTGGATGACGGCATCGCCATGGGCCATGACGGCATGCTCTATTCGCTGCCGTCGCGCGACCTCATCGCCGACAGCGTCGAGTACATGGTCAACGCCCACTGCGCCGATGCCATGGTCTGCATCTCCAATTGCGACAAGATCACGCCCGGCATGCTGAATGCTGCGATGCGCATCAACATTCCCGTCATCTTCGTCTCCGGCGGCCCGATGGAAGCCGGCAAGGCGATACTGAAGGGCAAGCTGCAGGCGCTCGACCTCGTCGACGCCATGGTCATGGCCGCCGACGATCACTATACCGACGAGGAAGTCCAGGCGGTCGAGGAAGCGGCCTGCCCGACCTGCGGCTCATGCTCCGGCATGTTCACGGCGAATTCGATGAACTGTCTGACGGAGGCGCTCGGCCTGTCGCTGCCCGGCAACGGCTCGACGCTCGCCACCCATTCGGACCGCAAGCGCCTGTTCGTCGAGGCCGGCCATCTGATCGTCGATCTCGCCCGCCGCTATTACGAGCAGGACGACGAAACGGCCCTGCCGCGCTCCATCGCCACCAAGGCCGCCTTCGAAAATGCGATGGCGCTCGATATCGCCATGGGCGGCTCGACCAACACGGTGCTGCACATCCTCGCGGCCGCCCATGAAGGCGGCGTCGATTTCACCATGGACGACATCGACGCGCTGAGCCGCAAGGTGCCGGTGCTCTGCAAGGTCGCTCCCGCCAAGAACGACGTGCACATGGAAGATGTCCATCGCGCCGGCGGCATCATGTCTATTCTCGGACAGCTCGATCGCGCCGGCCTGATCAACCGCGACGAGCCGACGGTCCACGCCACCTCGATGGGCCATGCGCTCGACAAGTGGGACATCAGCCGCACGAACTCCGAAAGCGTCCGCAACTTCTTCATGGCGGCCCCCGGCGGCGTGCGCACGACGCAGGCCTTCAGCCAGTCCAACCGCTGGGCGGACCTTGATCTGGACCGCCAGTCCGGCGCCATTCGCTCGGCCGAAAGCGCCTTCTCGAAGGACGGCGGCATCGCGGTTCTCAAGGGCAACATCGCGCTGGACGGCTGTATCGTGAAGACGGCCGGCGTGGATGAATCGATCCTGAAATTCTCAGGTCCGGCCCGCGTGTTCGAAAGCCAGGACGACACCGTCAAGGCGCTGCTGTCGAACGAAATCAAGGCCGGCGACGTGCTGGTCATCCGCTACGAAGGCCCGCGCGGCGGACCGGGCATGCAGGAAATGCTCTATCCGACCAGCTACCTGAAGTCGAAGGGCCTCGGAAAGGCCTGCGCCCTGATCACCGACGGCCGTTTCTCCGGCGGCACGTCCGGTCTTTCGATCGGCCACGTTTCTCCCGAAGCGGCGGAAGGCGGCACGATCGGCCTGGTGCGCGAAGGCGACATGGTCGATATCGACATCCCGAACCGCACGATCTCGCTGCGGGTCACCGAGAGCGAGCTTGCCGCCCGCCGCGCTGAGCAGGACGCCAAGGGCTGGAAGCCGGCCAAGCCGCGCAAGCGCAAGGTCACCCAGGCGCTGAAGGCCTATGCTGCTTTCGCAACCTCCGCTGCCCGCGGCGCGGTCCGCGATCTCGGCGAGTTTGAAAATCTCTGAACGAGAAAGGCCCGCTCAATAGGCGGGCCATTTCATTTTGGATTTAAAGGTGGCGCGTCTCCGCCGGGGCGTTCCACCAATTGTTGTTACGTCCGTCCATGTAGGTAATGGGCAACGCCGCGAGATCCGCCTGCTCTATACCATCGAGGCAGGCAACATTGATCGAGCAATAGGCACCGCCGATCTCCTCGACATAACCGTCGCCGAAGGCAGAAATGCCGCAGGTCCGGCAAAAACGGTGATGTCCGCTCATGGTGCCAAACTGATAGTCGGACAATTCCTCCGCGCCGGACAGAAGCCGAAAATCCTCGGGCTTGGCCATCGCGCCCCACCAGCGTTTCTTTGAGCAGATCGAGCAGTTGCATCGCCCTGTCCCCAATTCCAGGTCGAGATCCACCTCGTAGCGTACCTTGCCGCAATGGCAGCTTCCCTTGTAGGTCATTTTCATTCGGTCATCTCCCTTGCATATGCCGGCGAACAATGACAACATATTGTCATGACGGCACCATCTCAAATTGACAATATGTTGTCAACATGAAAAATCCGCCACGCAGTGAGGCCGCTGATGCCTTTGCGTCCTTTTCGATCGCGGTTCTGCGTCTGGCGGGACACCTGACCGCAGCCGGGGACGCGCTTGCCAAGCCATCCGGCCAGACGAGCGCCCGCTGGCAGGTTCTGGCTGCGGCGAGCCATGGGACCATGACGGTCGCCGATGTCGGACGGGCGCTGGGACAAGCGAGACAGGGGATCCAGCGCATCGCCGACGTGCTGGAAGCGGAAGGGCTGACGCGCTACGAGGACAATCCCGCCCATCAGCGCGCCAAGCTTCTGGCGATCACACCCAAGGGTGCAACCGCGCTCGCAGAGATCAAATCACGCCAGACGGAATGGGCAGACGCGCTGGGCGCTGAGATCGGCACGCGCGATCTGCGTGAGGCAACCGATCTTGTCGGTCGGGTGCTGGAAGGCCTTGGTCGCGGCAAGACCGGACCGACGTAAAAAACGTCGGGAAAGCTGCCGCCTTCCCCGTGCGAACCGATGGCACGGCGTCTTTTTTCAGGCCGGCTGCGCCATGTGAAAATATTCCCAGACATGGCCATCGAGGTCTTGGAAACTGCAACCGTACATGAAGCCGAGGTCGATGTTCGGCTTCCATGGCTTGGCGCCGCCGGCGAGCGCCTTGGCGAGAATGCCATCGACCTCCTCGCGGCTTTCGGCAGACAGAGCAGTCAGCACCTCGGTCGTCGTGTGCGCATCGCTGATGTCACCGTTGATGAAACCCTGGAATTTCGGATGCGTGAGGAGCATGACGAAGATGCTCTCCGAGATCACCATACACGCGGCTGTGTCGTCGGAAAAATCGGGATTGAAACTGTAGCCCAGCCCGCCAAAAAAGGCCTTCGACGCCTCCAGGTCCTTCACCGGCAGGTTTACGAAAATCATCCTCATGCGCAATCTCCTCCATGTTTTCGCGGTATGCTTGGAAATATCAGGCCAGCGCTTTGAGATCGCTCCGCAGTCTGTCAGGCCCGTCCTGACCCGGCAAGAGCGCGTCGACATCGGCATGGGTACTCTTCCAGACTGGAACCGCATCCGCCAGCACCGCATGGCCGCGGGGGGTCAAGCGCAGGCGCTTCGAACGGCGGTCCTTCGGATCCACCAACAACTCCACCAGTCCCCGCCTCTCGAGCGGCTTCAGCGCCGCGGTCAGCGTCGTGCGGTCCATGGCGAGCAGCGAGGCCACCGGCGCCATGCCGGGCGGCTCCGGTCGATTGAGCGACATCAGCAGCGAAAACTGGCCATTGGTCAGCTCGAAAGGCCGCAGCGCCTCGTCGAAACGCCGTGCCAAAGCCCGCGCCGCACGCTGCACATGCAGGCACAAACAGGTATCGCGAACCAGCAGCGTCGTTTCAAAAGGAATCACGATGGGTTTTGACATGGCACAATAATGTTGATATCAACCTATTCAGTCAAGCGGAACGAAACGCGATTTCTGAGGAGGAATGAACGATGTTGAACAATCCGGTTGTATCACGCGAGGAATGGCTGGAGGCGCGCCGGGCGCTTCTGGCAACGGAAAAAGAGGAAACCCGGCTGCGCGACAGGATCCGCGCCGAACGGCAGGCCCTGCCCTGGGTGAAGGTCGACACGACCTATACATTCGACACCCCGACCGGCAAGAGGACGCTTGCCGACCTGTTCGACGGCCGCGGCCAGCTGATGATCTATCATTTCATGTTCGGTCCCGACTGGGAGGCCGGCTGCCCCGGCTGCTCGTTTCTGTCGGACCATATCGATGGAACGCTTGCGCATCTCAACAATCACGACGTGACCTATGTCACCGTCTCGCGCGCGCCGCTCGACAAGATCGAAGCCTACAAGAAGCGCATGGGTTGGAAATTCCCCTGGGTGTCCTCCTTCGGCAGCGACTTCAATTTCGACTACCACGTCTCCTTCACCAAGGAGGAACTGGACAGCGGCAAGGTCTTCTACAATTTCGGGGAAATATCGGGCGACCAGGCCAATGACGAACTGCCGGGCATGAGCGCCTTCATCCGCGACGAGGCGGGCAATGTCTACCACACCTATTCCGACTATGCCCGCGGCGGCGAGGAAATCCTGACGACGCTGATGATCCTCGACCGTGCACCCAAAGGCCGCAACGAGACGGGAACGCTGAGCTTCGTGAAGCGTCACGACGAGTATGAACAGGCGCCCAAGGCGCATTCGTGCTGCGCCTGACCGCGTAACCCAGAACGGCAAGGGAGAAATGCGATGACGGAAACATCCGGTAAGGAATCCGCCTGGCTCGAACAGCTCGTAGGGCAATGGGACGTCACCTTCAACATGAAGGATCATCCGGCATGGCGCGAAGAGACGCGCGCCATCGGCGGCGGCTGGATTCTGGCGGAAACTAGCGGCCCGATGGAAGGCGGCAGCGAAGGACGCATGGTCATGATGCTCGAATGCGAAGGTCCGGACCCGAACGACCCGGGACGCGTCGCCCTGTATCGCGACATCATCACCGTCATCGACGCCGATACACGCAAATTATCATCCATCACCCAAGCGGCCGACGGCACTTGGAAACCTGTCATGGCTTGCGAGTACAAGAGAAAAACCGCTGCCTGATCACGGGGCAGAACAAACAGAACCGATGCCCAATCAAAGAAGGAGGACTATGATGGCAGATGTATTCGGCACTTTCGTCTGGCACGAACTGATGACCACGGACCTTGCGGCCGCGACGGATTTCTACACGAAAGTCGTTGGCTGGCGGGCCGCAGACAGCGGCATGGCCGGCTTTGACTACACGCTGGTCTATGCCGGCGAACAGCGCGTTGCCGGCCTGATGAACATGCCGGAAGACGCAGCTCCCGGCATGCCGCCCTGCTGGGTGGGTTATATCGGCGTCGAGGATACCGACAAGGCGGCAGCCGACGTTGCCTCGAAGGGTGCGACCATCATCGAACAGCCGCGCGATATCCCGGGTGTCGGCCGGTTCGCCGTCATCGCCGACCCGCACGGCGCCGTCTTTTCTCTGTTCAGCACCGATGGCGGCGACATGGGACCGCAGCTTCCACCCGGCAGCAACGGCCAGGTCGGCTGGAACGAACTGATGGCCGGCGAAGTCAACAGCGCCTGGGATTTTTACTCCTCCGCCTTCGGCTGGACCAAGGATATGGCCGTCGACATGGGCGAGATGGGGGTCTACCAGACGTTTGGCCTGAGCGGCGGAACGGCTTTCGGCGGCATGATGACCAAGTCGGAGGAAATACCGTCCCCACCCTACTGGGGCTACTACTTCAATGTCGATGCCATCGACGCGGCGGTCGAGCGCGTCAAGGCCGGCGGCGGACAGATTTTGATGGGCCCGATGGAGGTGCCCGGCGGCTCCTGGATCATCAACTGTATCGACCCGCAGGGCGCACATTTCAATCTCGTCTCGATGAAGCGATAAAACGAAGCAGGTGAAGCCTCGGTAAAGATCGAGGCTTCATCCGCGATATCCGCGCAAATGGGCGATCATCATGAAATTGGATGCAATCGAGGTCGTAACGCTGTTTGTCGATGATTTGGCGGAAGCACGGTCATTTTACGCCAAGGTCTTTTCGCCGGAAGTCGTCTACGAAGATGCGGTCTGCAGTGTGCTCGGCTTTGCCGGTGCCATGGTCAATCTCCTTCACGTATCCGAAGCGCCGCAACTGGTCGCCCCTTCGACCGTGACGCCGGCGGGGTCGGGCACGCGCATGCTGTTGACCATCAGTGTCGAGGACGTCGATGCGGTCTGCGACAAGCTGCGGCAGGATGGCGTGGCGCTACTCAACGGCCCGATCGACCGGCCCTGGGGTCGGCGGACTGCGGCCTTTACGGATCCTTCCGGCCATGTCTGGGAGATCGCACAGAAGTTGCGATAATCCCCCGGCTTGCAGACGGGCCTCACAGGAATGAATCTTCCCGTGAGGAATTGAGCCTTGCAATCTCTCTTCGCATTGCACAAAGTCTTCCCAATGACGGCAAAGACCTGTCATCGAGGGGATAAAAATCCGCATGTCGATCAAAGCCAGCATCTATCATCTGACGCATTATGCCTATGACAAGCCGGTCCGGCTCGGCCCCCAGATCATCCGCCTGAAGCCGGCCGCGCATTCCAAGACCAAGGTCATCAGCCATTCGCTGAAGGTCACGCCCGCCAACCATTTCGTGACGCTGCAGCAGGACCCCTACGGCAACTATCTTTCGCGCTACGTCTTTCCCGATCCGGTGACCGAGCTGAAGATAGAGGTCGACCTCGTCGCCGACATGACGGTCTACAATCCGTTCGACTTCTTTATCGAGGAAGAGGCAGAGATATTTCCCTTCGTCTACCCGGAAGACATCCGCGATGACCTGAAGATCTATATGCAGCCGGAGCCCATGAGCCCGGCGCTCGAAGCCTATATCAAGACCATCGACCTGACGCCGATGCGCACCATCGATTTCATCGTCGGGCTGAACGCCAAGCTGCAGCAGAAGGTCAATTACGTCATCCGCATGGAGCCCGGCGTCCAGACGCCCGAGGAAACCTTGAACCTTGCGCTTGGTTCCTGCCGCGATTCCAGCTGGCTGCTGGTGGAGATCCTGCGCAATCTCGGCCTCGCCGCCCGCTTCGTCTCCGGCTACCTGATCCAGCTCGCCCCCGACCTCAAGGCGCTCGACGGCCCCTCCGGCACCGAGGTCGATTTCACCGACCTACACGCCTGGTGCGAAGTCTATATTCCGGGCGCCGGCTGGGTCGGTCTCGACCCGACCTCCGGCCTGCTGACCGGCGAAAGCCATATTCCGCTGGCCGCCACCCCGCATTACCGCAATGCCGCGCCGATTTCGGGCGGCCTCTACGGCGACGCCAACACGAGCTTCGATTTCGCGATGAAGGTTTCGCGCGTCGCCGAGCATCCGCGCATCACCAAGCCGTTTTCCGAGGAAAGCTGGGACGCGCTGAACGCGCTTGGAGAACGTGTCGATCAGGTGCTGAACGGCGCCGACGTGCGGCTCACCATGGGCGGCGAGCCGACCTTCGTCTCGATCGACGACTTCGAGTCGGAGGAATGGAACACCGCCGCCGTCGGCCCGACGAAGCGCGAAAAGGCCGACGAACTCATCCGGCGGCTGCGCGAACGCTTCGCCCCCGGCGGTTTCCTGCATTACGGCCAGGGCAAGTGGTATCCCGGCGAAAGCCTGCCGCGCTGGACCTTCTCGCTCTACTGGCGCAAGGACGGCAAGCCGATCTGGCACAATCCGGACCTGATTGCCGCCGAGGGCAAGGACACAAAGGTGACCGACAAGGAAGCCTCGGCCTTGATGAACGGCATCGCCGCCGAGCTGGAGATCGAACCCGAAATGATCATCCCGGCCTTCGAGGATCCGGCCGAATGGATCATCAAGGAAGGCAGCCTGCCGGAGAATGTCGATCCGTCGAATTCCAAACTGGAAAGCCCCGAGGAGCGCGCCCGCATCGCCAAGGTGTTCGAGCGCGGCCTGACGACGCCGACCGGTTACATCCTGCCGGTCCAGGCATGGAACGCCCGCGCCTCCGGCCAGAAATGGATCTCCGAGAAGTGGCGCACCCGCCGCGGCAAGATTTTCCTCATTCCGGGCGATTCGCCGATCGGCTACCGCATGCCGCTCGGAACCCTGCCCTATGTGCCGCCGTCGCAATATCCCTATATCCATGAGGCCGATCCCTCGATCCCGCGGGACGAACTGCCGGACTATGCCGCCCCGGCACGCGCCTTGGCCGAGGCCTCCCGCAAGGCGGCGGCCGAAGAGCGCCAGAAGCGCGTCGAGCAGGTGCTGGAAGCAGCCAATGCCGACATTCGCGGCGCGGTCCGCACCGCCATGAGCGTCGAGCCTCGCGATGGCCGGCTCTGCGTCTTCATGCCGCCGGTGGAGCGCATCGAGGATTATCTCGACCTGATTGCAGCGGCTGAGAAGGCCGCGTCCGATCTCGGACTGCCGATCCACATCGAAGGCTATTCGCCGCCGCAGGACGAGCGCATCAACGTCATGCGCGTCGCACCCGACCCCGGCGTCATCGAGGTCAACATCCATCCGGCGTCCAACTGGCAGGATTGCGTCAACATCACCACCGCCATCTACGAGGAAGCCCGCCTCACCCGGCTTGGTGCCGACAAGTTCATGATCGACGGTCGCCATACCGGCACCGGCGGCGGCAACCATGTGGTGGTCGGCGGCAACAGCCCCAACAACAGCCCGTTCCTGCGCCGGCCGGACCTTTTGAAGAGCCTGATCCTGCACTGGCAGCGCCACCCGTCGCTCTCCTATCTGTTCTCCGGCATGTTCATCGGACCGACCAGCCAGGCGCCCCGGATCGACGAGGCCCGCCACGACACGCTGTACGAACTCGAAATCGCCATGGCGCAGGTACCGACGCCGGGCATGGGTCAACAGCCCCTTCCCTGGATGGTCGACCGGCTGTTCCGCAATCTTCTGACCGACGTCACCGGCAACACCCACCGTTCGGAAATCTGCATCGACAAGCTGTTTTCGCCGGATGGCCCGACGGGGCGGCTGGGGTTGGTCGAATTCCGCGGCTTCGAAATGCCGCCAAATGCCCGGATGAGCCTTGCCCAGCAGGTTCTGGTGCGCGCATTGATCGCCCGTTTCTGGCAGAACCCGGCCGAAGGCAAGCTTGTCCGCTGGGGCACGGCGCTGCACGACCGGTTCATGCTGTCGCATTATGTCTGGCAGGATTTCCTCGACGTGCTCGACGATCTGCGTGCCAACGGCTTCGATTTGCGGCCCGAATGGTTCGAGGCGCAGCTGGAGTTCCGTTTCCCCTTCTGCGGCGAAGTCGAATATATGGGCTCGAAGCTCGAACTGCGCCAGGCGCTCGAACCTTGGCATGTGATGGGCGAAGAGGGTGCACCGGGCGGCACCGTCCGTTATGTCGACAGCTCGGTCGAACGTCTGCAGGTCAAGCTCGAAACCGCCAATCCGCAGCGGTATACCGTTGCCTGCAACGGCCGTGTCGTGCCGCTGTCCAAAACCGGGACGAACGGCGTCGCCGTCGCCGGCGTCCGCTACAAGGCCTGGCAGCCGGCGTCGGGTTTGCACCCGACCTTGCCGGTTAACACACCGCTTACATTCGACATTTATGATACATGGTCAAAGCGTTCGATCGGCGGCTGCATCTATCATGTTGCTCATCCGGGCGGACGCAGCTACGACACTTTTCCGGTCAACGGCAACGAAGCCGAAGCCCGCAGGCTGGCCCGCTTCGAGCCGTGGGGTCACACGGCAGGCAGCTATGCCCTGCAGCCGGAACATCCATCATCCGATTTTCCGCTGACGCTCGATCTGAGGCGTCCGGCAGGGGTATAAATGTCGAAGAAACAAACGGCCGAGGCGCAGCAGCAACCAGACCGGATCGCAGCCGATCCGGTCTTTGGCTATGCGGCGCTTCCCGGGATTGCTGACGAGATGCTGGATACGCAGGGCAATGTACGTCCTGTCTGGCAGCACCTGCTGGCGACCATCGGCAAGATGGACGAAACAGAACTCGCCAACCGTTTCGCGCGTGCCGATCGCTACCTGCGCGACGCCGGTGTCTTTTATCGGGCCTATGGTGCCAAGGACAGTTCCGAGCGCAGCTGGCCGCTGTCGCATATCCCGGTCTTGATCGCCGACGCCGAATGGCAGGCGGTATCGCGCGGCCTCGTCCAGCGCGTCGAACTTCTGGAACGCATCGCCGCCGATATCTACGGACCGAACCGGCTTGTCGCCGAAGGTTTCCTGCCCCCGTCGCTAGTGGCTTCCAATCCGGAATTCCTGCGGCCGATGGTTGGCGTCCAGCCGGCTGACGGCCATTTCCTGCATTTCTGTTCCTTCGAAATCGGCCGCGGTCCGGACGGCAACTGGTGGGTCCTGTCGGACCGCACCGAGGCACCGTCCGGCGCCGGTTTTGCGCTCGAAAACCGGGTGGCGACGACCCGCGCCTTTTCCGACGTCTACGCCGAAACCCATGTGCACCGTCTCGCCGGCTTCTTCGGCGCCTTCCGCGACGAACTGCAGTCGCGCAAGAAGCATCCCGACGACCGCATCGCCGTTCTGACGCCGGGCGTTGCCAACGAAACCTATTTCGAGCACGCCTATATCGCCCGCTATCTCGGCTTCATGCTGCTTGAGGGCGAGGATCTGACGGTGGTCGACGGCCGCGTCATGGTGCGCACCGTCGCGGGCCTCAAGTCCATCGGGGTGCTGTGGCGTCGCCTCGATGCCGCCTTCGCCGATCCGCTGGAACTGAACCAGAGTTCGCATATCGGCACGCCCGGCATCGTCGATGCGCTGCGCGCCGGCTCGCTGTCGATCGTCAATTCGCTGGGTTCGGGCATTCTCGAAACCCGCGCCTTCCTGGCCTTCATGCCGACGATCTGCCGGCACCTGCTCGGCGAGGACCTGCTTCTGCCGAGCATCGCCACCTGGTGGTGCGGCCAGCAGCCGGAGCGCGAGCAGGTCGCCCACAATATCGAGAAGATGGTGATCGGCCCCGCCTATTCCACCCGCCCGTTTTTCGACGACAACGGCCGCTCGGTTCTCGGCTCGTCGCTCCGGGATACGGCCAAGGCTTCGATCGCCGACTGGCTGACGACCGATGGCGCCAAGCTCGTCGGGCAGGAAGTCGTGACGCTGTCGACGACACCGGCCTGGGTCAACGGCAAGCTGACGCCGCGGCCGATGAGCCTGCGCGTCTATGCCGCCCGCACCCTGGATGGCTGGAAGATCATGCCGGGCGGCTTTGCCCGCATCGGCAACGGCGCGGATGCCGCCGCCATCGCCATGCAGGCCGGCGGATCTGCCGCGGACGTCTGGATCGTCAGCGACAAGCCGGTCGAGCGGACGACACTTCTGCCTGCGGAAGAAAGCTTCAGCCGCAACATGCCGGGCAGCCTTCCGAGCCGGGCCGCCGACAACCTTTTCTGGCTGGGACGCTATATCGAGCGGGCCGAAGGGGCGTTGCGCATCCTGCGCGCCTGGCACGGCCGTTTCGCCGAATCCGCCAATGCCGAAATGCCGCTGCTGAAGGATGTCACCGAATATCTCGAAGCGCTCGACATCGACACGAAGGAGCCGGTTCCGGCGAGCCTGCTCGCCAACATCAACAGCGCGCTGTTTTCGGCCAGCAACATTCGCGACCGCTTCTCCGCCGATGGCTGGCTGGCGCTCAACGACCTCGCCAAGACCGCGCGAAAATTCCAGGCCACCGTCCAGGCCGGCGACGACGCGACCCATGCGATGACGATCCTCTTGCGCAAGCTTGCGGGCTTTGCCGGTCTCGTGCACGAAAACATGTACCGCTTCACCGGCTGGCGCTTTCTGTCGATCGGCCGTTATCTGGAACGCGGCCTGCACATGACCCGCCTGCTCGGCCACATGTCCGGGGCCGATGCGCCTGATGGAGCCTATGACATGCTGCTCGAAATCGGCGACAGCGTCATGACGCATCGCCGCCGCTACAACGTCAACACCGCCACGCTGACCGTCACCGATCTTCTGGCACTGGACCCGCTGAACCCGCGGTCGGTCCTCTATCAGCTGAACGAGATCAAGACGGAGGTCGAGCAATTGCCCAACGCCTTTTCCAACGGCCAGATGTCGCCCTTCTACCGGGAGGCGATGCGCCTGCATGCGGGCCTGGCCGTCATGACGCCTGAGGCGATGACGGTCGAGGTCTACCAGCAACTGGAGCAGGATCTTTACCGTCTGTCGGATATCCTCGCGCAAACCTATCTCGGCTGATCGGGCCTCCATGCTCTACGACATCAACCTCAAGATCACCTATGCCTACGAAGTTCCGGTTTCCGGCGGCCGGCATATCGTGCGCGTCCTGCCCATCTCCCTGCATGACCGACAGCGGTTGGTGGCCGGCACGGTGTCCTGCCAGCCTGCCCCGGAAGAGCGGCGGGAAAACACCGATTTCTTTGCCAATCCATCGACGATGATCCTGTTTCGCAAGGCGCATGAGAAGCTGGTCATCTGCATGCAGGCGCGGGTTCAGGTGGATGCGCAGCCGCTGACGGCGGATTTTTCGCCAGGACTTGCCGGCCTTCCGACCGAAGTCGCCAATTGCTGGGCGCTTGACGCCAATTCGCCCCATCACTTCATCGGACCAAGCCCGCGATTGCCCGACGATCCGGGAATTGCCGCCTATGCGCGCGTCGCTGTCAAGGACGGCATGACCATCCGCCAGATCGCTCTTTCGATCTGCGAGAAGATCCACAAGGACTTCGCCTATGATCCAAAGGCGACCACAGTGGACACCACCCCCAACGAGGCCTTCAAGATCAAGCGCGGCGTCTGCCAGGATTTCACCCATGTGATGATCGTCGCGTTGCGCAGCCTCGGCATTCCCGCCGGTTATGTCAGCGGCTTCCTGCGGACCATTCCACCCGCGGGAAAAGAGCGGCTGGAGGGGGCGGATGCGATGCACGCCTGGGTCCGCCTGTGGTGCGGAACCACCTCCGGATGGATGGAACTCGACCCGACGAATAATATTTTGGCCGGTTCCGATCACATCGTCGTCGGCCACGGACGCGACTACAGCGACGTCGCTCCGGTCATCGGTGTCCTGAAAAGCTACGGAAGCCACAAGACCGAACAGGCCGTCGACGTCATTCCCGTCAAGTGACCCGGAATGGGAGCACCACGTGTTCCCTTTTCTGACAGGCCAACGGAAGCCAACCCTCTGCATTTCCGGCATTCTTCTCCATTGATTCAAATTTTAGCGCGGCAATCCACCGATCCCTAAGACTTGTTCTGTAGGTTGTCCTGATGGAATGCACCACGCAGTATGAGGGTGGAAAAATGAACAAGTTAAAATGCCTGCTGCACCGGGCAAGCACGATCATTCCGGATCGGGCCGGCAATTTTGGTATCATGACGGCGATCGTACTTCCGATACTCCTCGCCTCCGGTGGTGTTGCAATCGACATGGCCAATATGGTCATGACGAAGAACAAGTTTCAGGACGCGACGGACGCTGCGGCCCTCGCCGCCGCTTCGGCTCTGGCGAGCCAGGGCGTTAGCCATGCGGACGCCGAAATCATTGCCCTGAACTTCCTGAAAGCCCAGGTCACAAGCTCGGAGAGCCTCGCCGGTGAACCAGGCGGAGGCGGTGAAGAGAATATCTCCAATGCCGCGAAGGTCACCATCACCGAGACCGCACAGCTGGGCAGCGGCAAGTCGTTCAAGGTCTCGATCACCTTCACGCATGCAGTGCCGCTCAATCCGATGACGCGCCTGCTCGGCAAGCAGACTGCCGACGTCGGCACCGAGTCCACGGCCGAAAGCTCGACGGAATCGAAGAACGCATTGTCGATGTTCCTCGTACTCGACCGCTCCGGCTCGATGGGCGAAAACACCAGCACCGTCGATTCCGGCAACCCGACCTACACCTACGACTGCAGCTATTACAGCGGCAAGAAATTGATCGCCAAAACCTGCACGGCCAAGAATTATCTGACGAAAATTACCGCTCTCAAGCTGGCAACGGCCGACCTCCTGACCCAGCTGTTGGCGGCGGATCCGACGGCCCAGCTGGTGCGCATGGGCGCCGTATCCTACAACAACCTCATGCAGACCCAGACCGATCTCGCCTGGGGACAGGCGGCAGCGCTCGTCTATGTCAACGCCCTGATCGCCACCGGCGGCACCGATTCGAGCCAGGCCTTCAAGCTCGCCTATACGAAGCTTGCTTCCAATGCCGAAAATTCAGCCCATAAAAACAAGAATGGTCAGGTCCCGACCAAATACATCGTCTTCATGACCGATGGCGAGAACAACTATTACAACAATAAATCCAACGACACCTCGTCGGATATCGAAACCAAGAAATATTGCGACAAGGCCCGCGACGAAAAGATCGAGGTTTACAGCGTCGCCTTCATGGCACCGGCGCGGGGCCAGGCGCTGCTCAAATATTGCGCCACTTCGGAGAAGCATTACTTTCCCGCGGAAAATGCAAGCGAGCTGACGGCGGCCTTCAAATATATCGGCGAAAAGGCATCCGAACTCACCGCGCGCCTGACGCAGTAACCGACAAGAACGCTTGAAAAATAACTCGCCTGGCGCAATCCAGGCGGGTTTTTTGCATATGCGAGACCGCCGGACATCCGTTTTCGACGGGAACAAGGCATCGCTAAAAAACAAGCCGTTCAATTTTCATCTTATTGAAAACACTTATTGCAAGCGCTTCGTATCGGTGCATAAATTGCGCCACGCCCCGTTGGTGTTCGGCCTCCGGTCTCCCAAATCGCTACAAGAGGGTAAGTCCGTTCCCATGACCCGTCAGACCAACTCCGACCTGCTCAGCGCAGCCCCTCGCGCCTCCACCCCCGAGGTCCTTGCACAGGAAATCCTCGAGCGCCTGACCTATCGCATCGGCAAAGATCCGAAGGTCGCCAAGCCGCATGACTGGATGACCGCCAGCATTCTCGTGATTCGAGACCGGATCACCGACAACTGGATGGAATCCACCCGCAAGACCTATCGGACGAACGCCAAGCGCGTCTATTATCTGTCGCTGGAGTTCCTGATCGGCCGGCTGATGCGCGATGCCGTGACCAATATCGGCCTGATGGACGAACTGCGCCAGGCGCTGACCTCGCTTGGCGTCGATATCGACGTCATCGCCCTTCTGGAGCCGGACGCAGCACTCGGCAATGGCGGCCTTGGCCGCCTCGCCGCCTGCTTCATGGAATCGATGGCAAGCGTCGATATTCCCGCCTATGGCTACGGCATTCGTTACGTCCACGGCCTGTTCCGCCAGCAGATGGCCGACGGCTGGCAGGTCGAACTGCCGGAAACATGGCTCGCCCACGGCAATCCGTGGGAGTTCGAGCGCCGCGAAAGCTCCTATGAAATCGGCTTCGGCGGCTCCGTCGAAACCGTCAATATCGATGAGGAACTGACGCGCTACGTCTGGAAGCCGGCCGAGCGCGTGATCGCAACCGCCTGCGATACGCCGGTCGTCGGCTGGCGCGCCAAGCGCGTCAACACGCTCCGTCTCTGGTCGGCGCATCCGATCGATCCGATTCTGCTCGACGCCTTCAATGCGGGCGATCACATCGGCGCCTTGAAGGAGAGCAACAAGGCGGAAAGCCTCGCCCGCGTGCTTTATCCGGCCGATGCGACGCCGTCGGGCCAAGAGCTGCGCCTGCGGCAGGAATTCTTCTTCTCCTCCGCCTCGCTGCAGGACATCCTGCGCCGCCACCTGCAGCAATATCCCGACTTCACCTCGCTGCATGACAAGGTCTCGATCCAGCTCAACGACACCCACCCGGCCGTCTCGATCGCGGAGCTCATCCGCCTGCTGACGGATGTGCACGGCATGGATTTCGAGCAGGCCTGGGAAATTTCGCGCAAGACCTTCTCCTACACCAACCACACGCTTTTGCCGGAAGCGCTGGAAACCTGGCCGGTTCCGCTGTTCGAGCGGCTTTTGCCGCGCCACATGCAGATCGTCTACGCGATCAACGCGAAGATCCTGATCGAGGCGCGCAAGCAGAGCGTGCACACTGACCAGGAGGTCCGCAACATCTCGCTGATCGACGAGAGTGGCGACCGCCGCGTGCGCATGGGCAATCTCGCTTTTGTCGGCTCGCACTCGATCAATGGCGTTTCCGCCCTACATACAGAACTCATGAAGGAAACCGTCTTCGCCGATCTGCACCGGCTCTACCCGGCCCGCATCAACAACAAGACCAACGGCATCACGCCGCGTCGCTGGCTGATGCAGTGCAATCCGGACCTGTTCGGCCTGATCCGCGAGACAATCGGCGACGATTTCATGGATAATGCCGAAGCGCTGCAGGCGCTTGATGCCTATGCCGACAAGCCGGACTTCCAGCAGGCTTTCTCCGCCATCAAGCGGTCGAACAAGGTCAAGCTGTCGCAACTCGTGCAAGGCCGCATGGGCATCAAGCTCGATCCCTCGGCGATGTTCGACATCCAGATCAAGCGCATCCACGAATACAAGCGCCAGCTCCTCAACATCATCGAGGCTGTGGCGCTCTACGACCAGATGCGCTCGCGTCCCGAACTTGACTGGGTGCCGCGCGTGAAGCTGTTCGCCGGCAAGGCCGCGCCGAGCTATCACAACGCCAAGCTGATCATCAAGCTCGCCAACGACGTCGCCAAGGTGATCAACAACGACCCGGCGGTGCGCGGCTTGCTCAAGGTCGTCTTCGTGCCGAATTACAACGTCTCGCTGGCGGAAATCATCGTGCCGTCCGCAGACCTTTCGGAGCAGATTTCGACCGCCGGCATGGAAGCTTCCGGCACCGGCAACATGAAGTTTGCCCTGAACGGCGCGCTGACCATCGGCACGCTCGACGGTGCCAATGTCGAAATGCGCGACTGGGTCGGCGAAGAAAACATCAAGATCTTCGGCATGACCGCCGACGAGGTCTCCAAGGTTCGCGCCGAGGGACACAATCCCCGCGCCATCATCGAACAGTCGCGCGAGCTGTCGCAGGCGCTGCTGGCGATCTCGTCCGGCGTCTTCTCGCCGGATGACCGCAGCCGGTTCACCGGCCTGGTCGACGGTATCTATTCGCATGACTGGTTCATGGTGGCAGCGGACTTCGACGCCTATGCCAAGGCCCAGCGCGAGATCGACGCGCTCTGGACCGAGCCCGGCACCTGGTATTCGAAGACGATTCGCAATACCGCGCGGATGGGATGGTTCTCGTCCGATCGCACAATCCGGCAATATGCCGGGGAAATCTGGAGAGCCGGATGACATCAGCGCCAAAAGATGGCTCCACATCGCAGGTAGCGGGCCAAATGGCGGGATCGCTTTCCACGGAAGCAATAGCGGCGATCCTGTCCGGCACGCATACGGATCCATTTTCGGTGCTTGGCGTTCACGCTGCCGGCAAGGACTACATCGCCCGCTGTTTCATTCCCGGCGCCTGGGACGTGACGGCCGAAACACTGTCGGGCAAGGAACTCGGCACGCTGGCGCGGCGCGACGATGCCGGCTTCTTCGAAGGGGTCGTGGCGCTCAAGAAAACGCAGCCGGTGCGCTATCGCGCCCGCAATGACGGCGGTGACTGGACGGTCATCGATCCCTATAGCTTCGGCCCGGTCCTTGGACCGATGGATGACTACTATATTCGCGAAGGCTCGCACCTGCGCCTGTTCGACAAGCTCGGCGCCCATCCGCTGAAGCATGACGGCGCGGACGGCTTTCACTTCGCCGTCTGGGCGCCGAATGCGCGGCGCGTTTCCGTCGTCGGCGACTTCAACGAATGGGACGGTCGCCGTCATGTCATGCGGCTGCGGGCCGATACCGGCATCTGGGAAATCTTCCTGCCCGGCGTGCAGGACGGGATGATCTACAAGTACGAGATCGTCGGCAAGAATGGCGAACTGCTTCCGCTGAAGGCCGATCCTTTCGCGCGCCGCTCGGAACTGCGGCCGAAGAATGCGTCGATGACCACCGGCGAGATCGCTCAGGTCTGGCAGGACGAGGCCCACCGTGCCCACTGGGCAAACGTCGACGCCCGCCGCCAGCCGATTTCGATCTACGAGGTCCATGCCGCGTCCTGGCAAAAGCGCGACAATGGCGAAATGCTGACCTGGGACGAGATGGCCGAACGGCTCATCCCCTACTGCGTCGACATGGGCTTCACCCATATCGAGTTTCTGCCGATCACCGAATATCCCTTCGACCCTTCCTGGGGCTACCAGACGACGGGGCTCTACGCGCCGACCGCGCGCTTCGGCGAACCGGAAGGTTTTGCCCGCTTCGTCAACGGCGCCCATAAGGTCGGCGTCGGCGTCATCCTCGACTGGGTGCCGGCGCATTTTCCGACCGATGCCCATGGGCTGGGCTGGTTCGATGGCACGGCGCTCTACGAACACGAGGATCCGCGCCAGGGCTTCCACCCCGACTGGAACACCGCGATCTACAATTTCGGCCGCGCCGAGGTGTTTTCCTACCTCGTCAACAATGCGCTGTACTGGGCGGAGAAATTCCATCTCGACGGCCTGCGCGTCGATGCGGTGGCCTCGATGCTCTATCTCGATTACTCGCGCAAGCACGGCGAATGGGTTCCGAACGAGTATGGCGGCAACGAGAACCTCGATGCCGTGCGCTTCCTGCAGACCATGAACAAGGAAGTCTATGGAAGCCATCCGGGCATCCTGACGATCGCCGAGGAATCCACGTCCTGGCCCAAGGTCTCGGCGCCGGTGCATGCCGGTGGCCTCGGCTTCGGCTTCAAGTGGAACATGGGCTTCATGCACGACACGCTGCAGTATTTCGCGCGCGAGCCGATCCACCGCAAGCACCATCACAACGACATGACCTTCGGGCTGATCTACGCCTTCAGCGAGAATTTCGTGCTGCCGCTGTCCCATGACGAAGTGGTGCACGGCAAGGGTTCGCTGATTGCCAAGATGGCCGGCGACGACTGGCAGAAATTCGCCAATCTCCGGGCCTATTACGGCTTCATGTGGGGTTATCCCGGCAAGAAGCTGTTGTTCATGGGCCAGGAATTCGCGCAATGGCGCGAATGGGCGGAGGATCGCGCGCTCGACTGGAACCTGCTCGAATATCCGCTGCACGAGGGCATGCGCCGTTTGGTGCGGGACTTGAACGGCACCTATCGCAACAAGGCGGCGCTGCATGGCCGCGATTGCGAGGGCGAAGGCTTCGAATGGCTGATCGCCGACGACAGCGACAATTCCGTCTTTGCCTTCCTGCGCAAGGCGCCGGGCGAGAAGCTGGTGGCGGTGATCAGCAATTTCACGCCGGTCTATCGCGAAAACTATTCGATCCCGCTGCCTGTGGAGGGGCGGTGGAAGGAAATTCTCAACAGCGACGCCGAGATTTATGGCGGCAGCGGCAAGGGCAACGGAGGAGCTGTTCAGGCAAGCAGGAACAGTTCGGGTGGCATATCCGCATCGATCACATTGCCGCCTCTGGCGACATTGATGCTGGAACAGGATTAGCACGGTCACGTGCGAAAATAATTTGGGCGGAGCGGTGCCGAACCATACCGTTACCGTTTCGGGAACCATTCTATCGGGAGGAAGATCATGGAAAAACGAATACAGCCCCTCGCCCGTGATGCGATGGCCTATGTGCTTGCCGGCGGCCGGGGAAGCCGCCTCAAGGAACTGACCGACCGTCGCGCCAAGCCGGCCGTGCATTTCGGCGGCAAGGCCAGGATCATCGACTTCGCTCTCTCCAACGCGCTGAATTCCGGTATCCGCCGGATGGGCGTTGCGACCCAGTACAAGGCGCATTCGCTAATCCGTCACCTGCAGCGCGGCTGGAACTTCTTCCGCCCGGAACGAAACGAAAGCTTCGACATCCTGCCGGCATCGCAGCGCGTTTCCGAGACGCAATGGTACGAAGGCACGGCCGACGCGGTCTACCAGAACATCGACATCATCGAAGACTATGGCGTCGAATACATGGTCATCCTCGCCGGCGACCATATCTACAAGATGGACTACGAACTGATGCTGCAGCAGCACGTCGATTCGGGCGCCGACGTGACGATCGGTTGCCTTGAAGTGCCGCGCATGGAGGCAGTCGGCTTCGGCGTCATGCATGTCGACGACAAGGACGGCATCATCGCCTTTGTCGAAAAGCCCGCCGATCCGCCGGGCATTCCGGGCAACCCGGAGATGGCGCTGGCCTCAATGGGGATTTATGTCTTCCACACCAAGTTCCTGATGGATCTTCTGCGCCGCGACGCAGCCGACCCGAAATCCAGCCGCGACTTCGGCAAGGACATCATCCCCTATATCGTCGAGCACGGCAAAGCCGTTGCCCACCGCTTCACCCAGTCCTGCGTCCGCTCGGATTTCGAGCGCGAGGCCTACTGGCGCGACGTCGGAACGATCGACGCCTACTGGCAGGCCAATATCGACCTGACGCATGTGACGCCGGAACTCGACATCTACGATAGCACATGGCCGATCTGGACATTCGCCGAGATCAAGCCGCCGGCAAAATTCGTCCATGACGACGAGAACCGCCGCGGTTCCGCGACCTCCTCGCTCGTCTCCGGCGATTGCATCATTTCCGGTGCAGCGCTTAACCGCAGCCTTCTCTTCACCGGCGTCAGGGTCAATTCCTATTCCCGCCTCGATGGGGCGGTGATCCTGCCGGACGTCAAGATCGGCCGCCATGCGCAGCTGAAGAATGTGGTGATCGACAGCCGCGTCATCATCCCGGAAGGGCTGGTCGTCGGCGACGATCCGGAATTCGACGCCAAGCGGTTCCGCCGCTCGGAAAACGGCATCTGCCTGATCACCCAAGCGATGATCGACAAGCTGGGTATCTGACATGGAAATCCTGTCGGTCGCATCCGAGGTTTTCCCACTGATCAAGACAGGGGGTCTCGCCGACGTGGCGGGCGCCCTGCCGCTCGCGCTGAAACCCCATGGCATCCGGATTCGGACGCTTCTGCCGGGCTATCCCGTGGTCCTGCAGAAGATCGGCGAGGCAAAGAGGATCGGCGGCTTCGACAATCTGTTCGGCAACCCCGCGTCGATCCTCGCGGTCGATTACCAGGGTCTCGACATCCTGGTACTTGACGCGCCTGCGCTGTTCGACAGGGACGGCGGACCCTATGTCGATACGGCCGGACTGGACTACACCGACAATTTCCGGCGTTTTGCCGCCCTGTCGCTGACCGCTGCCGAAATCGCCGGCGGGCTTTTGCCGGACTGGAAGCCGGATCTCGTGCATGTGCACGATTGGCAGGCCGCTCTCACCCCCGTTTACATGCGCTTCGGCCCCGCTCATGCGACACCGACCGTGCTCACCATCCACAACATCGCCTTTCAGGGCCAGTTCGGCCCGGCGGTGTTTCCCGAGCTTGCTCTGCCTCCGGAGGCCTTCACCGTCGACTATGTCGAATATTACGGAGATGTCGGTTTCCTCAAGGGCGGCCTGCAGTCCGCCACCGCAATCACCACCGTCAGCCCCTCCTATGCGCAGGAAATCCTCACCCCCGAATTCGGCATGGGGCTCGAAGGGCTTCTGACGGCGCGGCTTTCCGGTCTCAAGGGCATCGTCAACGGCATTGACGCCGATGTCTGGAATCCGCGGACCGACCCGCATATCGCCGCCCCCTACAGCGCGGACAAGATGAAGCGGCGTGCGGAAAACAAGCTCACTTTGGCGAAACACTTCGGCTTCGACGCGACGCCCGGCCCGATTTTCTGCGTCGTCAGCCGCCTGACCTGGCAAAAGGGCATGGATGTGCTCGCCGCAAGCATCGATTACATCGTCGAGAACGGCGGCAAGCTGGCTGTGCTTGGCTCGGGCGACACCGTGCTTGAAAATGCGTTTCTTGCCGGCGCCGCCCGTCATCCCGGCCGCGTCGGCATCGTCACGGGTTACAACGAACCCCTGTCGCATCTCCTGCAGGCCGGCTCCGACGCCATCCTCATTCCGTCCCGTTTCGAACCCTGCGGCCTGACCCAGCTCTATGGCCTGCGCTATGGCTGCGTGCCGGTCGTGGCGCGCACCGGCGGACTGGCCGATACGATCATCGATGCCAACGAGGCAGCGCTTGCCGCCCGCGTCGCCACCGGCTTCCAGTTTTCACCGGTTACCGCCGAGGGGCTGCGGCTTGCGCTTCGCCGCGTCTTTGCGCTCTATAACGAGCCGAAGGCCTGGGCGCGCCTGCAGGCGCAGGGAATGAAATCCGATGTTTCCTGGGAAAAGAGTGCCGAGCGCTACGCCGCCCTCTATTCCGGACTTCTTGTGAAAGGCTGATACAATGACCAAGACCGTTGCGACCACGCCCTATGGCGACCAGAAACCCGGTACCTCCGGCCTTCGCAAGAAGGTTCCGGTCTTCCAGCAGGCGAATTATGCCGAGAACTTCATCCAGTCGATCTTCGACAGCCTGGAAGGTTTTCGGGGCGAAACGCTGGTGGTCGGCGGCGACGGCCGCTATTACAACCGCGAAGTCATCCAGCTGGTCATCAAGATGGCGGCGGCAAACGGCTTTGGCCGCGTCCTCGTCGGTCGCGGCGGCATTCTGTCGACGCCGGCGGCCTCTAACGTCATCCGCAAATACAAGGCCTTCGGCGGCATCGTGCTTTCGGCCAGCCACAATCCCGGCGGCCCGACCGAAGACTTCGGCATCAAGTACAATATCGGCAATGGCGGCCCGGCCCCGGAAAAGGTCACCGACGCGATCTATGCCCGCACCAAGGTGATCGACAGCTACAAGATCGCCTCGGTCGCCGATGTCAATCTCGACAGCGAAGGCAGCCAGGATGTCGCCGGCATGGAGGTCGTGGTCATCGACCCGGTCGCCGACTATGCCGAACTGATGGAGAAGCTGTTCGATTTCAAGGCGATCCGCAACCTGATCGGCGGCGGTTTCCGCATCGTCTTCGACGCGATGAGCGCCGTCACCGGCCCCTACGCCAAGGAGATCCTCGAAAACCGGCTGGGTGCGGCCAAGGGATCGGTCCTGAACTTCATTCCCCTGCCCGATTTCGGCGGCCATCATCCGGATCCGAACCTCGTTCACGCCCGCGCGCTCTATGAAGAGATGATGGGCGACGATGCGCCCGACTTCGGCGCCGCATCCGACGGCGACGGCGACCGCAACCTCATCATCGGCAAGGGCATCTTCGTCACGCCATCCGACAGCCTGGCCATGCTCGCCGCCAATGCCAGCCTCGCTCCCGGCTATTCCAAGGGGCTGGCCGGCATCGCCCGCTCCATGCCGACCAGCGCCGCCGCCGACAAGGTGGCCGAAAAGCTCGGCATCGGCATGTACGAGACGCCGACCGGCTGGAAGTTCTTCGGCAACCTGATGGATGACGGCCGCGTCACCATTTGCGGCGAGGAAAGCGCCGGCACCGGCTCCAACCATGTGCGCGAAAAGGACGGCCTCTGGGCGGTCCTGCTCTGGCTCAACATCCTTGCCGTGCGCATGGAAAGCGTCATTGATATCGCTCGCCAGCATTGGACCACCTACGGCCGCAACTACTATTCGCGCCATGACTACGAGGAGGTCGATTCGGACGCCGCAAACGGCCTGATGCAGGCGCTGCGCGACCAGCTCGGCACGCTGCCCGGCAAGAGCTTCGGCGCGCTCAAGGTCGAGACCGCCGACGACTTTTCCTACCACGATCCGGTCGACAAGTCGGTGAGCAACAACCAGGGCATCCGCATCCTGTTCGAAGGCGGCTCGCGCGTCGTGTTCCGCCTGTCCGGCACCGGCACCTCGGGCGCGACGCTGCGCGTCTATATCGAGCGCTACGAGCCGGAATCCGACCGCCATCACTTCGAAACCCAGGAAGCGCTGGCCGACCTCATCACCGTCGCCGACGAAATCGCCGGCATCAAGAGCCGGACGGGGCGCACCGAGCCGAGCGTGATTACCTGAGACCGAACCGCGTCCGGTGCGGGATTATAGCCTCGCACCGGAAACCGACGGCTTTGGTCATCCGCGCCGCGCCGCCTCGATGGCCGCGACGTCGATCTTCCGCATGGTCATCATCGCGTCGAAAGCGCGCTTTGCCTCCTCACCGCCGACCACGAGCGCTTCGTTCAGCACGCGCGGCGTGATCTGCCAGGACAGACCCCACTTGTCCTTGCACCAGCCGCATTCGCTTTCCTTGCCGCCATTGCCGACGATGGCGTTCCAGTAGCGGTCGGTTTCTTCCTGATCTTCCGTTTCGATCTGGAAGGAGAAGGCTTCGCTGTGTTTGAATGTGGAACCACCGTTCAGGCCGATGCAGGCAACGCCGACAACGGTGAACTCGACGACCAGCACATCGCCCTCCTTGCCGTCCGGGTAGTTTCCGGGGGCGCGAATAACAGCACCGACCGCGCTGTCGGGAAAGGTCTCGGCGTAGAAGCGGGCGGCGGCTTCGGCATCCTTGTCATACCACAGGCAGATCGTGTTCTTCTTTCCCATTGCGAAATCCTTTCGCTGCGTGTTTCCGATGCGTCCTTGAAATAGGAGCCAAACCGTCTTTCTCCAGCGCATCCGCACCGTTTTGCACAGGCGGCACCAAAGCCTTAACTGACCTGCTCGCGCAGCCCCGTCACAACATACCGCTTGCAACCGGCGTCAAACAGGGGACAAATCTGCTTTAAACCAACAATGCCAAAGCGCGGGTTCGTCTGCTCGCTTACCCGTCCCGCTACAACGAAGGTGCCTCCGATGCAGCCATCCGCTCTTCCGCCCCTCGGCGCCACGCTCACCCCGCAGGGAACGCTGTTTTCGATCTGGTCGCGCCACGCCTCCCGCATCGATCTCTGCCTCTTCGACAGCGAGGGACGCGAGCAACTGCGTCGGTTGCCGATGGTGCGCAGCGGCGATGTCCACAGCCTGTTGCTGAGCGATGCGCCGGTCGGCACGCGTTACGGCTTTCGCGCCGACGGCGTTTATGATCCGGATCAGGGTCTTTGGTTCGATCCATCGAAACTGCTGGTCGATCCCTATGCAAAAGAACTCGACCGGCCGTTCCGCACCGATCCGCAACTGTCTGCCTTCGGCGTCAACACGGCCGATCTGGTGCCGAAGACAATCGTCGTGGCCAGTGCGCCGGTATCGGCTGCCGCCCCGCACTTCGATGCGGGCGGGCTGATCTACGAGGTTGCCGTCCGTCCCTTCACCAAGCTGCATCCGGATGTTCCCGAGGCCATGCGCGGCACCGTCGGCGCCCTGGCGCACCCTTGCGTTATCGCCCATCTGAAGCGCATCGGCATCAGTTGCATCGAACTCATGCCCGTCACGGCCTGGATCGATGAGCGCCACCTGCCGCCGCTCGGGCTCAGCAATGGCTGGGGCTACAATCCCGTCGCCTTCATGGCGCTTGACCCGCACCTCGTGCCCGGCGGCATCGCCGAGCTGCGCGACACCATCGCCACCTTGCATAAGCAAGGCATCGGCACCATCCTCGACCTCGTCTTCAACCATTCCGGAGAGAGCGACCGGTTGGGTGCGACCGTCTCGATGCGCGGCATCGACAACCTGACCTACTACCGGCATGCCACGGACCACCCGGCGAACCTGATCAACGACACCGGCTGCGGCAACACCATTGCCTGCGATCATCCGGTCCTCCGCCGCCTGATCCTCGATAGCCTCAAGCATTTCGTGCAAGCGGCCGGTGTGGACGGCTTCCGCTTCGATCTCGGCTCGATCCTCGGCCGCGACCCGAGCGGCTTCAGCCGCGATGCCCTGCTGCTTCAGGAAATGCTCGCCGACCCCGTGCTGAAGGATCGCATCCTGATCGCCGAGCCCTGGGATATCGGTCCCGGCGGCTACCAGCTCGGCAATTTCCCGCAGGCCTTCCTCGAATGGAACGACCGCGCCCGCGACGACCTGCGCCGCTACTGGCGCGGCGATCGACATATCATCGGCGCGCTGGCCACGGCGCTTGCCGGCTCATCCGATATCTTCTCGCGAAATGACGGCAAGGCGACCCGCAGCGTCAATTTCATCGCCGCCCATGACGGCTTCACGCTGATGGATCTGGTCTCCTATGCCGGAAAACACAACGAGGCCAACGGCGAGGACAATCGCGACGGCCATGGCGACAACCAGTCCTGGAACAACGGCGTCGAGGGCGCGACCGGCGACCATGAGGTGCTTTCGGCCCGCCGCCACGACGTCATGGGCCTTCTCTCCACGCTGTTCGCCACCCGCGGCGCGATCATGCTGACGGCCGGCGACGAGGGCGGTCGCAGCCAGCGCGGCAACAACAATGCCTATTGCCAGGACAATGCCATCACCTGGCTCGACTGGGCCGCCCTCGACGACAGCCTGATCGCCCATACCGCCGCCCTTGCCGCCATCCGCAAGCGCTTCGACGTCTTTAGCCAGACCGGCTTTTTCACCGGTGATGGCGACATTGCGTGGATGACGCTCGACGGCCACCCGATGAGCGTGCACGACTGGGAGAGCCCCGGAACCGACAATCTGGCCATGCTGCTGTCGACCTTCGACAAACAGACCGGAAAGCCGGCGCGGATTGCCGTCGTCATCAACCGCAGCCATGCGCCGCATCCCTTCCGCCTGCCCACGGACAAGGGTGGAACCTGGCAAAGCCTGCTGCCGGACGCCGATGCCGGACCGCATCTCGTAGCGGCTCGCTCCGTCGGCTTTCACGTCGAACTTTTTTAACTCTTATCGCCCTGACGGATTGCCGTTTTTCGCTTGCAACGCATATACAGGGTCGGGAGGCCAGGTCTTTTCAGCTTCGGGGAAACAGAATGCCGCGTGAAATTTCGCTTTCGGACGTCAAGGATCTGGTCGGCAAGGAGATCGGTATCTCCGACTGGATCACGGTGTCGCAGAAGACGATCGACAGCTTTGCCGACGCCACCGACGATCACCAGTTCATCCATACCGACCCGGAGCGCGCGGCGGCCGAAACGCCCTTCGGCGGCACGATCGCCCATGGATTCCTGTCGCTCTCGCTGTTGTCGGCGATGAACTACAACTGCCTGCCCAAGGTGCGCGAGCAGACCATGGGCATCAACTACGGCTTCGACAAGGTCCGCTTCATGACGCCTGTGAAGGCTGGCGCCAAGGTCCGCGGCCGCTTCACCATGGCCGAAGCCCGCTTCCGCGGCGCCGGCATGCTGATGGTCACCTACGACGTCACCGTCGATATCGAGAACGAGCGCAAGCCGGCGCTCACCGCCAGCTGGCTGACCATCATCCAGTTCGACCCGAAGGACCGGCCCGAGGATGCTTGAAGCGAAGTTGCAATAAGTTCATTCGTCACTTCTCGCTTCGTGGGGCGATGCTCGGGGCGCCGGGCCACGCCGACAACGCGATATCCGCCAGCCGCTTCAGTCTCTCCGTGCATGCTCCGTCACAGGCTTGCGCCGACATGCCTTGAACGACAGCCGCATAAAAGCGCGCGAGAGTATCCGTTTCGGTATCGGCGGCAAGTTCTCCCTCGATGACGGCACGGTCGAAACGTGCCTTCATGACTTGTATCGAATATTCTCGGCGGGCGGCAACGGCCTTGGCGATACTCTCATTTTCTTCGGCATGCTGAAGGACGGCGGTCGACACCATGCAGCCCCGCGGCTTGGTCGGATCACTGATCCCCTCTGCGACATTGTAAAGGTAGAACGCAAGGGCATCGCGCGCTGGCATTTCCCCTTCAAGGGCGTCCAATCGACACTTGGCTTCGCGCTCGACATTATAGTCGAGCGCCTGCTGATACAGCTCTTCCTTAGAACCAAACGCCGCGTAGAGAGAGGGCGGCGTGATCCCCATAGCTTTAGTCAGATCCGCGATCGATGTTCCTTCATATCCGTGCTGCCAGAAGAGCCGCGTAGCGATCTCCAATCCGACGTTGCGATCAAGCAGCCGGGGTCTACCGCGTCTTCGGGTCGATTCGTTCATTTTATATCGATCCCTATAAAATAATTGACAAACGCATTCTCCCTTTTAATATAGCGATTGATATAATAATCGCAATGGAGTGATCGATGTCTGGAACATTGTCAAACAAGGTGGCCCTTATAACAGGAAGCTCTCGCGGGATCGGTCGTGCCGTAGCGCTCGCCTTCGCAAGGAACGGCGCTGCGCTCATTGGCGTGCACTACAGCAGCAATGTCGAAGCCGCCCAAGCCACAATCCGTGAGATCGAGGCCATCGGAGCCAAAGCCGTCGGCATCAGTGCCGATCTGAGAAACGGAAAGGAAGCGGCGGACAGCATCTGGGAACAACTCAGGGAGGTCGCCGTCTCCATGACGGGTGAGTCCAAGCTGGATATTCTCGTCAACAATGCCGGCATCGCACCGGCTTTGTCCTTGGCGCTGACAACTGAGGCTGCCTACGACGAGCTCATGACAATCAACCTGAAAGCGCCGTTTTTCCTGATTCAGGCCGTTGCGAACCATATCCGCGACAACGGTCGCATCATCAACATTTCGACAGGCTTCACGCGCATCGCGGCGCCGACGCATCCTGCTTACGCAGCCTCCAAGGGTGCACTTGAAACGCTGACGCTGGCACTTGCGCCGGAGTTCGGTCCCCGCGGGATCACGGTGAATACGGTCATGCCCGGCGTCACCGAGACGGACATGAACGCGGCCTGGCTGTCAGCACCCGAGGCGCGTGCCGGCGCGGAAGCCCTTTCGGCCTTCTCCCGTGTCGGTCAAGCGGCCGATGTTGCGGATATTGTGGCCTTCATCGCGTCACACGAGGCGCGCTGGACGACCGGACAGGTGATCGACGCAACGGGCGGTGCTAGGCTCTAACGTCGCATTTGCTGCAGATCGATGGATGCGCCGCAAAGAAGGACTGATATCACTTTCGCACATCCTGTGCTTTCGAAAACGGAAGATCAGGGAGTGAAGAGCGACCCACTCCATCCTGTCTCCCCCTGCTAAAGGGGGAGACAGTTTCCGGCTCATTTCCCTAAGCCAAGCGCGGGTGCGTCAACGGTTCGAATCGCAAGCCCCTTCAGCTCAATTCCCAGCGTCTTCCGCCGCGTCCGAAAGCAGCCCGAACACGTAAGGCGCAAACGAGCGCCAGCACTCTACGCGGAAAGCATCCTCGGCGGTGCGCAAGAGTACGATCTCGGACTTGCCGAAGACCGTGCGCGCGCAGGCGCCGACCGGGAAGCTGGCAAGCGAGAGGTCCTGCGGGCAGCCGCCATTGACCGCCACTTCGGCGCCGAACCCCTTGACGAGGATGGCCGTGTTGCGGTGGGAGACGTCGGTTGCCGAATGCAGCACGCCGCTGGATGCGGCCGCGGCCGGAAGGTCCGCCGCGTTCTCGTCGATCAGAAGCCATTCGTCCGGGCCGAGCCAGAGCGCATGACGGCCGTTCGACGAAGCAGACGTCTTCGGCTTCGTCGGCAGGGAAACGCCAAGCGCTGCTGACAGCGCGGAAACGGCATCCGGCTTGGCCCGCAGGGACAGGCGCGTTGCCGGGGCAGCCGGCGTCAGCGCAGCCGCACCGGAGCCGCCATGGCGTCTGGCCAGAACCGGGGCGCGGGCATTGGAGAGGTCTGTTGCTGCAATAAGATCAACCATGGAGACGGCCTCCCTCCTTGTCAAAGAACACCATGTCACTCACCTCGACGGCGATCGTCCTGTCGGGCATGGGCACGTAAAGCGTTTCACCGATACGGGCCTTGCCGCCGGCAACGAGCGCCATGGCGATCGAGCGGCCGCAATTTTCCGACCAGTAGGCGGAGGTGACGTGGCCGATCATCGTCATCGGCAGCGTCTGGTTCGGATCGGCGACGATCTGCGCACCCTCTTCCAGCACCACCTTCGGATCCTTGGTCAGCAGACCGACAAGCTGCTTGCGGCCTTGCGCCACGAGGTCCGGGCGGCGCAGGCCACGGATGCCGACGAAGTCCGGCTTCTTCTTGCCGACCGCCCATCCGAGCGACGCATCGTCCGGCGTGACCGTTCCGTCGGTGTCCTGACCGACGATGATGTAGCCCTTCTCGGCGCGCAGAACGTGCATCGTCTCGGTGCCGTAGGCGCAGGCGCCGAGTGGTTCGGCCTGGGCGCGGATCGCCTCCCAGATCGCCGGGCCGAAATCGGCGGGCACGTTGACTTCGAAGCCGAGCTCGCCGGTGAACGACATGCGGAACAGGCGGGTCGGCACGCCGCAGATCTTGCCTTCGCGCACGCTCATATGCGGGAAGGCTTCGTTCGACAGATCGATACCTTCGACCAGCGGCGCGATGATCTCGCGGGCCTTCGGTCCCTGGATGGCGATGACGGCCCATTGCTCGGTGGCCGATGTCAGCCAGACGTTCAGATGCGGGAACTCGGTCTGCAGATAGTCTTCCATGTGGTTCATGACGCGGGCGGCACCGCCGGTGGTCGTCGTCACGTGGAAACGATCCTCCGCCATGCGGCCGACGACGCCGTCGTCATAGACGAAACCGTCTTCGCGCAGCATGATGCCGTAGCGGCAGCGGCCGGGCTTCAGCGTATCCCAGCTATTGGTGTAGATCAGGTTGAGGAACTCCGCCGCATCCGGGCCGACGACCTCGATCTTGCCGAGCGTGGAGGCATCGAACATGCCGGCGACGTCGCGCACGGTCTTGCATTCGCGGTTGACAGCCTGATGCATGTCCTCGCCGGCCTTGGCATAGTACCAGGCCCGCTTCCACTGGCCGACATCCTCGAACACCGCGCCTTGGGCTTCTTCCAGCGCGTGCATCGGCGTCTTGCGGGTCGGATCGAACAGCTCGCCGCGCGAATGGTTGATCAGCGTGCCGAAGGTTACCGGCGTATAGGGCGCGCGGAACGTCGTGAGACCGACCTTGGGGATTTCGCGGCCCAGCGTTTCGGCAGCGATGGCCAGACCGTGGATGTTGGAGAGCTTGCCCTGATCGGTCGCCATGCCGTTGGTGGTGAAGCGCTTGATATGCTCGATCGAGTGCATGCCTTCGCGAACGGCAAGGCGGATATCCTTGGCGCAGACGTCGTTCTGGAAATCGATGAAGGCCTTGACCGTCGTGTCCGGGCCTGCCCCTTCGGCAGCACCGGCCATGCCGCCGGTCCAGCTGAAGGCATTGCTGCCCTGCAGCTCCAGCTTCTGCGAAGCGGAGTAGCCGGACGCCTGGGCCATCAGTTCGCCGGCCGCCAGCGATTCCTCGATGGTCGCCTGCAGGTCGTTGGTGCCGTTGCAGGCGCCGACGGAGAGGCAATCCTGCGCATAGGTGCCGGGCAGGAAGCGCTGCGTCTCGTTGTCATAGGCGACCTTGCCGCGCGACTGCGAGAACATGTGCACGGAGGGTGTCCAGCCGGCCGACATCAGAAGAGCGTCGATGGCGATCGAGCGCGCTGCCCCGCCGCCGTTGCGGGCAACAGACATGGAAGAGACGCGCAGATGGCCGGCCGTATTGACGACGGCGTGGCCGGTCATCACCTCAATACCGAGCGTGCGGGCCTCGGCAACAACGCCCTCGCCCGGCTTCTCGCGGCTGTCGACGATGGCAACGACCGTGATGCCGGCTCGCTTCAAATCGAAAGCAGCCTCGTAGGCCGAATCATTGGCCGTATAGACGCCGACCTTCTTGCCGACGGCAACGCCGAAATGGTTGAGGAAGGTGTGCGCGGCCGATGCCAGCATGATGCCGGGACGGTCGTTGTTGGCGAACACCATATGGCGTTCGATCGCGCCGGTGGCGATGATGACGCGCTTGGCGCGCACCTGCCAGAGACGCTCGCGCGGCAGCTTCTTGTCGGGCTTGGCCAGATGCTCGGTCACCCGCTCGTTGAGGCCGACAAAGTTCTGGGCGTAGTAGCCGAAGGCTGTGGTGCGCGGCAGAACCTTGACGTTTTTCATCTGTTTGAGGTTGGCGGCCGTTGCCTGCGCCCAGGTGAAGCCGTCGAGACCATCGACGGTCACGCTCTTGTCGTAGTGCAGCGCACCGCCGACTTCGGGCTGTTCGTCGCAGATGATGACGCGTGCACCGGTCTTTGCCGCCGCCAGCGCTGCTGAAAGACCGGCAATGCCGGCGCCGATGACCAGCACGTCGCAATGGGCGTAGCGGCTGGAGTAATGGTCGGTATCGTCTTCATCAGGTGAAACGCCCAGACCGGCCGCCGCGCGGATCTGCGGCTCGTAGACGTGCTTCCAGGCCTGCTTCGGCCACATGAAGGTCTTGTAGTAGAAGCCGGCGGCGAAGAACGGCGCCAGCAGGTTGTTGACCGCACCGACGTCGAAGGCGAGCGACGGCCAGCGGTTCTGCGAAATCACCTTCATGCCGTCGAACACGTCCTGCACGGTGGCGCGCACGTTCGGCTGCTTGCGGGCAGCGTCGCGCTCGACGCCGATCAGTGCGTTCGGCTCTTCGGCACCGGCCGAGACGATGCCGCGCGGGCGGTGATACTTGAACGAGCGGCCGACGAGATGAACGCCGTTGGCGAGCAGCGCCGAGGCAACGGTGTCGCCTTCAAGCGCCGCATAGCTCTTGCCGTCGAAGAAGAAACGGGCGGTTTTTGCAGGGGTGAGACGGCCTGCACCGGGGATACGATTGGCGCCGCTCATTTCGCGTCCGACTCCGTGGCTTCATAGGTTTCGACAGGGGCGGACGCGGCCGGACGCAGCGTGCTGATGTCCGGGCGCGGCAGGCCGGCCTTGTAGGTGGTCAGGAACTTGTCGCTGACGGTATCGCGGGCCGCGTTGAAGAACCGGCCGCAGCCGTTCAGGTGGCGCCAGCGTTCGAAGGTCAGGCCCTTGACGTTTTCCCGCAGGAAGAAAAACGCCTCGAAGTCCTCGTCGGTCATCTCCGTCATGGTGGTTGGGCGGGCGATATGGGCGTCGCCGGCCTGGCGGAATTCGAGCTCGGAACGCTCTTCCTCGCAATAGGGGCAATAGATCAGAAGCATGGTGTTTTCCCCTTAGTGCGCAACGGCGGCAGCGGCCGCTTCGTCGATCAGGCGGCCCGAGCGGAAGCGTTCCAGCGTGAACGGCGCATTGATCCGGTGCGGCGCGTCGTTGGCGATGGTGTGAGCAAAGACATTGGCCGAGCCCGGCGTTGCCTTGAAGCCACCGGTGCCCCAGCCGCAATTGACATAGAGGCCGGAAACCGGCGTCTTGGCGAGGATCGGCGAGCGGTCCGGCGTGACGTCGACGATGCCGCCCCAGGAGCGCATCATCTTCATGCGGCGGAAAATCGGAAACAACTCGCAGATGGCATCGAGCGTGTGCGTGATGATCTGCAGGCCGCCGGTCTGGGAGTAGGACGAATACTGGTCGGTGCCTGCGCCGATGACGAGTTCGCCCTTGTCGGACTGCGAGATATAGGCGTGCACCGTGTTCGACATGACCACGCAGGGGAAGATCGGCTTGACCGGCTCGGACACCAGCGCCTGCAGCGGATAGCTGACCAGCGGCATGCGCACGCCGGCCATTTCCATCAGCACGGAGGTGTGGCCGGCGGCAACGACGCCGACCTTCTTGGCGTTGATCTGGCCGCGATTGGTGTCGACACCGGCGACGGAGCCGTCCGGATTGCGGCGGATGCCGGTGACTTCGCAGTTCTGGATGATGTGCACGCCGCGATCGGCGGCGGCGCGGGCATAACCCCAGGCGACGGCATCGTGGCGGGCGGTGCCGCCGCGCCGCTGCAGGGCCGCGCCGTTGATTGGGTAACGAGCCGAGTGCGAAATATCGAGCGGCGGGCAGAACTCCTGCGCCTGCTCCGGCGTCAGCCATTCATTGTCGATGCCGTTCAGGCGATTGGCATGGATATGGCGCTTGAAAACCTGCTGGTCATGGATGTTGTGCGACAGCATCATCACGCCGCGCGCCGAATACATGACGTTGTAGTTGAGATCCTGGCTGAGGCCATCCCAGAGCTTCAGCGCGTGATCGTAGATGCCGGCGCTTTCGTCATAGAGATAGTTGGACCGGATGATGGTGGTGTTGCGGCCGGTATTGCCGCCGCCGAGCCAGCCTTTTTCCAGCACCGCGATATTGGTGATGCCGTGTTCCTTGGCAAGATAATAGGCCGTGCCGAGACCGTGGCCGCCGGCGCCGATGATGATGACATCATATTCCTTGCGGGGCTCGGGCGAGGTCCACTGCGCCTCCCATCCCCTGTGGCCGCGCATCGCCTCGCGAGCGACAGCAAAAACCGAATATTTGCGCATCCGCCTTCACACTCCATAATCCGGTGAACTTCTTGTTGCCGCTAGAGATGACAAATCCTTCGGCGAAGCAACGTTTCTTTTGCGACGCGATCCGCCGCGCCCTGCACGACTTGCGACATGGTCGCAATTTGCGCCAAACGATCGGACCGCATCCGCACCGCGATACTATAAAGCATGAACCACCACGCTGCAGCGGCAAAACACGAGGGGAGAGCGGACAAGGGTGAAAAGAGGCCCGCAACGCAATTTTCGGGACGCTGGGTAAACTCCCGGCTGGACTTTGAGGGAACGATCTGGTATCCGCTCCCCCAATCGTAAAGCCTCCTGGCTCAGCGAACGTTATTTTTTTTGCCTCGTTGAGCTTACTCATGCGGCAAACACTCGAAACAAAGGAACGGGATTAACGTGCAGGTACTAGTCCGCGACAACAACGTCGATCAAGCGCTTCGCGCACTCAAGAAGAAGATGCAGCGCGAAGGCATTTTCCGCGAAATGAAGATGCGTGATTATTACGAGAAGCCCTCCCAGAAGCGCGCCCGCGAAAAGGCTGAAGCCGTTCGCCGCGTTCGCAAGCTGGCCCGCAAGCGCGCCCAGCGGGAAGGTGGCATCGTCACCGGCGGTCGTCCGGCCGCGGCGGCACCTGCACGCTGATCGGTCGTCTTTCGATTCTTTCAGACGCATACCCCGGCGGGGGCGACACGGTCGCCACCGCCTTTTTCAGTTCTACGCACTGACTGCGGCGCAGAACTTTCCGCTTTGATGGCGGCAGGGCAGAAATGACCCTTAACAGAAACCGGAACGGTCAAAGCTTCCCTGGGAAGCGCAAACGTTTCAAAGCAGGCGAACAACGCATATTCATGCTATAGCGTCCGAACGGACTAGAAGCATCGCTGTATCGAGGGATCAATCTTGACATTTGCTGCCATGACTTCGGGGATTTCGGGTGAGATCGGCAACGGCATGCGCCGGTTCAGCATGCGCGGGCGCGTCTTGGCATCGCTGATTGCGGTTGCTTCGGCGCTTGTCCTGTCTGGATGCCAGACAGACACCTCGGAAGATATGATTCGCGTCGAGCGCGCGCAGGGCTCGGAAGAGAACATCGCGTCGCTCTCAAGCGTCATCGCGGCAAATCCCAGCGATCCGGAAGGCTATAACGTCCGCGGCTCAGCGTACGGCAGGGCCGGCGAATTCCGCCGGGCGCTGTCGGACTTCAACCAGGCAATCCAGCTCAATCCGCAGTTCTATCAGGCCTATGCCAACCGTGCGCTGGTTCAGCGCAACATGGGCAACCAGTCGGACGCCGCATCCGACTACAACATGGCGCTGCAACTGAACCCGCGCTACGACGTTGCCTATATCGGCCGCGGCAATCTCTATCGGCAGGCCGGCCAACTCGATCAGGCGTTCGCGGATTTCAACAAGGCCATCGAACTCGACACCACCGACCCGCGCGCCTATCACAATCGCGGCCTGATCTACCAAGCCCGCAACCAGCATGGCCAGGCGATCGAGGATTTCTCGACGGCGATCTCGCTGTCGCCCAGTTCGCCGGAACCGTATAACGGCCGCGGCATTTCCTATGTTGCGCAGGGTGACGACGACAACGCCTTTGCCGATTTCAACACGGCGATCAACCTGAACGGCAAGATCGCCGAATCCTGGGCCAACCAGGCGCTGGTTTATGAACGCCGCGGTGAAAAGGCAAAGGCCGCGAAATCCTACGGCCACGCGCTTTCGCTCGATCCCAAATACGAGCCTGCCCGCGCTGGGCTCGCCCGCGTGAAGGCCACTGGCTGACGAGCCCGCCCACGGATTGGACAGTCTAAAACGCCCGTCGGATGCTCCGGCGGGCGTTTTCACGTGACGGACCCAAAACGATTTTCCGGAACCTTCTCAAGCTGCACCCGTTATCGAGGCATCATCAGAAGGAGACACACAATGTTGAAACGCGCTATCCTCGCGGCTGCGGCCGTTTCCGCTCTCTGGGCGGTCCCTGCCAGCGCCGACACCTATGTGACCCTCGGCCGGCTCGTCTGCGGATCGGAAGGCGGAACAGGCATGGTCTTTTCGTCGGAAAAGGCGTTGACCTGCACCTATAGTCCGGCCTCCGGCGGCGCCCCCGCCGTCTATAGCGGCACGATCCAGAAATTCGGTATCGATATCGGCAAGACCGGCAAGAGCATCCTGGTGTGGGACGTCCTGGCCAAAGCCGGGGTTTCGGACGCGGAATATCCGCTGGCCGGCGAATATTATGGCGTCGGTGCCGATGCGAGCTTCGCCGCAGGCGCAGGCGCCAAGATCCTGAGCGGCGGAATCGACAAAGCCTTCATGCTGCAGCCGATCAATGTGCAACTGCAGGAAGGCGTCAACATCGCTGTGGGCGTCGAGAAGATGACGCTGGCCCCTGCGGCAATTTAAGGAACCAAGCCCTGACCAATGAAAAAGCCCACCATCACGGTGGGCTTTTTCCATGTTCGATTGATATGCCGCGCTTCAGTGATTCATAGCCTTGACGATGTCGTCGGTCATCTTCTTGGCATCGCCCAGCAGCATCATGGTGCCGTCCTTGTAGAACAGCGTGTTGTCGATGCCGGCATAGCCGGAGCCGAGCGAACGCTTGACGAACAGGCAGGTCTTGGCCTTGTCGACATCAAGGATCGGCATGCCGTAGATCGGCGATGTCTTGTCGTCGCGGGCCGCCGGGTTCGTCACGTCGTTGGCACCGATGACATAGGCAACATCGGCCTGCGCGAATTCCGAATTGATATCCTCGAGTTCGAAGACCTCGTCATAGGGTACGTTGGCTTCGGCGAGCAGCACGTTCATATGGCCCGGCATGCGTCCGGCAACCGGATGGATGGCGTATTTCACCTCGACGCCGTTCTTCTTCAGGGCATCGGCAAGCTCGCGCACGGCATGCTGCGCCTGCGCGACCGCCATGCCGTAACCCGGCACGATGATCACCTTCGAGGCATTGGCCATCAGGAAGGCCGCGTCGTCGGCAGAGCCCTGCTTGACCGTGCGTTGCACCCCGTCATCGCCGCCGGCCGACGCCGTTTCACCGCCGAAACCGCCGAGGATGACCGAGATGAACGAGCGGTTCATGCCCTTGCACATGATGTAGGAGAGGATTGCGCCGGAGGAGCCGACCAGCGCGCCGGTAACGATCAGCGCGAGGTTGCCGAGCGTGAAGCCGATGCCGGCAGCGGCCCAGCCGGAATAGGAATTGAGCATCGACACGACCACCGGCATGTCGGCGCCGCCGATCGGCACGATCAGCAGAACACCGAGCGCCAGCGACAGGACGACGATAGCCCAGAAATCGAAATGGCTTTCGGATGCGGCCAGACCGACGATGAAGAACACGATCAGCACGAGAAGCGCGATGTTGATGACATGGCGGAACGGCAGCATGATCGGCTTGCCGGACATGCGGCCATCGAGTTTCAGGAAAGCGATGATCGAACCGGTAAAGGTGATCGCGCCGATGGCGACGCCCAAAGCCATCTCGACCAGCGCCTGCGCATGGATCTCGCCAATATTGCCGATGCCGAAGGAGGACGGCGTATAAAGCGCCGAGGCCGCGACGAGCACCGCCGCGAGGCCGACCAGCGAGTGGAAGCCGGCAACGAGCTGCGGCATCGAGGTCATGGCGATGGAGCGTGCGATATAGGCCCCTGCCCCGCCGCCGATCGCGAGGCCAAGCAGGATGAGCACGAAACCGCCGAAAGACGGCATGGCAAGCAGCAGCGTCGTGACGATGGCGATGCCCATGCCGGTCATGCCGAGAATATTGCCGCGCCGGCTGGTGGTGGGGTGCGACAGGCCACGCAAGGCCATGATGAACAGCACGCCGGAGACGAGATAGAGAAAGGCCGCGATATTGGGTGACATCAGCTCAGGCCCTCACTTGTCTTTTTTCTTGTACATGGCGAGCATGCGCTGGGTGACGAGGAAACCGCCGAAGATGTTGACCGAAGCGAGGACCAGCGCCACGAAGCCGAAACCGGTGGCAAGGCCGGTCGCGGAAATGCCGACGGCGAGCAGCGCACCGACGACAATGACCGAGGAAATCGCGTTGGTGACGGCCATCAGCGGCGTATGCAGCGCCGGCGTCACCGACCAGACGACATAGTAGCCGACGAAGATCGACAGGACGAAAATCGCCAGCTGGAAGACGAAGGGATCGATCGCCCCGCCGGAAAGCCCGTGGGCCGCAGCCGCGGCGGCATCCGGAACATATTCGGCTGCGGTCCGCACCGCTTCGACTGCCCGGTCGAGATCGCCGATCGCCTTGTCGAGAAGTTCATTGGCCATCACGCAGTCTCCTCTGTCTTTGCCGCGACCGCTCCGCCGAAGTTCGGATGAACGACGTTGCCGCCATGTGTCAGCATCGTTGCCTTGATCAGCTCGTCGTCCGGATTGAGCGCCAGCGCCTTGCTTTCCTTCGAAACCATGGTTTCGAGGAAGGTCACGAGGTTCTTGGCATAGAGCGCCGAGGCGCTGGTGGCGATGCGGCCGGGCACGTTGTTGTAGCCGACGACCTTGACGCCCTCGACCTCGACGACGGAGCCGGCAACGGCGCCCTCGATATTGCCGCCGCGCTCGACGGCGAGATCCACGGCGATCGAGCCGGGCTTCATGCTTTTAAGCATGTCGCGGGTGATCAGGCGCGGGGCCGGACGGCCGGGGATCAGGGCGGTGGTGATGACGATGTCCTGCTTGGCCAGATGCTCGGCGGTCAACACCGCCTGTTTTGCCTGATAGGCTTCGGACATCGGCTTGGCATAACCGCCGGATGTTTCCGCGGCCTTGAACTCGTCATCCTCGACCGCGATGAACTTGGCCCCGAGCGAGGCAACCTGCTCCTTGGAGGCCGGACGGACATCGGTGGCGGAGACGACGGCGCCGAGGCGCCTTGCGGTGGCGATTGCCTGCAGGCCGGCGACGCCGGCGCCCATGACGAACACCTTTGCCGCAGGAACCGTTCCGGCCGCCGTCATCATCATCGGCATGGCCCGATCGAATTCGGCCGCCGCATCGATCACGGCCTGATAGCCGGCGAGATTGGCCTGGCTCGACAGCACGTCCATCGACTGCGCACGGGTAATGCGCGGCATCAATTCCATGGCAAAGGCGGTCAGTCCGGCCGATGCCATCTCCGCGAGCGCGGCCTCATGTCCGTACGGATCCATGATCGCGATGACGATGGCACCAGATTTGTAGCCGGCAATCTCGGATGCGTTCGGGCGACGAACGCGCAGAACGACATCGGCGGACGCCGCATCGGCGGCGGAGCCGATCCGCGCTCCAGCCTTTTCGAAATCCGCGTCTGGCAGGCGCGACAGCGTCCCGGCGCCGGCCTCGACGACGACGTCGAAGCCGAGCGACTTCATCTTCCTAACGCTGTCGGGTGAAGCGGAAACGCGCGCCTCACCGGCATCGCTTTCCCTTGCTACAAATACGGTTTCGGCCAAAAGCACCCCCCTGATGAACAGCTCCCGGACGCCACTTGACGCTGCGCGGGACTGCCTCCTCCATCCACATATGTTCACGCCAGACCCGGACGGCTCCGACTGCAGGACAGGCAACCGCCTGTCTGCCTGATCGAACCGTCAGGCAAATGGAAACCGGCACATCACTCCCATGTGCCTGTTTCTATCAATCGATGAAAGGCCGATCAGCGCAGAAGCACGACGCCGGCGACGTTGAGAAGAATGAACAGCACGGTGGCCGTGAAGAAACCGGCGCTGGTGAAGAAACCGGCAGCCATGGCAATCAGAAGCGCGACACAGAAAATCGTCAGGAACTTCGACGCGGCAAGGAAGAAGGTGTATGTTTTTTCGTGCTCCGCATAATCCATCGGCGCGCCGGTCTCGACCGGTCCGGATTGATGTTCAGCCATCGTCCATATCTCCCAGAATTCTGCGTTCTCCACCAAGCCGTCGGGAACCGCATATCAGATAAACCCAATTGCGACGAAGCCGGTCCGCAAAGAGCGTTCAACGTCGGTAATTGGCCTTATACAAAGCAGCGTTGAAGCGCAATAAAAACCGTCATACCGGTCTGCGGCATAACGGTTTCGGCGGTCGCCTCTGGAGGGGCGGCAGTCAGGCCAAAAGCCGTGTCCGGCTCTGCGTGGTCATCGCCAGGCGTGCCGTGGGCAGGATCGTCAACGGCGTGAACGGCGCGCGCCCGTTGCTGTCAAACATCATTCGCCGCTCGAAAGGCTCCGAATCGAAGAACGGAAAACGTGTATAGAGCCAGGGCCGGATTTCGCGCACCCGGGCGGCAAGCAGCGTCAGGTCGATCTTGTAGTTGCCGCAGTTCTTTTGCGGGGAAACGACCGTATCGGCATCGAAAACCCGCTTGTAGAACGCGGCATGCTGCGGCTTGACCAACGACAGGCATCGATCGACGTCGAAATGCTCGGACGCCATGGTCGCGACACGGAGCGTCAGATAGGGAATGGCCGGCATCTCCTTCAGAATTTCCGGGTCGGCGGCCAATCGAACCGGATCGATCAGGCTCATGCCGGCATCGAGAAAGCTGTTGATCTCCGCGCCGAAAACCGACCCGGACGAACTGACCCGGTGCTCCGGCGTGACATGGTGCACACGCACCGTGCTGATCAGCCGCTCCTCGTAGTAGATGCCGTAGACATAGGCATGGCTGTCGAAGTCGATATCGTCGATCAGGGTCGAGCCGGACAGGGGCAGGATGTCGGCCATCTTGTAGGCCTTGAAGCGGATGCGGGCGACATCTTCCATGTCCTCCCCTGATTCGACCCGGCGATACTCCACGCGATCCAGCAACTCCAACAATTTCTCCGAAAACCTGTTCTGGACCGACGCGACTGCACTCATGAAAAATACCTCGTTAACGAAATATTAATCTATCAAGGCCTGCCGAACTCACAATGTATTTGATTAGCTTGGATAAAATACCATTTGTTAAGGTTAACCAATCGTTAATTTTATACTATAAGAAATTGTACTGTTACCATGGATGTTCATGAACAGAGAAGAGAACGGCCCACAATCCGGCCTTATCGAAACGCGTCGCATTCAAGCGATGCCGATTCAAATCAGGAGAGAATTCAAAGGATCAGGGATCGTCAGGCGATGCGGCGGCTGCGCCGTTTGGCGACTTGCTTCTTCGCCAGCGCCTCGGCGAGGTTCTCGATCGAAAGGGAAGGCATGGGGGCCGCGAAGACATAGCCCTGTACCAGATCGGCGCATTTGAACTCGTTGATCAGGGCGAGCTGATCTTCGGTCTCGACGCCTTCGATCACGATCTTCAGGCCCAGTTCCCGCGACAGGTTCACGGTCCCGCGCAAGAGCTTGAAGCGGCGCTCGTCCTCACGGATATTGCGAACGAAGGAACGATCGATCTTGATGATGTCGAGCGGCAGCGCATCGAGATAGCTGAGGCTGGAATACCCCGTTCCGAAATCGTCGATGGCGATGGTGATGCCACGTGCCCGCAGTTCCTGCAGGATCGTCTGGACCTTGACGGCCTCCTCGAGCAGGCAGCTTTCGGTGACCTCAAGATGCAGCCGTGACGGATCAAGGCCGGTCTCAACCAGGGTGTCAGTGATGAACGTGACGATATCGCTGTTTCTGAGATCGAGCGCCGACAGATTGACCGACACCGCCATATGGGACGGCCATGTCATGCAGTCGCGGCAGGCTTGGCGGAGCATGAAATGCGTGATTGCGGAGACAACGCCCATCTCCTCGGCCAGCTGTATGAAGACGACCGGAGAGACGGGGCCACGCTCGCGGTGCGTCCAGCGGGCCAGCGCTTCGCAGCACTCGATGCGGGAGCCGTCCGGCAGGAACATCGGCTGGTAGGCGACGGAGAGATTGTCGTTTTCCAGCGCCTCGCGCAGATCCGATTTCAGCTTCTGGCGATCAAGATAATGCGCGTCCATTTCCGTTTCGAAGGCCGTGCATCCGCCCTTGTTGCGGCTCTTGGTTTCGAACAGCGCAAGATCGGCCTTGATCTGCAGATCGTCGAGCCGGAAACCTGCACTTGAGGTGATGACGTAGCCTGCGCTCATCGACATGCTGAAGGTGAAGCCGCTGGCATTGTAGGTGCCCCGCATCTGCGCGTGAAGGGCACGCATGCGCTCTTCCAAGTCGTCCCGATTGTCCTCATTCGGAAAGAACAGCACAAATTCGTCACCCATCAGACGGGCGCTGATAGCCGTATCGATGCTGACCTTTTTCAGGCGTTCGGCGATGGCGCACAGCAGCCGGTCGCCCACCACATGTCCCTTGGTGTCGTTGACATGCTTGAATTCCGCAACGTCGAGGACCATGAAACCGATCTGACCGACCTGCTTGCGCTCGGCCAGGGCAATATTGACGATTTCGGAAAAATAATCGCGGTTGGGCAGTCCGGTCAGCGTATCGAAGCGAACCATCTGCAGGATTTTCTTCTCCGCCCGGACCCGTGCGGTGACATCCTCGAAGATCAGAACGACGCCGCCATGGGCGCGCCGGCTGGCGGAGAATTCGAGGAACAGATCGTCGGAAAAGGGGATCAGCGCGCGCGACTGCACGCCCTTCATCAACTGGTCGAGCTGGCGCAGAACCTGCTTGGCCTGATCGTGTTCAAGGAAGGTATGGCGCACGCCGTAACGCAGGACAGCATCGAGATGGCAATCCTTGAGCCGGGCGTGATCGCCCAGATTGAGCAATTCGCAAGCGCGCCGGTTGGCGACGAGAATGCGGTTTCCGGAATCCAGCATGAACAGGCCATGCGGCATGTTGTTCAAGGCCAGATCGAAGCGTGCGGCAATCGTCGAAATCTCGCGGGCGGCCATGACGTTCTTGTAGAGAAACTCGCGCACCCCGGTCGCCATCGACCAGGTCGTCAGGATGAACGGCACGATCAGCATCGCCAGCAGGGCCATATAGCCGTCGAGCAGGGCAAGCAGCGTGATGACGATCGGCCCGCAGGCGGAGAATGTCAGCAACATGACCGCGCGCGCCGAGCCGTAGTTTCGCCCGACGACGGAAACCATGGTGGCAAGCGTCACGGAAATGCAGGCAAGCTCGGCAAAGCCATCCTGACTGACGAGAATCGCGTAGCCGCAGGCTGATCCAAGCGTGAAGGTCGCACAGACCGCGCCGGCATTGTAGCGGTTCTCCCAGGTGCGGATGCCTTTGAAGTCGAGAGCCGACAGATCGACGCGATCGAACTGACGCATGCCGGCGTTGCGCACCAGCCAGATGACCGCGACGGCAATACAGCATGCGAGATAGAAGAAATCCGAGGTTTTCGCAAAGACGAGGCAGAACGTGACGACATGCGAAAGCATGCCGATCCAAAGAGTCTGGCGGTGCCCGTAGAGCGAACTTACAAACGAAAGATAGACATCCGTCGGAAGAGCGCCCTGCTCTTTTGCTTTCATGAACCCTCTGCTCCGGTTTGGAGGATTGTTATTCCGGAGGCTTTAACGAAAGATTTCGTCCAGTCACCGGAAAAACAGGCTATGAGACCGCCCAACATGCAGTTGAGATGCGACTGGCGGATGCAATTCAACCCAATATTGCAGCAATATCTAAAGAATGTACATCTTTCACAACCCTGCCTAGAGAAACGGCGGGAATCGTTTTCATTCGCTTCTCACTTCGGAACATCCCAAAACCGCTTGCTCAACAACTTAAATCCCGAAATGGTTACCCGCGCTCTAAGGAGTGAGGCCAAATCTGGCCATGGGGAATCGCAAGAGTTGCATTTTCGGGCTTTCTCGAACGACTTGAGCAGTGCAAGCCGGTTGACTTTGGGTGCGTTGTGAAGGCAAAGCGGAAAGAACGAGATTCCAGACGCCGACGATGCGCGCAGGTGGCGAAACTGCAACCGCCGCCGGAACCCGCGTGGAGACGAAAATGCCCAAGCCGATCCCAAGGCCGATCGTTGCCATTCCCGCGGACTTCCGCGAATTCGACGGAAATGTCTGGCATGGCGTTCCCCACCAGTATGTTCGCGCCGCGGTCGAAGGATCGGGCGTCATGGCCTTTCTGGTGCCGGCGCTGGAAAGCGGCAATGAACCCGACGAAATCCTCGATCGGGTCGATGGCGTTCTCGTCAGCGGATCGCGCTCGAACGTCCACCCTTCCCTCTACGGCAAGATCGCCTCGGAGACCGACGGCCCCTTCGATCCCGGCCGGGACGCGACCAGCCTGCCTTTGATCCGGCGGGCTCTGGAGCGCGGGATTCCGCTGCTGGCCATCTGTCGCGGCATTCAGGAACTGAATGTGGTGCTGGGCGGAACGCTGGCCAGCGAAATTCAGGACATCCCCGGAAACTGGGATCACCGCAAGCCCGACGTCACCGATCTCGACGTCGCCTACGGGATTCGCCAGAACGTCGTCATCCGCGAGGGCACGTGCCTTGCCGCAGTCCTGGGTTCCGGTTCGGTGCAGGTCAACTCCCTGCACCGTCAAGCCATTTCGCAGGCCGCCCCCCGGCTTGCCGTCGAAGCGGTCGCCGAGGACGGCACGATCGAGGCCGTATCCGTCATCGACGCCAAGGCCTTTGCCGTCGGCGTTCAGTGGCATCCGGAATACTGGGTCGGCAAGGATAACCCGTCCTCGCAGCTTTTTGCGGCCTTCGGCGACGCTGTGCGGGCCTATGCGACGGCCAAAGCCGGCTGAACACCCTAGCCGGCCGGCCTCGGTCAGCTCGCCTTGCGGGTAAACGGCGTTTCCGGAACCGGCGTCAACGCCTTCCCGGTCGTGAACCACGCAATGAGATTGTCGATGACGAGATCGGCCATGCCGTTGCGGGTCGCCTGCGAGGCCGAACCGACATGCGGCAGAAGCGAAACGTTGTCGAGCGCCATGAGGTCGTCGCCGACGTGCGGCTCGTTCTCGAAAACGTCGAGCCCTGCGCCGGCGATGACGCCGCGCTGAAGCGCATCCGTCAAGGCCGCTTCGTCCACCGTCGAGCCGCGCCCGACATTGATCAGCACGCCATTGGCGCCCAGGGCACTCAGGATATCCGCATTGATCGTCTTTGCGGTGCTGTCGGTTCCCGGCACGATGACGACGATCGTATCGACGGCCTCGGCCATGCCCTTCAAGGTCGGATGATAGGTATAGGCGAGCCCTTCGCGCGGGGTTCGGGTATGATAGTGCAGTGCAACGCCAAAACTTTCCAGGCGCTTTGCGATGGCAAGGCCGATGCGGCCCATGCCGTAGAGACCGACGGTCCGGCCGCGCAGCGTCAGGGGCGACAGAGCAAATGCGCCATCCCGCACCCAGCGGCCGGCGCGCAGCCAATTTTCGGCCTGTGGAAGTTGCCGCACGGTATTGAGCAACAGGCCGATCGTCGTGTCCGCCACCTCCTCGGTCAGAACATCGGGCGTATTGGTGACGGTGATGCCGCACTTGCCGGCATGCGCCGCATCGACGCCGTCATAGCCGACGCCGAAATTGGCGATGATCTCGAGATTGTCGAACGCATCGATGAAATCGGCGGAAATCCTGCCCTGTGCCGCGATACCGGAAATGCCGGCGGCAAGCTCCGGCGTGATCAATGCCGGGTTGGCCTCCGCCACGAAAACCGGCTCGAAATGCTCCGGAAGGCGGTCGAGCACGCGCTTGTTGATCTTCCCGGGGACGAGAATGCGGGGGCGGCCTTGCGGCATGGTTCGCTCCTTTAAACGGATTATGAAAGGTCGGATACAGTGACGCGCAACGGGCCGGTCGACTGGCGGATGCGCATTTCCGGCTTGATGAGGTGGATGCCATCCGGTTCGTGGCTGCCCGACAGCTTGTCGAGCAGCGCCCGCGCGGCACTGCGGCCGACTTCGGCCTGGCCGTTCCAGACCGTGGTCAGGGCCGGTGTTGCGATCGAGGCCTCCTCAAGGTCATCGTAGCCGGTGACCGACACGTCGCGACCGGGAACGAGCCCGGCGCGGGCAATGCCGTTCATCATGCCGATGGCGACGAGGTCGTTCCAGCAGACGACGGCCGTGGGCTTCTGCGGCAGGGAGAGGAGATGCACCGCCGCCTCGAAACCACCCTGCTTGGAACGTGGGCCGGGAATGCGCAGGTCCGGATCGACCTCGATATTCGCCTTGCGCAGGGCATTGACGTAACCCTGGTACCGATCGCGGCCGGTCGATGTCTGGTCCGTGCCGCCGACCATGGCGATCACGCGGTGCCCGAGACTGATGAGGTGATTGGTGGCAAGCGAAATGCCATAGGCGTCATCGCCGCGGAAGATCGGCACGTCCAGCCCTTCGATCGATCGGGCGATCAGGATGGCGGGCATGCCGTTGTCCTCCGCCAGCTGGATATCTTCCGGCGGCGTACCAATCGCCGGCGACATGATGACGCCGTCACCACCCAGCTGCAGCAGCGTTTCGATGAAGGCGCGCTGCTTTTCAACGGAATCATAGTGATTGGAGAGAATGAAGGTCTGGCGATCGCGGTCGAGCTCGGCCTCGATGGCCTTCAGGATTTCGCCGTAGAACGGATTCATGATGTCGTGGACAACGACGCCGATGATGCCCGAGCGCGAGGTTCGCAGGCTGGCGGCGCGCCTGTTGTAGATGTAACCCAGCGCGCGCGCCTGTTCCTTGATCTTGTCGCGCGTGGTGATTGCGACGAGCGGGCTGTCACGCAGTGCCAGCGATACGGTGGCCGTCGAAACGCCGAGCGTTTCGGCGATGGTTGACAGTTTGACCTTCTGCGCCACGTTTCCTCCGGCCGTTCAGGTCGGCCTTGAGGCCGCTCTTTTTAAATCCTCTTTAAACTGTTTAAATTGATGCCGCAATCGGCAAAAACGACCGGAGATCGTTGCTATTCCTGGGGTGTCGATCCTTGAAGATTGGAATCGACGGCCCGCAGAAGCTTCATCAGCGTTTTCACTTCCTTGTCGCTCAGGCCATGGATAGCGATCTTCTCGGAAGACTTGCCGGCGGCCTCGATGGTCTGCAGGCTGCTGCGGCCGGGCGCCGTCAGATAGACCTTGGTCAGCCGCGCATCGTCGTCGTCGGTACGACGCTCGACGAAGCCCTGGGCTTCCATTCGACCGATGGTGCGCGTCATCGTCGGCGCCTTGACGCCAAGCTTTGCAGCCAGATTACCGGCGGTCAGCCCGTCCGTCTCCGCCAGCAACAACATGACGCCGTCCTGGCCGGCATAGAGACCGCTGTCGAGGAGATTGCGCGAAACCACCGTGCGCATCGAGCGGGCCGTCTGCACGAGCAGCGACGCGATATCCTGCGGGCCGCCGGAAAGATCATGCTTTTTCTTGCCGCCCTTGCTTTTCTTCTCGGCCTTGCTTTTCTTTCCCATGGGTCCTCCAGCAAACTTCTTGCACGGCCTTACCACCTCTGTATGACTCAAGTTACACCATTCCCGCAAGCAGAAGCGAAAGGCTTGAAAAGAAATGCCATTCCCGCCCGTCCGCTGGTCGGATGCTGCTGCCGGGCTTTCCCGCGAGGACCGGCGCGACTGGATTGCCGTGCTGCCGCTCGGCGCGCACGAACAGCATGGCCCGCACCTGCCGTTTGAAACCGACACGCTGATCGTGGAGGGGCTGGTCGATCGGATCGTCGCTGCCCTGCCCGCCGGATTGCCGGTGAGCTTTCTACCGGCCGAGCCTGTCGGCTATTCGATCGAGCACATGGATGTCGACGGGACGCGGTCGCTGACCTATGAGGCGGCGATCGAGCGTTGGCTTGGCATCGCCGCGCAACTAAGCCGGCAGGGTCTTCGCAAGTTCGTGATGCTCAATGCCCATGGCGGCAATGCGCCTTTGATGACGATCATTGCCACGGAAGCGCGCGTGCGGTTCGACATGCTGGCCGTTGCCACCAGTTGGACCCGCTTCGGCCAGCCGGACGGCTGGATCGCGCCGGAAGACAAGGCCATCGACATCCATGGCGGCGACATCGAGACATCAGTGATGCTGGCGCTGCATCCGGACAGGGTCGACATGACGAGGGCTCAAAACTTCACCTCGCGCCAGACCGATTTTGCCCGTCGCTTCATGCATCTGCGCGCCTACGGGCCACATGCTTTCGGCTGGAAGATGTCCGATCTCAATGTACAAGGCGTCGCCGGAAATGCGTCGGCCGCAACGGCGGAAAGGGGCGAAAAACTCGTTGCCCATGCGGTAAAAGGAATCATCGAACTGCTGCAGGATGTCGATCGGTTCGATATGAATGAATTCGCCGCCAGGGACGGGTAGCGCGGTCGCCTTGCATCTCCTATATGAGATTTCAATATCGATGGCCGGATCGCCGGCCCACCAATCCACCGAGGTTCCCATGACCGAAACCGCCACCGTAAAACCCATTCCCGTTACCGTGCTCACCGGCTATCTCGGCGCCGGCAAGACGACGTTGCTCAACCGCATCCTGTCGGACAATCACGGCAAGAAATACGCGGTCATCGTCAACGAGTTCGGCGAGATCGGCATCGACAATGATCTCATCGTCGAGTCGGACGAGGAAATTTACGAGATGAACAATGGTTGCGTCTGTTGCACGGTGCGCGGCGACCTGATCCGCGTCGTCGAAGGCCTGATGCGCCGCCCGGGCCGCTTCGATGCGATCATCGTCGAGACCACGGGTCTGGCAGACCCGGTTCCGGTCGCCCAAACCTTCTTCATGGACGACGACGTCCGCGCCAAGACCGAACTCGATGCCGTCGTCGCGCTTGTCGATGCAAAGCACCTGCCGCTGCGGCTGAAGGACAGCCGTGAAGCTGAAGACCAGATCGCCTTCGCCGATGTCGTGCTGCTCAACAAGACCGACCTCGTGACCCCGGAGGAACTGGCGAAGATCGAGGCGACCGTGCGCGCCATCAACCCGTCGGCCCGCATCCACCGTACCGAGCGTTCGAACATCGACCTGACCAAGGTTCTGGATCAGGGCGCGTTCAACCTCGAGCGGGCGCTGGAAAACGAGCCGCATTTCCTCGATCACGATCATCATGAGCACGACCACAGCTGCGGCCCGGATTGCGGCCACGATAACCACCATCATGACCACGATCATCATGATCACCATGGCCATAACCATGGACATGGCCACCATCATCACGACCACGCGCCCTCGCCGATCCACGACGTGACGGTCCAGTCCGTTTCGCTGCGCGGCGGGGAGATGAACCCGGACCGCTTTTTCCCCTGGATCCAGAAGATCACGCAGACGGAAGGCCCGAACATCCTGCGCCTCAAGGGCATCATCGCCTTCAAGGGCGACGCGGAGCGTTATGTCGTTCAAGGTGTGCACATGATCATCGAAGGCGATCACCAGCGCCCGTGGAAGGATGGCGAGAAGCGCGAAAGCCGTCTCGTCTTTATCGGCCGTGAACTCGACCGCGAAAAGCTGGAGCGCACCTTCAACGCCTGCGCCGCCGAGGCGAAGCCGAACTGATGCCGACAGTCGCTCCTCTCGATCTCGCCGGCCACGTGGCCGGCGTTGCCTATCTCGGCGACGTTCCCTTCTTTGCCGAGTCCGCCGGACCGATCCACCGCCTCGACCATGGCCACAAGACCGTCGAAGCGCATGAAGGGCTTCTGGCCTGCGTGCGCGACGAGGCGACCGATACGCTGCTCACCGGCGGCGAGGATGGCAAGGTCCTGCGCATCGGTGCCGATGGCGGCGTGACGCAGATTGCCCATGTGCCGCGCAAGTGGATCTCGCAGATCGCTGCGGGGCCGCAAGGAGCAGTCGCCTATGCCCACGGCAAGACGGCCCATGTCAAGCTTGCGGATGGGACGAACAAGGATTTCACCGAGGAACGCACGGTCGAGGGCATCGCGTTTGCGCCGAAGGGCCTGCGCATTGCCGTCGCCCGCTACAACGGCGTGTCGCTGCACTGGGTCGGCATGGCGGCGCAGCCGGTCGATCTGGAATGGAAGGGCGCCCATACCGGCGTCAGCTTCTCGCCCGATGGCCGCTTCGTCGTGACCATGATGCAGGAAAACGCGCTGCATGGCTGGAAGATGGACAGCAAACCCGGCGCCGAAACCCGGCACATGCGGATGACCGGCTATCCCGCGAAAATCAAGTCGATCTCCTGGTCGGCAAAGGGCAAATGGCTCGCCTCGTCCGGTGCGCCGGCCGCGATCGTCTGGCCGTTCCAGTCTAAGGATGGCCCGATGGGCAAGGCGCCCTTGGAACTCGGCACCCGCGCCAATATCATGGTCACGCAGGTCGCCTGCCACCCGACCGACGAGGTCGCCGCCATCGGCTATGCCGACGGCATGATCCTTGCGGTGCGCTTTGCCGATGCCAAGGAAGTGCTTCTGCGCCGTCCCGGCAAGGGCGCGATCACCGCCATGGCCTGGAACCGCAGCGGCAAGCAACTGGCGTTCGGATCGGAAGCCGGCGATTGCGGCGTCGTCGATATCACTGCCTGAAACAAGACAGCGGCGTTGAGCAGCGCCGCACGGGAAGAACAGCCGATGATCCCCTGGACCGTGATCGATACTGCGCAGATGCCGGGCGGGACCGACATGCTGCGCCTGAAGCAGCGCGGCGCGGAATTTTCGATCATGCTCGGAACCAACGAGTTGATGAACAGCCGGCTGAGTGGCTCTGAGGAGGCGCTGGCCAAACTCTCCTGCGACAGGATCCGGGGGCGGCAGAAGCCGAAAATGCTGATCGGCGGGCTCGGCATGGGCTTCACGCTCCGCGCCGCACTGACCGAACTCGGCGACGATGCCGCTGTTACGGTGGCCGAACTCGTGCCGGCCGTTGTCGCCTGGGCCAGAGGACCAATGGCCGAGGTGTTCGGCACCAGCCTGACCGATCCTCGGGTGGCGATCCGCGAAACCGATGTCGGGGCCTTGATCCGCTCCGAGCGCAACGCCTATGACGCAATCCTGCTCGATGTCGACAATGGCCCCGAGGCGCTGACCCGGGCCGCCAATGACGACATCTACAATCTCTCCGGGCTGCATGCTGCAAAGGCGGCGCTGCGTCCCGGCGGCGTGCTTTCCGTCTGGTCGTCGGCACCCGACAGCCAGTTCACCCGGCGCCTGAAGTCCGCCGGCTTTTCGGTGGAAGAAGCAAGCGTCCGCGCCAATGGCAAACGCGGTGGCGCCCGCCACATGATCTGGCTGGCCGTCAAGAGCGCCGGCTGACGCTCCCGACGGCGTGCCATCACCACATCAGCTCGACTTGCGGCCGTCCGTTCGAGGTTTTTGCCGGCGAGCGGCCGGTCTCGTCGATGGTGCAATTCACCCGTTTGCGGAAGGCCGAGAAACTTTCGAAGGTGACGACATCCACGGCTTCCGTGAAATTCAGCGTCAGCCGGAAGCGGCCAGGCTGGGATGCGAGCGCCTGGACACCGAGGATTTCGGCCTCGAAAGGCTGGCCGAGATAATGCCCCTTCACCCGCGATCCCAGCATATAGGGGTTGAGCGGCGGCCGGTTGCCGATCGCGGCGTGCAGGGTGTTCCAGTCGCGAAACCCGTGTTGCGCGGCGATGATTTCCAGCGATTTCGAATGACTGATGTCTCCGCCCCGGGCAGCGAGAGACGAGCGCAGACGCTTCGCCTGATCCTTCAGGGCTTCAAGAGACGGGAGCGGATTTGATCCACGCATGACGGTTCTCCAGCATTCGCATGCAATCTTTCGGAGGGGCCCGCATTACCGCCGGTTCGCATACCATGATGATGGACGACCGAGTGGAATTCATTCCGAGAGACTTCACCAAAGCCATGGGCTTGCGGACGGCCGGGGCTCTCACCCGTTGGCCTGATCTAGTCGGCCCTTGCGGAAAAGTCAATTCGGGATCAAGCGCGTCCCCGTTGATGCCCGGAAGACGCGGTGCCGCGGAGCGCTTCACCGGTTCCGCTGGCCCCTCACTCCGGTTTATAGTCCGAGCGTTCTATCACACTCGATCAGAAAGCCCTGTCCATGCAGCCTGCCATTATCGATATCGTCACCGCCGACCCGGATGCGAAAGACCTCAAGGCCATTACGAAAACGCTGGCCGAATTCAATGCCGCACAGACCGGCTTGAGCGAAGACGATCCAGATTTCGCAATCTATATCCGCGATCCGGATAGCCGGGAGATTATCGGAGGGCTTTATGCGACGGACGGCTACGGCTGGGCATTCGTGAAATATCTTGTCCTGCCGCAGAGCCATCGTGGCATGGGTCTTGGTACGCGCCTGATGGAGGAGGCCGAGAAGATCGCACGGGACCGTGGCTATGTCGGCATCTGGCTGGATACGTTCGAGTTCCAGGCAAAGCCGTTTTACGAGAAACTGGGATACACGGTCTTCGGCGCGCTCGAGGGTGTCCCGGGTGCGATCCCGCGATACTTCCTCAAGAAGGAATTTTGAAATGCCGCGTCAGCGCACGGCAAGCTCCGCCCCGGAGGTGGGTGAAGCCTCCGGAGCGGCACTGGTGGGAGAAGGCAGGCCGCTGGTCGTGATAGGGTAGAAAAGTCAGGCTTTGCGGCCTGCCGATGGCGCATTCGCGCGTCACCATCGATCAGGCCCGGACCAAGCCGGCTGGCATGACCGGTTCGCGAACCCGGCTCCCTGCCTGAAAGACAGGAATACTATCGCACCGTTTAGACATACGGGGAAAACGGGGATGAACGATTTCGCCCGGTTCAGCCTGCCGCTTCAGGTCGTGGGTGTCAGGCGGCCCGCTTCAGCGGTGCCTGCATCAGCTTGCGGCCGGTGGCAACCAGCATGCCGGCAGCGCCTTCCAGCCAGCCGTCCTTCAGTTCCAACGCCAGGAAACGGTGGCGTTCGAACGGACCTGGCATGACGAGATGCGCAGCCTTGTCGGTGAAGAAACCGAAGCGCTCGTAATAGGGCGCATCGCCGACGAGAAGGATGGCGCCGTGACCGCGCTTCTTGGCTTCGCCGATCGCCGCGCGCATCAGCGCCCCACCGATGCCCTTGCCTTCATGGCCGTCATCGACGGCAAGCGGGCCGAGCAGCAAAGCAGGCACCGAACTGCCATCGCGGCTGATGCCAGCATCGACATTCCACAGGCGCACGGTGCCGATGACGTGGCCATCCGGGTCGCGGGCGACGAGCGCCAGGCCATCGGCCGGTACACGGCCGCGACGCAGAGCTTCGGACGACTTGCGGCGGCGCTCCGGACCCATGGCGCGGTCAAGCAGGTTTTCCCGGGCAACGACGTCACCTGGATTTTCCATGTCGATGGTGAAAGCATTCTGCGCAAAGAAAGCGCGGACAGAATCAAGAACAGCGGCCATCTTGGCCTCCCGTACCCAATACCGTAGTTAGCGGCGGTTTTGATGAATTGTGAAGGGTGCCACCCCGGCTGGTTACGGGGTTGGCGGTATCAGAGGACGCCGATTAAATGACGTAGGACTTCAGCGGGTCGAAACCGTTGAAGGCGACGGCCGAGTAGGTCGTCGTATAGGCGCCGGTGCCTTCGATCAGAACCTCGTCGCCGATCGAAAGGGAGATCGGCAGCGGATACATGTTCTTCTCGTACAGCACGTCGGCCGAATCGCAGGTCGGGCCGGCCAGAACGCAAGGCTCCATGACGTCGCCATCATGCGCCGTGCGGATCGGGTAGCGGATCGCCTCGTCCATGGTTTCGGCGAGACCGCCGAACTTGCCGATGTCGAGGAAGACCCAGCGGTGGTTGTCGTTGTCCGACTTCTTCGAAATCAGGACGACTTCCGCCTTGATCACGCCGGCATTGCCGACCATGCCGCGGCCCGGCTCGATGATGGTTTCGGGCAAGTTGTTGCCGAAGTGCTTGCGCAGCGAACCGAAGATCGCCTGGCCGTAGGCTTCCGCCGTCGGCACGTCCTTCAGGTACTTCGTCGGGAAACCGCCGCCCATGTTGACCATCTTGAGCTCGATGCCCTGCTTGGCCAGCGAGACGAAGACGCGCTTGGCATCGGCCAGAGCCGAATCCCAGGCATCGACCTTGGTCATCTGCGAACCGACATGGAACGAGACGCCGTGCGAAACGAGGCCGAGCTGATGGGCGTAGACGAGCACATCGACGGCCATCTGCGGGACGCAGCCGAACTTGCGCGACAGCGGCCATTCGGCGCCTTCGCCATCGGTGAGAACGCGGCAGAACACACGGGCGCCGGGAGCGGCACGGGCGATCTTTTCGACTTCCTCATGGCTGTCGACGGCAAAGAGCGACACGCCGAGCGCATGGGCGCGGGCGATATCGCGCTCCTTCTTGATGGTGTTGCCATAAGAAATGCGGGCGGCGGTCGCACCGGCGTCCAGCGCCATTTCGATTTCAGCCACGCCGGCGCAATCGAAATTGGAGCCGAGACCGGCGAGAAGGCGCAGGATTTCCGGCGCAGGATTGGCCTTGACGGCATAATAGATCGAGCTGTCCGGCAGCGCATGCTTGAAGGCCTTGAAATTGCCGGCGACGACATCCAGGTCCACGACAAGGCAAGGGCCTTCGGGACGTCGGGTGTTGATGAAGTCGATGATGCGTGCAGTGGTCATAGCTCTAATTCCCCATATTCCAAACGCTCCGGCAAGAACCGGAGGACAAAGGACATGCGCGAACATGAGCTGGAACCAGCCGGTGGAAACCCCGGATCCAGACATGCGCACGATGCGCGGATAAGTGAACAACGCTCCGCCAAGAGCTTTGTTCGGCTTTGTCTGCCTTTGATTGGAAGGGTGTCCCTACCGCACTTCGGGCAATGAAGGTGTGCCTCTTCAGTAACCCCGGCTGATGGAAAGCCGGAAGAGAACAAAAAGGCCCGCACCGTCGTTGCTTCAGATGTCCTCGCATTTCCCGGTTGGCCGGAATAGCGACTGGAGGGGTTAATTCCAGGTACCTTACCAATCTCTCACCAAACGAGGGATCGGCGGACACCCATGGGCACGTGCGACTTTGGGCTGACAGGGAGATAAGAAAAAACCTTGTCGTAATCAAGACTTTTTTGAAAACAGCCTTCGATTTTTTCCTCTGGACGAAACCGGCACTATCGTTCACATTTCCTGAACAATGCAGCCGCTCTCTACACTCTTCATAAGCCACTGGTTTCAAACAATTTTTATTGTAAAAATCCAGCCGAATTCCGAGTTGGCATGACAAAGGCCGCGCACGACCCTGCGCGGGTTATTGAGCAAGCCGGCACCGGGATATAGACGAATCAATGCGGCGGCACGTCGAACGCCAGATCAGGAAAGACCAGCCATGGACACTTTGACCCGAATCCGCGCCTTCATCGATGTGGTCGATGCGGAAGGTTTTTCGGCCGCGGCCCGGCGCATCGGGCGCTCAAAGGCGCTGCTCTCCAAATATGTTCGCGAACTGGAAGACGAACTCGGCGCTCTTCTGCTCAATCGCACGACCCGGCAGTTCTCGCTGACGGAGGCCGGGCATACCTATTATCGGACGGCGTCCGAAATCCTCAAGGAGATCGACAATCTGGCCGATCTCGTGCGCGCCAACAATTCCGACCTCAAGGGCAAGCTCAGGATCACCGCGCCGCGCACCTTCATCGATGCCGATATCGGTCAGTCGCTGATCGACTTCGGCAAGGAACATCCGGAACTTGCGCTGGACATCGTCTCGGACGACCGCTTCGTCGATCTTGTAGAAGAAGGCTTCGATGTGGCCATCCGCATCACCAAGCTCGAGGATTCGACGTTGATCGCCCGCAAGCTGGACGATTTCCAGATCAAGATCTGCGCTTCTCCGGATTTTCTGGAAAAACACGGCCCGATCGGCCACCCTTCGGAACTGTCGCGCTTTCCCTGCATCATCGATACCAATGGCCGCTCGTACAGCAACTGGCGCTTTGTCGAGAAGGACGGTACGGGGTTCAGCGTGCCGGTTGCCGGACCTCTGGAGGTCAACAGCCCGCTGGCCGCCGTGCGCGCCGCCGAATCCGGGATTGGCATTTCCGGCGTTCCCGAATTCATCGCCCGGCCGAAGATCGCGGCCGGTACGCTGGTCTCGATCCTGGAGGACTACCTGCCCAAGGACCGCGGCATCTACGCCATCTATCCGCACCGCCGCTACCTGCCGGCCAAGGTGCGCACGCTTGTGGATTTCCTGCATGCCTGGTTCCGGAAGAACGCCTGAGCGGGTCCCAATTCCGTCCCAATTCCGCTACATGGAAGTCCATCGAATATTGCTTCGGCACAGGAAAACGGAACCAACGGCCCGATGAAGACAAAGCTCACGATCCTGGCTGCCGCACTCTTTTTCGTGCCGTCGCTTGCCATCGCGCACCCGCATATCTTCGCGGAAGCGCGGCTGGAAATCGTCTCGGACGAGAAGAACGAGATCAGCGAGCTGCGCAATGTCTGGCGGTTCGACGAGCTGTTTTCGTCCAGTGTCGTGCTCGATTTCGACAAGAACGCCAATGCCCAGCTCGACCCGGAAGAACTGGCCGAGGTCGGCAAGACGGTTCTCGATTCGCTGCAGGAATACGATTACTACACGACGATCTTCGACAACGGAAAGAATGTGAAAGTACAAAAGCCAGCGGAAATCCATGCCGACTACAAGGATGGCCAGTTGCTTTTGTTCTTCAGCGTCAAGCCGGCCGAACCAATCGCCCTGAAAGGCAAGATGTCCTTCGGCGTCTATGATCCGTCGATGTATACGGCCATGGACTTCCCGACCGATGGGGACCTGGCGCTGATCGGCGACAAGGTGAACGCCTGCGAGCACAAGGTCGTGCGCCCGGACCCCGACGAAGTCCTCGCCCAGAACCAGGGCAGCCTGACGGATGCCTTCTTCAACGATCCGACGGGGACAGACATGTCCAAGATGTTTGCCACGCGCATGGAGCTGACATGCTGAAAACCGGGACTGTCGCTCGCATCGCGACGATCGCGCTTTGCCTGACTGCGGCCTTTGCTGCCATCGCCAACGCCCAGTCGCCGCTCGGCATCGGCACGGCCGAACCGGCCTTCAAGACGACCGGCCTGTTCGGCGGCTTCTTCTCCTGGGTCAACATGGAGCAGCAGGGCTTCTACCACACCCTGACAGGTGCGCTGAAAGGCATGCGGGAAAACCCGTGGCAGCTGACCTCGCTCATCGGACTGTCCTTTGCCTATGGTGTTTTCCACGCCGCCGGCCCCGGCCACGGCAAGGCCGTCATCTCCTCCTATATGATCGCCAACGAGACCGAACTGAAACGCGGCGTCCTTCTCTCCTTCCTGTCGTCCTTCCTTCAGGGCATCGTCGCTATCCTTTTGGTCGGCGCTGCCTACCTCGTCCTGCGCGGCTCCTCGATCTCGATGACGCAAGCCACGCATTTCCTCGAAGTGGTGAGCTACGGTCTGATCGCAGCGTTCGGCGGCTGGCTGCTGTTCCGGAAGGTCCGAGCAATGGCGGCAAACCGGGACGCAACGGATGGTCAAAACGATCACCATCGCCACGATCATGCGCATGGCCACGACCATCATCACCATTCGCATGACAGGCATGACCACCATCATCATGCCCATGGCGAAGTCTGCGACACCTGCGGCCACGCGCATGCGCCCGATCCCTCCATGCTGAAAGGCGACCGGTTCGCGATTCGCGAAGCCTGGTCCGCGATTATCGCCGTTGGCCTGCGCCCCTGTTCCGGTGCGCTGATCGTGCTGAGCTTCGCGCTGTTGAACGGTCTTTATCTCGGGGGCATTCTTTCCGTCTTCGCCATGTCGATCGGCACCGCGATGACGGTCTCGCTTCTGGCGACGCTGGCCGTCACGGCGAAGGGATTTGCGGTACGCTACGCCTCGAGCGACACCGCCGCAGTCCGGGTCGGCAACGGCATAGAAATCGCAGGCGCCCTGCTTGTTCTGGTGCTTGGCCTGATCCTGCTCGGTGCGGCCCTGCAGGCCTGATCGGGCGTCAGAGACCGCGCCGCCGCTGGTAGCGGGCGCGCAGCCAGAAGATGATGAAGAAGCCCAGCACGAACAGCGTGCCGAATACCGCCGCCAGCCAGGGCGAAAAATCCCCAAGCCACAGCATCATCGGCGGCAGGAAGAAAAATCCGACCGCAACGACGATGAGAATGATGGCGGCGGCTATGGCCGGCGAGCGTTCTTTCCGGACCGGATCGGTCATGGTCTCTCCTTGATCTCAAACCTTATCGAAGGCCCAGATAATCCGTTTTCCGGTTGATGTCTCCAGGATCGATGAGGCTAGGCCCTTGTCATGGAGTCTGCGCCCGGGTTGCCGAAAGCAAGTCGCGGGGGTGACATCTTCCCCCATAGGGGGAAGATCATTCGTTTCCCATAAGTGCGTAAACACCGATGGTCAATCTCCCCTTCTGGAGGAGACCGGCCAGAATGGAAGCGGGATTAAGTTCCGGTTTCAGGACCCGGCGGTAATTACCACGGCGACTTGATCGGTGGTTCGCCCACCTGGGGCACCGACGTCTGGGTCGTCTGCGTTTCGACAGCCGGCGTCTTGGCGGCGGCAACCGTTGCCTCGATGTGATCGACCAACGCATCGGCAAGGCCGAGACGGCCGGCGAGCTGGTCGAGATAACCGCGCTCGGCCCTATTGTCGGCATCGATTGCCAGGCGTGAGGCGGTATAGAGCTCGACGCGCTCTTCCTCGGTCGTCGCGGCGGCAACCATGGCATCGAGATCGACGGGCTTGCTCAACTCGTCCCGCAGGAAGCTTTCGGCTTCCGAATCGAGGCCGGACAGCTTGACCTTGTCCATGATGCGGGCGCGCTCGGTATCGTCGATATGGCCATCGGCGCGGGCGGCGGCGATCATGGCGCGCACCAGCACAAGCACGAAATCGTTGCGGATCACGGACGGCTCGGTGCTGAAGCCGGAATCGGCCGGCGGCGGCAGGAGTTCGGGGGTCGACTGAACCGGGGCATCCGCGGCAACCGGTGTCTGCCCGGCCTGGTAATTCTTGTAGGCCTGATAACCAAGGCCGGCAATCGCAGCCAGACCGCCGAGCTTGAGCGCCCCGCCGGCAATTTCGCGGCCGGTCCCCGTGCCAAGCAGCACAGCCGCAAGGCCAGCCGTCTTCAGCGGATTGTCCTTCGCCAACTGCGTCAACTGGCCGGCGCGATCGCGGACCGTGCCGCCGGCGCCCGGAACCTGAGAGCCCAGCAACTGGTCCAGCAATTTTTTAGCGTCGAACATAGGTATCTCACTCCGTCCCGTGTTGAGGTTCGTCGGAACATAGGAATGCAGGAGCAGAAATACAATCGAATGACGAAAACGACGAAGCCGGACGTTTCCGCCCGGCTTCAAGATTCAAAAGGCAATGACGCGATCAGCCGCGCAGGGCAAACGCCTCGGAAGCAAGCCTGGTGATGCCGGCCCAGTCGCCCTTGGCGACCAGATCCTTCGGCGCGACCCAGGATCCGCCGACGCAGACGACGTTCGGCAGCGACAGGTAGTCGCGGGCATTGGACAGCGAAATGCCACCCGTCGGGCAGAAGAACGTGCCGGCAAGCGGCGAAGACAGCGACTTCAGATAGGCGGCACCGCCCGCCTGTTCGGCCGGGAAGAACTTCATCATGGTGAAGCCCTCTTCGCGCAGACCCATGACTTCGCTGGCGGTTGCCGCACCCGGCAGGAGCGGGATTTCGGAATCGGCGGCGGCATCGATCAGTTCCTGCGTCGTGCCGGGGCTGACGATGAACTGCGAGCCGGCCTCGACGGCCGCCTCGTACTGTGCGGCATTGAGAATGGTGCCGGCACCGGTGACGGCGCCTTCGACCTCATTGGCAACCGCGCGGATGGCTTCGAGCGCCGCCGTCGTGCGCAGGGTGATCTCGATCGCCTTCAGGCCACCGGCGACAAGCGCGCGCGCCAGGGGCACGGCAGACGCCAGATCGTCGATCACGAGAACCGGTACGACCGGCTGCAGCTTCAGGATGGAAAGGAGCTTGTCGTTTTTTTCGCTCATGCCGAAACGCCTTTAAACCGATTGAATGTTGGACCCGAATACTCTTGCCGATCGTCTTTGTCGAGACAAAACCCGGCTTTACAGATGACAGACGTTTATACCAACATGGCGACAGCGCATTGACAATGGACCGCGAAGGCGCGTTGCCAAGCGGGATCGCCGGCAGGCGGCGGCGGATTTTCCGATCGGGAGAGGCAATGGCGAAAGAGATCGAACGCAAGTTCCTGGTGTCGCATGACGGATGGCGGGACGGCGCCGACAAGGGCAGCGTCCTCCGGCAAGCCTATATCGTCACCATGGAGGATCGTTCGGTGCGGGTGCGCATCAGCGACGAAACCACGGCCCGAATGACCGTCAAGGTCGGCAAGAGCGCATTGGTGCGCGACGAATTCGAATACGACATCCCGCTTTCGGACGCGCGGGACCTGATCGATCTTGCCGTCGGCATCGTCATCGAGAAGGTCCGCTACCGCGTGCCGCATGCCGGCTTCGTGTGGGAGGTCGATGTCTACGACGGCGCACTTCTGGGGCTGGTGATCGCCGAGGTGGAGATGAAGAGCGAAGACGACAGGCCCGACCTGCCCGACTGGCTCGGCAAGGAGGTCAGCGGCGAACGGCGCTACTCGAACCACTATCTCGCGCTCGCGGGCCACCCGCCGGAATAGAACGGGCGTGGCATCAAAGCTGGGGAATTGCACCTGCGGCCGGAACGGGGTATTTCACGCCGCATGACCGACAACATTCTTTCCATTCCGCGCCCGCAGACCGAGGGTCAGTTCCTCGTGGCGGCGCTCTATCATTTCGCTTCCTTCGCGCGCTACGCGGATTTTCGCGCGCCGCTGCAGGCGCTGTGCGATGCCGAGGGCGTCAAGGGCACGCTGCTGATCGCCCATGAAGGCATCAACGGCACGATCGCCGGCACGGATGCGGGGATTCACGCCGTTCTGTCCTATCTCCGTGCCCAGCCGGAATTCACCAGCCTGGAACACAAGGAGAGCCGTGCCTCCGCCATGCCCTTTCTGCGCATGAAGGTGCGGCTGAAAAAAGAGATCGTCACCATGGGTGTCGAGGATATCGACCCCAAGCGGATCGTCGGCACCTATGTCGCGCCGAAAGACTGGAACGCGCTGATTTCCGATCCGGATACGATCGTCATCGATACCCGCAACGACTACGAAACGGCGATCGGCACGTTTCGCGGGGCCGTCGATCCGAAGACCAAGAGCTTTCGCGATTTTCCGGACTGGGTGCGCAACAATCCCGGTTTGCACGACAAGCCGAAGATCGCCATGTACTGCACCGGCGGCATTCGTTGCGAAAAGGCGACGGCCTTTATGAAGGAACAGGGTTTTGACGAGGTCTATCACCTCAAGGGCGGCATCCTGAAATACCTCGAAGACATGCCGGAAGAGGACAGCCTTTGGGACGGCGCCTGCTTCGTCTTCGACGACCGGGTTTCCGTGACCCACGGTCTTGCCGAGGGCGAACACACGCTGTGCCATGCCTGCCGCCAGCCGCTGACGCTCGAAGACCTGACATCGCCCCATCACGAGCCCGGCGTCGCCTGCATCCATTGCCATGAGACCCGGACCGAAGACGACCGCCAGCGCTACCGGCAGAGGCAGCAGCAGATCGAGATCGCCCGCAAGCGCGGCCTCAAGCATCTGGGAAGCTGAACGTTCGCTTTCGGCTATGAAAGCGCGATAAGGGGTTTGTCGTCCGTCGCTTGAAGCGCCAGACGCTGTGCAGCGGCAATCTCCGCCCAGTCCTCTTCCCGCGCCATCACCACGGGGCAGGCAATGCCGTAAAGCTCCGCCGCGACCATGGCGCCGACGGTGACGATCGCGTCGCGGCTGAGCAGCACGATACCGGCTGGCCCCTTGCCGAGACGGATGGCCTCGGCGAGAACCGAACTGCCGGAACTCGACCCCCTGCCCGCCTTCATCAGCAAAATCCTGCCCGTGATGATCTCATCCTTCTGCGGATGCCAGCGGTCGATGATCCGCCCCGTTGCGGAATCCAGCCCACCCCAGAAGCTCAAGGGCTCTAGGAGCAGGAAGACCGGCGCTTCGGCGTCGCCCTGGGCAAGCAGCGTCGCCGGGAACACGCGCACGACTTCGTTCACAACCGCACCACCCTTCCCGCCCGCGCCGAGGCCATGCAGTCGGCGAGCGACCCGAAGGCGATATCGACGCCGATATTGCCGGGCGCGTAATAGGCCATCTTGCCGGAATTGGTCATGATCGCCCCGCTCATGTCGCGCATGATCGCCGTCAGATAGGTGCAGGTGTCGATGACGAGCGTGACGCCGGCAGCGTCAAGAATTCGATCCCAGCCGCGGACGGCCAGTTGCTCGAGGACGCCGCGATTGGTGTTGATGTAGATATCGACCACGGGCTTTTCTCCCGTCATCAGCGGCATCAGGCGGGTAAATTCGGTCAAGGAAAAATGCGGCGTTCCGAAGCTGACGCCTGTCAGCGGCGTTCCGTCCGGCACCGTCGACAGGTTTCGCACGGTGCGTCGCAGATCATCGGCCGTCAGCCGGATGGTCTCGACCGCGGGTTCCCCCTGGAAGGCGGCATCAATGGTCGGCGCCTCCGGTGTCAGCCCGACCGCATGGAACAGCGCCACCGCCCCTGAAGACGCGGCAACGGCGCCGAGTGCCTTCAGGTCATCTTCCTGCGTATTCTGGGGCAAGCCAACGATCGCTGGAACAAGGCTGCCGCATCGTTTGCCGATCGTGTGGCCGACGGCAACGCAAGAGGGACCGGCGTCCTCCCATTCCTCCGGCAGGCTCTCGATCTCGACAAGCACCTGCGCCCGGCGATTTTCCGCAAGATGCAGGCCATAAAGCGGCGCCCGGCCGGTCATGGCGCAACAGAGGTCGATGAAATCGCCGTAGCGGTTGGTCCGCGCGCCGATTACCGAATTGGCAAAGACGATGGCATTCGATTCCGCCCAGGCGATCTGCGCCCCGAAACGCGGCCTGAACATCGTCTGATAGGGCGCGCAGGTGAAGGTCGATAAACAGCCCAGTTCTTCATGCGCCTTCATCAACCGCGCACCACCGGTGCCGATTTCCGGCGCACCGATGAACAGTTCCGGATGAATGAGATCGACCGAGCCGACATTGAGCGTCGTCGGCACCCGGACCCGGCCTTTGTGGCGGACCAGATGTTCGACGAAATCGAGGCTGACCTGGCCCAGATAAAGACAGCCGTCGATATGCGCGGCCTCGATATCGATGAACTCCTTTGCCCCGACGGCTTCGGCAAACCGCGTCAGCAGGCGCATGCAGAAAGCCGCCGCCTCGCCATGGGTGCCGGCGAGCATGTCAGTGTCGAACGAAGAAAGATCAAGCGCCATGAAACTGGAGTAGGCCGCCCTCTCCGCAGGTGTCAATCGCCCTTTTCACCGGGCATCCCGTCAAACTTTGCGAAATCGCCGATGACGTGATCCCAGTCCGACCGGCAACGGATCATGACTGCGGTATCCGGCTTGAAAAACGACGGTTCATCGAGGGTCCCGGCATAGACCGTCCAGCGATCGTCCTCCGGCGGACCGGACCCGAAGATCTGGCTGCTGCAGATTTCGCAGGCGTAACGCACCGTCTCCATGCCGCTGCCGCCCGTCATGCTGAAGGCCCTCAGACCTCCGGTAAAGACGACCTCGCCCCGACTGAAGATCATATAACAGCAATGCCCCGTGCCGGTGGCGCGCTGGCAATCGCGGCAATGACAGAAGCCCGAAAATTTCGGCTCCACGGACGCTTCGTATCGCACCGCGCCGCAAAGACATCCACCCTTCATGCTTTTGCTCCTCAGCGTCAAACCTCAAGCTTTCCGCGCAGTTCGGTGGCCGTGACGAAAGCTTGCAGATGTGTCCGCATCCTATCGCGGGTTTCAGGGTCTGCAAGAATCTCTCGCCGCTGCTCAGGCGTCTTGCCGAGCAGGTTGATCCGGAAGAACGCGGCATCGACCAGCGTGACGGAGATCGTTTTCAAAACCTCCGTCAACGCTTCCAGCGCATGGTCGCCGCGATGGGAGGCATGGACGAGCATGACCGGCTTGTGCGGGATTTCGTCGCGCGAGACCAGCCAGTCGAGCGCATTCTTGAGGCCGCCCGGGATGCCATGGGCATATTCGGGCGCAGAAATGATCAGGCCGTCGGCACGACGGATCTTTTCCGCGAATTCGAGAACTGCGGCGGGCGTGGCATCGCCTTCCCGATCCGGATCGAAGATCGGCAGGTCGCCGATCAAGGTGCAGATCTCGACGCTCGTCCCGTTTCCTGCCTCGGCGCCGATCGCTTCGAGCAACGCGTGGTTGGACGAGTTTTTCCGGAGGCTCCCGCAGAGCGCATAGAGGAAAAGGCCGGAAGCAGGATGGGGCATGCAGGATGTCCTGTCAGAATCGGTTTCGGAAGGAGATCATGCAGGTCCCGCGGCTCCTGTCAGCCCGCCTTGTGATTTCCCTTCGGGAATTGCCCGGCCAGTTCCTGGTACCAATGACCGCTCTTCTTGATGGTGCGGACCTGGGTATCGTAGTTTACGTGAACGATGCCGAAGCGCATGCGGTATCCCTTCGCCCACTCGAAATTGTCCATCAGGCTCCAGGCGAAATAGCCTTTCATCGGATAGCCCTGCGCAATGAGGTCGGCGGTCACGGCCAGATGATCGGAGATATAGTCGAGGCGCGCCTGGTCATCGACGACGCCGTTCTCGACATCCGTGTTGTAGCAGGCGCCGTTCTCGGTGATGTAGCAATCCGGCAACGTGTATTCCGTGTTGAGCTTGCGCACGACATCGCACAGCGCCTGCGGAAACACCTCCCAGCCGATATCGGTCTTGACGTCGCTGACGAAACTGGCGCCGATCGTGGCCGGGTACTCGGCACCGGGTGCCGGATCGTGGCTGACGCGCATCGGCGTGTAGTAGTTCAGTCCCCACCAGTCGAGCGTCTGGCCGATGGTTTCCATGTCGCCCGGCTCGATGGCCGGCATGCGGTGGCCGAGCGCGCTCAGGAAACTTTCAGGGTATTCACCCTTGAACACCGGCCCGAAGAAGGCGCCGTTGTGGAAATCGAAGGCGCGATCGGCTGCCGCCTTGTCCTCGGCGCTCTCGCTGCCGGCGTAGACGTGCATGGGATTGAACACGAGGCCAACAGGCAGGGCCGGTCGCTCCGCCCTGATCGCCGACACGCCCAGCCCATGGGCGAGATTGGTGAAATGCAGCGCATGAAGGGCAGCGTCCATGTTGCGTTCGCCCGGCGCATGGACGCCGTAGAGATGGCTGAGCCAGACGGAGCACCAGGGCTCGTTGAAGGTCGCCACCGCATCGAGCCGGTCGCCGAGGCGCTGGATGACGGTCTTGGCATAGCGTTGGTAGACATAGGCCGTGGTGCGCGCCGTCCAGCCGCCATCGCCCATCAGCGCCAGCGGCAGGTCCCAATGGTAGAGCGTGGCGAAAGCCTTGATACCGCGTGCCTTCAGGCCATCGACGAGGCGCTCGTAGAAATCCAGCCCCTTCTCGTTGACCGGCCCCGTGCCGTCCGGAATGATCCGCGGCCAGGCGATTGAGAAACGGTAGGCCTCGACACCGAGGCTCTTGATCAGGTCAAGGTCTTCGTCCAGCCGGTTGTAATGATCGCAGGCCATGTCGCCATTGTCGCGATTATGCACCCGACCCGGCATGTTGGAGAAGGCATCCCAAATGGAGGGCTTGCGGCCATCGGTTTTTGTCGCACCCTCGATCTGGAACGCGGCGGTCGCAACGCCGAAAACGAAGTCGCCGGGGAAGCGGGCGGCAAGGGTCTTGGGGTCGATCATGGAAGCTCCGGATAAACAGCGTCAACTGCAACGTTGCAATAAGATGGTTTGCGAAAAGGTCAACCTTGCGGTTGGTAAACGCGAAGGCTCAAGGCAGCAGCAAGATGAGAAATTCATGTTTCAGGAAAAAGAATGGCTTCGTAATCCCGAACCCCGTTAAGAACATGCAGGATTTCCACCCTGTCATCACCAACGGTATAAAAGATCAGATAGCCTCGATAGGGCCGCCTTCTAACGCCAACATGCGCATAACGCGGCACGAGCGGAAAGGCATGGGGCGATTGAGCCAGTCGCTCACAGCGATCGATCAATTCCCGAACAAAGGTTACCGCGCGCACCGGGTTATCGTCGGAAATGTAATCCGCAATATGTTCGATGTCCGCTTCGGCTGCGTCGGTAAAAACAACGATCACGAATTGCCGTCTTTCGCCCCACCTTCATATTTGGCGACGAGACGTGTGAGCACATCCTTTGCAGGCTTAATTCGGCCAGCCTCCACATCCGCAAGCCCACGAGCGATCGAAAGGTCGAGTGCGGCCAGCCTCTTCTCGCGATCCTCGATCATCCGGACACCTTCTCGCAGCACTTCACTGCGAGAATTGTAGCGCCCGTTCTTCACCAGATCGGTCACATAGTCTTCCAGATGCTGCCCAAGGTTCGCGCTGCTCGCCATGTCATTTCCTTTCTACCCACCGACAGGTATCAATAACAGTTAGCATAGCAGCAAGCGCGAACCAGATAAAGACAGCCGGGCAGACTAAACCTTCACCCAGGCGCCATTGCGCTTCGACGACTGCACGCAGGCATCGACGAACACCATGCCCTTCATGCCGTCATCGATGGTCGGATAGACGACGTCAGGATCGACGGCCTCACCTTTCCGCTTGGCAAAGATCGCGCGCGCGGCTTCGGTGTAGATGTTGGCGAAGCCTTCGAGATAGCCTTCCGGGTGGCCGGAAGGAATGCGGGAGACACGCGCAGCAGCAGGGCCGGAGCCCGCACCGGCGCGGGTGATCAGGCGCTTCGGCTCGCCGAACGGCGTGTACCAGAGGTAGTTCGGATCCTTCTGCGTCCATTCGAGGCCACCCTTGGTGCCGTAGACGCGGACCATCAGGCCGTTCTCGTGGCCGGGGGCAACCTGGCTGCACCACAGCATGCCCTTGGCCCGCTGACCGTCCTTGGCCTTGAAGCGCATCATGACATGGGCGTTGTCATCGAGCGCGCGGCCTTCGACGAAACTGTCGAGATCGGCGGCCAGCTCCTCGAGTTCAAGACCGGAGACGAAGGCGCCGAGATTGTAGGCATGGGTGCCGATATCGCCGGTGGAGCCGCCAGCACCCGATTTGGTCGGGTCGGTGCGCCAGGCGGCCTGCTTCTGGCCGGATTGCTCGATATTCTCGGTCAGCCAATCCTGCGGATATTCCATCTGGACGAGACGCACGGCGCCGATATCGCCATTGGCGATCATCTCGCGGGCGTGGCGAACCATCGGATAGCCGGTGTAGTTGTGGGTCAGCACGAACAGCGCGTCGCTTTCGTCGGCCAGCTTCTTCAGCTTCTTCGCATCGGCAAGCGTCGAGGTCAGCGGCTTGTCGCAGATGACATGGATGCCGCGTTTCAGAAACTCCTTGGCCGCCTCGTAATGCACATGGTTCGGCGTGACGATCGCCACGGCTTCGATGCCGTTCTTCAGCTTGGCTTCGCGGATCGCCATTTCCTTGAAATCGGAATAGCTGCGCGATGGATCGAGCCCGAGTTCGCGGCCGGAAGCAGACGCCTTTTCCGGCGTCGACGACAGCGCGCCGGCCACCAGTTCGAAATGATCGTCAAGACGGGCGGCCATGCGATGCACCGCGCCGATGAACGCGCCGGAGCCGCCGCCGACCATGCCGAGGCGAATGCGTCTTTCGCGGGTTTCCGAAGAGCTTCCTTCGATTGCCATGAGAGTGTCTCCTCAATTGCGTTTTGTGTTTGCGGAGAGTTTTACCCCCCTCTGTCGGCGACGCCGACATCTCCCCCACAAGGGGGGAGATCAGCCGAAATACTCATGCGTCCCTTACAGTGGGCGATGAGGGAAAAGAACAATCTCCCCCTTTGTGGGGGAGATGTCACGAAGTGACAGAGGGGCGTAAACCACGCCCTCGAAAGAAACTACAGCCCCAGCATCCGCCGGTTGGCCGCGTCATCCGTGCCGGCGTCGGCGAAGTCGTCGAAGGCTTTTTCGGTAACACGGATGATGTGGTGCTTGACGAACTCCGCGCCTTCGCGCGCGCCGTCCTCCGGGTGCTTCAGCGCGCATTCCCATTCGACCACGGCCCAGCCGTCAAAGTCATGGGCCGTCAGTTTCGAGAACACGGCGCCGAAATCGACTTGGCCGTCGCCCGGCGAGCGGAAGCGCCCGGCCCGGTTGACCCAGCCCTGATAGCCGCCGTAAACGCCCTGGCGTCCGGTCGGATTGAACTCGGCATCCTTGACGTGGAACATCTTGATGCGCTCGTGGTAGATGTCGATGTTGTCGAGATAATCCAGGCACTGCAGGATATAATGCGAGGGATCATAGAGCATGTTGGCGCGCGTATGGTTGCCGACGCGCTCGAGGAACATCTCGAAGGTGATGCCATCATGCAGGTCTTCGCCCGGATGGATCTCGTAGGCGACATCGACGCCGCAATCCTCGGCATGGTCGAGGATCGGCTTCCAGCGGCGGGCCAGTTCATCAAAGGCGGTCTCGACGAGACCGGCCGGACGTTGCGGCCAGGGATACATGAAGGGCCAGGCGAGCGCGCCGGAAAAGGTCGCATGCGCCTTGATGCCGAGATGCTTGGACGCCGTCAGCGCCATCTTGACCTGCTCGACCGCCCACTCCTGGCGCGCCTTCGGATTGCCGCGCACTTCCGGCGCCGCAAAGCCGTCGAAGGCCTCGTCATAGACGGGATTAACCGCAACCAGCTGGCCCTGCAAATGGGTCGAAAGCTCCGTCACTTCGATACCGTTTTCGCGCGCCTTGCCGGCAAATTCATCGCAATAATCCTTAGAGGATGCCGCTTGTCTCAGGTCGATGAGCTGGCTGGCCCAGGTCGGAACCTGGACGCCGATATAGCCGCAGTCAGCCGCCCATTTGGTAATGGAATCCCATGAATTGAAGGGAGCGGCATCGCCCGCGAACTGTCCGAGGAAAAGGGCCGGGCCCTTGATTGTCTTCATCTGTCGTCTCCTCCGTCGATGGTCGCCGCTCAACCCCGGCGAACCAGAATTCCTCAAGAAAACCGCTTCTGCGGTACGTACATCTAACAGCAGCCTCTAAACCTGAAACGTTGCAGCGCGGCTGAAAGCTATCATGTTTAAGCTGGAGGACAATCCGGCGCGTGCCGAAAATTTCAGGATCTGCCGTCACAAAGAAAAACTGCCCGCAGCCTCAAGCTACGGGCAGTGCAAGCATCAACTCCGGATCAGAACGGGGAATCCGGGAAGTAGTAGTTCGCCGCATTTTCCTTGGTGACCAGGGTCGCGTCGATCGTGTAGGTGCCGCTGACCGGAACCTGGCTGTAGAGGGCAGCTGCCGTCATTTCCATGGCGGTGCCGACCATTGCCGGCGGATAGAGAACGTCGACCGGGATCATCTTGTCGCCGTCCATGACCTTCTTGATCATGTCCTTCGAACCGGCGCCGGCAACCACGTACTGGATGTCGGTGCGCTTGGCCTGCGAAATGGCCTCGAGCACGCCAACGGCCATGTCGTCGTCCTGGCACCATACGACGTCGATCTTCTGGTACTTCGTCAGGTAGTCCTGCATGACCTTGAAGGCATCGTCGCGGTTCCAGTTGCCGAACTGGCGATCGAGAACCTTGACGTTCGAACCTTCGATACCCTTGTCGAAACCGTCCTGGCGCTGCTGGTCGATCGGGATCGGCAGGCCGCGGATGATGACGACTTCAGCGTCCGGCGTGGTCTTCTTGATGTATTCGCCGGCGGTCTGGCCGAGCGCCGGGTTGTTACCGGCGACGTAGAGATCGCGGATCGTGCTGTCATTGACGCTCGGTGCGCGGTCGACGATGGTCACGAACTTGCCGGCATCCTTGACTTCCTTGATGGCGTTGACCAGCGGATCCGGATCGGACGGCAGGATAACCAGCGCGTCGATGCCCTGGACCGCAAGGTCCTGCACGGCATTGGCCTGGCTTGCCGGATCCGGCGAGGTCTTGACGATGACGTTGAGGCCCGGATGGGCAGCCATCAGAAGCTTGGCAACGCGCTCGGCATGGAACACGACGCCCGATGTCCAGCCGTGGTCGGCCGCCGGGATCGAAACGCCGATCGTCTTGGTTTCCTGCGCCTGGACGCTGCCGGCAAAGGCAAGCGCCAAGGCCGCGACGGTCAGGCTCAACAGTTTCTTACGCATGATAATCCTCCCAAATATCAGGTCCGTCGTTCAGGGCCGGGCGACCTGTTGACCCGGCTCACTTTTCCACGCAATTCCGGACGCAAAACCGCTTTGCACTTTTGCCGGAACTGCTTGGTCTCACGATTTCCGTACCAGCGAGCGCTGGACGAGCATCGCAATGATGATGATCGAGCCCTGGATGGCGCCGATCAGATATTCGCTGATGAAATTGGACAGCAGCATGATGTTGCCGACCAGTTCGAGAATGAATGCACCGCAGATTGTGCCCCAGACACGGCCAGCGCCGCCCTTGAGCGCCGTGCCGCCGACGACGACGGCGGTGATCGCCTGAAGCTCCCACAGAATGCCGGTGGTGGCCGATGTCGAGCCGAGCCGCGGGACGTAGAGCAGGACGGCGATGGCGACGCAGAGCCCCTGGATGACGAAGGCGATGGTGCGGACCCGGTTGACCGCGATGCCGGAATAGCGCGCGACATCGCTGTTGGAACCGACCGCGACGACATGACGGCCGTAACGCGTCCGATAGAGAATAAAGGCGGCGATGGCCGTGACCAGAAGGATGATCGCGATCGGCACCGGCAGTCCGAGAATCGAGCCGAAATAGGCCGGGCGATAAAGCGCCTGCAATTCCGGCTCGCGCAGGGTGATCGCGCCGCCCTGCGACAGCCAGGTGGTCAGGCCGCGATAGATGCCCATGGTGCCCAGCGTCGCGATGAACGGCTCGATACGCCCAAGCGTCGTGATCAGGCCATTGGCGAGCCCGCAGGCGGCACCGACGATGATCGCAAAAGCGACCGCAGCGGTGAGCATCAGGGCGGGATCGGCGATAACGCCGGAATTCATGAAGATGATCATCAGGCTGGCGACGAAGGCCACCATCGAGCCGACCGACAGGTCGAGATCGCCGGACGAAATGACGAAGGTCGCGCCGACGGCGATAATGGCGATGAAAGCACTGCGCGTCGCGACGTTCGCGAGATTGGTGAGCCCGATGAAATTCGGGTTGACGAGCGCGCCCAGAATGAGAAGCAGCACCAGCGCGGCAAACGGGGCGACGGCCCGAAGATCGATATCGCGCCAGCTGCGACGACGAATGTCCTTGGCTTCCTCATTGACGCTCATGTCCAAAACCTGCCTCCCGTAGCGTTTTCCCGGCCCATTGTCCCTGGACCCGTTGTCTCTGCACTGCCCTTGGTCCTGACCGCCGCGCGCTCAGGCCGCCTGCTTTTTCTTCAACCCGGCTGCATAGCGCATGATCTCCTGCTCGGAGATCTCATCGCCTTCGAGCATGCCGACGATCCGCCCCTCGCGCATCACCGCGACGCGCGTGCAGAGCCCGATGATCTCCGGCATCTCGGAGGAGACGACGATGATCGACTTGCCGTCGCGCGCCAGGGCTGAAATGAAATGGTAGATCTGCTGCTTGGTGCCGACATCGATGCCGCGCGTCGGCTCATCGATGATGATGACATCCGGCTCGGTTTCCATGACCTTGGCGAGGAGCAGCTTCTGCTGATTGCCGCCCGACATGCGGCGCGCGGCGATGCTGCCGTCCCGAACGCGGATGTCGAACCGTCGCCGGGCGCGTTCCAGAGCCGCGGCCTCGCTGGACGGGCTGAGATAGCCAAGCTTGCCGTGCCGATCGAGCGATTGCAGCGTCAGATTGGCGGTCATGCCGGAATTCAGCAGCAGGCCCTTGGATTTGCGATCCTTGGTCATGTAGGCCAGTCCGCAACGGTTCGTCGCGTGCACGTCTCCTGACATCACGGTTTCGCCCTTGATGACCACCTCGCCCGATGCCCGCGACCGCAAACCTGCGACCGCCTCCATCAATTCCGTTCGTCCGGAACCGATCATGCCCGAAAAGCCGAGAATTTCGCCCTTGCGGACCTCGAAGCTTGCATCCGTGACATAATCCGTCGAAAGCGACTGGACGCTGAGCATCACCTCTTCGTCGATATCCGGCTCGTTCTTGGCCGGATAGAGGCTGGACAATTCGCGGCCGACCATGAGCTGGGCGATGGACTCGCCGTCCAGCATGTTCGTCGGCGAGGTTTTGATCCACTGGCCGTCGCGCAACACCGTCACACGATCCGTCAGCTCCATGACCTCGTCGAGCTTGTGCGACACGAAGACGAAACTCGTGCCCTGATCGCGCAGCTTGCGCACCTGCCGGAAGAGGAAACTGGTCTCCTCGCGCGACAGAACCGCAGTCGGCTCGTCCATGAACACCACGCGGGCGTCGCGGCTGATGGCCTTGGCGATCTCCACCATCTGCTTGTCGGCAATCGACAGCGAGCTGATCATCGCATTTTCATCGACATGCGACCCGAGAAGATCGAGCACACGACGGGTCTCGGCGCGCATATGCTTGCGGTCGAGCATGCCGAAACGCGTTACCTCGCGGCCGAGAAACAGGCTCTCGGTAACCGTTAGGTGTTCGGCAAGATTGAATTCCTGGTGAATGATGACGATGCCGAGCGCCTCGGCCGCACCATTCGGCGGCAGCGTCACGGGCTTTCCGTCAAGGAGAATTTCGCCGGATGTCGGCGCTTCGAAGCCGGAGAGGATTTTGACGAGCGTCGATTTTCCGGCGCCGTTTTCGCCCATCAAGGCATGGATTTCGCCGGCCCGCAGGTCGAAATTGACGCTGAAGAGAACCTGCACGCCGCTGAACGACTTGCTGATCCGCCGGGCGGACAGCACTACGGTGTCGACCGTCTCTGAATCCATCATTCCCTCCCCGCAGCTCCCATCCGCTTGACTGTTGTGTAAACCTTTACATAGATCATGTAAAGGTTTACATCGGAGCATATCGCAGAATTTCGTGGAGCAACGTTTGACCTCCGGGGAACTCTGTGTAGTGTCCCGCCGAGACCGAAAACCAAGGCAGAGCGCAGTGTCGAATTCCACGCCGGCAACCATAGAAGACGTCGCCCGGATCGCCGAAGTTTCGATCGCGACCGTCTCGCGCGCGATCCATATGCCTGAAAAGGTCGCCAATTCGACGCGGCTGAAGGTCAATCAGGCGATTGCGATCACCGGCTACACGACCAATGCCATGGCGCGCAGCCTGCGGCTCGGCCGCTCGAACATGATTCTCGTGGTTGCACCCGACATCGGCGACCCGAATTTTTCCAATATCCTCGTCGGCCTCGAAAACGAGGCGCGCGCCCATGGCTATGGCATTCTGATCGGGCACACGCAGAACGACGCCCAGCGCGGGCTGGAATATCTGAAATTCCTCAATTCCAACCAGGCGGCCGGATTGATCCTGTTCACCGGCATCCTGCCGTTCGGCCACCAGACGATGACCGCGCGGCTTCCGCCGAGCGTCGGCGTGTTCGAGCCCGTCTTCAACGGCGGCATTCCCTATGTCGGCGTCGACGACATCGAAGGCGCGCGCAAGGCGATCGACCTTTTGCTTGCCGAAGGCCACCGCAAGATCGCCTTCGTCGGCGACAGCCGCACCCGCCTCGCCTACAGCCGCAGGCGCATCGGCTACGAGGCAGGCCTCGATGCGGCCGGCGTTTCACAGGAGCTGCGCATCGTGCTTGAAGGCGACGGCACGATCGAGAGCGGACGGCTCGCCGTCGAGCAGCTGTTCATGCGCGATACGCTGCCGACCGCCTTCATGTGCGTCAACGACCAGACTGCCATCGGAGTGATGATCGGGCTGAGCGCCCGCGGCTATAACATCCCGCAGGATTTTTCGGTCACCGGTTTCGATGACGTGCCGCAGGCCGTGTTCATGTCGCCGGCGCTGACGACCATCCGCCAGCCGCGCACCGCGATCGGCAAGCACGCGATGGCGCTATTGCTGGAGCTGCTTTCGGACGGCAAGCCCGCCGAGACCGAAATTCTGCTGCGGCCCGATCTGGTCGTGCGCAACTCCGTCTCGTCGCCATCCCGCCAGTGGACGAAACGCTGACGACTGTCGGACATCCGCCGGCCCATCCTACAGATGCCGGGTCTCCGCAGGCGTCGATCCCCAGTCGTCATTGAGGCCGTCATAATAGCGGACGGGCGCCGCCATCAGTTCCTCGATGTCGACATCGTCGAGGCAGGCGATGTTGATATTGTAGTATGTCGCTCCGGTCATGTTCGGCACGTCCACGCGCTCGAAGGGACGGACGCCACAACGGCCGCAGAAGAGATGATGCGCAACCGGATTGTTCAGCTGATAATCGACCAGCGCCGCCTCGCCGGCACGAACGCGAAATGCGGCGGGACTTGCCTTGACGGACCAGAGGCGAATCTTCCGGCACAGGGTGCAGTTGCATTTTCCGGTTCCTGCACTGATGTCCAGATCCGTCTCGAACCGGATCGCGCCGCAGTGGCAGCTTCCGCAATAGGTTCTGAGCATTGCTATCTTCCCTCGTCCTCATATCGATCGGCGCCTTGCAGGCATGATATTCGAAGGCAAAAGTCCTGGCCATCGCAGCCGGGTCTGAGGACAGCAAAAAGGGGCGGTCAAGCCGCCCCTTCTGGGAATCGATGCGTCTCACCGCCCTGATCAAACGTAGCGGTTGACGACGTTTTCCAGGAGCTCCTGCTTGCCGGATTTCGGCTGCGGGTTGAGGTCGGCTTTTTCGACCTGCGCTGCGATGTCTTCAAGCGTGTATTCGCCCTTGAGCATCTTCTGCGCCTCTGCCGAATTCCAGCCCGCGTAGCGGGCGTCGAGCGGACCCGACAGCGCCTTGTCCTCGATCATCTTGGCTGCGGCGCGCAGGCCGCGGGCGCAGCAATCCATGCCGCCGATATGACCGATCAGCAGGTCCTCGGCATCCAGCGACTGGCGGCGCAGCTTCGAATCGAAGTTGGTGCCACCGGTCTTGAAGCCGCCGCCCGCCAGAACCTGATAATAGGCCAGCGCCATCTCCGGAACGTTGTTCGGGAACTGGTCGGTATCCCAGCCGGACTGGTAATCGTTGCGGTTCATGTCGATCGAGCCGAAGATGCCATAGGCATTGGCAAGTGCCAGTTCGTGCTCGAAGGAGTGGCCGGCAAGGATGGCATGGCCCTGCTCGATGTTGACCTTGACCTCATTCTCCAGACCGTAGGTCTTGAGGAAGCCATAAACCGTGGCGACGTCGTAGTCGTACTGGTGCTTGGTCGGCTCCTGCGGCTTGGGCTCGATCAGGATGGCGCCCTTGAAGCCGATCTTGTGCTTGTAATCGACGACCATGTTGACGAAGCGGCCGAGCTGGTCGAGCTCCTTCTTCAGGTCGGTGTTGAGCAGCGTCTCATAGCCTTCGCGACCGCCCCACAGAACGTAGTTGTCACCGCCGAGCTTCAGCGTCGCATCCATGCAGGTCTTCACGGTCGCCGCGGCAAAGGCGAAGACGTCCGGGTCCGGATTGGTGGCGGCACCCGACATGAACCGGCGGTTGGAGAACAGGTTGGCCGTGCCCCAAAGCAGCTTGACGCCGGTGTCCTGCTGCTTGCCTGCAAAGTAGTCGACGATCTCGTTGAGGTTCTTCGTGTTCTCGGCGAAATTTTTGCCTTCCGGGCGCACGTCGGCATCGTGGAAGCAATAGAACGGCACGCCGAGCTTGGTGAACAGTTCGAACGCCACATCGGCCTTCAGCTTGGCCGCCGCCATCGTGTCCTCGAACCAGGGGCGCAGGAAGGTCTGGCCGCCGAAGGGGTCGCCGCCCGGCCAGGTGAAAGTGTGCCAATAGGCGACGGCGAAGCGCAGCTGGTCTTCCATGCGCTTGCCGAGCACGATCTCGTCCGGATTGTAGTGGCGAAAGGCGAGCGGGTTGGTGCTGTCCAGGCCTTCGTACTTGATATTACCGATATCACCAAAAAAACCGGTGCTCATGGGATGTTCTCCTTCGATGGTTGAAATGCGAGTTTGCGATTGCCCCTCATCCGCCCTGCGGGCACCTTCCTTTTTCTCCTCTCCCCACATGCGCGGAGAAGGTGAGGGTGAGGGGCAAGATTTCAGTGTGACGCCGCTGCAGACTTCAGCGCGGGATAAAGCTTGCGATAGCGTTGATAGGCATCCTCGTAGGCGCCCTTGAGGGCGTTATCCGGGGAAATGGTCTCGTCGGTCTTCGGCGCAGAGCAGGTGGCGACGGGATCGGCACCCGTGGCGGCGATCAGGCCGAGGCGGGCGGCGCCGAAGGCCGCGCCGAAATCGCCGTCCGCCGGCAGGTCGACCGGCAGGTCGAGCGCGGTGGCGATCGACTTCAGCCAGTAGCGCGAACGCGAACCGCCGCCGATGGCGGTCACACGCGACAGGTTTGTCCCGGCAGCCTTGAGGGCTTCGAGATTGTCGCGCAGCGCAAAGGACACGCCTTCCAGAACCGCCTGCGTCAGCACCACCCGGCTGCTCTCGTGACCGAGGCCAATGAACGCGCCGCGGATGGCGGCATCGTTATGCGGCGTCCGCTCGCCGGACAGATAAGGAAGGAACGTCACGCCCGATGGAGCCTTCAGCGTATCGCCGAGTTCTTTTGCCAGATCGGCAGCGCTCTTGCCGGTCACGCCGGCATGCCAGTTCAAGGCATCGGTCGCCGACAGGATGACGCCCATCTGGTGCCAGGTGTTGGGCAATGCGTGGCAGAAGGCGTGGACGGCACTGGCCGGATTGGGCAGGTAGGATGCGTTGGCCGCGAAAAGGACACCGGAGGTGCCGAGCGAGACGAAGGCCTGACCTTCGCCCACCGTCCCCATGCCACAGGCGGAGGCCGCGTTGTCGCCGGCGCCACCGGCAATGACCACGCCGAAACCCATGCCCCATTTCGACGCCAGTTCGCTTTTCAGCGTGCCGGCGGCATCCGTGCCCTCGACCAGCGACGGCATCTGCCTTTCCGTAAGGCCCGTGGCGGCAAGCAGGCTTTCCGACCATTGGCGCTTGCCGGTATCGAGCCAGGACGTACCGGCCGAATCCGACATTTCCGAAATGCGCTCGCCGGCCAGCCAGAGCCGCAGGTAATCCTTCGGCAGAAGCACGCAATCGACCTTGGCGAAGATTTCCGGCTCGTTGTTCTTCACCCAGGCGAGTTTCGGCGCGGTGAAGCCCGGAAAGACGATGTTGCCGGTGATGGCGCGAAATTGCGGATCGGCGTCGAGGCTGGCGGCTTCCGCATGGCTGCGAGTGTCGTTCCAGAGGATGCAGGGCCGCAGAACCTTGTCCGCCGCGTCGATCAGCGTCGCGCCATGCATATGGCCGGACAGGCCGATACCACGCACGGCGGCAAGCGCGGCGGGATGCGCGGCCTTCAGGGCAGCGACCGCCTCTTCCGTCGCACGGATCCAGTGTGCCGGATCCTGTTCGGACCAGCCCGGATGCGGCCGCGACACGTCGAGCGAACCGGTGCCAGAGCCGATAATCTTCTGGTCGCCGTCGATCAGAAGCGCCTTGACGCCCGATGTTCCGAGATCGAGACCGAGATACATTGCATTCTCCTCTATATATTTCAGTCGTCCTGCCCGGACGGATCGGGGAGATCGCCCGGCTGTTCGAGCGGCAGATTGTCTTTCAGGAATATGTCGATGCGGATACGCTCCTGCGCCTCGATCACCGCAACGCCATCAGCCTTTGCCTTCAGCACGCGAATGGCGCTTCGAACCTCATGGCCCGCGTCCTGATGTAGCACGGCGTCGATCAGGCCGGCCTTGAGGGCCGCCCGCGTATGAGAAATAAGCTCGTGGGCGATGACGCGGATGCCGCGCGGTCCCTGCGCCGAGATCGCCGTGATCAGGCCGCGATTGCCCGCGCCAAGGCTGTAGATGCCGGCGAGGTCCGGATGGGCATTGAAACAGGTGGCAACCAGTTCCTCGGCCAGCATCGGATCGTCCTGGCCTTCGAGCACATCGAGGATCACACGGGGCTCGAAATCCTCGGCCATGGCCGCGATGAAACCCTGCAGGCGCTCGCGGTGGTCTCGCACCAGCATGGAGCCGGCAAGGACCGCCACCGGGCCGGCGCGATCGCCCAGAAAACGGCCCATCAGGCTGCCGGCGGTGCGACCGGCGGCGATGTTGTCGATACCAACGAAATGGTCGCGCCCGGAGGCGGCAAGATCGGACACCAGCGTCACGACCGGCACGCCGGCAAGGCGGGCGCGCTCGATCGCCGCGGCAACCTCAGGTGCATCGACGGCAACAACCGCGATGCCTGAGGGAAATTCAGACACCGCCTTGTCGATGGCCTCGACAAGGACCATCGAATCGAAGGCGGGCACAGTCAGGATGGAAACCCGCGTCCGATCGGCAGACGAGCGGGCGCCGGCAGCGGCGATCTCGGCTTCCAGACCGCGCATGAAAGGATTGTCACCGGCCGGGATGATGAAGACAAGCGGATAGATCCGGCTTTTCGCCAGATTGGCGGCGGCCACGTCGCGGACATAACCGAGCGTCTCGATCGCATCCTCGACCTTTGCACGCGTCACGGCGCGAACTCCCGGCCGACGGTTCAAAACCCGGTCGACCGTGGCAAGGCTTACCCCTGCACTCGCGGCAATGTCATGGACTGTGGGACGCATGTTTCCTCCGGGAAAAATCCTTAGAGGAATTTTTGATGTACGTAAATCAGAAAATTTCAAATGGAGACGATGCGGGATCGCATCGACTATTTCGACTAGTGTCCGCCGCCACCACCGCCGGCTGCAGCCTGCGGCTTCTTGATCAGGAAGGCGAGCACGACAAGCGAACCGAAAAGCACGGTGAGGATAATGAAAATGTCGGCAAAGGACAGGATGGTCGCCTGGCGCTGCACGAGGCCGGACATCTTCTGGATGGCGATGGTCGCGCCATCCAGCCCGTGGGAAGAATAATTGGACGCCATGTTTCGAAGCTGATCCATCGCCGCCGGGTTGCCCCACTCGACGTTTTCGGACAGCCGGGCGTAGTGCTCCTGCTGGCGCTGGGTGAGAATGGTGTTGATGGTCGCCAGCCCGACGGCGCCGCCGAGGTTGCGGGTCAGGTTGAAGACGCCGGATGCACCGCGCACGCGGTCCGGCGAAAGCGTGCCGAGCGCGACGTTGTTGATCGGGACCATGCAGAGCATCAGGCCGACACCGCGCAGGATCTGCGGGATCAGCAGCTCATAGAAATCCCAGTCGACGGTAAGCGCGCTCATCAGCCAGGTTCCGGTAGCAAAGCTGCCGAAGCCGATCATCATCATCACCCGCGGGTCGAGCTTGTTCGACAGGATGCCGGCGACCGGCGCGGTCAGGAACATGGCGAGGCCGGAGACGAACATCGTCTCGCCGATCATCAGCGAATCGTAGCCGCGGATGCGCCCGAGATAGAGCGGATAGAGATAGGTCAGGCCATAAAGACCGATGCCCATGATGAAGGAAAACAGCGATCCGAAGGCGAAGTTTCGATTGCCGAAGGCCCGCAGATCCACCACCGGGAAACTGACCGTAAAGACCCGGTAGAAGAAAATGAATGCCCCGATGGCGGAGGCGACGGCGCCCATGACGATATGGCTGTCGTTGAACCAGTCATTGGCATTGCCCTCTTCCAGCACATATTCCAGTCCACCAAGGAAGACGGCCATGGCCGCAAGGCCGGTCCAGTCGAACTTTTTGAAGAGGCTCAGTTCCGGCTTGTCGAAATCGATGAAGTTCCAGGTGATGATCGTGACGAGAATGCCCGGAATGATATTGACGAGAAACAGCCAGTGCCAGGAAAACGCGTGGCTGAGATAACCGCCGACGGTCGGCCCGATGGTCGGTGCAAGCGTTGCGACGAGGCCGATGATCGGTGAGACGATGGCGCGTTTCGACGGCGGAAAGATCGTGAAGGCGGCCGCGAAAACGGAAGGGATCATGCCGCCGCCGATAAAGCCCTGGATGGCGCGGTAGACGATCATCTGATCGATATTCGTGGCGGTGGCGGCAAGGGCGCTGGCCAGGGTAAAGCCGGCGGCCGATACCGAAAACAGGACACGGGTGGAGACGATGCGCGCCAAGGTGCCGGACAGCGGAATCATGATGACTTCGGCGATCAGGTAGGAGGTCTGCACCCAGCCGATCTCGTCGGAGCCGGCGCTCAGGCCCGCCTGGATTTCAGCGAGCGACGCCGAGACGATCTGGATGTCGAGGATCGACATGAACATGCCGAACACCATCGCGAAAAACGCGATCAGCCGTCTCGGATCCATCTTTTCGGCGGCAGGTGCGGCCGCCGCCGGACGTGCAATCGCGCCGGATGTGGTGGTGGCAGACATGGATTCTGGCTCCGTTCCGACCGGCGCGCCGGTTCGGCGTTACTTGCTCGCGGTGGCCACGTCGTGCGACGGCGACGTGCGGGTATCGACATCGACGACAACGCTGAGACCAGCGCGCAGGCGACCGCTTTCCAGGACATCCTTCGGCAGGGCGATGCGAACCGGGACGCGCTGGATCACCTTGGTGAAATTGCCCGTGGCATTTTCGGCCGGCAACAGCGAGAAGACCGAGCCGGAAGCAGGGGCTATCGATGTGACGGTGCCTTCGATCGGCTCTTCGTCGAACGCGTCGACATGAATCTTGACCTTCGAACCCGGGATCAGGTCGGCGATCTGCGTTTCCTTGAAGTTGGCGTCGATATAAAGCTGGTCGACAGGCACAAGCGCCGCCAGCCGCTGGCCGGCGGAAACCAGGTCGCCATCCTGAACGGCAAGGTTGCCGACGATGCCGTCATAGGGCGCCTTCAGCACCGTGAATCCGAGATCGCGGTCGGCCTTGTCGCGGGCAAGCTCCAGCGACCGGACCGTGCTTTCGGCTTCGGCACGTTGCGCTTCGAGAACGGCAATATTGGCGCTGGCAACGGCGATATTGGCATCGCCTCCGATCAGGTTTGCCTTTGCCTGATCGAGCGCGACCTGGGCGCTGTCCAGCGAAGCAACCGTGCCGACAGCCTTGGACTGGAGGTCGCTGGCCCGCTTCTGCGTGGTTTCGGCGCCGCGCACGGCCGCTTCAAGGGCGGTTTTCTGCGCCTGCGCCTGCTGGAGGCTTGCCTTGGCGCCGGCGATCTGTGCATCGAAGCGCTGCAGCGACAGGTTTTCGGTGTCGATCTGCGCCTGGGCCTGATCGGCTGCGATGCGGTAGTCTTCCTTGTCGAGCGTGATCAGCGGATCGCCGGCCTTGACGTGCTGGTTGGCGACGACATTGACCTTTTCGATATAGCCCGAGACCTTCGGCGAGATCGAGGCGATGTCGCCTTCGATATAGGCGTCATCGGTCGATATCATGAAGCGGCCGTTCGTCCACCATTCGTAGCCGTACCAGCCGCCGGCCGCCAGGACAGCCAGGACGATCACCGGCAGGATCAGATTGCGGCGCTTCGGCTCCGGCTTCTGCTCCGTGGCGGCAACGGCCGGCGGCACAGGCTTTGCTTCGGCCAAAGGTTCATCCGTGCTCTTGGCTTCGGGGACAACACCGTCGATACTGGAAACATCGAAATCTTCACCGACGGGGCGAACATGTGCTGTCTTGGATTTGTTTGAAACTGACATGTTGCACTACCAGCCCTTATATGGGAAATTCGAACCGAACCGTTCAGTTCGATTGACATAGTGCGAAACAATCCACATATCAAGTGGAATCGAACCGATCGGTTCGAAAAGTTGACACCGAGATACAAAGACAATGTCCGCGGCCGAAAACAATACACCGGAAACCTTAACGGAGGACTTTGATTCCCCCGACGATCGCTGCCCGGCTGGCCGCAAGGCGGCCGGCGAGGATCCGGCCAAGCGCGAGCAGATCATCGAGGGCGCCAAGCGGGTCTTCATGAGCGTCGGCTTCGATGCCGCCAGCATGAACGACATCACGCGCGAAGCCGGCGTCTCCAAAGGCACCATCTACGTCTACTTCCAGAACAAGGAAGATCTTTTCGGCGCGCTGATCGAGCGGGAGCGCAATCGCGTCGTCCGCAGCATCAAGCATGCGCTCGACGACCATGAACCGATCGACGAGGCCCTGTTCGAATTCGGCATGACGCTGACGAGCCATATCACCTCGGACCACACGATCCGGGCCATGCGGATGGTTCTGGGGGTCAGCGACCGCATGCCGCAGCTGGCGAAGCGCTTCTTCGTCGCTTCTCCCGAAAACGGCTACACCGTGCTGAAGGGCTATCTGGAACGGCAGGTCCAGCAGGGGCGTCTGCAGATCGAGGATACCGACCTGGCCGCCCGTCAATTCATCGAGATCTGCATGGCCGGCATGATGAAACGGCGGCTTTTCGGGGAGATGGATGCTCCACCGGAACGGGCCTATATCGAAAAGACCGTGACATCCGGCGTGCTGGTTTTCCGCGCGGCCTATGATGTAAAGACAGCTACGCGCTGACCGGACGCTGAGCCTAGCCGCCCCGCGACCTGGCACAGTTGATGACGACGCGGCGCGATTAACGGTATGCCTTGCAGCCTGCAACGGTTTGGGCGCTTGTCTTGGCGCGCATTTTACATACATACAGGTCTTCATTTCGCCCGCGCACCAATCCGGCAGCGCGGGTTCACCATATCTGCACCTTGAATCGAGGAAGGACCCCACCCCGATGCAGGATATTCTGCTTCTGACACAAGATCCCGCTGCCTGGATCGCACTCATCACACTGATCGTCATGGAAGTGGTGCTGGGCATCGACAACCTGATCTTCATCTCGATCCTGACCAACAAGCTGCCTGCGGAAACCCGCGAGAAGGCACGTCGCATCGGCATCGGCCTGGCGCTCGTCATGCGGCTTGGATTGCTCGGGACCATTGCCTGGATCGTGCAACTGACCGCACCGGTCTTCGAGGCGTTCGGCCACGGCTACTCGTGGAAGGACATGATCCTGATCGCCGGCGGTCTCTTCCTCGTCTGGAAGGCGACGAAGGAAATCCACCACAATGTCGATCCGGAGGATCATCAGGAGGATTTCATCGCCACGTCCTCGACCGTGACCACGACGTTTGCCGCAGCCATCGGCCAGATTCTCCTGCTGGACCTGGTCTTTTCGGTCGACAGCATCATCACCGCCGTCGGGATGACGCCGCATCTGCCGATCATGGTGATCGCCGTCGTCTTCGCGGTGACCGTCATGCTCGTCGCCTCCGGTCCGCTGGCGCGCTTCATCGAGAAGAACCCGACCATCGTCATGCTGGCGCTCGGCTTCCTTTTGATGATCGGCACGACGCTGATTGCGGAAGGCATGGGTTTCCATGTGCCGAAGGGTTACGTCTACGCTGCCATGGCTTTCTCCGCGCTGGTCGAAGTGCTGAACATGCTGTCGCGGCGCAAGCGGAAGCGCGACAAGGCAGGCAAGCTCTAGCCGACAGGTGATGAAAATGAATTGGCCCGGAACTGCTGTTCCGGGCCTTTCCATATCTATCGGTGAGGGTACGGGCCGAAGGGGTAAGAAGCTCGACTGCCGTTTCGTTGGCCGCGAAGAGAAACCGGAAAAATCTCCGCGTTCTCCATCTCCCTCGGGTCCGGTTGACACGGCCCGGTGCCCTCGATCCAGAAACGGACGGGTTGACGGAAGGTTCCCGAGTTTTCTGCATGCCATCGGCAGCCCGGATATGCTTCCCGCAGTTTTCCTTGACGCATCCTTATGAATATGGTCTCACGCGTCCAACTGGAAATTCCTGAATTTCGGGTCGCACCGGCAGCATTCCGCGCATTTCCTTTCCTTCAAGCATGCATCTTCGCGACCGAAAACCGCGTTTCGGCTGAGGGGTGCAGCGCACGTCACAACGGGCACAGACCATGACAGACAGACCAGTCCGGGTACGCATCGCACCCTCCCCCACCGGCGAACCCCATGTCGGCACGGCATATATCGCCCTGTTCAACTATCTTTTCGCCAAGAAGCACGGCGGCGAATTCATCTTGCGCATCGAGGACACCGATGCGACGCGCTCGACGCCGGAATTCGAGAAGAAAGTGTTGGACGCGTTGAAATGGTGCGGGCTGACATGGTCGGAAGGCCCTGATATCGGCGGTCCCTACGGCCCCTATCGCCAGAGCGACCGCAAGGACACCTACCTTCCCTTCGTCGAAAAGATCGTTTCCAACGGTCACGGCTTTCGCTGTTTCTGCACGCCCGAGCGGCTGGCCGAAATGCGCGACGCTCAGCGCGCTGCCGGCAAACCGCCCAAATATGACGGTCGCTGCCTGACGCTTTCGGCGGAGGAAGTCACGACGCGCATGGCCGCCGGCGAACCCACCGTCGTGCGCATGAAAATCCCCACCGAAGGCTCGTGCAAGTTCGTCGATGGCGTCTATGGCGATGTCGATATCCCCTGGGATGCGGTCGACATGCAGGTCCTGCTCAAGGCGGACGGCATGCCCACCTACCACATGGCCAATGTCGTCGACGACCACCTGATGAAGATCACCCACGTGGCGCGCGGCGAGGAATGGCTGTCCTCGGTGCCGAAGCATATCCTGATCTATCAGTATCTCGGGCTCGAGCCGCCGGTGTTCATGCACCTGTCGCTGATGCGCAACCACGACAAGTCGAAGCTGTCGAAGCGCAAGAACCCGACCTCAATCTCCTACTACACGGCGCTCGGCTATCTGCCGGAAGCGCTGATGAACTTCCTCGGCCTGTTCTTCATCCAGATTGCCGAAGGCGAAGAACTCTTGAGCATGGATGAGCTGGCAGCGAAGTTCGACCCGGAAAATCTCTCCAAGGCCGGTGCGATCTTCGACATCCAGAAGCTCGACTGGCTGAACGGCCGCTGGATCCGCGAAAAGCTGTCGGAAGACGAATTTGCCGGCCGCGTCCTCGCCTGGGCCATGGACAACGACCGGCTGAAGGAAGGCCTGAAGCTGTCGCAGTCGCGCATCACCAAGCTCGGCGAACTGCCTGATCTCGCCGGCTTCCTGCTGAAGTCCGATCTCGCGCTTGACGCCTCGGCTTTCGCCAAGGTGAAATCGAGCCCGGAGGAACTGGTGGAGATTTTCAACACCGTCCAGCCGGACCTCGAAAAGATCCTCGAATGGAACGTCGAGACGATCGAAGCCGAACTACGCGCCATCGCCGACCGCATGGGCAAGAAGCTCAAGGTCGTGGTCGCGCCGCTGTTCGTCGCCATGTCCGGTTCGTCGCGATCGCTGCCGCTGTTCGATTCCATGGCGATCCTCGGTCGCTCGGTCGTGCGCCAGCGCCTGAAGCTCGCAAGCCAGGTGGTGGCCGGCATGGCGGGCAGCGGGAAATGACACTTGCGCGGTAAACTCCCTCCCCCTTGTGGGGAGGGTTACACCGAGCACGCCGCACCGACGGCGAACGACAAAATTCAAGATATGCCGATTGATGAGGCGAGCTCCATGACCGACAAGACAACAGAAACCGCCCTCTCCTCCGACGTCACCGAAGTGCGTGCGCAAAAACTGAAGCTGCTGCGCGAAAAGATCGGCGACGTCTATCCGGCGCATTTCCACCGGACGACCACCAATGCGGAACTGGCGAAGAAATACGAGACCCTCGAAGCCGATGTGGTGACGGAAGATACCGTCACGGTCGCGGGCCGGGTCTATTCCTCGCGCAATTCCGGCATGTTCATGGACGTCCATGACGCCGGCGGCAAAATCCAGATTTTTTCGCACAAGGACACCACACCGGAAGAAGCGCGCGCGCTTTTGCCGATGATCGATATCGGCGACATCATCGGCGTCACCGGTATCGTGCGGCGCACCAAGCGCGGCGAGTTGTCGATCAATGCGCAAGAGATCACCATGCTCACCAAGTCGCTGCTGCCGATGCCAGAGAAGTGGCATGGCCTCTCCGACATCGAGCAGCGCTACCGCAAGCGCCACCTCGACATCATGACCAATGAGGAATCCAAACTGCGCTTCCAGCAGCGCTCGAAGATCGTCTCCGGCATCCGCCGCTTCATGGAGGACGATGGCTTCATGGAAGTCGAGACGCCGATGCTGCACTCGGTCTATGGCGGCGCGACGGCCGAGCCCTTCAAGACGCATCACAACACGCTGAAGCTCGACATGTACCTGCGCATCGCGCCGCCATAGACCGA
>UCJH01000099.1 GCA_900472785.1 Hyphomicrobiales bacterium | reverse complement strand
TCGTCGCCTGCTCGATATCCAGCCGGTTGAGGAGCTGTTTCTGCGTCAGGCCTTCCTCGGCCCACAATTCCAAGAGGACGGGAAACTGGCCTGGCGCGAAGCCAAGCTTCTGGCCTCTCTCCTGCAGCGCGCGGGAGAAATTCTTCGCCAGCAGACTGGCCAGGTAGGTCGCTGAATCCATCCGGTTGAAGGCCATGTCTATGGGTAGTCCCAAAATCGCCGAAAAACAAGATTCATTGCAGTCGATACACTGCGCAAAGCCTTGTCGCATAGGGATTCGTTGATCGCTCCAAAGACAAAAACCGCCATGGCGGAGGCGGGGCCATGGCGGTCTTGTCAATCTGGGACAAAGGCCCGGAGAGGGGGGATAGGCCTTTGTCCTTACATCCGGCTTCGGCGGGGGACAGGCCATCCGCCAGATGACGGCGTGTTCAGGCGCCGTTGACTGTGATTTGTGATTTCAAATGTGGCTTTTCAAGGGTGTTGCGCAAAGCCCCGGATTACAAATTGGTAACGTTCCCGTGAGGGCCCTCAACGTTCGCGGTTTCGTAAAAATATCCGGCCTTGAAAATTGAAATATGGACGCCCAACGCGGCCCGCGCTATCCCTTCTTCCCATGAAAAAAGGTGATCATCTCTTCCTCGTCGACGGCTCCGGCTTCATTTTCCGCGCCTTTCACGCCATACCGCCGCTCAGCCGCAAGTCGGACGGATTGCCGGTCAATGCCGTCTCGGGTTTCTGCAACATGTTGTGGAAGCTTTTGACCGATGCGCGCGACACCTCGGTCGGCGTCACGCCGACGCATTTCGCCGTCATCTTCGACTATTCTTCCAAGACTTTCCGCAACGAACTCTACGACCAGTACAAGGCCAACCGCTCGGCCCCACCGGAAGATCTGATCCCGCAATTCGGCCTGATCCGCCATGCGACGCGGGCCTTCAACCTGCCCTGCATCGAGAAGGAAGGCTTCGAGGCCGACGACATCATCGCCACCTATGCGCGGATGGCGGAGGCCACCGGCGCCGACGTGACGATCGTCTCCTCCGACAAGGACCTGATGCAGCTCGTCACGGCAAACGTGTCGATGTACGACAGCATGAAGGACAAGCAGATCTCGATCCCGGAAGTGATCGAGAAATGGGGTGTTCCGCCGGAAAAGATGATCGACATGCAGGCGATGACCGGCGATTCGACCGACAACGTGCCGGGCATTCCCGGCATCGGCCCGAAGACTGCGGCGCAGTTGCTTGAGGAGTTCGGCGATCTCGATACGCTGCTGGCGCGCGCCGGCGAGATCAAGCAGGTCAAGCGCCGCGAAAACATCATCGCCAATGCCGATCTCGCGCGGCTTTCGCGGCAGCTCGTAACGCTGAAGATCGATACGCCTGTTGATATGGATCTTGATGCGCTGCATCTGGAAACGCAGG
>UCJH01000076.1 GCA_900472785.1 Hyphomicrobiales bacterium | reverse complement strand
ACAAAATCTAACACTTAGCCTGCGGCTAAGATGTTGATTTTGTGTCTTCTCCCACTGGGGAGAGGGAGCAATGCCGCGCCTTAGAGGCCAGAAATCATCCTCGTCTTGGCGGGAAGATGGCGCGACTTACCTCTCCCCCAGTGGGAGAGGAAGCGATTTCAACATCTTAGCTTTAGCTAAGTGTTAGAAATTGCAGGTGAGGGGATCTTTGCTACACTTCGCGAAGCAACCGGAACCACTCCATGCGCCCTACACCACCGCCGATTAACCGCGTCAGGGCTCGCGACATGCGGGCGAATGCCACGCTGGCAGAGAACCTTTTGTGGCAGGCACTGCGCAACCGCCAGCTGGAAGGTTTCAAATTCAAACGACAGGTGCCACTCCACGCCTTCATCCTTGACTTCGTTTGCTTCGAAGCACGGCTGATCGTTGAGGTCGACGGTTTCCAGCATGCGGAGAATGCCCGCGATCTGGCTCGCGACGCCTTCTTTCGCGCAGAGGGGTTTCGGATTTTGCGCTTCTGGAACGAGGAGGTAGTGAAGAATCTCGATGGTGCTTGCCTGACAATTCTTTCGGAGTTGCGAAACAGCGGCGAATGAGGGGGTACCTCTCCCCTGTGGGAGAGGATACAAAATCAACATCTTAGCGTCAGCTAAGTGTTAGATTTTGTTGGTGAGGGATCGTTCTTTTGTCCGGACCTACCCCCTCTCTTGCAATTTCTAACACTTAGCTGAAGCTAAGATGTTGAAATTGCTTTCTCCCCCACCGAGGGGGAGATAGAACCATCCGCCCTCAAATCCGAAAGACTGACCATGATCGCCACCCTTGCGCTCCTCGCTTTCACCCTTTCGACCGACGACATGGCCGGGGTCATGACCAGCACGGAAGAGCTCAAGGTGCTGGCGCAGGAAGCGGAAGGCGCGTGCCGGCAATATCCAAGCGCCGCCCTGACGCTCGCCAGCTGTGCGGCGCGGGATGTCTAACAGGAGATTCTGGAATACCGCCACATCTGCAACGCGGGGCCGTTCATCAATGAGGAGAACTGGGTGGCATGCGAGAAGCCGTGAGGGGCTTCGATTTTGTTGGTGAGGGGATCGTTCTTTTTTCCGGACCTACCCCCTCTCTTGCAATTTCTAACACTTAGCTGAAGCTAGGATGTTGAAATTGCTTTCTCCCCCGCTGAGGGGGAGATAGAATTGCCGCTTGTTCTCGTCTTGAAAACATCTCTGCCGATTAAAAAAATGGCCCGAGAATCTCCCGGGCCATTTGCGGTCATCCAATCCTTAGTCGGCTATCAGCTGCACCCGCTCGTCGCACCGCACGTGTCGCACTTTTCACAGGTTCCATTCCGGACCATGGTGAAATTCTGGCATTCCGAGCACATGTTGCCCGTATAGCCTTGAGCGATCGAGCGGATGCGGCGTTCGGCTTCGAGTTTCTTGGCGTCCGACTTGGCAGCGGCGGCTTCGGCGGCGGCCTTGTCGGAGAAGAGGGCGGTAACTTCCTGTTCGGCTTCTTCGGCGATCTCCTCGATCAACTCGGCGGCGCGTTCTTCATAATCGCGCTTGAACGAGACGATTTCGGAAGTCGAGATCGACACGGCCGGTTCGAGCTTGCGGGCGGCGTTGCCCGAAAACGCGGTGATCGTCGCGCCGCCGGACGCCTTGGCGGGGGAGGCTGACGCCGCACCCTTGGGCTCCGTGCCGGTCATCGAGCCGCCGGAAACGAGGGTCGGCTTGTGGCCGCGGGTCCAGCCGGTCGAGAGCAGGTTGGTCTTGCCTTCCGAAATGCCCTTGCCGAGCGCCGTGTTGCCGAAGTCGGAGGTATCGACATGGGCAAGGTCGTTGCGGTTCAGGTAGGAGACGGCGAGTTCGCGGAACACGTAGTCGAGGATCGACGTGGCGTTCTTGATCGCGTCATTGCCCTGCACCATGCCGGCCGGCTCGAACTTGGTGAAGGTGAAGGCCTCCACATATTCTTCCAGCGGCACGCCGTATTGCAGGCCAAGCGAGATGGCGATGGCGAAATTGTTCATCATCGCCCGGAAGGCGGCGCCTTCCTTGTGCATGTCGATGAAGATTTCGCCGAGGCGGCCGTCGCCGAATTCGCCGGTGCGCAGATAGACCTTGTGACCGCCGACGACAGCCTTCTGGGTGTAGCCCTGACGGCGGTTCGGCAGCTTTTCGCGGTCGCGGACCAGCTTTTCGACGACGCGCTCGACGATCTTCTCGGTGATGGTGACGGCCTGGGCGGCGGCGGGCGCTGCCAGGAAATCCTCCATCGCATCCTCGTCCTCATCGTCCTCGATCAGAGAGGCGTTGAGCGGCTGGGAGAGCTTCGAGCCGTCGCGGTAGAGCGCGTTGGCCTTCAGCGCCAGCTTCCAGGACAGCATGTAGGCGGCGCCGCATTCCTCTACGGTGGCGTCGTTCGGCATGTTGATCGTCTTGGAGATCGCGCCCGAGATGAACGGCTGGGCGGCCGCCATCATGCGGATATGGCTTTCGACCGAGAGGTAGCGCTTGCCGATCTTGCCACAGGGATTGGCGCAATCGAAGACGGGCAGGTGCTCGGCCTTGAGGAAGGGCGCGCCTTCCAGCGTCATCGCGCCGCAGACATGGATATTGGCGGCCTCGATGTCCTTGCGGGAGAAACCGATATGCTCCAGCAGGTTGAAGCTCATGTCGGCGAGCTGTTCGTCGGAGACCTTCAGCGTGTCCTTCAGGAAGTCCAGGCCGAGCGTCCACTGATTGAAGACGAACTTGATGTCGAAGGCGGCCTTGGTGGCGCCGTTGATCGCCTCGATCTTGTCGTCGGTAAAGCCCTTGGCGCGCAAGGAGCCGGGGTTGATGGCCGGTGCCTGGTTGATGTTGCCGTGGCCGACGGCATAGGCCTCGATCTCGGCGATCTGGCTTTCCGAATAGCCGAGCGTGCGCAGCGCTTCGGGAACGGCGCGGTTGATGATCTTGAAGTAGCCGCCGCCGGCGAGCTTCTTGAATTTCACCAGCGCGAAATCGGGCTCGATGCCGGTGGTGTCGCAATCCATGACCAGGCCGATCGTGCCTGTGGGCGCGATGACGGAAACCTGGGCATTGCGGTAGCCGTGCTTTTCGCCGAGTTCCAGCGCCTTGTCCCAGGCCGCCGTCGCATGGGCGACCAGATTCTTGTCCGGGCATTCGGCGTGGATGAGCGCCACCGGATCGACCGACAGGCCTTCATAGCCCTGGGTTTCGCCATGGGCGGCGCGGCGGTGGTTGCGGATGACGCGCAGCATCGATTCGCGGTTCGGCTTGAAGCCCGGGAACGGGCCGAGCTTGGCGGCAATCTCGGCGGAGGTCGCATAGGAGACGCCGGTCATGATCGCGGTCAGGCTGCCGGCGATGGCGCGGCCTTCGGTCGAATCGTAGGGAATGCCCGACGACATCAGGAAGCCGCCGATATTGGCATAGCCGAGGCCGAGCGTGCGGTATTCATAGGAGCGCTCGGCGATTTCGCGCGACGGGAACTGCGCCATCATCACGGAGATTTCGAGAACCAGCGTCCACAGGCGCACGGCATGCTCGTAATCGCCGATGTCGATGTTCTTGGTTTTTGCGTCCTTGAACTGCAGGAGGTTCAGCGAGGCGAGGTTGCAGGCCGTGTCGTCGAGGAACATGTATTCCGAGCACGGATTGGAGGCGCGGATCGGACCTGCGGCCGGCGAGGTGTGCCAGTCGTTCATGGTGGTGTTGAAGTGCAGGCCCGGATCAGCCGATGCCCAGGCGGCATGGGAGATCTGCTCCCAGAGGTCACGGGCCTTCAGCGTCTTCATGACCTTGCCGTCCTTGCGGGCGGTGAGGTTCCAGGTGCCGTCGGCCTCGACGGCGCGCAGGAAGTCGTCCTTCAGCGAGACGGAGTTGTTGGAGTTCTGGCCGGACACGGTGAGATAGGCTTCCGAATCCCAGTCGGTGTCGTAGGTCTTGAACTCGATGTCCTTGTAGCCTTGCTTGGCAAATTGGATGACGCGCTTGACGTAGTTTTCCGGAACTTGATCCTTCTTGGCGGCCTTGATCTCGCGCTTCAGCGCCGGGTTTTCCTTGGGGTCGTAGCAGGCGTCATTGTCGGCCGAGCAATTGATGCAGGCCTTCATGATCGCCTTCAGGTGCTTGGCGACGATCTTCGAGCCGGTGACGAGGGCCGCCACCTTCTGCTCTTCCTTGACCTTCCAGTTGATGTAGGCCTCGATATCCGGATGATCGATATCGACGACAACCATCTTGGCGGCGCGGCGGGTGGTGCCGCCCGACTTGATGGCGCCGGCGGCGCGGTCGCCGATCTTGAGGAACGACATCAGGCCTGAGGAACGGCCGCCGCCGGACAGCTTTTCGCCTTCGCCGCGCAGATAGGAGAAGTTGGAGCCGGTGCCGGAGCCGTACTTGAACAGGCGGGCTTCGCGCACCCACAGGTCCATGATGCCGCCTTCGTTGACGAGGTCGTCGCCAACCGACTGGATGAAGCAGGCATGCGGCTGCGGATGCTCATAGGAGGACTTTGACTTGACGAGCTTGCCGGTGAAGGGGTCGACATAGAAATGCCCCTGGCCGGGGCCGTCGATGCCATAGGCCCAGTGCAGGCCGGTGTTGAACCATTGCGGGCTGTTCGGCGCCACGCGCTGGGTCGCGAGCATGTAGGCAAGCTCGTCGCGGAAGGCGAGCGCATCGTCTTCCGATGCGAAATAATTGCCCTTCCAGCCCCAGTAGGTCCAGGTGCCGGCCAGGCGATCGAAAACCTGGCGGGCGTCGGTTTCCGAACCGTACTGCTCGTCCTTGGGCAGATCCTTCATGGCGGCAAGGTCGGCCTCGGAGCGCCACAGCCAGGACGGAACGGAATTTTCCTCGACCTTTTTCAGTCGGGCCGGAACGCCGGCCTTGCGGAAATACTTTTGAGCCAGAATATCGGCGGCAACCTGCGAAAACTGCGCGGGCACATCGATATCGGCGAGGCGAAAGACGATCGAGCCATCGGGATTCTTGATCTCGCTGATGGCCTTGCGGAATTCAATCTCGGCATAGGCCGACTGGCCGGCCTTGGTGAAACGACGTTCGATCTGCATCTGTCCCTAGTCCTTTATTTGCCGCATGCCCGAACCAAGCCGGCTCAAGGCACAATTGTTCCCATCCAGCCGCACGGGAGGTCGCGCAGCCAGTTCCAGTTTCCGATCTCGATGGGAAACCCGTCTCGGGTACCCCTGTATCTTGTGCTGATTTTCGCTGCAAACACTAAATATAGTATTAACAACTTCTTTACGCCAGCGTTTTGTGACGCATGTGGCCGGCCGGGAGATCACAAAATATCACCAATGCGACCGGCGGATCATCCACCAGGGCCGCCTGAACATCAGACGATATCTTGAAATGTACCGGCCTCGTAACTTTCCCGGTCTCGCCGCCGCCGCAACGTGAAACCATTAACCGCATCCCACCCGATTCCGTCAAGGGGTGGTTTGTGAAGGAAATGCGAACACCAGATATAGTGGGTGAGGGTTGTGGAAAACGGGGACAGCTTGCAAATTCAGCAAAAACAGCAGCTTGGCGGAAGCCGTAAATTCTATCCGCAAACGCCGGCGCAAAAACCCGACAATTTGCGGGTAAAAAACAGCAGGATTAGCGAGACGGACAATCTTGAGGATGGTCAGGGCGCGAAAATTGTGGATCGGTCTGAAACGATTCGCACGAAGGTCACAAGGCGTCGAGATTGATGCCGACGGTGATCGAGCCGATCGGCTGACCGGTGCGCGGATCGGAGATCGTCAGGCTGGCCTGCGACTGCAGCATCTGGGTGGACTCGTCTTTTTCCACCTTGTCGACGAACAGGACATCAGTGCCGACAAGGAATGTCTTCTGCCACTTGGCTTCGTCGCCCTGCCAATAATCGGAGGTAATCTCGCTTTCGCCGACGCTCAAGCCTTTGGCGTCGATGACGAAGATCTCGGTGATCAGGCCATCGGATTGCGCCTGTTTCTCCTTCAGGAACTGTGACAGGGGATTCGACAAAACTGAATCAATCAGCGGACGCTGCGTGCTGCCGAATTCGGCGCGCCATTGCGCATCGAGTTCCGAGATTGCCGGATGCGTGAGATGGGCATGCAGATCGTTCTGATCCTTCAGGGCATCGACGATCGGCGGGGCAGTGATCCACGACCGGACATAGGCTTCGACATAGGCCCGGACCGGCTCCAAATGAACCGGCTGCTGGGCAAATGCCGATGTTTCCGCGGTCGTCAGCAAGACCAGACAAAGCAGGGCGGTAGCCTTGCGGCGCATCGGCATTTCCTTTTCCCCGGATCGCAGGGGTCAAGGTTCAGCGCCTTCACACCCGCGGCTCGACAGCCCTTGTGTCTGTCCTGCGCGCGATCATAATTCATAACGTTTCAAATCAAAATCGATCTGAAACGAATTCGATGGGTGGAGACTGTTTCGACACTGCCCGTGCCGTCATTGCTTTTTTGAAGTCCGGGGCGAGACCGGGATCGGCATCAACGACAAGCTCAGCCGCGGGTGCCCTTGGCGATCGGTTCCTGATAGGTGAAGCCCATATCCCAGGGAAAGTAGATCCAGGTATCCTGGCTGACTTCCGTGACGAAGGTATCGACCATCGGGCGTCCCATCGGCTTGGCATAGACAGCGGCGAAATGGGCGTTGGGCAGCATCTCGCGAACGATTGCCGCAGTCTTGCCGGTGTCGGTGAGGTCATCGACGATCAGGATGTCGCGCCCGCCATCGGCCTTCAGTTCGTCGGAAATGCCCTTGATCACGACCATGCGACCCTGCTCGAGATAGTCATGGTAGGAGGCGACGCAGACGGTTTCGATGAGGCGGATGCCCAGCTCGCGGCAGATGATGGCAGCGGGTACGAGTCCACCGCGGGTGATGCAGACCATGGCCTTCCATTCGCGGCCCTCGCCGGCCAAACGCCAGGCCAGAGCACGGGCGTCGCGATGAAACTGGTCCCAGGAGACGGGAAAGGCTTTTTCGGGAAGGGACATGCGCAAAGCTCCAGCTTGATCATCGGCGATCGGAAAGTGAAAAACGCAGCCGACAACCGACCCGCCGCGCTTGACGCCATGCTTTAGCGGCAATCGCCGACATTTTGCAAGAGTGTCGCAGCTATGCCCCGCACGCTTGACGGCGGTGAACAACTATTTGCGCGATAGGTCGTTATAGCCACTTCGGTATCGGGTTCTACCCGGAATACCAGCCGGCTGGTGGATGTCAGTTATGTGCTCGAACTTGCTTTCGGCTTGCGCTGCTCAGCGTCTCCTCGACGATCCTGCGCAACGATTGATGGGATGACGCGAAACCGGTGGTGCGGACGACGGGGGTCGAACCCGTACGGATCTCTCCGAGAGATTTTAAGTCTCTTGCGTCTACCAGTTTCGCCACGTCCGCAGGACTTGTCTTTCAACAAGTTCTCGGGCGTTGGTCAAGACGTGTTTCTCAGTTTCCGGCAGGCTGCGTGATACATGTCAGCAGGCGATGATCGCTGCGGTGGCGTCTACCGGTCGTCAACGACGGCTTCGGGACGGTCGCCGCCATCGGCATGTTCGAAATGCCAGGTGCCGCTCTGGTCCTGAAAGCTGATTTCCTCATCATCGCCGCCGACCTGCTGTTCCGCCGCGGCCGCCTTCGCGGCGGCAAGAGCCATGTCGCGGGTGGGAAACGTCTCGGAAAAGACATCCGCAAGCTTGTAAGCCCAACCGCCATCGTGCTGGACGATCATGTAGACAATTTTCGACATATTTTTCTCCCTTCGACAGTCCGTTGCTCCGGACTTGCCTTGCCCTGTGAAACGGGCGTGGTGGACATCTGGTTCCCGCGCGATTTTTTCGTTTCGAATATCATGCCACATTCGACATGATAGCATGGCTCGGGCAATCCCGCCCCTCTTGAATTCCAGGCTGTCGCAAAGGCTTCGATGAACCGTTCGGCGTATATTTTCCATCTCGTCCACAGGTTGGCCAAGCCCGTCCTGGCGGCGATTCTGGCCGGCCTTACGGTCCCGCACGCGCCGGCCATGGCAGCCGACAAAAGCCCGCGGCTCGATGTGACCTTCCTGTTTTCTTCCGATATCCATGCTTGCCGGATGGCGGAGCAACTCTCTCCGCACTGCGCCGAGGAGGGCAAGACGGATGCGAATCTGCTTCGGCATATCAAGGCTCTCAACATGATGGCCGGACAGCGCTGGCCTGATGCCGGCGGTCTGGGCGGCCAGGCTCCGGCGAGTGCGGGGCAGGCGATTGCGCCGCCGCGCGGTCTGGTGATCGGCGGAGACATCACCGACGATGGTGGCGGGCAGCTGGCCGTTCCGGGAGAGGGCTATCAGTTGCGCCAGTTCAGCCAGCGCTACCAGGAGGGCGTCGGTCCCGACCGTCTTCACATGCCGGTGTATGTCGGGCTCGGCAATCACGATCTCGATCAGGATGGTGCCAGGCCGCATGTCGACTGGTACCGCCGCGAGATGCGCGACTATGTCGAGATCAATCATCGCGCAAGCGTCTTTTTCAAGCCACCGGTGCCGGCCGACAATTACGATGTCGAATCGGACAATTATTCCTGGAACTGGGGCCGTCTGCATCTGGTGCAGTTGCAGCGGTTCGGAGGCGATACCCGGAAAGGCGCCGTCAGCGGCATGGACTGGCTGAAACAGGATCTGGCGGACTCTGCCGCCGACGGCCGGCCGGTGATCGTTTTCCAGCACTATGGCTGGGACAGGTTTTCGACGGAGCGCTGGGATACCGCCCGGATGATCTTCGACGACGCCGGAGGCGGAGCGGATCACTGGTGGAGCGATGCGGAGCGCTCGGCACTGCTCGATGCGTTGAAAGACTATAATGTCATCGGCCTGTTCCATGGGCATGAGCACGACACGCCGATGATCTATCGCGCCGGCTCCATCGACCTGTTTAAGCCCAAGGCGGCGTTCAAGGGCGGATTTGCGGTGGTCCGTGTCACGGACGAAACCATGGACGTGGCACTCGGCGAGGCGACGGACGACGCGGGCGCCGTGACGTTCACGAACAGCTTCAGCAAGTCGTTGATCCGGCCACGGTAGAACAGCAAAAGGGCGACCTTTCGATCGCCCCTTGTCGGTCATGGTTTGGCAGCGATGATTACGCCGAAAGCTTGGCCGCGATCTTGGCGACATGCGCGCCCTGATAGCGGGCCGCTTCGAGTTCGGTCTCGGACGGCTGGCGCGCGCCGTCGCCGCCGGTGATTGTCGAGGCGCCATACGGCGAGCCGCCCTTGATCTCGTCGACGCCCATCTGGCCCTGGAAGGCGTAGGGCAGGCCGACGACGACCATGCCGTGGTGCATGAGCGTCGGGATGAAGCCGAGGATCGTCGATTCCTGGCCGCCGTGCTGGGTCGCGGACGACGTGAAGACCGAGCCGACCTTGCCGACCAGCGCGCCGTTCATCCACAGGCCGCCGGTCTGATCGACGAAGCTGCGCATCTGCGATGCGACTGTGCCATAGCGGGTGCCGGCACCAAAGATAATGGCGTCATATTCGGCGAGTTCCGACGGCGTTGCGATCGGGGCTGCCTGGTCGAGCTTGAAATGCTGCGCCTTTGCGACATCTTCCGGGACGAGTTCGGGAACGCGCTTGACGGTGACATCAGCGCCGGCCGACTTTGCACCTTCGGCGACGGCATATGCCATGGTTTCGATATGTCCGTATGCCGAATAATAAAGAACCAGTACCTTGGCCATCGTGATCTCCTGTTTGAAGTCCGGCAATTCCGCTTGATTGCCCATACGCTAAGGATTTAACAGTTTCACGGACGGCTGCCAGAAGCAAACGGGGCGACAGACTGTTCGACAGGAATTGACAGTGACGTTTTTACGTTGAACGATGCAGCGCCCTTCACAGGATTTCCCATGACACAAGATACGATCGTCACCGCCGCCATGCTCGCCATCGGCGACGAATTGCTATCTGGCCGGACGAAGGACAAGAACATCGGCCATCTGGCTGATGTCCTCACCCTGGCGGCCATCGATCTGAAGGAGGTCCGGATCGTCGCCGACGACGAGGCGGCGATCGTCGCGGCGTTGAACGGCCTGCGTGGACAATACGACTATGTCTTTACCTCCGGCGGCATTGGTCCGACTCATGACGACATTACCGCGGACGCGGTCTCGCGGGCCTTCGGGGTCGAATGCATTCACGATCCGGAGGCGATGAAACTGCTGGCGGCGATGTATGAGCGGCGCGGCATGGAATTCACCGAGGCGCGCCGGCGCATGGCGCGGATGCCGAACGGATCTCGCCACATTCCGAATGCCGTATCGACTGCACCCGGCTTCATCATCGGCAACGTCCATGTGATGGCCGGCGTGCCGCAGGTGTTCCAGGCGATGGTGAATGCGATCCTGCCGGAGCTGAGGACCGGAACGGCGGTCCTGTCCCGCTCGGTGCTGTCGCCTTTCGGCGAAGGGGATATCGGCGGACCGTTGACGCTGGTGCAGAAGGAGCATCCGCAGACGAGCATCGGCTCCTATCCGAAATTCGACGGCAAGAGCTTTTCGACGGATATCGTCATCCGGGCCCGTGACGAAGGCGCGCTTGCGGCGGCCGAGGCAGCCGTGGCAGCGATGATTGCGGATATTGCGGCAGCGAAAGCTGAGAAAAAACCGGACTAGCCGATCGTCTCCAGCAAGGGGGGCAGGCCGCCAAGATCGGCGATCTCGCGAAAGCGCAGGTGGTCCGAAGGCTTTTCGGCATGTTCGAACGACCATGTCAGATCATGCGGGACGTAGACGCCCCAGCTGCCGGCTTCAAGCGCCGGCAGAACATCCGACTTCAGGGAGTTTCCCACCATCAGGCTTCTATCCGGTCCGTCGCCGTGCCGCGCAAAGACTTTCGCATAGGTGGCGACCGTCTTGTCGCTGACGATCTCGATCGCGTTGAAGAAATCGCCAAGTCCCGAGGCGGCAAGCTTGCGCTCCTGGTCGAACAGGTCGCCCTTGGTGATCAGCACCAGTCGGTAGCGGCCGGCAAGCGCTTCCAGCGTCTCGAAGACATGCGGCAGCGTTTCCACCGGATGAACGAGCATATCGCGACCGGCATCCAGAATGCCCGCGATGACGGACCCCGGAACCGTGCCGTCGGTCACCTCCAGTGCCGTCTCGATCATCGACAGGGTAAACCCCTTGATGCCGAAGCCGTAGAGAGCGAGGTTGCGCTTCTGGGCGGACAGAAGCCGGGACGGAAGATCAGCGCCGGCATGGTCCTTCAGCAGATCGAGGAACCGTGCCTGCGTCAGTTGGTAGAACTGTTCGTTCTGCCAGAGCGTATCGTCGGCATCGAAGCCGATTGTGGTAATGCCTGCCAAGATATCCGGCCTATTTATCTGCGATCTTGAACGGCTGGTCGACGGTGGTTTTCTTGCCGCTGTTGACGTCGTTGAAATGGAACCGCAGGACGTAGTCGCCGGCCGGCGCGCCGCTGACGTCGATGGTCAGCGTCGAATAGATTTCCTGGTTGCGGAAAAAGCCGGTGAACGTGAAATCGCCGAACGCCTTCTGGCCGGCCAGCACATCGCCCGCAGGGTTCAGGATGTCGAAATCGACGGTGAAATGCGTCTCGATCTTGCCCTGTACCGGCGATTGCTTCCAACTGAGGCCCACCGGCTCGACATAGGAAATTAGCGATTCCCCCGGCTTGAAGACAGGTGCTTCCTTCGGCTCATACATCGCGTAGCCGGCCGGATCCGATTTCACGAAGACGGCCTTGCCGACCGAAAAGGGCAGGGATTCGGAAAAATCGCTGATCGCCTGGCGCATGACGTCGTGGGCGCCGACGGCATCGCCGCTTGCGGCCAGCCCCTCGGCCTTCGCCGCCGCCTCCGCCAGGGGACCGGCCGAAACCGTGCCGGCGATTGCAAAAATCGAAGCCGCCGCGAAGACGACGACCGCTGCATTTTTCAGTCGATGATATTGCCTCATGATTTCCCCTCAAGCTCCTGACCCTGTTGAAAGAGTTCTGCATTTGCAGCGGCAAGTCAAGGCGATGGGGGTTGCCCGTTCCGGGAAAAAACGCCGCAAAAAGTTGATGAGCTCGCTCCACTTAAATTTCGCCGCAGTGGCGTCCGAACCGGCGATGTGCCATAGGGGCGAAAACGAACAGTGATGGAAGCCCGGACCGCCATGAACCGCCAAGACGTCGACACCGCAGCCGAGGCGTTGCGAAGCCTTTTTCCGGCAACGCCGCTGCAGCTCAACGAACATCTGAGCGCCCGCTACAACGCCGCGATCTACCTGAAGCGCGAGGATCTCTCGCCGGTGCGTTCCTACAAGATCCGCGGCGCCTTCAATTTCTTCCGCAAGGTGATCGCCGGCGGCGGTACGGGCAAGATCTTCGTCTGCGCCTCGGCCGGCAACCATGCGCAGGGCTTCGCCTTCGTCTGCCGCCATTTCGGCGTGCCGGGCGTGGTCTTCATGCCGGTGACGACCCCGCAGCAGAAGATCGACAAGACGCGGATGTTCGGTGGCGAGTTCATCACCATAAAGCTGTTCGGCGACTTCTTCGACCAGTGCTATAAGGCAGCGCAGGAACATGTTGAACATATTGACGGTTTCATGGTTCCCCCTTTTGATCACGGTGACATCATCGAGGGGCAGGCGACCGTTGCGACCGAGATGCTAGTTCAACTGCCGGATGGCGTGCTGCCCGATCTCATCGTCCTGCCGGTGGGTGGTGGCGGCCTTTCGGCCGGCGTGACCGGATATCTCAAGGACGTGATCCGTCCCGAAGCCTTCCTGTTTTGCGAGCCGGCGGGCGCGCCCAGCCTGAAGCGCAGTCTGGAAACGGGTGCGCAGGTGACGCTCGACCAGGTCGACAACTTTGTCGATGGCGCTGCGGTGGCCCGGATCGGCGACCGGAATTTTGCGGCCTTACAGGACTTCCCGACCGATCAGGTGATGCTCCTGCCGGAGAATGCCATCTGCGTCACGATCACCGACATGCTGAACGTCGAGGGCGTCGTCCTGGAGCCGGCCGGCGCTCTTGCGATCACCGCGCTCGAAGCGCTGGGTCGCGAGCAACTGGAGGGCAAGACCGTGGTCGCCGTCGTCTCTGGCGGTAATTTCGATTTCGAGCGCCTGCCTGATGTCAAGGAGCGGGCCATGCGGCATCTGGGGCTGAAGAAATACTTTATCCTCCGCATGGCGCAGCGTCCGGGCGCGCTGAAGGATTTCCTCAACATGCTGGGTGAAGAGGACGACATCGCCCGCTTCGAATATCTGAAGAAGTCGGCCCGCAATTTCGGTTCGATCCTGATCGGCATCGAGACGAAGCACCCGGAAAATTTTCCACGGCTGAAAGCGGCGTTCGATGCGGCCGGGCTGCGCTATCAGGACATCACCGATAACGAGATACTGTCAAATCTCGTTATATGATTTTATCATTTATACAGATGCTTGAACGGTTTTTCTAAGCCAGGATATTATCTTTGCCGACAACGGTTCCGTCGTCGAGGGCGACAAGGCATCGCCGGCGAGCACATGCTGGAACGGGTCGTCCACCGGCCCCGGATCGATGATCTCGACCGGGCCGCCCCACAGTGCAGCAATCTCGCTGCTTCGCACGGTGTCGACCACCTGATCGTCGAGTGACTGGATGAACAAGGCCGGTGTCGCGACCGCCGAAACATCCAGCCGTCCGGCGAGCTTCACGAGGGCTGCCATCGGCAGCAGCGCGTCAACCGGGTATTCAGGGGTCCAGAGCGATGCGTGGAGCGCGTTGAGCGGGGTGAAGCCGCGGCGCGCGCCGAGAACGAGATGTGCGATGGAGCGTGCCCAGGGTGCGGTCAGAAGGCTCGATCCACGGGCCTTGATCCTGAAATTCGCGGAGAGAAAAACAACTGCGGCAACGCGGGACGACAATGACCTGTCGGCAAGCGCCCAGGTGGTCAGTGTCGCGCCGGTGGAGGTGGCGATGACAATGGTGCGTTCGCCGAGGCGATCGCCGATGGCCAGCGCTTCGGCCATGTCGTTGGCCCAGTCGGCGGTCGATGCCTGCGCCATCGCGTCGTTGCTGCGGCCATGGCCCGCAAGGCGAGTGTAGAACAGATTGGCGCCAAGCGCGTGGGCGACGAGATCGGGCAGGGGGCGGATTTCGCCTTTCGAGGCCGAGAAGCCGTGGATGTAGACGATCGCGATCGGTGTCCGCGTCCTGTTTGCCGGATCCGCCCAGACGATCTCCTTGGCGAGGCCGGGGCGGATATCGGCATGATCAGCCTCGCTTTCGGCAAGCCAGGAATCGATATCCGCGCCGATGACACCGGGGTCGAACGTCACGGTCATGTCGCTGGAGGTGCGCGGTCCGAGCATGATGATGGCTCCGAGAATGGCGAGGAACAGGAGCGCGGTCAGGACCGGTTTCTTGACGGCAAGGCGGCGTCGCATCGCGGCCCTCCCGCAGTGGCGATTTCAGAAAACTTAATCTTTGACGCCGCCTTTGACCATGGTAAGTCATGGCGCATGGCTTCATTTTTCTCAAAATTGTTCGGCTTGTCCGGTGTTGCGTCGAAAGAGGCGGAGGCAACTCCCGGCAAGACGGAGACCTATGCCGACTGTCTGGTCAAGGCCGCACCAAAGCGGGAGGGCTCGCAGTATCGCCTCGGCGGCATCATCGAAAAGCAGATCGATGGCCAGACGCGGACGCGCTCCTTCATCCGAGCCGATCTTTTCAGCTCCGAGCAGGACGCAATCGACGCCGCCTTCCGCAAGGCCCGGCAGATCATCGACCAGCACGGCCCGTCGCTGTTTGCGGACGACGCGGAAACGCGTCAGGTCTGATCTATCGAGAGAATCGAAAAAACGGCGGCCTTTGTGCCGCCGTTTCGGTTTTATGGCTCTTTCAGAGCGTGATCCGGAATCGCGTAAATCCTTCCGCGCCTTCGCCGGCCTCTTCGATCTTCACGCCCTTCACCGATGCGGCATAGGTCTTGGCCTTGGGGCCGCTGTCGAAGACCACGGTGGTGCCGGCAAGCGGGGCGAAGGTCCAGTTGGCATCGGCCGACGGGTTGATGGTGCCTTCGGCAATGATGTAGCGCACGATCACGTCACGGTTGGTATCGGGGGCGACGAAGACCACCTTGTCGGCGCCGATCTCGGGAAAATTGCCGCCGCCGCCGGCGCGGTAGTTGTTCGTGGCGACGACAAATTTCTGAGATGGATCAATCGGTTTTGCGGAAAACTGAAGGTTCTGGATCCGGTTTGATCCGGCGTTGATCTCCTTGCCGTCCTTGTCGTATTTCGGTGGCTGCGAGAGGTCGATCGCATAGGTGACGCCGTCGATGACATCGAAATTGTAGGACGGGAAACTGTCGCTGAGCAGCACCGCATCCATGGCGCCCGGCTCGACATGGTTGAACATGCCGGCCGACATTTCGAGCCAGTTCTTGACCTGGGCGCCGGTGATGACGACCGCCTGCACCGTGTTGGGATAGAGATAGAGGTCGGCGACGTTGCGGATGGCGATGTCTCCCGCCGGCACGTCGGTATAGTAGTCCGCGCCGCCGCGTCCGCCCGCCTTGAAGGGCGCCGCTGCGGACAGCACCGGCAAGTCCTTGTACCCGGTCTCCTTCAGCATGTCCTTGATGTACCAGATCTGCGCCTGCGAGACGATCTGCACCGACGGATCGTCGGCGACCAGCGCGAAATAGGACTGCAGCGGCGCAGAGGTCTTGCCGACCGGGGTGCGGACATAGGCAAGCGTCGCGTCGTGCTCGGCTTGAGCCGCGGCCAGCACGTCCTTCTTGTCCCCGACATTGGCGATGACCTTTTTCTCCTCGCGATGATAGATCGGACGGGCTTCACTGGTGGAGGAGACCACGCGCCATGTGCTGCCGTCCCGTTCCAGCAGGAGATCGATCAGCCCGAGATGCGAGCCCCAGAAGCCGCCCATGACGCCGGGCTTTCCAGAGATCAGGCCCTTGACGTTGTCCACACCGGCGGCCCCTTCGAATTTCGGCCCCGGGAAATCGAGATGGCTGTGGCCGGTGACGATCGCGTCGATGCCGTCGATGGCGGCGAGCGGCACGGAAGCATTTTCGAGATTTTCCGCATAGGCCTGCTGGCCGATTCCGGAATGGGAGAGCGCGACGACGATATCGGCGCCTTCCTCGCGCATCTGCGGAACCCAAGCCTCGGCAGCCTTGACGATGTCGCGGGTCATGGCCTTGCCTTCGAGGTTCTTGGCGTCCCAGGTCATGATCTGCGGCGGGACGAAGCCGATCAGGCCGATACGGATCGGGTGCTCCGCACCGCTGCCATCCTTCACCTTGCGGTCGAGGATGATGTAGGGCTTGAGGAAGAGTTCATCCTCGCGGGCATTGCCGGCCAGCTTGCCTTTCGTGAGGTTGGCGCAGACCAGTGGGAAATTGGCGCCGTTGGTGACGTTGAACAGGAAGTCGAGGCCATAGTTGAATTCATGATTGCCCAGCGTGCCGCAATCGTAGCCGAGCACGTTCATGGCCGAGATCACCGGGTGCATGTCTCCGGGCTTCATGCCGCGCTGATAGGCGATGTAGTCGCCCATCGGGTTGCCCTGCAGGAAATCTCCGTTGTCGACCAGGATCGAGTTGCTGGCCTCGGCGCGGACCGCGTCGATGATCGAGGCCGTGCGGGCAAGGCCCATCGTGTCGTTCGGCTTGTCGGCGTAATAGTCATAGGGAAAGACATTCACATGCAGGTCCGTCGTTTCCATGATGCGCAGATGCGCCTGATTGGCGGCGGCTCGGACCGAGAACGGATGCAGCAGGACGAGGGCCGCGCTGGCGGACAGGCCGCCAAGAAGCGAACGGCGGGATAGGGTGAGAAGGCTGGATGGAGTGCTCATGACGGTCACCTTTCGTTCGATCTGACGCGATGCAGGGCGGTCGCGGCTGCGACGAGGTTGCGCAAGGATCGTGACCGGAATGTGATGCGACATCGACACCGGCAATCCCGCTGCGCTCGATCATGGCCGATGTTTCAGGCGAAACAACCCGTAGAATTTCGCGGTTTGCACGCAGGCGGAGCGCATCGGCGCAGATCTCGCCATATGGATCATAAACTTTTCTTTAAACTTGCCGTTTACGGCTAGTACGCGGGTACAAAACTGATGCAATCCGAGTCGCGCGTGCCATGGCCAATCTTTTTCTGTTTCTGGGTGAAGCGCTCGTCTACGTGACGACCATGATCGCGTTTCTCCATTTGCGCCACCGGCTGGGGCTCGGCGTCTTCATCGCGGCGCTCGGGGTGATGCATTTCATCGAGACCTACCTGGCGGCCGTCTTCTATGTGCAATTGCCCTTCGGCGTGATCTCGCCAGGCTCGGCCGTCCTGTTTTCCGGCAAGTTGATGATGATCCTGCTTCTCTACGTGAAGGAGGATGCCGCCACCGTACGCCAGCCGATCTATGGCCTGCTTGCCGGCAATTTTCTGACGGTGGCTCTCGGTCTCATCCTGCAGCAGCATGTCACTGTATCGATTGTTCCGGGACGGGTTGCCGATCTCGCCTTCATCGACGAGATGGGCTGGCTGATGGTCTGGGGCACACTGCTGCTCTATCTCGACTCGCTGATCATCATTTTGCTTTACGAGCGGTTGGGACGGCGGATACGCCGCTTCATGACGCTGCGCTTTTTCCTCTGCGGCGCTGCCGTACTGACCTTCGACCAGGCCGGTTTCTTCATCGCGCTGCACGCGCTCAACGGTGCGCCAGCCGAAGTTTTTTGGGGCGGGTGGCTGGCGAAGATGGGCGCCGCCGTGTTTTACTCGGTGCTGCTTGGCGCTTATCTGCATTTCTCCAATCACACCGTGCTGACGGTGTCGCGCCGGCCGATCGGCGATATTTTCAACGACCTGACATTCCGGGAGCGCTACGAGGACCTTCTGTCGCGCTCGGGGCGCGACAGCCTGACGGGGACGCTTGATCGAAGCCGCTTCGAATTCGACGGGACGCGACTGATCCGCAACGCCGTCGCGGTCGGCAGCCCGGCGAGCCTGATGATCATCGATGCCGATCACTTCAAGACCATCAACGATCGCTTGGGGCATCCGGAAGGCGACCGCGTTTTGAAAGCCATCGTCGCCAGCGTCAACGCGTGCCTGAAGCCCACCGACCACCTGTTCCGCTATGGTGGCGAGGAGTTCGTCATCGTCAGCGAAGACTTGAATGCGGCGCTGGCGTTGTCGCACGCCGAAAGCATCCGCGCCGCCGTCGAGGCCGGCGTCCGCACCAGCGATCAGGCCATGGTGACGATCAGCATCGGGATTGCATCGACGCCTCAGGACGGCGCGACCCTCAACGACCTTCTGTCGCGGGCCGATGCCATGCTTTATCAAGCCAAACGCTATGGCCGCAACCGTGTCGAAAGCGGCATCAAGCTCTGATTCCGCTTCGGGAAAGCTGTCGCTCAGACGCCGACATTCGGTCGGTCGATGATTTCGCGCAGGGAAAAGCTGGAATTGATCTTGACCACATGCGGCAGCGCCGACAGCCAGTCGCGGTGAATGCGCTCGTAATCCTCCAGGTCCTTGGCGGCGACGCGCAGGATATAGTCGTATTCTCCGGACATCAGGTAGCAGACCAGCACGTTGGGGCAGAGCTTCACCGCTGCCTCGAACTCCGTCAGCGTTTTGGCGAACTGGCCGGAGAGCGAAATATGCACGATGACCATGATGCGGTAGTCGAGCGCCTTGTGCGACAGCCGTGCGTGATAGCCGCTGATCACGCCGGTTTTTTCAAGGATATCGACCCGCCGAGAGCAGGCGGATGCCGACAGACCGATCTTCTCGGCCAAATCCGCATTGGCGATGCGGCCGTTCTGCTGGAGAATCCGCAAAATTGCAGCATCGATTGCATCCATCGCCATTGATCGAACTTTCTTCGAATAATTGTATTTGTACGCAAGAATAATTGAAAACTTCCATGTTTCATATCTCTCTTTGCAAGGACATTCTGTGCTCTTTCTGGTTGGCTAGCGCTGGTGGACAAGCGGCTTTTAGCCCAATGGAGAGGAACGCGCATGCGTATCGGTTGCCCGAAGGAAATCAAAAACCATGAATATCGTGTCGGCCTGACGCCGGGCGCAGTGCGCGAATATGTGGCGCACGGCCATGAGGTGATCGTCGAGACCAAGGCGGGCGCGGGTATCGGCGCCGATGACGACGCCTATCGTGGCGCCGGCGCGAAGATCGTCGCGACAGCCAAGGACGTGTTCGACAAGGCCGACATGATCGTCAAAGTGAAAGAGCCGCAGCCGTCCGAATGGGCACAGCTGCGCGACGGCCAGATTCTCTATACCTATCTGCATCTCGCTCCGGATCCGGAGCAGACAAAGGGCCTGCTCGGATCGGGCGTGACCGCCGTGGCCTATGAGACCGTGACCGACGAGCGCGGCGGCTTGCCGCTTCTGGCGCCGATGTCGGAAGTGGCCGGGCGGCTGGCGATCCAGGCAGGCGCGACCGCGCTTCAGAAAGCCAATGGCGGCCGCGGCATCCTGCTCGGCGGCGTTCCCGGCGTTCTGCCGGCCAAGGTGACGATCCTCGGCGGCGGCGTCGTCGGACTGCATTCGGCGCGCATGGCTGCCGGCCTTGGCGCCGACGTCACCATTCTCGACCGTTCCATTCCACGCCTGCGCCAGCTTGACGAGCTTTTCGCCGGACGAATCCACACGCGCTTCTCGACCATCGATGCGCTGGATGAAGAAGTGTTTTCGGCCGATCTGGTGATCGGCGCCGTCCTCATTCCCGGTGCGGCCGCCCCGAAGCTTGTCACCCGCGAGATGCTGTCGGGCATGAAGAAGGGCGCCGTCATTGTCGATGTCGCCATCGACCAGGGCGGATGCTTCGAGACTTCGCATGCGACGACCCATTCCGATCCGACCTACGAGGTCGACGGTGTCGTGCATTATTGCGTCGCCAATATGCCGGGCTCCGTGCCTGTGACCTCGGCGCAGGCGCTGAACAATGCGACGCTCTATTATGGCCTCCAGCTCGCAGATCGTGGCCTGAAGGCGATCACCGAGGACCGCCATCTGCGCGCCGGTCTCAATGTTCACAAGGGCCGGGTGACGAACCGGGCGGTGGCCGATGCGCTGGGCTATGAGACCCACGCCCCGGAAGCCATACTGAACGTTGCCTAAATTCGCGACGGACTGTCAGATGAAGGCGCCGGCGTCCGCGTGACGCGGCGCCTTTTGTCTGTCGATGCGGCACTGGAAACAATTGTTGCGGGCGGAGCGGACATGCAGATAGGCGATATCGTCACGGGCGAGCAGCTCTTCCGCCCTATCGACGATCCGGGCCGTTTCCGTGACCGCACCTGTTCCGTAGACGATCCGGTCGTCTGAACCATAGCCGCGCACGATGAAGTCACGGCTGGTTGCCAGAACCGGCGGCAGGATTTCGATTGCTTCGTAACGCAGGCAGGGTTCGGCATGCAGGAAGATCGGGCCGGTCTCGGCATAGGGCTGCAGCGCCGGAAACGGACGGTAGGCGAGCGTGAGATACGGCACGCCTTCGTCGATATTGCGCAGGCAGTGGCGGCACGGCGTACCGGCGCCGGATGACAGGCGGATTTCCGGCCTCAGCCCGTAGGAATCGGGACTACCGCTCCAAAGATGCTCGGCATCGGGGGTCGGCATGGCGGCAAACAGAATGGTGGACATGGCAGGCTCCGTTGGTTTCCTGCAATGACCTTGCCGCAGCGTTGCCTCGCGCGACACCCGTTTCCTGCGCGGTCGGCAAGCCTCTCAGAACAGCCCCGAAAGCGCCGCCAATTCCTTGTCGCCGAGCGGCAGCAGCGTGTCGTCGCGAGTGGAGACCGGGGAGAAGCCGAAGCGCTGGTAGAGCTGGAGCGCGCGCGGATGGTCGAGATTATTGGTCGAGACCTTCACAAGCTTGGGGTTGTAGCTCCAGGCGGCGTAGAGTGTCTGCAGCAGGAACCATTTGCCGAGGCCGAGCCCCAGCGCATGTTCGAACATGCCGAAATGGGAGAGTTCGACCGTATCCTCGTCCAGCTGCAGAAGCTCGAAAAATCCGGCGGGGGCGCCGTTGACGTAAATGACCGACACGGCGTTGCGTTTGTCGTGCAGGGTTTTCGCCAAGGCTTCGTCGTCGAGACGCAGGCGATCGACCCAATTCCACCGCCGGCCGACCTGCAGATACAAAAAGCGATAGAACGGCAGCGGGATTTCCGGCACGCGCATGATGGCGGTCTGGATATTGATCGGCACGGGCAGGCTCTGCTTCGGCGGTGCTGTCATTTCCAGTTCGGTGATGTGAACCGGAACTGGTTCCGGAGTCTTGCGATTGGCCATGCAGATCATTCTTTCCCGGTAACGACAGCGGTATCGGGCCTGCTGCCCCATTCCGACCACGAGCCATCGTAAAGCGTATTGTCCGTATGGCCAAGCGATTGCAGCGCCAGTGTAATGATCGCGGCGGTCACGCCGGAGCCGCAGGTCGTCACGACAGGCTTCGAGAGATCTATACCTGCGGCTTCGATCGTTTCGCGGAGTTCCTCGAGCGACTTCAATTTTCCGCCTTGCGAAAACACGCCAGAGGGCAGGCTTCTGGCGCCCGGCATGTGGCCCGAGCGCATGCCGGCCCTCGGCTCGGCTTCTTCGCCGGTAAACCGCCCGGCGCCGCGCGCATCGGCGATCTGCCGCTCACCGGAAGCGACGATCGCAGTCATGTCCTCGAAGTTCGTTGCGGCTGCCGCGTCGAATGTGGGCGTGAACAGAACCGGCGCGGGCGAGGGAACATCGGTCGTGACCGGGCGACCTTCCGCCTTCCAGCCGTCCATGCCGCCATCGAGCACGAAAACGTTGCGCGCGCCCATGGTGCGCAGGCTCCACCAGACACGCGGCGCGGTGAAGATACCCGGACCATCATAGACGATGATCACATCGGTTTCCGAAATGCCGAGGTCGCCGACCGCCTTCGCGAAGAAGGCGGGCGAGGGCAGGGTGTGCGGCAGGCCGCTGGAAAGATCGGCAATCGCATCCTGATCGAAGAACACCGCGCCGGGAATGTGGGCGGCGGCATATTCGGCCTTCGGATCGCGCTTTTGCGCCGGCAGATACCAAGCGGCATCGACGATTTTGATGGCCGGATCACCGAGCCGCTGCTCGAGCCAATCCGCGGAAACGACGAAAGCACTGGTTGTGCCGGTCATGCTGAAATCTCCAGTCAGAGGGTGGCGGCTTCGGGCGTGCCGAACCGGATGCGGAAACGGCGGTTTTCCTTGCCCTTCTTCTCGATCTTGGCAATGAAGATCGCCCCTACCTCCTGGGTCTCCGAAACATGCGTGCCGCCACAGGGCTGGCTGTCGATCAAGGCGTTTTCGCCGATGCAGACAAGGCTGACCCGCCCGAGGCCAACGGGTGGGCGCACGTTTTTCGACTTGACGATTCCGGGATTGGCGACAAGCTCCTCGTCGGTGATCCATTGCAGATAAACGGGGTGGTTCGCGGCAACCAGCGCCATCATGTCGGCCGTCACCGTATCCTTGTCGATGGTTTCGACCATGTCGAAATCGACGCGGCTCTCATCCTCGCCGACGGCAGCGCCGGTGATCGGGTAGGGACAGACCACGGAGAGCAGGTGACAGGCGGTGTGCATGCGCATCAGTCGGTAGCGGCGCGCCCAGTCGACGTGCAGCACGAGCTTTTCACCGACGAGCGGTGCCGGCTGCGCCTCGGCGGGAACATGGAAGATGATGTCCTTCGTCTCGCCATGGCGGGTGGTGGCAATCTCGATGCGGCCGCCATCGGCCCGCTCGAAGAAGCCGCTGTCGCCCGGCTGCCCGCCGGAGGTCGCGTAGAAACAGGTCTGGTCGAGTTCGATGCCGCCGTCTTCCCGGATTGCCGTGACCACCGCTTCCACTGTCGAGAGATAGAATTCGTCGCGGAAGAGGGCAATCGTCGGCAGCGTCATGGTCAGGCTATCCAGCGGGTTCGTATGGTACCGTAATGTCGGAAACCTTGCTCAACCAGACCGGAACCGGAAGCCCCTTGGAAGCCAGGAAATCCGGGTTGAACAGTTTCGACTGATAGCGGTTACCATAGTCGCAGAGGATCGTCACGATGGTATGTCCAGGGCCAAGATCTTTTGCAAGGCGGATTGCGCCGGCGATATTGATGCCGGACGAGCCGCCGACGCAGATGCCCTCGTTCTCGATCAGATCGAAGACCAACGGAACAGCTTCGGAATCCGGGATCTGATAGGCGAAATCCGGCGTGAAGCCTTCGAGATTGGCGGTGATCCGACCTTGGCCGATGCCTTCGGTGATCGAGCTGCCGGACGAGGAGAGTTCGCCGCTCGTATAGAAATTATAAAGCGCAGCACCTTCCGGATCGGCGATGCCGATCTTGACCGCGGGGTTCTTCGCCTTCAGGCCTTCCGCCACGCCGGCAAGGGTGCCGCCCGAACCGACGGCACAGATGAAACCATCCACCTTGCCATCGGTATCGCGCCAGATCTCCGGCGCCGTCGTCTCGATATGGGCGTCGCGATTGGCAACATTGTCGAACTGATTGGCCCAGATCGCGCCGTTCGGCTCGCTTTTTGCGAGCTGCTCGGCGAGGCGGCCGGAGATTTTCACGTAGTTGTTGGGGTTGCGGTAGGGAACCGCCGGAACCTCGACCAGTTCGGCGCCGAGCAGCCGCAACGCATCCTTCTTTTCCTGGCTCTGGGTTTCCGGAATGACGATCACCGTCCGATAACCCAAGGCCTGCGCGACGAGCGCAAGGCCGATGCCGGTGTTGCCGGCCGTGCCTTCGACGATGACACCGCCCGGCCGCAGCACCCCGGTCCTCTCCGCATGGCGGATGATCGACAGCGCTGCACGATCCTTGACCGACTGGCCCGGATTGAGAAATTCAGCCTTGCCGAGAATGGTGCAGCCCGTGGCCTGCGAAGCGCCCTTGAGACGAATCAACGGCGTGTTGCCGATGGCATCGAGAACGGAAGGCAATGCGGGCATGGAGACAGACCTCGTGTTTTGTGGCGGCAGGAACGGCGGCCGGCCGATCCGGAAGAAAACCATGTCGTCGATAAATGGGCCAAGCGCAAACAAAGCCTGCACCGATCGTTGAAGACGGTAGATTGCCGTGTTTTCAACTTGCGGGCCATACAAAACAAGAAATACTGTTTTAAGAGGAGGGCTTCGCAGACAAAAATTGACCAGGGCCCGCCGAAAGACATGGTTCTGCGCCGGTATGATCCAATTCTGGCGCAAAGTCGTAGGACAGTTTATGCACGCGGCTCGACCCGCAAAGCGGCGTGAAACAGGATTTGCAGTCGATGGCAGGCGATGATTTGAACACGGTGGATGCGCTGATCGCGCAGTATGCGGCGGGTGTCCTACCGGAACCGGCGCGCGTGCTCGTTGCGGCCCATCTCGAGATACAGGCTGTCAATCGTCCCAAACTGGCCGCCTTCGAAACGCTCGCCGGCGATCTGCTCGAAACGATCGAGCCCGTACCGATCGTCGCCCGAGACCGGCGGCTTGAGGAGATTTTCCTTTCCAAGGCAGAGGAGGGTAAGGTGACCGCTGCGGCGACGGCAAGGCGGGAAAACGCGCTTTTTCCCCGTGCTCTTCGTGATTTCATCGGCTTCGAGGCGGAAGACATTCCGTGGAAGACGAAGCTGCCGGGGTTCAAGGAATATGTCTTCGGCGATGTCGACGGCTTCGAAGTGAGCTTTTTCTGGATCCGCCCCGGCCGGGCGGTTCCGGCGCATACGCACAAGGGTTGCGAGTTTTCGCTCGTGCTCGACGGCGCTTTTCGGGATGCGCGCGGCCGCTATGGTCCAGGTGATATTTCCGTTGCCGATGCCAGCGTCGATCACCGCCCGATTGCGGAAAAGGAGCGGCCCTGCATCGGATTTGCCGTGCTGGATGCGCCGCTGAAGCTGACCGGTTCCCTCAGGCAGCTGATCGGCGACCTGATCGGGTAAACGGCATGAAATTGGGAACAACGCACAGGCTCATGCGTCTTTCCATGATCAAGCGTTCTCAGAGCAAGGATAGCCCATGAGCGACTACATTGCACGTCCGGACCATGGACTGGCCTGGGTGACCGGCGCGAGTTCCGGCATCGGCAGGGCACTGGCGCTGCGGCTGGTCAGGGATGGTTACGCCGTGGTTGTCACGGCGCGGGACCACGAAAAGCTCGTGTCCTTGCAGCATGAGGCTCCGGGGCCGGGCCGGATCATCGTGCTTGACGGCGACGTCGCCGATCAGCGGGACATGGAGCGGATCGTCTCGGCGATTGAGTATGAACACGGACGGCTGGCGCTCGTGGTTCTGAACGCTGGTGTCTATATTCCGGTGCATGGTGAGGATTTGCATCGCGAGGATTTTGAAAAGACCTTTGCGGTCAACCTGCACGGCGTCGTCAACTGCCTGCTGCCGGCGATCCGGCACATGAAGGCGCAGCAGCACGGCGGGAAAGGCCACGGGGGGCAGGTGGCACTCGTCTCGTCCGTCACCGGATATGCCGGCCTGCCGACAAGTGCGGCCTATGGCGCAACCAAGGCGGCGCTGATCAATATGGCGGAAAGCCTGAAATTCGATCTCGACAAGATCGGCATCCGTATCCAGATCATCAATCCTGGCTTTGTCGATACGCCGGCGACGGCGCAGAACGCCTTTGCGATGCCGGCTCTGATCAGCCCGGAACAGGCAGCGGACAGGATCGCCGACGGCCTCCAATCGAAAGCCTTCGAAATCACCTTCCCAAAACGCTTCACCTATCTGCTGAAACTGATGCGGCTCCTGCCTTACCCGGCCTATTTCTGGCTGCTCAACCGCGCCACGGGCTGGAAGACGCGGCCGCTGGCAACGCATGAAAAGCCGACAGAGATGCGGGATATCCACCCGACCGCAAGCTGACGCGTTAACCGCCGATTCGTTGGCGCAGCTTCTGTTGAACGGCTTCGTCTATCGGAAAATTCCACATCAGGGCGATGGCTGCAAGCTTTAGCACGACCGGAATCCAGGCATAGATTACGGCAAGGGCCAACAGTGACGATGGTTCGTTGACGGCTGCAGGTGCGGGGTTGAAGCCCAGCAGGGCCAGGAGCGGCAGAACAAGACCTGCACCGGCTGCCAGCGACAGTTTGGTCGCCAATCCCCAGGCCGCAAAATAAAACCCGCTGCGCTGGTCGCCGGATGCTACCGTGTCGGCATCGATCACATCCGCCTGGATGGATGGCGGCAGGGCCAGATCGAACCCGAGCAACAGGCCGGTTGTGGCGCAGACAAACGCGAAGGAAACGAGCGCGCCCGGCGGCAGCAATGGCGCCGTCGTGAAAATCAGGCAGGCGGCGATCATGGCGATGCACCAGGCCCTGTGCTTGCCAAGCCGGCGCGCGACGATGGCGGCGAGCGGGACGCCGGCAATGGCGCAGAGGAAATACAGGAAGAGCAGGGGACCACGCATGTCCGGCAGTTGCAGGCGCGCGGAAACGAAATACAGGAACAGGGTCGCCGGAATGCCGTTTGCGAAGCCGTTGAGGAAAAATGCAGCAATCAGGCGCAAGAACGGACGGTTCTGCCCAAGCAGAGCAAGCGCTTGACGCAACCCCAGCCGCTGGATGGTGGCATCGCGCGGTTCCGGGACGACAAGAACGGTCACGGCGCCGAAAACGAGGAGCATGACGGCGACGCATACCCCCAACGCCGCCAGCCCGGAAAAACCCTTCATCTCGAAGCCTATAGCAAAGGGCAGGATGATGGCGATCAGCGTCCCGACCAGCGTCAGGCTTTCCCGGGTCGCCGTCAGGGCCGTGCGTCCATGATAGTCGGCGACAAGCTCCGCACCCCAGGCGGCATAGGGTACGGTCGCCAGCGTGAAGGCGAGAGAGATCAGCATTCCCCAGCCGGCCAGCCAGCCGAGCCCGGCATCGACAGGCGGCCAATAGAGCATCCAGGCGGACAGCGCCGCGACGGGAAGCGACAGCGCGAAGAGCAGACGCCGGCGACCGAAGGCCGGCTGGATGCGATCGGCGACATAGCCGGTCAGCGGATCGGTGAGTGCGTCGAACAGGCGAATGAGAAGCAGGACCCAACCGACCGAGGCAATCGGCAGTCCGAGCGTTTCGGTGTAGTAGGTCGGGACCAGGGCATAGAGCGGCAGGCCGAGCGCTGCCAGCGGTGCGGCGGGCAGGGCATAGGCAAAAAGGACGCGGCGGCTGATCCTGCCGACGGCAGCGCCGCCGCCGTCTGTTTCACTCATAGACGACCTGTCTGACGTCGATGTTGCGGGCGCGGAACCCCGCCTCGCAATAGAACAGGTAGAATTCCCAGAGCCGCTTGAACCGGATATCGAAGCCCAACGGCTCGATCCGGTCCCAGACGGACCAGAATCGCTCGCGCCACTCGGCAAGCGTTCGGGCATAATCCAGACCGAAGCCAAAATCGGCACTCATCGTCAAGCCGACTTTGTGACCGAGATCGATCAGGTGTTCACGCGTCGGCAGCATGCCGCCGGGAAATACGTATTTCTGGATGAAATCAGGATTGTCGCGATATTCGCGATAGGATTCCGGCTTGATCGTGATGATCTGCAGGCCGGCCTTGCCGCCAGGCTTCAAGCAGCGCTGCAACTGGGAAAAATAAACCGGCCAGTATTTTTCGCCGACGGCCTCGAACATTTCGATCGAGACAATCCGATCGTATTGGCCGGTCTCATCGCGATAATCCTGGAACTTGATATCGACCCTTTCCGAGAGGCCGGCTTTTTTCATCCGCTCTGTCGCGAAATCGAGCTGTTCGCGGCTGATGGTCAGGCCGGTGACCTTGCAGCCGATCTCGCTCGCGGCATATTCGGCAAAGCCGCCCCAGCCGCAGCCAATCTCCAGCACGTGATCATCCGGACCGATATTGGCGGCCTCCGCCAGCGCCTTGTATTTTGCCCGTTGCGCCGCCTGCAGATCATTGGCGCCCTTGGAAAAGAGTGCCGAGGAATAGGTCATGCTCGGATCGAGCCACTCCCGGTAAAAGGCGTTTCCAAGATCGTAATGGGCGGAAATATTGCGCTTGGAACCGGATTTGGTGTTGGCGTTCATCCAGTGGCGGAATTTCTCCACCAGCCGGAAGAAGCCGCGGGCGCCATTGGCAAAATTGCGTCCGACATCGGCATTGACGAGGAAAAGCTCAAGGAAAGCACCGACATCCGGGCTGTCCCAGTCACGATCCATATAGCTTTCCGCGACGGCGATGGTACCGCCCGTCAGCGCCCGTTGCGGCAGGTTCCAATTGTGCAGGGTCACACAGGCGGACGGGCCATTCGTCTTGCCCTTGATAAGCACCGTGCGACCATCGGGCAGGGTCAGCTTGAGCGAACCGCTCTGCAGATGCAGAAGCCCGCGCAGCACCATCTGCGCCTTGGCAGGCAACCCAGTGATGAAACGGGAAATATTGTCTGCGGAAAGACGCTCTGCGTCTTTCTGATCGGAATAACACCTGTCTGCCGTGCTCATACAACGATCCTCAGCAATCAATGGTCTTGACAAAATAAACTCACTCCGCCGGGTCGCCAAGGACTGCGTCGTCGGCAAAGCGAGGCTGCCGCAGAGGCCGGCCGAGATCCCGCAGGCTATGCGGCAGTTCTCCTGCAGCCACCGAGGCGCGACGGTTGTCCTTCCAGACGCTGATCGGCTCCGGGGCTTTCGGCCGCGAAATATAATGTGCGCCCTTGACCCAAAGTTTCAACGCTTCCCAGTGGATTCCCGCGATAATCTTGATTGTAAGATGCGGAATTTTACCGACAAGCCGTAAAATCTGGCTTGTCGCCAACGGACGACGCCTGCCGGAAAAGGTTGCCGACAACAGCGGCCCGTCAGCGTCCGTTTCCAGGATGCGCCAGCGGATTTCTTCGCCCGGCGGCAGCATCCGGAAGTGATACCGCATCTCCATCGGCACGAAGGGCGAGACATGAAACAGCTTGTCGCACTGTTGCCGGATTCCGGCCGGGCTCGCCTGTTCGGCGCCAACCGGGCAGACATAGGTGTGTCGTTCGCCGAATGTGTTGCGCACCTCGTAGATCAGCGCGGTGACCGAGCCTTGCGCGTCATAGGCGTAATAGACGGCGAGCGGATTGAACACGCGGCCGAGAATGCGCGGGTAGCAGGCAAGCAGCATGCGGGCAGGCGGGTTTTCCATGCCAGCCTTTCGAAGAAGTTCGTCGGCATAGCTGCGCAGCGAACCGTCCTTCTGACCGCTATGGTCTTTTTCATGGAAGGACAGAAGATTGAAGCGGTTGATGGAGAAGAGACCACTCATCCGGCCGGCCTCGTCCAGCCGGTCGAGATCGACAAGCAGCGAAAAGACCGTGTAGTGGAAGCGATGGCCCATCGGTTTCATGCGCTGGTGCATGACCTGACCGGCATAAAGGGCGGCAGCCGCGTCCGGGGGCGGGCCGTTCGTTTGCATATCGCAGCCTTGATGGTCTCTCGCCGTCATCTATTCTGCCGCTTCCGCAAAAACCGGACCCGGATCGGCACTGCGCCACGGAATGATACCGCCCAGCGCTTCGGCCGCCGCCAGCCCCGAGACAAGACCGTCTTCGTGAAAGCCATATCCGGTCCATGCGCCGGCAAAATAGGTATTGTTGTCGCCCTGCATCGATTTCATCCGCTGCTGCGCCAGCATGGAATCGGCATCGAACTGCGGATGATCATAGGAGAATTCGGCGAAAACAGTCCCCGGTGCCGGGTCGCGTTCCGGATTGAGCGTGACGAAAAGCGGGCAATTCGCATCGATGCCCTGCAGGCGGTTCATCCAGTAGCTGACGGCGACGTCGTGTTCGCCGCCGGGACGGCTGGAGCGCAGATAGTTCCACGAGGCCCAGACCTTACGGCGCTTCGGCATCAACGCCACGTCGCGATGAAGCACGACGCGATTTGGCTGATAGGGAACGGAGGTGAGGGCGCGACGCTCCTCGGGGCTTGCGTCGGAAAGCATTGCAAGGGATTGGTCGCTGTGGGCGGCCAGGATGACCTTGTCGTAAACGGCCGTTTCACCCTGCGTATCGACGATGATGACTTTTCCACCCTCGCGGCGGATGGAGCGCACGCCGCAGCCGAGCCTGAGCCGGTCGCCAAGCGGCGCCAGCAGTTTTTCGAGATAGGTACGGCTGCCGCCGGTGACGGTGCGCCATGGATGCGGAGTGGAATAGATCAGCCGGTGATTGTCAAAGAAATTGACGAAATGCTCGGCGGGAAATTGCAGCATCTTGCGCGCCGGGGTGGACCAAATGGCCGCTGCCATCGGCACGAGATAGTTGTTGGTGAAGCCCGGAGAGAATCCACGCCAGTCCAGATAATCGCCGATCGACATCGCTGCGAGGCGTCCGGCGACGCGATCCTGGAGGCAGATCCTGTTGAAGCGCAGGATTTCGCGGAGCATCAGCAGGAAGGACGGGCGGACGAGATTGCGTTTCTGGGCAAACAGGGTCGCGAGGTTGTCGCCGCTCCACTCCAGCCAGCCATTGTCGAGCGACAGCGCAAAGCTCATGTCGCTCTTGTGCGTCTCGACGTCGAGTTCCGCAAAGAGCGCCGTCAGATTGGGATAATTGGCTTCGTTGTAGACGATGAAGCCGGTATCGACCGAGATGGGCGTGCCGTCATAGTCGATATCGACCGTCGCGGTATGTCCGCCGGCGCGCGGCTCTTTTTCGTAGAGGGTCACCTCATGCACCGGATTGAGCGCCCAGGCGGCGGAGCTTCCGGATATTCCGGAGCCAACGATGGCGATTTTCAAACGTCGTTGACCGGAGTGATGCGGGGCATGGGAAAGCGAAACGGTCATGCGGCATCCTTGATCTGTTGGTAGGCGGCGAGTGCACGGTCTCGGGCCATGGCGTGATTGACGATCGGCTCTGGATAGCTCCCGCCCAATTCGACCCCGGCGGCCTTCAGAACTGCGGCGGGGGCGTCGAAAGGACGGTGGATGAATTTCTGCGGCATGCGCTCAAGCTCGGGAACGAAATTGCGGACATAATCGCCCTCAGGGTCAAATTTCTCACCCTGTAGGATCGGATTGAAAATCCGGTAGAACGGCGAGGCATCCGCGCCGCTGCCGGCTACCCATTGCCAGCTCGCGGCGTTCGAGGCCGGATCGGCGTCGACAAGCGTATCGGCAAACCAGGCCGCTCCACGACGCCAGTCGATCAGCAGATCCTTGATCAGGAAGGAGGCTGCGATCATGCGGACGCGATTGTGCATATAGCCGTGGCGCCAGAGCTGCCGCATACCGGCGTCGACGATCGGGTAGCCGGTCATTCCCTTCGTCCAGCGGTCAAACGCCGACGGATCGGACACCCAGGGAAAAGCGTCATAGGTGCGATTGAGATTTTCGGTGGGAAGCGTCGGATTGTGAAACAGCAGGTGGTAGGAAAAATCCCGCCAGACGACCTCCTTCCGGAACGTCGTAACATCCTCTGCGGGGATGCTGCGCAATCCGCGCGTCGCGTGCCAGATGCGAGCCGGCGTGATCTCGCCGAGCGCCAGATGCGGCGACAGCCGGGAGGTTCCATCGACTGCAGGGCGATCGCGATTGTGTTTGTAGCCGTCAAGCCTCTCTTCAACGAAATCGGACAAGCGCTCCAGCGCGGCCGCCTCGCCGGGCGTCCATATCTCCGAAAACGTCTGTGCCCAATCCGGTTTTACCGGCAGAAGGGTCCAGTCTTCCAGGCGCTCCGACTTTGGGCATTGGTCCGGTGCGATCAGCGTCTCAGGCGCATCGAGCGGCGTGTCGGGCTCTCCTGCATTTTCGAGCGCGCGCCAGAATGGCGTATAGACCCGGTAGGGGCCTCCGGTGCCGGTCTTGATGCGGGACGGCTCGTGCAGGAGTTGGCCGGAAAAACTATTCACCTGGAGGCCCGAACCCGGCAACCTGTCTTTCAGGGCGCTATCGAGCGCAATGCCGTTTGGGTCGTAGCGCCTGTTCCAGAAAACGGTGCCGGCTCCCGTCTCCTTGGCCATCCTGGATAATGTCGCCTCGGCGCTCCCGGTGACGAGGATAAGGTCGCTTCCGATGCCGTGCAACGATGCCGCCAGGGCTTTCAGGGAGTGATGCAACCACCAGGACTGGGCGGCGCCGAGTACACCGGTCCCGGCCTCTTCAGGCTCGCGAATATAGACAGGAATGACCGGTCTTCCGGTTGTGACGGCGGCGCAAAGCGCATGGTTGTCGTCGAGCCGCAGGTCCTTTCGAAACCAGACGAGAACGGGGCTGTCGTTGGAAGCGGTATCGTTGGGCATTGTTGTCCGCGTGCGTGTTGCCGTTTGTCAGGTCTACGCAGATACGGGAGCGGCGGATCAAAGGTTTCGCCCAAAACCTTTTTTATTTCATCATTTTGCGAGCTGAGGGCAGATGCAAAAAGAGCCACGTCCGCGATCTGCGAAAGTGGCTCTTTTCAGAAACTGGCTCCCCGGGCCGGATTCGAACCGGCGACCTGTCGATTAACAGTCGAATGCTCTACCGCTGAGCTACCAGGGATCATCTGCGCGCTTGCGCGCTGCAGAAGTGAGGCTGCTAATACAAATGCTTTTCCGATTTGCCAAGCGGTTTTTCAAAAAAACTGCACAATCCTTGCCAGACTGTGGAGAAGTCCCCATCTGCCGGAGAGACAAACAGGCGGAGAACAATGGCCACACCGGAAAAGAAGACTTATTTCGGCGTCGACAGGCGCACACAGGAAATCGTGCTGGGAAAATTCCGCTTTCGCTTGCCGAAATCCCGCCTGTTCCGAATCCTGATCGGTGTTGCGCTGATTCTGGGCGGCATACTCGGCTTCCTGCCGATCCTCGGCTTCTGGATGGTGCCGCTTGGATTGCTCGTGCTGTCGCAGGACTTTGCCTTCGTACGCCGGCAGCGTCGCAGGCTCGCAGTCTGGTGGGCGCGCAAGCGGAAGGCGTCATAGGAACACGCGCCCTACGATACGGCCTCAGGCGGCCGGATGGCCAATTGTTATGCTGTCTGACGATCTGTCTGCGAAGATGCGCCATTGAAGTAGAAGGCGCTGAGTTCTTCGGCGGAAATCGGCTTGCTGAAAAGGTAGCCCTGCAACTCGTCGCAGCCCGACATTTTCACGGCCAGAGCCTGCTGCTCGGTCTCGATCCCTTCCGCGGTCACCGGAATATGGAGCGCATTGGCCAGCGCTATGGTTGCGTGAAGGATCGCGCCGGCATTTTCTTCATGATCGAGAGCGACGATCAGCGACCGGTCAACCTTCATGCGGTCGAAGCCGAACTGTCGCAGGGTGCCGATACTGGCGAAACCCGATCCGAAATCATCGAGCGCGATCTTGATGCCTGCCTTTTTCAATTCTTCGATCGCGCGGTGAGCCTGGTCCGGATCGGAGATCAGAATGCCCTCCGTCACTTCGATGCAGAGGCGCTGCGGATCGAAATCCGCCGCTTTCAATATGTCGATAACATTTTGCGTGAACCGCGGATTTCTGAGCTGCAGCGGGGAGACGTTCACCGAGAGACTGATGCCGGGCCATTGTTGCGCGGCCTGGATCGATTTGGTCAGGATTTGCAGACCCAGAAGATCGATCAGGCCCGACCGCTCCGCGAGCGGAATGAAGACGTCGGGAGCATGCCGCGTTCCCTCGGCCGTCTGCCAGCGCGCCAGCGCCTCGACGCCGCATATCGCACCGGATCCTGCTTGGATAAGAGGCTGGAAGGCAACGCCAATCTCCCCCTTCGCCAATGTATCGCGCAACTGGTCCTCGAGATTGGCCATCTGCCTGGTGTCGGCATCGAAGCTTTCTTCGAATTCAATGGTGATCCCGCGGCCGAGATCCTTGGCGCGATAGAGCGCGATATCGGCCTGGCGGATGAGTTCATCGATATCGAGGGTACTGGCGCGGGAAAGCGCCACGCCGACGCTCGCGCCGATGCCGATGGTGCGGCCGCTGATTTCAAAAACCCTCTCGAGAGCGATCTGGATTTGCTGCCCAACGCAAAGGGGAAGTTTCGTTTCGGTCCTGTCGACGGTCACGACGGCAAATTCATCGCCGCCGAGACGGGCAATACTAGCGCCGGGAGGAAGCGTGTCGCGCAGACGGCTCGCGACCGCCACGATGAGTTCATCGCCGACCGCATGCCCCCAGGCATCGTTTACACCCTTGAACCCGTCGAGATCGACGAAGTGAAGCCTCAGCCAGACGTCGTCGCCGCCGTCGTTTTTTCGGATCTCGGACATTTTCTCCTGGAGACCGGATCTGTTCAGCAGCCCCGTCAACGCGTCGTGCGACGCCCTGTAGCGCGAGCGCATGTCACTGGCTTTCAGGCTGTTGATCGTGAAAAAGCCGACAGCGCCAATCGAGAAAAGAAACAGGACGAAAATCACGGCGGATGTGCGAAGGGTCGATTCCACCTCCAGATAGCTCATCGTCCCGGGCGTCTGGGAGGGCCAGTTGAAATAGGCGACGGTCTTCCCGTCCACGTCTTTCAGGGGGACGGATAGTTTCGACGCAAGCGGCTGATCGTCAAGGCTCAAGCCCGCAATGCTGAACGTTTCCGAAACCTCCGCGACGACATCCGCCGTCACCTGTTTCGCGAAAATGAGAACATAGAGATTTTCGGGGCGGACGCTTTCATCGACATCGCTTGGACGGATCTCCGCGGCTCCCATAAGGGCAATACCCGTATTGGTGCGAATGAAATGGACCGGAACGGCGGCGCTGCGATCGGATGCTCGTGCAGCGGCCAGCATGCCGTCAAATGCCGGCCCGAAAAGTTGGGAAGCGGAAACGTCCATCGCTTCGCCATTCCTGTAGGCGACGACGGGGATATTTTTGGCGTCCAGCACGATTGCGGTGTCGTAGAGCGGGTAGTCGGCAGTGGTAGACGCCCAATTCTCCACGATCCAGTCCGCCCGCGTATCGAGATTGACCTGGCGGTAGGCGTCGTCCCAATACGCATTGTCTCGAACCGTTGCGGCCAGTTGTTTGCGCAGCGACTGCAAGGCGCCGTGGGCAGCATGCCTGGCGCGATTATCGTCTATCCTGTTGGATGTCGTCGTGATGACATCGATCGAGCGGGTGACCAGAACGGCCAGAACAGCAGTGACGAGAATGAAGACGATCGCGATGACGGCAACCGACCATTGATTGAGGCGACGGCCTCGTAATTGCTCACGCTTTTGCACTGAAACTCTCCGCACGACATGATCACATGTTCGAGCGGGGTCCGCTCTCTGAACGGCAGTAAGGCATCATGCCCGCATCAGCGCTGCCACATTACATTATGCAAGCGACGATAAGGTATCGTTAAAAAAACAGCAGGCATTGAACCTTCGCCACGTATCGCCCGGCGGCATCCCATCATTTCCATCTCGATGGCTGGGTTTTCACCGTGCGCGGCGGACCTGTCCTGACAGGAACCTTATGGTCCGGCGATCGTTTCGGAAGGTCATCCATTGGAGATTACCATGAGCAATATTTTTGATACCAAGCCTCCCGCAGAAGAACCGGCTCCGCTCGTCGATGAAGCGCTTGCCGCAACGGATCGAAGCGCCGACGGTCACGCTGACCTCCAGGCACTGAAGGCCGAGATCGCACAGTTGCGCGAAGCGGTGCGGAGCACAGCGCGCGGGGCAGGGCGCATGGCATTGCATGAAGTGCGCGGAAGGGTAGAAGAGCAACCGATCATGGCAGCCGTGTCCGTGGGATTGCTCGCCTTCCTATATGGCATTACGCGGTAGACCCGCTGAAAAACCGCTGTCCGGAGGATCACGTTTCCGGGCAGCGTCTGCATTCTGCAGTGATCCGCCTAACGACGAAAAGGGCTCATTGCCAGAAATGCAGCGCCCAATCCGCAGACCACCAGGGTCGTGATTGCGATACCGGCGGCTGTCGCCTTGTTTTCTCGCGGCGCCGAGAGACCGGTGGTTTCGATCCTGGTACGAAGAGATGCCACCTGCCTGCTCAACCGGGACAATTCTCTCTTCACATTGACCACCTGTTTTGGCACCCCGACGAAGTCATGTTCAACGTCGATCACGCCTCGCGGCAGACGGCTTCCGATTTCATTGCCCATGTCCGTTCCTCCTGTATTCGATCGCCAACATCGCCAGAGGCATAGCCGTCGCGGCGATCGATCCGAACGGCAGCTTTTTCAACACACTGGTCAGAAAATAGGATGCTCCAACCAGCATTCCGAATTTGGTGAACGGGTGGGCGCCGAGTTGTGCCCGTGCATTGACTTCGACGCAAGCAGCGCCGGAAGCGACGACAATGCCGGCCTGCGTCCGGATGATATCGATGCGCGCGCGCAACAGCTCGATTTCCTTCTGCAGCAATTCGCGTTGCAGGCGTGCCGAATCTCGTGGCGAGCGGTACTCGTCGACCGGTGCCGGGGAGAGCGCCGCCGCCACCCTATCAGCCACGGCGTCCGGCGCGCGCGACAGAAAAACTTCTTCCCGCGGAACAGCAGTCTGTCTCAACTCCATCGGCGTGACCTCCATTTTCGAGCGGCAATCGCTCCCGTAACCTTCCGCAGAAACGCGCGCAAAACCAAAAAGATGCATGGCCTTCCGCATTTTTGCCGTCGCGTTTGGACACGGCCGTCGCAGCGACGACGAAGTGATTCGGTCTGAAGAAAACAATTTTGTGATATGGACATAGTCATATCTTGGGATTGCGGCTCGACGCTTTCCTCGTACTGTTCACATATCTCGGAAACTGAGGGCTATCGATGAACATGTTCGCATCCCATATTCCGCTGTCTTCCCATGACCTGAATATCGTGCAGGACGTTTTCCAGAACTGGTGTGCGGATCGCAGGGTCGATCCGCAGAGCGATGAAGGCAAGCAGAAGGCGAAAGCTCTGATCGATTGGTTTCAATTCGGCATTCAGGGCAAGGCCGAACTGCGCGCGATGCTCGAGCCATCCTGACGGTTGAGGAATGGCGGCGTGTGAAAATGAGGGGCCGGTCGAACGGTCCTTATTTTGCTGTCCGGATCGAGTCCGCATTTTCGACATTCCCCATTTTTCGTTACGCACCCTCGGCATCGTCAATCGACCTGTCGTGATGGGCGGGCTGCGCCAAACAGGCTTCGAGACAGAGGTCTGTTCCTGATTTTCCACCTTTCGTTCCGCCGCGCAAAAGCGATATGCAGGAGCAGGGACGATATGGTCGTGCCCGCAGGGCAGGCGGCCAGCGTACCCGAACGCGGTCGAAGCAGGATGGTGGGATTTCCATGACACAGCTGAACGATACCTCGACGCCGGCTCCTCACGATACGAGCGAGCTTGAAATGGTCGTGTTGATGACCCCCGACATGGCCAATTTCAGCGGCAAGGTCCATGGCGGCGCGCTTCTCAACCTCCTCGATCGCGTCGCGTTCTCCTGCGCGTGCCGTTACTCTCAGGAATATGCCGTCACGCTGTCTGTGGATCAGGTCGTGTTTCGACAAGCCATCCATGTGGGGGAGTTGGTCACCTTCCGCGCTTCGATCAACTACGCGGGCCGAACCTCGATGGAAATCGGCATAAGGGTCGAGGCCGAAAATATTCGCACTGGGCAGCGGCGGCATACCAACTCCTGCTACTTCACCATGGTCGCCGTCGATGTGAACGGACGCCCGACCGCGGTTCCGGCCTACAAGCCCGAGACGCAGGTGCGCAAGCGCCGTCAACGGGCAGCAGAGTTGCGGCGGAATTTGCGCGTCGAATTCGAAGCCCGGTTCCTTGCGACGAGTTCCGCGCCGGAGGCGTGATCCGCTGGCTTTGCCGTGCGAGACCACGGGCGGATGGGTTGACGGTCATAATGTCGCAGGTCCGCCACCCTCGTATTCCTTGATTTTTCAGGAAGGCGACAGTCATCATCCCGTCACTGCCATCGTTGCAGATCCGGCCCTGCGCCGGAGAATTCAACTGAGATCGTCAAGCGTGGACCGGCATCGGTTTGCACCTGTCTGCTTCCGTCGTTAAACAGGCCTTCGCAGAATGTTCGACCCGGCATGTTCACCTGACTATTCCAGATGCCCGGGTCGTTTTTCGAAGGCGATTATTAAGGAGTACACGTGTGAGAATTGATTTTAGGACCGCCTCCTATATTCCGGGGCTTGACGGATGGAGGGCGATTTCGGTCTTGATCGTGATGCTCGCGCATTTCGGCTTCAAGGACATCATACCCGGCGGCCTCGGCGTCACGATTTTCTTTTTTATCTCGGGGTTCCTGATCACCACATTGCTGGTCAAGGAGAGGAATGATCGCGGCGCCGTATCGATCAAGGATTTCTACATACGGCGATTCCTTCGGCTGATGCCGGAGCTTTTCTTCATGCTCGTCCTCACCGGCATCTATCGCTATGCCTTCAATGAATTTCCCAGCACAGCGGAAATTGTCGCGGTGTTGACCTACACGACCAACTACTTCGTGTTCTGGGTGGATAATTTCAGCAACAGCAATTTCCACCTGTCGTGGAGCGTTTTGTGGTCGCTGGCGGTGGAAGAGCATTACTATATTCTCTACCCCCTGATTTTTTCCGCCTGGCTCCTGAACGGAAAACGTCAATTGACGTTTATCCTGTCGATCCTTCTGTTCGGTCTCATCTACAGGATTATCCTGGTCTACACCGGGGCAGCGCATATCGATTCAGCGCATCCCTACACCTACGTCGCATCGGAAGCGCGGTTTGATTCCATTGCCTATGGGGCGGCCCTTGCTTTTGCGATGCAGCGTCCGCTGCAGATAACCAACAAGGCGGCCTTTGCAACGGCTATTGCCGGAGGCGGCCTGATTTTGCTCAGCCTGCTTCTGCGCAATCCGGAGTTTCGGGAAACAGCGCGATATTCCGTCCAGGGCATCGGGCTTTTTCTCATTTTTGCAGCGCTTTACAATGCGACGGTCTGGGACTGGGCCATTCGCATCCTGGAACTCGCGCCGATCAAGCGCCTCGGTGTGCTGAGCTACGCCTGCTATCTCTGGCACATGGAATATATGTATCTGATGGAACGGCTGGCCGGCTTCGGTCGCGATGACGTGACCGGAATTCGTCAAATCGCCTTTGTCTTGGGAGGCGTGGTTTTCGCGGTCGTGATCGCTGAAATCTCCTACCGGCTCGTCGCGCGCCCCTTCCAGCGTCTGCGCGGGCGCTTCGGGTCGCACAAGACGGCATAGGCGAGGGTTAAAGGTTGCTCTCGTCGTGACCGGCTGTGCGGCGATTTTCGCCGCACAGCACGATCCCATGAATCCAGGAAAAGACGGACGGAATCGCCGAAAGCTGCATAACGTGCGCGCATGCACTGTCTTATCAATTATAACGAATTGTTTTCAGATATTTGCCGGTGCAGCAGAAACTTGGAGGCCTCGCCCGGAATTGAACCGGGGTGCAAGGATTTGCAGGCTTTGACCTGCGATTGTTTTCAAACAAGAAAACGTCTCCATGTCGCAGTCATGTTGCAGTCAATCGAGCAGGCTGTTCGCTGCCTGTGCTAATTCTGTTCCATCATCAGATCGCGGGAACAAGTGCCCATAGGTGTCCATGGTCATCACGATCGACGCGTGGCCCATACGTTCTTGCACCATTTTTACCGGCAACCCGAGGCCGCCGTCTTCCTTCCTATTGATTAGCCAGGAGGCGTAGAAGTGCCGCAAAGCATGGAGGCCAGTATATTTTGCTTCAGTTCTCTCACCTGTACCCACGGTCACGCCAGCCCGAACCATGGCAGGCTTCAAACCCTTGTTGACAATATTGGTGTGAGACCTGGGATCACCATCAGGATTGGCGAACACCAGGGTCATGCCGGGCGCCTGTTTGAGTTTATGCTCCTTTAAGGCGTTGATCACGACCGGTGGAACTGGAATAGTCCTGACCCCGGCCTCTGACTTCGTTGGCCCGATTTCCTTGAACTGGTCGGCGCGCTGGTTGACGTTCACTTCCCCACGTTTGAAATTGATATCCTGCCAACGCAGACCGCGAAGTTCTGAAGACCTCATTCCGGTGAAAACAGCCGTCACGAGTATGGTTTTCCATTGGCCATCAAGAGCGGCGACCAATGCCTTGATCTCTTCGCGGGTCGGAATGTCGACACCGATCTGAAGCTTGCCCCTCTGCCGCTTCTCCTGCCGACTGCCGCGGCCCTTTCGAGTTCCCTTGATATCTCGCACCGGGTTACGCATCGCCAACCCGCGCTCGCCAGCGTCGGCAAGGATTGAGCCAAGCGAGGTTAGTACCTTTTTTACCATGGCTGGAGATCGGCCTTCCTTCCGCATGCGGTCCTCAAATTCGCGCACGGCTGGAACATTGATCTTTGAAAGAAGTGTTTCACCGAGGAGCGGGACGATGTGGAACTTCAGATGGCTTTTGCGCTGGTTAACGGTTGATCGCTCCAGGCCGGCACTCTCGCCAGAAACAATCCAGAGCTTGCCGGCTTTTTCTACGGTGACACTGGCGGAGTCCGCAACGTGCGTCCCATCCCTTACCTCGACCGTTGCGGTAGCTGCAAACTGATCGGCTTCCCTCTTTTTGGTAAAGGTTTTGAGCCGGCGTTTATTTTGGCTGTCGTGGTAATCGACAACCCAAGCCGCTTTGGCTTCCCCCTTCGGTGTGATCCATTCGCGTTTTCGAACGCTCATATTCGAAATTCCCCTTAGTCTTAAATTTCAGTTTTCGCCGCAAAATGGAAATATATTTCGACATATTAGCTGATACGATCTGTATAAAGCTATATTTTCATGATCTTGAGAAGATTATCCACATCGGTTTAAACTGTTAGATGTTGAAATAACGCGTTTTATTGACCCTTTTGTAATCACTCGGATTACTTAGGGAAAGGAACGTAACTTATGGAGCAGACGAAAGAAACAGCCCTCGACTTAGCTTGGGGCATCAGAGAGATTTCGAAGGTGATCGGCCGGAATGAGCGCCAGACTTATCATCTGTGTGCAACGGGCGCTCTCCCGGTCCGCAAGGTCGGAAATCAGTGGGTTGCCGAACGTGGCAACCTGCGACGCCTGTTTGTCGAACATGCAGTACAGTGAACAATGAAAAGCCCCAGATCTCCGTCGAGATCCAGGGCTTTTTGTTTTTCAGAACCGACGTGAACTTAACAAGAACGCTGAAGTAAGTCAATTCACATAACCCGCCCGCCTATAGGGCCGAAGCCTGGAAGACGAGACCGGGTGGTTGCTCAACCGCACCGCTAATGGTGCCGTGGTGAAGGCCGGAAGGCTTGAGCACAAAAGAGCTTTTTTCATTGAGCTCCGTCTGGAATGGGCGGGGCATGAAGGGAGCAGGACGCTGGGATAGACACGTACGCCCAGCAGGCACCTTTGCAGCAGTCAGAACCCTACGAAGGCGCCGCCGCCGCTGCAGTGACGATGCATCGAAAATGGAAGATTAAGGCCGACCGAGCGACCCAGGCCAACCTGAATGCAGGTGCTTCGAGTTCTGATTTTTTTCTTCGATCCTGGCGGACGGGCGACGTGTGTTCATCTTCCTCTGCCTTCAAGCGAAGCGCCCTGAGAAAATATCTATCCCTTGTCAGGGACGCACCATCGAAACCAAGCCGCGTCGACCGAAAGGTCGAGGCAACCCTTTTTAAGAATGGAGACGCAATGACAAAGACACCAATCACCGAAAAGACACGAGGTGAATCGTGACCTATTTCCCGCAAGACTCGGAGCCCCTTGACAGAAACCAAGCGCTGAATATCTGGATCTCGACGATGCACATGGCAGTCGATCGCGGCCTAAAGGAGATCGCTCAATCGAACGATGACATCCATGACGCCGCTGCGCTCGGACGATTTTTAAGCGTCTGGTGCAAAGCCGAGGAAGAAGGTGACGAAATTGTCGGGTTCAATAACCGTTCCCTGACGGAGGCATTTTACGATCTTAAAAATTCTATCCAACCGGATCCGCTGCCGTGGATCTATCTCGGCCAACGGCTAGAATTCCAGGCGGCGGTAGTCAACCTCGTTCGTAAGTTTCGCCAGCACCTCAACGTAATCGCACGACTTTCGAGGATGCCGGTATGAACAGGCCGATGTCGCCACAGCAATTGGACAGGATCCTGGAAGGAAAGCCGCGCTTGTCCGGTTCACGGATCATCTGGACGCTGCCAGCCATCGGTCAGCGCATCGGCGTTGGGCCGGACTTCGTGAGGGATACGTTAGCAAAACAGGAAGGGTCGCCGGTCAAGGAGATCGGCGGCCGGTACTATGCTTTTGAAGAAGACTTAATTTCGTTTTTGCGAGCGCGGGGATGAGAGTTAAGCCCAAGGTCTAGCCGGCCCATGCCCACAATTTCGTCGCGTGCTTTTCTAACGAGGGGCCATTCTCTGGCGATCTTTTCCATGAAGCTCTGATGGTTGCCGTCATCATTGCCCGCCAGCCCGCGGGTTAAAGTTTGGATTTTCTCAGCAACAGAAGGCGACAAAATAAGCATTGCTGTACTGTGGGCTTCTTCTAGTTTCTTGCGAGCTCCCCAGTAGGCGCTCTGCAGCTCTTCTTCTGTCGAACCCCGGGGACCACGTTGAGTAATCTCCTGATCCTCCCATTCGCTAAGGACTGTTAGTAGTGTGCCAAGTGCTGCTGTAAGTTCTGAAAATGCCGTCAGCCGACGCTCCCAGTGTTTCTCTTTTTGATAGCGGGTTTGGGCCCAGTTTACTGCTTTCCATGCGATGAAAAGCGCTCCACCAAATTGCAGGGTGAGCTTGACCGCCTCAAATGCAGCATTGCACCAAAACGACATCCACAGTTCCCCTCTTACAACCACGAAATCCCCGTTCAAACCGTTATCACATAACGCGCGGCATCATCCATAAATTGGTGCATGAAGCTTTGGCCCTTTTCCAGACCTGAACCGCTTGAGACCCGAGACGAAACCGTCACCGACGAGGACAGCGTTCTTTCTGCGTTGTGGAGTGGGATCGGTTCCGGTTCCGTCGCAATCTCCGGCGCGACCGCACTCCGTGTACCTGCCGTTTCGGCTGCCGTGCGTGTCATCTCCGAAGCCGCTGCTACGCTTGATGTCCGCATCATGGAGCGAGGCGAGGACGGCACAGAGACCGAAGACTTCAATCATCCTGTCGGTGTACTGCTTCGCGGAGACGTGAATCCGTGGACTTCCGGCTTTGAACTTATTCGCGATCTCACCGCCGACGCCCTGACGAAAGACTGGGGCGGCTTGGCTTTCGTCAATCGCGTGGGCGATGATCTGCGCGAAGTAGTGCGCTATCAGCCTTCCATGATCTCAGTGGCCTTCGACCCAAAGACAGGCGAGCCGCAATATCGCATCGAAGGCATGGTGCGCTCCTCCCGTGAAATACTGCATGTTCGTGGCCCTTTCGATCGATCGCCGCTGACGTTGGCGGCCGAAGCGATCGGCGCAGCGAAGGTGATGGAATCTCATGCCTCGCAACTCTTCAGGAACGGCGCGCGTCCAGGCGGCGTGATCCAGTCGCCCAAGTCGCTGGGCGACGAAGGCGTCAAGAAAATGATCAAAGCCTGGCGCGCCGCCCATGATGGCGCTGCCAACACTGGGAAAACAGCAATCCTCTGGGACGGCGCAACTTTCGCGCAGATGGCCCTCAACAGCGTCGATAGCCAGTTCCTTGAATTGCGCAAATTTCAGATCCTCGAAATCTGCCGAGCCTTCCGCATCCCGCCTTCGATGGTCTTTGAACTGGACCGCGCCACCTGGTCGAACTCTGAGCAAATGGGCCGAGAGTTCCTTGTCTACTGTCTGGAGCCTTGGTTGCGCGCTCTGGAGACAGCCCTTGGACGTGCTCTGCTTAGCCGAGATGAGCGCAAGACCCGCCGTATCCTTCTGGACCGCGACGATCTGACCCGCGCTAGTCTGACGGAACGCGCCACTGCAATTTCCTCGCTGGTATCGTCTCGCGTCGTCAATCCAAATGAAGCTCGCGGCTGGCTGGATCTGCCGCCTTATTCAGGCGGTGAAGCTTTTGCCAATCCAAATACCGGCTCATCCCAACCAGATAAAGATGGGCTCACGAATGAGCCGACCTCCGAAAAGAAGGAGGAGACTGATGGACCTCAGTGACGTTCTCGCTTTCGTCGAGGAGGCCGACCGCGGCGCATTGCTCGAGCTAAGCCACCCTGTATCCGGCGAGCCGACGGGCCTCAAGCTGACGCTTGCCGGTCCGGACTCAAGAGTGCAGCGCGCTTCCCGCCTGACCATGGCGGACGAGCTTGCCGACCTTGCAGCTGCCGACGGTCGAGTTAGCGCCGAGAATCGCGAGAAATCTGCGATCGCCTCGCTGGCACGCTGCGTCCTCGCTTGGGAGATCTCCGACGACGGCAAGGTGCTTCCCCTTTCACACGTCAACGCAACCCGTCTTCTAGGTGTCGCTTGGGTCCGTGAGCAGATCGACACTTTTGCCGGCAACCGGGCCAACTTTGCAGGAGGTAGCCGATGAGTACCGTTGGTGCCCTCCTGCTCCTCGCGCTCCTCATATTGATGACCATTTCCTTGTGGAGGCGTCTGTAATGGATCACCTTGACCTGTCGCTTCGCTTTGATGCGCCAAATGACGCTGGCGAGTTCTCCGGCTATGCGGTCATCTGGGATGAGCGCAACGGTCACAATGAAATCGTCCAGCGGGGCGCTTTCCGCAAGTCGCTGCTGGAGCATAGGGCGGCCGGCACCAAGCCGGTCATGCTCTGGTCGCACGACCCGTCAGCCATCATCGGTGTTTGGACCGAGACCCGGGAAGACGACAAAGGTCTCTACGTTTGCGGCCAACTGGTTATCAGCACCCCGCGCGGGCGGGAGGCATATGACCTCCTGAAGGCCGGCGCGCTCAACGGCCTGTCCATCGGGTTCCGAGCCCGTGGCGACAAGCGTGGCGCCAATGGCGTCCGCGTCCTCACCGATATCGATGTGCGTGAAATCTCGCTGGTCGGCATGCCGCGGGGAGCGCTCGCATCACCTCAGTCCGAACAATCGGCCGCCCTGCAGGGAGCGCAGCGGCCTTCATTGAAGCATGCCGGAAGGCGAAATGCGCTCTCGCGTTGAGAAGGAAATAAGCATGAAACACGCTCTCGCACTCGAGACCCGAGCCGAGTCCGACGATACCGATACGCTGGCAGCTGCCACGACGGCCGTCGAGGAACTGCGCACCGGTTTCACCGAATATCGTACCGGCGCCGAACAGACGATCGCAGAACTGCGCACATCCATTACCGAGATGGAAACGCGGATGAATCGCCCCGGCTTTGGCACGGGCAACGCACCAGTCGAGATCAGCCTCGAGCGCCGGGCATTCACGAACTTCCTGCGCATTGGCCGAGAGGTCATGAACGCCGAGGAAGTCCGCGCCCTGATCGTGGGCGATGACGTCAAGGGCGGCTATTTGGCACCTGCCGAATTCGTCGCCGAGGTCATCAAGGGGATCGTAGATATCTCCCCGATCCGCCAAGCGGTCCGCGTCGGCTCGACCTCAAAAGGTTCGGTGATCCTGCCTAAGCTCACCGGCCGCCCGACGGCAACATGGGTGGGTGAGGACGAAGATCGCACCGAAACCACGATGACATACGGCCAGCTTGAAATTCCGACCCACGAACTGGCCTGCTACATTGACGTGTCGCTTCGCCTTCTTGAAGACTCGGCAATCAACGTTGAGAGCGAAATCGCCAACGAAGTAGCGCAGGAATTTGCCGTCAAGGAAGGCTCGGCCTTCTCGAACGGCGATGGCGCGAAAAAGCCGCTCGGCGTCCAGCGCGTCGCCATTCCTGAGTTCGTCAACGGACACGCCACTGTGGTGAACCCGGACAGCCTTATCGCCTTGATGTATGCCCTGCCGGCGGTCTACCGCAATAACGGGTCATGGCTGATGAACGCCACCACGCTCGGTAAAGTCCGCGTCATGAAAGACGGCCAGGGCAACTACCTTTGGCAGCCAGGCATTCAGGCAGGACAGCCGTCCACGTTGCTCGGCCGTCCGATCATCGAAGACCCCACAATGCCCGACATCGCCAACGGCACCTTTCCAATCATCTACGGTGATTTCGACAAGCTCTACCGGATCTACGACCGAGTTGGCCTGTCAATCCTCCGTGACCCGTACACCCAGGCAACGAAGGGCATGGTCCGCTTCCACGCTCGCCGTCGTGTCGGTGGTGGCCCGGTTTTGCTGGAAGCAGCCCGCAAACTCAAGATGGCAGTCTAAGGAGAACAGCCCATGCGTGACCTCGTTCACAACCTTGCAGCAGTGACAGCGGTTGACCCGGCCGTCCTGTCCGCGACCACCACAAGCGCTGCCCTCGACCTACTCGGATGCGACAGCGCCATGTTCCTCATCAATACCGGCGCGATCATCGGTGCTGGTGACTTCACCGCCAAGGTGCAGGACAGCGACACCACCACATCGGGCGACTTTATCGACGTGCCTGCCGCACGCGTGCAGGGGGTACTTCCGGCGAGCCTCGCGGCCTCCAGCACGGCAAAGGTCGGGTATCGCGGCTTCAAACGCTACGTACGCCTGGTCATCACCAAGAACAGCGGCACGTCTATTGCAGCCGGCGCCATGCTCATCAAGGGTAATGCCGCCGACAAGCCGGTGGCCTGATATGGCGACCGATGCTTACGCCGCCTTTTCAAAAACACCCAACTCGTGCGCCGAACATGGATTGGTGGTCACGCCGTCGAACACCGTCGATCTGCCCTTCATATCGAATGGGATTTACGTCATCGGGCCGGGAAGCGTGAAGATCACGACACGCGCCGGCGACGTGATCTCGCTGCCGGCACTTCCGGATGGTTCAACCGGCTTCTACTGGCCATTCCTTGTCGCCCGTGTATGGGCGACCGGAACAACCGCGACTTCAATCGTCGCACTGTCAGCGTGAGATGCCAGTGCGCGGCCCCCGGATATGCTCATGCGGACGAGTCCTCGCTACCTCGTCTACGCAATGCGCATGCCAGGCGCGCGCGGCACGCGAGCGGAAGTCGCGGTTTGACTCCACCAGACCTTCCGCTCGTGAGCGAGGCTACGACAAGGCTTGGGCTCGTGAGGCCAGAGAGTTCCTCGCGCAGCCCGGCAACCATCTGTGCTCGAGGTGCGGCAGCACTGCTGTCCTCGTCATGCACGTCCAATCCATTCGGACGCGACCTGACCTTCGGATGGTGAAATCGAATTGGCGGCCTGGGTGCCAGCGCTGCAACTCCATAGACGCCGCTCGTGAGCGGCGCGAACAGAAGGAAATGTAGGATGCCCGTATTTGCGACAGCAGGCTCGAAAGTCTACATCGGCGGCACACTCGAGAGTGGCACCGGTGAACTAACTGCATTGGACTTTGACGATATCGTCTGGACCTCAATCGGCAACCTCGAGTCCATCGGCTCTGTTGGTGATAGCTCGAACTCTGTGGACGGCACGTTCATCGATCGAAAGCGTGTGCTTCGCATGAAGGGCGTGCGCGATGGCGGCACTATGGAACTAGTCGCTGGCCTGTCTTACACAGATGCTGGTCAGTTGGCGTTGATTGCCGCCGAGAAGAGCGACTATGAACACGCTTTTAAAATCGAGTTTGCTGACAAACCCACGGGTGTAGGCGCGAAAAACTCCACCCGCATGTTCGTTGCCTTGGTGATGAGCGCAGCCGAGCAACTCGACGGTGCTGACAACATCATGAAGTTGAACTCCTCGTTGGCCATCAACAGCAATATCGTTCGGACGAACGCTGCCGCGAGCTGACCCGGGGGTGGTCTCCAATTTTGGGGACTGCCTGGGGACCGGCGGCGGGTGGTTCGTGCGAAAACGCGGAAAATTGGTTCTTATTTTTTAAACTCAAAAAGGTCCATTCGTCATGATCCTGACCGTGCCAGAATTGAAGGAGCAGCTGAATTTTTCCGCTGATCTGGGCACCGCCGATGATGCTTTGCTCGGTCGGAAGCTGGCGGCCGCGCAGGACCATGTCGAGCGCATGCTCGGCTTCAAGATCGAGGTGACCTATGGCGGTGCCGAGCAAGAACCGGTCCCGCCGGCTCTCATTGAGGCCGTAGCGCAGCTGGCAGCGCATTGGTTTGAAAACAGAGAGGCATCCCTCGTCGGTGTGACCGCAACGACCATCCCTTTTGGTGTCCAGCAGATCGTTTCAGAATATCGGGAGTGGTCATTCTGATGGCAAACGACGGTGGTTTGGCCCGCATCCAGCAGCGATTGAACGCAATTCCGAAGCGTGTGAAAGAGGCCGCAGGCATCGCCGCCAAGGCTGGCGCAGAAAATATCGCGGATGATGCTCGCCATTTCGCGCTGGCGTCGAAGGATTCCGGAGATCTAATCGCCAGTATCGTCGTGACTCCGGCCGGGCAGAGCACGCCGCCCTACAGCCAGCCAGGTGGTTCCACGCTTGTACCCGACGGCGCGGCCATGGTCACCGTCGGCAATAGCGATGTCAGATATCCGCATCTCGTTGAATACGGAACTTCGAAATCTTCGAGTCGGCCATTTTTCTTCATCGCCGTGCGCCTGAATAAAAAGGGGGTGCAGTCGAAAATACGCCGGGCGATTGCCAAGGCCGCAAAGGCGTCGTGGGGGAAATCATGAGCGCTGAAACTGCACTGCAAAAGGCCGTCCGTGCGCGCCTAATCTCATTGCCGGAAATCACGGCAATGGTGCCAGCCGCCAACATCCTCGACCGCAACGAGCGACCGAACCCGCGCCCGTCTGTCATAATCGGCGAGGGCATTAGCCGCGACGAAGGCGACAGCGTCGCGCGCAACCTGACACGTGTCTGGCTGGATCTGCATGTCTGGATCAAAGAGCCATCGACAGCAGGCAGCAAAGCCGTGGCGGGTGCGATCAGGGCCGCCATAAGGGCACAACCCCCATTGGGGGATGAACAGTTTCACATCGTTGACGCCTACGTCGAGACCGTCCGCTTCCTTCGAGATCCCGACGGCGAAACCAGCCATGCCGTGGTCACCATGAATGCCAAGGTGCAAGAGCTATGAGGGCCGGAAAATTAGACCGCACAATCCGCGTTGACACATTCGACGACGGCGCTGTGGACGATTTCGGCACGCCCACACCAGGTTTCACGGCGCGCGCCACCATGCGCGCGCAGATCGTGCAGTCATCGACCGAAGAATTTATCCGCGCCGGCGCCGAAGACGAGACCGTCATCATCTTCCGAACGCGATACCTGGACGGCGTCACGACAGCGGACCGCGTGCATTTCGAAGGCGAGTATTTCAACGTCAAGGAAACGAAAGAGATTCCGCGGCGCAAGGGGCTTGAGCTACGCTGCGTAAGGGCCCCTGGCGGATGAGCACGCGCGGTCGGAAAGCAGATTTGAAGGCCGTCGACGGCGGGCTCTCGGGCGTACCGAAAGCGCCTGCATGCATCCCCGTCGATCTCGTCCCTGAGTGGGATGCCATCGGCCGCGACATGGTCGAAAGGAAGATCCTTACGACGCCCTCGCTTGGCCTCCTCGAGTCTTACCTCGTGGCCCGCTGGACGGTGCGCCAGTGCCAACAGGCAATCGTCGAGCATGGTCTCCTCGTCTCGACGGCGCACGGCATGCGCAAGCCCAATCCCGCGTCGGGCCTCCTCAGCAAAGCCCTTGAAGCCGTCGCACGGCTTGCTGCCGAACTCGGTATTTCCCCGGCCGCTCGCTCGAAGCAGGGTTTCGGCAGTGGCGAGAAGCCAAAGAATAAAGGGGCTCCCGATGGCCTCGACATCTAAGGCGACCCGTCCAGAATGGGTTTTTGATGGCACCGAGATCGATGATCCCTTCGGAAAGGGCGCTCGCGCGGTTGATTTCCTGCGGCGATTGAAACATCCGAAGAGCGAAAGCGGTGACTTCGAACTGCCGGCGTTCTGGGACCGTATCATCCGCCGGATCTACGGCCCGTGCTTTCCCAACGGCAAACGCCAGGTGCGCACCGCCTTCATTCTTCTACCGCGAGGCGCTCGCAAAACGACGATCGGCGCAGGCCTCGCATTGCTCCACACAGTCGGCTGGGAGCGCGTTCCGAGCGGCCAGGCCATGGTTGCCGCTTCGGCAGAGGAAGACGCCACGATCGCTTATGACGAGGCTGTCGGCATCATTGACGAGACGGAATGGCTTTCCGACGCGATGAAAAAGACTGAGAGCCTGTTCATCCTCGAGCACAAAAAGAGCAAAGCCAAGTTCCGGGCGCTGGCATCCGGTGGCAAGGGCAAGCTTGGCAAGACACCGCAGTTTGTTTTGGCTGACGAACTGATCAACTGGGAGGGGGATAACAGTCGGAAGATGTGGTCCGCCATCCGCACCGGCTTGAACAAGGTTTCGGGCACGCTCCTCGTGATCATCACTCAGGCCGGCCGTGGCCAAGAGAACTTGGCATATGAGCTCCTGAAGTACGCTCGTCGCGTACAGTCTGGTGAAATCGAGGATCCGGGTTTCCTGCCGGTCCTATTCGAGAGCGACGCAGAAGACGATTGGCAGAACGAAAATCTCTGGCACTTCGTCAACCCGGGTCTCGCCGACGGTTACCCCGATATCGACGGATTGCGTCAGATGGCGCATGAGGCCAAGGAACGGCCCGCCGAGCGCGATAATTTCCGGCAGTTCCACCTTAACTGCTGGCTCGACTACAGCGCATCGCCCTTCGTCTCCATGCCGATCTATGACGAGGGCAGGGCGCCCGTCGATCTGGACGAGCTCGAGTCATCGCAGGCGCCGTGCTGGCTCGGCGTCGATCTTTCGAGCACCAACGATCTGACCGCCATTGTGGCCTGCTGGGGTGACCGCGAGACCGGCTATCAGGTCCACCCGTGGTTCTTCCTGCCTGCGGATAACATCATGCGCAAGGGCGCAGCCGATGACGTCAACTATGTCCTCTGGGAAGAGCAAAATCTCATCACGCTCACCGACGGCAATGTCGTCGACTATCATTTCGTCGAAGCCCAAATCGAAGAGCTTTGCGCCCGATTCAATGTACGCGAGATCGCTTTCGACCCGGCTCTAGCCCGCAACAGCATCAGTAACCTGCTCGATAAGGGCATGCCAGTGGTCGAGTTTCGGCAGGGATGGGTTTCGATGTCCCCGGCAGTCAACGAGCTCGAACGCGCCATACTGGCCCGCCGCTTCGCTCATGGCGGCCACCCAGTCCTTCGGTGGCACTTCGATAACATCGCGGTCCGGACCGATACGGCCGGAAATCGAACCTTCCACAAAGGCAAGTCGAAAGACCGGATCGACGGCGCCGTTGCCACCGCGATGGCAGTCGCGCGGGCAGCCGCCGGTAACACGGGCATTTCCAGTTACGACACCTTCGACGGTGAAATTGAAGAATGGGCGTTCGCCTAAGGAGTACCGCCAATGCCGTCCGAAAACGAACAACTGGCGATCGAAGTCATTGCCAAAATCGGCGACCTCGAAAAGCAGATGGCAAAGGCCGCCGGGGTGACCGCCCGAGCCTATCGAGAGATGTCGCTTTCCAGCCGCAAGGCAACCAAGCAGATGGAGAGTGACGCCATCCGTTCGACGCTCCGGATCAACCAGGCGCTCTCGTCGGTCGGCTCCCGTGTCGGCGACTTCGGTAAAGCCTTTGCCACCGGCCTCGTCACAACAGCCGGGCTCCGGGCAGCGCGCGATCTGATCGACACAGCGACACGGATTGAGAACGCCCTGCGCGTTGCGGGACTCGAGGGCAAGGAGCTCACCGACGTCTATGATGCTCTTTTTGCGTCGGCGCAGAGGAACGCGGCACCTATCGAGTCGCTAGCCACGCTTTACGGCCGCCTTTCGCTCACCCAGAAAGAGCTCGGCGTTTCTCAGGCCGAACTTCTGAACTTCACCGACAAGATCTCGCTCGCTCTGCGCGTCGGCGGCACAGATGCGCAGGCGGCCAGCGGCGCGCTCTTGCAGCTTTCGCAGGCGCTAGGCGGCGGCGTGGTTCGTGCGGAAGAATTCAACAGCGTCCTCGAAGGCACGCCAACGATTGCCCAGGCTGTCGCCGCTGGCCTCCAGGAAGCCGGTGGCTCGGTCGCCAAGCTGCGTTCGCTCGTTGTTGACGGCAAGGTCTCCAGTCAAGCGTTTTTCCGGGCTTTCGAGGTCGGCGCTGCCACCCTCGAGGAGAAGGTCGCCGGCGCTCAACTGACGGTGTCGCAGCAATTCGTCCGGATGCAAAACATCCTGGTCGACACGGCCGGCAAGATCGATGACGCCACCGGCGCCAGCAGCAAGCTGGGGGGTGCGATCGAGGACCTGGCCGCGACAGTGCAGTCATTCGGCGGCGTCATCGTCAGCGTGGCCAACAGCGATATAGGCACGTTCATAGCGAAGGTTTCTGAAGCCTATGGTGAGGCTCGCACGCTGATCAAAGTGCTGGGCGGCCTCCCTGGCATTTTCTCAAAGCTCTCGCAGGCCAATGTCGATATTATGAATGGCAAGCCACTCGGCACAACGATGTCGGAGGAGGAAATTCAAACCCGCGTCGATCGGGCATTTGAAGGCACCGGCGTCTCACCGAAAACCGGGCGCCTCCCAGCCAAGCTGACGACCATTACTGAACCGGTCAAGCCGATTTCCCTCGACGACTACCCAGTGACGGGCGGACAGGCAACGGCAGGCCGTGCCAAGGGTCGCTCATCTGGCGCCGAAGCCGCCGCGCGGGAGAAAAAGGCTGTCGCCGAGCTCATTGCCGAGCTTCAGGAAGAGATCTCGCTCGTCGGCGCAAGTGACAGCGCCAAACGGGCGGCAGAGGCTACCAGGCGTGCCGGTGCGGCTGCTACTGATGAGGAAAGGGCGCAGATCGTTGCGCTCACCGAGCAGCTTGCCAAAGAGGAAGAGGCGCAGCGCAAGGCGACAGAAACTGCCGAGTTCTTCCGCGATACAGCGTATGACTCATTCTCGCAGCTCATCCCACAGATCGAGACCGGAAACGCGGCGCTCGACAAATTCGTCAATTCGTTGATTGAGGCGGTTGCGCAAGCCGCCCTTCTTGGCCAAGGCCCATTTT
>UCJH01000001.1 GCA_900472785.1 Hyphomicrobiales bacterium | reverse complement strand
CGGTCGCCCGATGGACCGCCTCGTCTGCGGCGACGTCGGCTTCGGCAAGACCGAGGTGGCGTTGCGCGCCGCCTTCATCGCCGCCATGAACGGCGTCCAGGTTGCGGTCGTCGTGCCGACGACGCTACTCGCCCGCCAGCACTTCAAGACATTCAGCGAGCGTTTCCGCGGCCTGCCGGTGCGACTGGCGCAGGCCTCGCGGCTTGTCGGCTCCAAGGAATTGGCGCTGACCAAGAAGGAAGTGGCCGAAGGCAAGACCGATATCGTCGTCGGAACCCATGCGCTGCTCGGCGCATCGATCAATTTCGCCAATCTCGGCCTGTTGATCATCGACGAGGAGCAGCATTTCGGCGTCAAGCACAAGGAGCGGCTGAAGGAGCTGAAATCCGATGTGCACGTGCTGACGCTGTCGGCGACGCCGATCCCGCGCACCCTGCAGCTGGCCTTGACCGGTGTGCGCGAACTCTCGCTGATCACCACGGCTCCCGTGGACCGCATGGCGGTTCGCACCTTCATTTCGCCTTTCGACGCGCTTGTGATCCGCGAGACGCTGATGCGCGAGCATTATCGCGGCGGCCAGAGCTTCTATGTCTGTCCGCGCCTCGCCGATCTTTCGGAAATCCATGATTTCCTGAGGTCGGATGTGCCCGAGCTGAAGGTTGCGGTGGCCCATGGCCAGATGCCGGCGACCGAACTCGAAGATATCATGAACGCCTTCTATGAAGGCCGCTACGACGTGCTGCTGTCGACCACCATCGTCGAATCCGGCCTTGATGTGCCGACTGCCAACACCCTGATCGTCCATCGCGCAGATATGTTCGGCCTTGCGCAGCTTTACCAGCTGCGCGGTCGCGTCGGTCGCTCCAAGGTTCGCGCCTTCGCCTTGTTCACCCTGCCGGTGAACCGGGTATTGACCGGCATGGCCGAACGGCGCCTGAAGGTGCTGCAATCGCTGGACACGCTGGGCGCCGGCTTCCAGCTCGCCAGCCACGATCTGGATCTGCGTGGCGCCGGAAACCTGCTGGGCGACGAGCAGTCCGGTCATATCAAGGAAGTCGGTTTCGAGCTTTACCAGCAGATGCTGGAAGAGGCGGTCGCCGAACTGAAGGGCGACGAGGAGATTGCCGACAGTGGCTGGTCGCCACAAATCTCCGTCGGCACCCCGGTGATGATCCCGGACGAATACGTGCCGGATTTGCATCTGCGCCTCGGCCTCTATCGCCGTCTCGGCGAGATCACCGAGCTTGGCGATATCGATGCCTTCGGCGCCGAGCTGATCGACCGGTTCGGACCCCTGCCGCTTGAGGTTCAGCACCTGCTCAAGATCGTCTACATCAAGTCGCTCTGCCGAACAGCCAATGTCGAGAAGCTCGATGCCGGTCCAAAGGGCGTGGTCGTTCAGTTCCGCAACCGCGAATTCCCGAACCCCGGCGCGCTCGTCGGTTACATCGCCAAACAGGGAACCATGGCGAAGATTCGCGGCGACCACAGCATCTTCTTCCAGCGCGATTTCCCGACGCCGGAAAAACGGCTGGCCGGCGCAGCGGTGCTGATGACGCAGCTTGCGGGACTGGCGAAACAATAATTCTACTGAAGATTGTTTTTTGTTGTTTGACAACTTCATTTCTGTAATGCACTTTTTAGGTGTATAATCCAGAAAGGAACCGTCATGGATGCGCTTTTAGCAATTGCCGTTAAGCTGGTGCCTGCCGTTGAAACAGTCGTAAAGGGTGACAAGACCGGGAATTTCGAGATGCAGGTGAAAAAGGCAGTCTCCGACGCAACCGGGACGACCGACAGCATTCAGGCACAAGCCAAGCTGGACGCGGACCCTGCGCTCAAGGCAGGCCTCGTAAAGGCACTTTCGGATGCTGTGACCATCGAGGAAAAGAGGCAGGAACAAGCATCAAGAGATGTGAATCCGTCCACCGATCAGCGATCGGCGCAGGATATTCAAAACGCACGCGATGCCTATAGCCGCGCCTTGATGACGGGCAGCGCTTATGGCTGGATCAATCCTTTCCTGTCGATACAGATCACCGGCAGCTTTGTCGTCCTGGTATTTTATATGTTGATCGCCCCACCGGCCGATATGTCTGGGAATCAGGTTTTCAACATCGCGCTCGGTTCGCTGGCCACCGCATTCGCGACGGTCATCGCCTTTCATTTCGGTTCGTCGATCGGTTCGAAACAGAAAGACAACGTCAACACCGCGATCGTCGCGGAAGGAGCGATCAAACGCGATCTCGCAGGATCGACCCGAACACCGGGTTGAAGACCGGATTTCGATCCGATGACCGCTAGGCCTTTGACGCCTCCGACGCCTCTGCCTTGGTCTTTGCAATATCGCGCAGGGCATTGGCCATAACCTCGGTCGATTGCGCGCCCATGACGGCATACCGGCTGTCGAGGATGAAGCAGGGAACGCCGGTGACGCCCATGCCACGGGCCATGTCGATTTCGGCGCCGACCGCATCCTTGTCCGCATCCGAAGCCAGCAGGGCAGCAATGACCGGCCGCTCCATGCCGGCTTCCTCGGCGATATCGAGGAGAACGCCGGGGTCGCCCACATTGCGGCCTTCCTCGAAATTTGCCTTGAAGAGCAGACTTGCGACATGGCTCTGCACATTCGGGCCATGGGTTAGCGCCCAGCGGATCAATCGGTGTGCGTCGCGGGTGTTCGGGCTGATCTTGACGGCATCGAAATCAAAGGCGATGCCGTCTTCCCTGCCAAGGCCGGCCAACATTTCATGGGCACGATCGACAGCCGCCTGACCGCCAAGTTTCGCAGCCAGGTGCGCCTTATGGTCAACGCCCTCCGGCGGCAGATCAGGATTGAGCTGATAAGGGCGCCAATTGACGGTCACCTGGACATCATCGGAAACGCTGGCAATCGCCTGGTCAAGGCGCGCCTTGCCGAGATAACACCAGGGGCAAACAACGTCGGAGACGACATCGACAGTTACGGTTTCCACGGGTGATATCCTTTCGCTCACAACGGCCTGTCAGCCACTTAGGCGCATGGCGCACCGTGTTCAATGCGTTACCAAAAGTATACCATGAGCTTTTCCCGGCTTTATTGCACCCTGTCGTCCCACCAGGTCGGCAGCTGGTAGCCATAGAGGGGCACGGTGTCGGGGCGGCCGATATGCTTGTGGCGGGCGACCCATTGCGCGCCGATATGATAAAGCGGCACGACATAGAAATTCGAGATGAGCATACGGTCGAGCGCGCGCACCGAAGCCGTGAAATCCTCGACGGCCCGTGCCTGGACGATGTTGTTGATGAGGGTATCGACATCCTTGTCGGCGACGCCGGCGAAATTGTCCGTACCCTCGCGTTCGCGCGACTGCGACGACCAGCGGTTCATCTGTTCTATGCCCGGTGACAGCGACGATGCGAAGGACTTGATGATGATGTCGTAGTCGAAGGACTGGCTGCGCTGCTGATATTGGGAATCGTCGACGGTCCGCACGGAGGCGGTGATGCCCAAAGCCGCCAGGAAACGCTGATAGGCGAGTGCGAATTTTTCCTGGCCCTCGTTCTGGGTCATGATCTCGAAGGACAGCGGCTGGCCCTGCTCATTGACCATCTTGCCGTCCTTGATGCCATAGCCGGCCTCGCGCAGCAGCGTTACGGCCTCCCTCAGCACGTTGCGGTCGCGACCGGAGCCATCCGTCACCGGCAGGCGGTAGCTGCCGTCCAGCACCGACGGGTTGATCCTGTTGCGGATATCGCCGAGAACGCCGAGTTCGCGGTCGTCCGCAGCGACGCCGAGATAGGAGAGGGTGGAATTCTGCCAGTAGCTTTGCGTCCGCGTATAGGCGCCGTCGAACAGGTTCTTGTTGACCCACTCAAAGTCGAAGACCAGCGCCAATCCCTGCCGCAACTGGGCGCTCGCGAACATCGGGCGGCGTGTGTTGAAGACGAAACCGAGCATGCCGGACGGCGTCTTGGGCGTAAAGGTTTCCTTGATCACCTCACCGGACTGTACGGACGGAAAATTGTAGCTCCGGGCCCATTTCGTCGGGCTTCCCTCCGCATAGACATCGATCTCGCCCTTCTTGAAGGCCTCGAAAAGGGAGTTTTCCTGGAGGAAATATTCGACAGATATTTCGTCGTAGTTATCGAGACCGACCTTCGATGGGAGATCCTTCGCCCAATAGTCCGGACTGCGTTTATAGACGATCTTTTCGCCGGGTTTCACGGTGCTGACCTGATAGGGGCCGGATCCGAGTGGCGGCTTCAACGAGGACTGATCGAAGGTGGCCGGGTCAATCGCGTGTTTCGGCAGGATCGGCGAAAGCGCCAGCAGCAGCGGAAACTCCCGGTCGGTGCCTTCGTTGAACGTGAAACGCACGGAGCGGTCACCAACCTTCTCCATTTTCGCCACCTTGGCAAGGCGCGTGCTGAAGGGAACCCGGCCCTTGTCCCGCCAGAGTTCGAAGGTGAAGATGACGTCTTCCGGCGTCACGGGCTGGCCATCGGCCCATTTTGCCTTCGGATTGAGGTTGAACTGGATGAAGGTGCGGTCTTCGTCCCACTCGACGGTTTCCGCAAGAAGGCCGTACATCGAGAATGCCTCGTCGCGTGAGCGCTGCATCAAGGAATCATAGACGAGGTTGCCGAATTCCGGATCGAGCATGCCGCGCGCCGTGGTGCGCATGCTCTTCAGGATGAACGGGTTAAGGCTGTCGAACGTGCCGATGACGCCATAGGCGATCTTGCCGCCCTTCTTGACGGCCGGATTGACATAGGGGAAATTCTTGAAATCCGCGGGCAGGGCTGGTTGACCGTGCATTGCGATGCCGTGAACAGGTTCGGCCTGCGCGACTGTTGCACTGCCGACGGCCATCAAGAGCGAGACCAAACCCAAAATCAATGCGCGCAAGCCCGCCTCCTTCGTCCGTCCGTTTTATGATTCCCCGCAAATTATCACGATGCGAGACATTTCCAACCGCAGCTCTCTTTAATTTGGCGCGGCCGGTTTTGCAAAAAACAGAAGGAAAGACTGGATATCCGCGCCAACGCATTGTAACAGGTGTTTCCGGAGAGAGGGGTCATTCAATTGCCTTATTTTCCCAACAGGGAAGCGGGCAACTGACCTCATATGACGAGCGGCACAGGACTGCTCAGGGACCGGAATTCAGGAGACGGATATCGCTATGATCTTCAAGTCAAGTTTTACCAGCAAGGCGGCCTTGTCCGTATTCGCGCTTTCGGTTGCCACGGCGGCTGTGCCGGCATCGTCCTTCGCCCAGCAGGCATCCCAGGGAAAGCCGCCGCAGGGCTGGTTCAAGGTCTGCACCAAGCAGGAAGACAATGATGTCTGCATTGTCCAGAACCTTCTGACCGCAAACAACGGCCAGTTGATCACCGCCGTTGGCCTAATCACCGTTCAGGGCAAGGTCAACCGCAAGGTCATGCAGGTTTCGGTTCCGTCTGCGCGCCTCATTCCGACCGGCATCCAGATGCAGATAGACGGCGGCAAGGGGGCCAAGCTCGACTATGCCATCTGCATGCCCGACAAGTGCGTGGCGGAAGTGCCGTTGAGCGATGCGACGATCGCCAGCCTCAAGAAGGGCAGCGAAGTGGTCTTCACCTCGGTCAACTTCCAGCGCGCGCCGAACCCGATCAAGATTTCGCTCGAAGGCTTCACCGGCGTGTTTGACGGCGAGCCGATCGAACAGTCCAAGCTCGAAGAGCGTCAGCGCCTGCTGCAGGAAGAAATGCAGAAGAAGGCTGAAGATGCCCGCAAGAAGCTGGAAGAAGCCCAGAAGGCTGCCAAGGCCAACTGATAGGCCTGCTCGGATACAATTGAAAAAACCCGGTCACTGGCGTGACCGGGTTTTTTATGTCCATTCGTTCGCTGCAGCGTCAGTGCTGGACGACAGCCTTGGGCTTGTATTGTCCGACGGCTTCGGCATCGAAGAACGCATTCACCTGGGAGTGGCGAAGCGGAAGGCCGCTTTCATCGGAGATCAGATTCTGTTCGGAAACATACGCTACATATTCCGTATCGTCGTTTTCCGCGAGAAGGTGATAGAACGGTTGATCCTTGCTTGGCCGAATTTCGCTCGGGATGGCGTTCCACCATTCCTCGGTGTTTGAGAATTCGGGATCAACGTCGAAAATCACGCCGCGGAACGGGAAAACCCTATGGCGAACAACCTGGCCAATCTGAAATTTTGCGTCTCTTTGTTTCATCATGATAGGTTCCTTTCACTCCATTATGTGGTGTTTTATGTCTGAACATCAATAGTGAGCGTCAGCATCGATCCGGGCTGCGGGGCTTGCTTGCCTCCTTCCGGATTTCGGCGTACCTCAGGAACCGACATTTCAACGGAAACGGACCGCGACATGAGCAATCAGTGGGGGCGCAACAATCAGCCGAGTACGGGTGGATCCCCCGGATTTCTGTTGCCCGCATTCCTCTGCCTCGTCATCATCGGCGGCGGTGTCTATCTGTGGTTCGCGCGCCAGACGATGCAGGCCGAGATCGCGGCCGTGAATGCCGAAAACATCGATTTGACCACGACCATCGGCAAGATCACCACGGAGCGTGACAAGTTCGCCAAAGACATGAAGGCGTTCCGCGAGAATTCCGGGGATTGGGCCGGCGAACTCGAGAAGGAGTTTGCGGAACTGAAGCTCAACGAAGTGCCGAAACTCAATCGCCTGCTCGACAAGCGCGACGCCGACATCTCCGCGCTCGAAAAACAGCTGGCTGATCTGAAGTCCCAAGCGGCCAAAGCCGCCGACGACTATGCAGGTATGATTTCCAAGATCAGCGGCGAGTTGGATAGCGCCAAACAGACTGGAGAGGCGCTCGAAAAGCGCCTCCGAGATATCGATGCCGAGCGCCGTGATTTGAGCGGCGATCTGGCCGCGGCACAGGATCTGGCAGAAAAAACGGCCGAAGAGCGCGACAGCGCCCGCAAGGCACTCGTCATACAGGCGCAGGAGGCGGCGGCCGCAATTTCAGCTTTGAAGGCGGAAGCCGGAAAATCCCGAGACAGCGCCATTGCCGGACTTGAAAAAGCGCTTGCCGACGAGCGTCGCAAAGTCGCCGTGTCGGAAGCAAGGCTTGCTTCTACAAGCGCTTCGACACAAAAAGTCGAGCCCGCAGACGCCGATGTGAACACGGCGGTCTTGCCGGACGACCAATCTTCCACATCCGCCCGGGAAGCGGTCGACGAAATACAGCCGGTTGATGAAACACCAGCCCTCAAATCCCGTTCGGAAGCATCGGTGGAAACGGCATTGCGGCTGACGCCGGGCCTTTCCGGCCTCGATGCCGGAAAAACGGCGGGGCTCAAGGAAAAGCTGGTCGCAGGCGCCTGCGTGACCGAAGCCCTGGAAAGCGTGTTCGAGCGGGTTCCGGTGATCGTCATGCGCAATCTGATGCGCGACCTAAAAAGCGATTGCTGATAGAATTTTCGGGCGCGCCGCACGTTAGAAATATAGCAGGAGAAGTCCATGGGTTCGAGCCGGATTGCTGTCACCATCATATTGTCGTTTCTGCTGGGCGTCATGTCGGCATCGGCTGCCGAACTCGAAAAAAACATCATGACGGGCGGGCCCCAAGGCACCTACATCCAGATCGGCCGCGATGTCGCTGCCATCGGCAAGAGTTGTGGCCTGACGCTGAACGTCAAGGAATCCGCGGGCTCGCTGGAGAATTTTGTCGGCGTGCGCAATCGCCGCAACACCCAGTTTGGCATCGTCCAGAGCGATGTGCTGGAATACCTCAAAACTTTCGAGGCCGGCGATGCCGAGGTGCAGCAGGCCGTGCGCGGCGTGCGCATCATGTTCCCGCTCTACAATGAAGAAATCCATGTTCTTGCCCGCAAGGAAATTGCCAGCATGAAGGATCTCGCCGACAGGAAGGTTGCGGTCGGCGTCAAGGACAGCGGCACTTTTCTGACGGCATCGCTCATTCTCGATATCCTGCAGGTGAAGACCGGTGAGCGCGTGCCGCTCAATCCGGATGCGGCTTTGCCTAAGCTGGTTTCGGGCGAGATCGACGCCTTCTTCTACGTGGCCGGAGCGCCGGCGGCACTGTTCAAGAAGAACCCGATCGACGGTGCGAAATTCCATCTTCTGCCGATCACCGAAGCACCGCTGCTGGCGACCTATACGCAATCGCGGATCGATGCCGGGACCTATGACTTTCAGAAAGAGCCCGTTGATCTGATTGCCGTCAAGGCGGTGATGATGACCTATGACTACGACGTCAAGCGCAATGCCTATCAACGCGAAAGCTGCAATGCCGTATCGGATTTTTCTAGCCTGATCCTCAACAATCTCGACAAGCTGCAGGCGACGGGGCATCCGAAATGGAAGGATGTCGACCTGACGGCGCTGCCGCCGGGGTGGCAGGTCGGCGTTTGCGTCAAGGCCGGCATGGCGATGGACTACAAGCCGAAATGCACGGCTGCGATCGAGGAGCCGGCTGCTAAGGGCGACGATGCAAACGAGGAATATCTCAATCTTCTCAAGCAGCGCCTGAAGCAGAAGTAGCCGCTCTCCGAAGGACCCAATGAAAAACCCCGGCTTCGCAGGAAGCCGGGGTTTTTCGTATGGCCGTTCCACCGCAAGGTGATTTCAGCTTATGCGACCTCAGGCCGAATAGTACATGTCGTATTCGACCGGATGCGGCGTCATTTCGAAGCGCATGACTTCAGCCATCTTCAGCTCGATGAAGCTGTCGATCTGGTCGTCGTCGAACACGCCGCCGGCGGTCAGGAACTTGCGATCCTTGTCGACGCTTTCAAGCGCTTCGCGCAGAGAGCCGCAGACGGTCGGGATCTTCTTCAGTTCCTTCGGCGGCAGGTCGTAGAGGTCCTTGTCCATGGCCTTGCCCGGATGGATCTTGTTCTTGATGCCGTCGAGGCCGGCCATCAGCATGGCAGCAAAGGCGAGGTACGGGTTTGCCATCGGATCCGGGAAGCGGACTTCGACGCGCTTGGCCTTCGGGTTCGAGCCGAAAGGAATGCGGCACGAGGCCGAACGGTTACGGGCCGAATAGGCCAGCAGAACCGGTGCTTCATAACCGGGCACGAGGCGCTTGTAGGAATTGGTCGATGGGTTGGTAAAGGCGTTCAGGGCCTTGGCATGCTTGATGATGCCGCCGATGAAATACAGGCAGGATTCCGAGAGACCGGCATATTCGTCGCCGGCGAAGGTCGGTTTGCCGTCCTTCCAGATCGACAGGTGCACGTGCATGCCTGAGCCGTTGTCGCCAAAGATCGGCTTCGGCATGAAGGTCGCCGTCTTGCCATAGGCGTTGGCGACCTGATGCACGACGTATTTGTAGATCTGCATCTTGTCGGCGTTGCGGGTCAGGTGATCGAACTTGACGCCGAGTTCGTGCTGGGCCGCCGCCACCTCATGGTGATGCTTTTCGACGACAACACCCATTTCGGACAGGACCGTCAGCATTTCGGAGCGCATGTCCTGGGCGCTGTCGATCGGCGGAACCGGGAAGTAGCCACCCTTGACGCGTGGGCGGTGGCCGAGGTTGCCGGTCTCGTAGTCGGTGTCGTCGTTGGACGGCAGTTCGGTCGAATCGAGCTTGAAGCCGGTATTATACGGATCGGCCTTGTACTTGACGTCGTCGAAGACGAAGAATTCGGCTTCGGGGCCGACGAAGATCGTATCGCCGATCCCGGATGCCTTCAGATAGGCCTCGGCCTTCTTGGCAGTGGTACGCGGGTCGCGGTTATAGGCTTCGCCGGAAACCGGATCGAGAATGTCGCAGATCAGAACCATCGTCGACTGCGCGAAGAACGGGTCCATATGCGCCGTTTCGATGTCCGGCATCAGCACCATGTCGGATTCGTTGATGGCTTTCCAGCCGGCGATCGAGGATCCGTCGAACATGACGCCGTCGGCAAACATGTCCTCGTCGACGCAGACGACGTCCATCGTCACGTGCTGCAGCTTGCCCTTCGGATCGGTGAAGCGCAGATCGACGAATTTTACGTCGTTGTCCTTGATCTGCTTCAGAATATCTTTTGCAGTCGTCATTTTCTTAAATCCCTTTTACGATAACCATATGGAAAGCCTGGCTGGAGCCAAGTGACTAGATGGCGTCGATGCCGGTTTCGCCCGTGCGAATCCGGATCACTTCCTCTATGTTGGACACGAAAATCTTTCCATCTCCGATGCGCCCTGTCTGGGCAGCGTTGCGAATGGCCTCGATCACGGCTTCCGCATTTTCATCTGCCAGCACAACTTCGACTTTCACCTTCGGCAGAAAGTCGACGACATATTCCGCCCCGCGATAAAGTTCCGTATGGCCCTTTTGGCGTCCAAAACCTTTCGCCTCGGTGACGGTGATACCCTGCAGGCCGACTTCCTGAAGGGCCTCCTTCACTTCATCAAGCTTGAAAGGCTTTATGATCGCTTCGATCTTTTTCATGAGAAAATGACTCTCCGCTTCTCCCGTTAAAGCAGGAACATCCCCGCTCGCCCACAAATATGCATTTTGCATGCCAGACTCGCCAAATGACGAGCAGATTTGGGCCAAATCATCCTGCGCCGGGCCGATCATCTGCTATTTCAGCGAAAAAACCAGCCGATTTTAGTCATTTTCTGCAAAATCCCGAAAAACGACGGCGACGTCAAGGGTGGGTGATGAGATGATTATTTGTTAAGCATCTTATTTGTGCGGAAATATGTGCAAATGCATAATAAATAGACATTTTTTGGTTTTGCGGTGCTCTTGTTTTCGTTTCTCACTCCGATATTTTGACAAAATATGCGACCAAACCTCTCTTCAGCAATCATATCGCCCATGGAAATGGCGCAGGTCGATCAGGCCGCCTCGGCTTCCGGGCTCGACAGTTTCGGATTGATGGTGGCCGCGGGGTTGGCCGTTGCCGCTGCCGCCCTTCGCCATTTTCCGGGCGCCCTGCGGTTCGCCGTCCAGTGTGGTCCGGGCAACAACGGCGGCGACGGATACATCGCCGCAGCGGCGCTTCTGTCCAGCGGTGCGAATGTCGCCGTTTTTGCGCTGGGCGATCCGCTTTCCCTGCACGGCGATGCCGCGCGTGCCTATCGTCAATGCCCCTGCAAACCCTTGCCGTTTGCCGCATTCGAACCGATGCCGGGTGATGTGATCATCGATGCGTTGTTCGGGGCGGGGCTCTCCCGCGACGTTTCTGATGACGTCGCCTTCATCATGCGCCAGGCGGCGGCCGCGAACCTGCCGGTTCTGGCCGTCGATCTGCCGTCCGGCGTGGATGGTCGCACCGGCGAGGTGCTCGGCGCAAGCTTCAGCGCTTGCCGGACCGTGACCTTCGTCGCCCGCAAGCCCGGCCATCTGCTTGTGCCAGGGCGCACGCTTTGTGGCGAACTCGACGTGGTCGATATCGGTATCCCACAGCGCATCGTTGCGGCCCATATCGGCCATCTGCGGGAAAACGTCCCCGAAGTATGGCTGGATCAGGCAAAGAGGCTGGACGCCTCGGCGCATAAATACAAGCGTGGTCATCTCGCCGTCTTTTCCGGGGGTGCGCTGTCGACCGGTGCGGCCCGGCTGTCAGCAAATGCGGGCCTCGCTTCCGGCGCCGGTCTCGTGACGCTCGCCGCACCCGACGCGGCCCTGCCGACAAATGCGGCGCAACTGACGGCTGTGATGCTCGAGGCCATTGAAACGGCATCGGATCTTGAAAACTGGCTGGAGGACAGGCGCATCAGCGCCTTCGTGCTTGGACCGGCGTTCGGAGACGCAGAAAAAGCGCGCCGCTTCGTTAATTTCCTGGCGGACCGCGCCCTCGTGCTCGACGCCGATGGCATTACGGCGTTTCGTGACGATCCGGGGCAGCTCTTTGATCTTTTCGCCGATGGGCCGACACGACTGGTACTGACACCGCACGATGGCGAGTTTGCGCGGCTGTTTCCTGACCTTTCGGAGGATAAGGCACTTTCCAAGGTCGATCGGGCGATTGCCGCCGCCCGCCGCAGTCATGCCGTTATCGTCCTCAAGGGCGCGGACACGGTGATTGCCGATCCGGACGGCCGTGCCGTCATCAACACCAATGCGCCGCCCTGGCTTGCCACGGCCGGCTCCGGAGACGTGCTCGCCGGCATCATCGGTGCGCATCTGGCGCAGGGCATGCCGGCCTTCGAAGCCGCCGCTGCCGGTGTCTGGCGCCACGGCCAGGCTGGCAGACAAGCCGGTGAGGGGCTGACCGCAGAAACGCTGCTGCGGGCGATCGGCCCACTACGAAGGTGAACGCGCCTCAGTCGACCCGTTTTTGCAGGGAGCGGGCGCCATTCGGGGCATTGACCTTGCCTTCGGTTATGAAGAATGCGTAGACGTCGCGCGGCTTCTTCTCGATCGTCCTCTCAGGATCGGCATGGGCGAGATCGGCGATATCCCCGCCGGTCGACCAGGATTTGAGCCGCTTGGCCCAGAGATCGAGCCTGGGTTTGTCGTAGCAGGTCTCCACATTGTCGCTTCCGGTCTGCAGCCGGGTATAGACGAAATCGCCGGTCACGTCCGCGATCATCGGATATTCGGCGTGGTCGGCGCAAACGACGGCGACCTTATGTTTTGCCAGCAGGCTCACGAATTCCGGGACGCGGAAGGACTCGTGACGCACCTCGACCACATGCCGAAGCGTCAACCCATCCTGCTTTTCCGGTAACAGCGCCAGGAATGCGCCAAAATCCTCGGCGTCGAATTTCTTCGTCGGCATGAACTGCCAGAGGATGGGTCCCAGATGATCGCCGAGTTCCGTCAGCCCCTGGCCGAGAAACCTCTCGATGGAATCTCCAGCTTCGGCCAACACCTTCTTGTTGGTGGCAAACCGGCTGGCTTTCAGTGAAAAGACGAAATCATCAGGCACTTCGGAGGCCCATTTGGCGAAGGTCTCGGGCTTTTGCGAGCCGTAATAGGTGCCGTTGACCTCGATCACCTTGAGCTGGCCGCTGGCATATTCGAGCTGCCGCTTCTTTGGCAGCTTTTCCGGATAGAACGTCCCCTCCCACGGATCAAACGTCCAGCCGCCGATACCGCAGCGGATGATGCCGGATGTGGCCATGATATTCTCCCCTTGAAAGGCGGCCATTATGGCCGGAGCAAGATTACGCCGGTGCGATGAAAGGCTGCGAGATTTCCTGAAACACCGGCAAGCTTTCCAGTCGCGCACAGTGAGCGGCGAGAGCCGGGTACATGGATGGATCGATCAGGTGCGGATGAGCCTCGCGGACATGCCGCCAGGCACAAGCGACCGCGATGTCGCCATGCCCGATCCCGTCTCCGAACCAGAACGGGGTTCGACGCCCCGCCCGATCGGTCTCAAGCGCCGCAAGCGTTGCTTTAATCTGCAATCCGAGCCGCACGACCCAGCTGTCTGAAACAACGGAATGCAAGCGCAGTTCGTAAAACAGGCCGACGCCCTTGTCCGCAAGGCCGGTCGCAAGCGCTGCAACTTTCATGGCGCTCCGCCGCTCCGGCTCGACCGTCGGAAACAGACGCCGTTCCGCGGGCATCAGGCCGTCGAGATAGTCGAGTATCGAAGCGCTATCGACCAGAACCTCGCCGTCTTCCAGAACCAGCGTCGGTACCCGCATCAGCGGATTGATTTCCCGAATCTGGTCGCCATCGCCAAAAACCGACCACGGCCGGTGTTCGAACGGAATGTCGTAAATTTTCAGCGCGATGGCAACGCGCCGGACATAGGAGGAATCATACTGGCCGATCAGGATCATGGCCTATTCCGCCGCCGCCTTGCGGATCGGCCGACGCTCAAGAAGCTCCTTCAGGAAGGCGCCGGTGTGCGAGCGCGGCTCCTTGACGATCTGTTCCGGCGTGCCGACAGCGACCACTTCGCCGCCGCCGTCGCCGCCTTCCGGACCGAAATCGATCACCCAGTCCGCCGTCTTGACCACTTCCAGATTGTGCTCGATGACGACAACCGTATTGCCCTGGTTGACGAGTTCGTGCAGCACTTCCAGGAGCTTGGCAACGTCGTGGAAGTGCAGGCCCGTTGTCGGTTCATCAAGGATATAGAGGGTGCGGCCGGTCGAGCGCTTCGACAACTCCTTGGCGAGCTTGATGCGCTGCGCTTCGCCGCCGGAGAGCGTGTTGGCCTGCTGGCCGACCTTGATATAGCCGAGGCCGACACCGGCAAGCGCCTGCAGTTTGTCGCGCACGGCCGGAACGGCAGCGAAGAATTCGACACCTTCCTCGACCGTCATGTCGAGCACGTCAGCGATCGACTTGCCCTTGAAATGAACGTCGAGCGTTTCGCGATTGTAGCGCTTGCCGTGGCAGACGTCGCAGGTAACGTAGACGTCCGGCAGGAAGTGCATCTCGATCTTGATGACGCCGTCGCCCTGGCAGGCCTCGCAGCGTCCACCTTTGACGTTGAAGGAGAAACGGCCCGGCTGATAGCCGCGCGCCTTGGCTTCCGGCAGGCCGGCGAACCAGTCGCGGATCGGCGTGAAGGCGCCGGTATAGGTGGCCGGGTTGGACCGCGGCGTCCGACCGATCGGCGACTGGTCGATATCGATGACCTTGTCGATATGTTCGAAGCCGTCGATCCGGTCGTGTTCCGCCGGGTTTTCACGCGCCCCCATGATGCGCCGTGCGGCCGACTTGTAGAGCGTCTCGATCAGGAAGGTCGACTTGCCGCCGCCGGAAACACCGGTGACCGCCGTGAAGACGCCGAGGGGGATCGAGGCCGTCACGTTCTTCAGGTTGTTGGCGCGGGCGCCGACGACGGTGATTTCCTTCTTTTTCTTCGCCTTGCGCCGTTCCGAGGGAACGGAGACGGCAAGCTCGCCCGACAGATACTTGCCGGTCAGCGAGTTCGGATTGTTGATGACGTCCTGAGGCGTTCCCTCCGCAACCACCTGTCCGCCATGGATGCCGGCGGCAGGACCGATATCGACGACGTAATCCGCCGTAAGGATCGCATCCTCGTCATGTTCGACGACGATTACCGTATTGCCGATGTCGCGCAGGTGCCTGAGCGTATCCAGCAGCCGGGCATTGTCGCGCTGGTGCAGGCCAATCGATGGCTCGTCGAGCACGTAGAGGACGCCGGTGAGGCCGGAGCCGATCTGCGACGCCAGGCGGATACGCTGGCTTTCACCGCCCGAAAGCGTGCCAGAATTGCGCGACAGGCTGAGATATTCCAGGCCGACATCGTTGAGGAACCGCAACCGCTCGCGAATTTCCTTAAGGATACGCACGGCAATCTCGTTCTGCTTGGCGTTCATCTGGCCGGGCAAGGCCTCAAACCAGTCGCGTGCGACGCGGATCGACATCTGCGTCACTTCACCGATCTGCAGCTTGTTGATCTTGACGGCGAGAGCTTCCGGCTTCAGGCGGAAACCATTGCAGGCCGGGCAGGGGGCGGCCGACATGTAGCGCTCGATTTCCTCGCGCGCCCAGGCGCTGTCGGTTTCCTTCCAGCGCCGTTCGAGGTTCGGCACGATGCCCTCGAAAGTCTTGGTGGTATTGTAGGAGCGCGCGCCGTCTTCGTAATGGAAGACGATCTTTTCCTCCGTGCCCTGCAGGATGGCATGCTGGGCCTTTTCGGACAGTTCCGTCCACTTGTTCGACAGCTTGAAGCCGAAGGCCTTGCCGAGCGCTTCGAGCGTCTGGTTGTAGTAGGGCGACGACGACTTGGCCCAAGGTGCGATGGCGCCGCTCTTCAGCGTACGCTCCGGCTCAGGGACGATCAGCGCCTCGTCGATTTTCTGCTGGCTGCCGAGACCGTCGCAGGTTGGGCAGGCACCGAAGGGATTGTTGAACGAAAACAGCCGCGGCTCGATCTCCGGAATGGTGAAGCCGGATACCGGACACGCGAATTTTTCCGAGAACATCACGCGCTCATGCGTTTCGTTCAGCGACTTGTTGGCGGAACCACCGGCCGATGTTTCATCCGGTGGCAGCGGCTTGTCGGCGAATTCGGCGATCGCCAGGCCGTCGGCCAGCCGCAGGCATGTTTCGAGACTGTCGGCGAGCCTTGCCGTGAGATCCGAGCGCACAACGACGCGGTCGACCACGACATCGATATCGTGCTTGTATTTCTTGTCGAGGACCGGCGCTTCCGCGATCTCGTAGAATTGTCCGTCGATTTTGACGCGCTGAAAGCCCTTCTTCATCAGTTCGGCGAGTTCTTTCTTGTATTCGCCCTTGCGACCGCGCACGATCGGCGCAAGAATGTAGAGCCGGGTGCCTTCGCCGAAATCGACAACCCGATCGACCATCTGGCTGACGGTCTGGCTCTCGATCGGAAGTCCCGTCGCCGGCGAGTAGGGAACGCCGACGCGGGCGAACAGAAGCCGCATGTAATCGTAGATTTCGGTGACCGTGCCGACGGTCGAGCGCGGGTTGCGCGATGTGGTCTTTTGCTCGATCGAGATCGCAGGCGACAGGCCGTCGATCTGGTCGACATTAGGCTTCTGCATCATCTCGAGGAACTGGCGGGCATAGGCCGACAGGCTCTCGACATAGCGGCGCTGGCCTTCCGCATAGATCGTGTCGAAGGCGAGCGATGATTTTCCGGATCCCGACAGGCCGGTCATCACGATCAGCTTGTTGCGCGGCAGATCGAGGTCGATGCCCTTCAGATTGTGTTCGCGCGCCCCGCGAATGGAAATGGTCTCGAGTTTGCTCATCGTGCTCAGCTTTTGGTGTTCTTGGAAAGCTTCCTATTTAAGGACGGCAGAGCGCATGTCGAGGCGCAATGCGAAAAACAGACGGGCTTTCCGAGTCGGTTGACAGGATAATAGGGATTTACTAGAACAAATAAAGAACAAATATTGCAAATCTGTTGTGGATTGTCCGACATGCAGGGGCGTATCGCCGGTGGCTAGCCGTTAAGATATGCATTCTGAAATTTTGGCGGCCGGGCCTTTTGGTTCGGCGGGATGAACAGGAAAAGCGAGATGGCTGGTAGTGTCAACAAGGTGATTTTGATCGGGAACCTCGGAGCTGACCCGGAAATCCGGCGCACGCAGGACGGCAAGCCGATCGCCAACCTCAACATCGCGACGTCTGAGAGCTGGCGCGACCGCAATTCCGGCGAACGCAAGGAAAAGACGGAGTGGCACCGTGTGGTGATTTTCAACGAAGGTCTCTGCAAGGTTGCCGAACAGTACCTGAAGAAAGGCGCGACGGTTTATGTCGAAGGCCAGCTGCAGACCCGCAAATGGCAGGACAAGGATGGCCAGGACCGGTATTCGACGGAAGTGGTCCTGCAGGGCTTCAACTCGACGCTGACGATGCTGGGAGGGCGTGGCGATGGTCAGGGTGCCGGCGCATCGCGCGGTGGGTCCGACTATGGCAGCAGCGCCGGCAATTTTGGCGGCGGCGATGACTACGATCGTCCGTCGTCGGCTCCGGCTGGCCGTTCCGGCAGCTCCAGCAACAGCAATTTTTCGCGCGACATGGATGATGACATCCCGTTTTGACCGGCAGCTGCTTTGAGACGCAAAAAGGGCCGATTGATCGGCCCTTTTCTGTTTCAAGCATGCGTTGTTCAAAGCTGCATGGTCGACTTGATGCCGTCGACGACGAATTGCACGGCCAGCGCCGCAAGGATGACGCCGAGCAGGCGGGTCAGAATGGCGCGGCCGGTGACGCCGAGGAAGCGGTCGATCCGATCGGCGATTACAAGCGCCGCAAAGAGGATGGCAAGGCAGAAGGCAATGACCAGAATCAGCTGGATGCGGTCGATGGTTGCGGAGAACGATCCTGACAAAAGGATCGTCGCGGAGATCGCGCCGGGACCGGCAATCAGCGGCAAGGCAAGCGGAAAGACCGCGAGATTCTGAATGTGGTCCCGCGTGGTCGCGGTTTCGCCGGTCTTTTCCTTCCGTTCGTTGCGTTTCTCGAAGATCATCTCGAAGGCGATCCAAAACAGCAGCAGGCCGCCGGCGATCCGGAAGGCGCCGATCGAAATGCCAAGCAGCCCAAGGATGCCGTTACCGAACAATGCGAAGGCCGACAGGATGAGGAAGGCGATCAGCGAGCCGCGGCTTGCCACTTGGAAGCGTTCCGAGCGGGTCATGCCGACCGTCAGGCTGAGGAAGATCGGTGCCAGTCCCGGAGGGTCGATCGTCACGAGGATGGTCGTCAGCGCATTGATCAGAAGATCGACATTGAACATCCGGTGGTCCCCCCCGCGAGATGGCGTCCTTTTCCCGGACTTGGCCTTAAGTGTTAAGCGAGTGGACCTTGGATGGAAAGAGCGCTAATCAGGGGTAGGGGCGTTTGACATCGAATTGCGCACGCTTTGCGCCGATGCGCCAAAAGCCTGTTCAAAACCCCGCGCCGAAATTGGCGCTGGCCGGTGCATTCGGCTATAAAAATCTGTCTGATTCTGAACAAAGATCGTGATCACAATTGACTGAACAAACCACACCCGGCGGCGGCAAGAACCCACCAGGCATCGAGCCTATTTCCATCATGGAAGAGATGCAGCGGTCGTATCTCGATTACGCGATGAGCGTCATCGTCAGCCGCGCGCTTCCCGATGTCCGGGACGGCCTGAAGCCGGTCCACAGGCGCATCCTTTACGGGATGAGCGAGCTGGGTATCGACTGGAACAGGAAATACGTCAAATGCGCCCGTGTTACCGGGGACGTGATGGGTAAGTTCCATCCGCACGGCAATTCGGCGATCTACGATGCTCTGGCGCGCATGGCGCAGCCCTGGTCCCTGCGGCTGCCGCTGATTGATGGTCAGGGCAATTTCGGTTCCATCGACGGCGATCCGCCAGCGGCCGAGCGTTACACCGAGTGCCGACTGGAAAAGGCGGCGCATGCGCTGCTCGACGATCTCGACAAGGAAACCGTCGATTTCCGCGACAACTACGACGGCACGCTGTCGGAACCGGTCGTCGTTCCGGCGAAGTTTCCGAACCTGCTCGTCAACGGCGCCGGCGGTATCGCCGTCGGCATGGCGACCAATATTCCGCCGCACAATCTGATCGAGGTCATCAACGGCTGTATCGCACTGATCGACGAGCCGGGACTGGAACTGCCGCAACTGATGGAGATCATTCCCGGTCCGGATTTTCCGACGGGTGCCTACATTCTCGGCCGCTCCGGCATTCGCCAGGCCTACGAGACGGGCCGTGGTTCGGTCATCATGCGCGGGCGCGCCACCATCGAACCGATGCGCGGCGACCGCGAGCAGATCATCATCACCGAAGTTCCCTATCAGGTGAATAAGTCGACGATGATCGAGAAGATGGCCGAACTGGTCAAGGACAAGCGCATCGAGGGCATCTCGGACCTGCGCGACGAGAGCGACCGTCAAGGCTATCGCGTCGTCGTCGAACTGAAGCGCGATGCCAATGCCGAGGTGATCCTCAACCAGCTTTACCGCTACACGCCGCTGCAAACCTCGTTCGGCTGCAACATGGTGGCTTTGAATGGCGGCAAGCCCGAGCAGATGAGCCTGCTCGACATGCTGCGCGCCTTCGTCGCCTTCCGCGAGGAGGTCGTTAGCCGGCGTACGAAGTATCTGCTGCGCAAAGCGCGCGACCGGGCGCACGTCCTGGTTGGTCTCGCCATCGCGGTCGCGAATATCGACGAGATCATCAAGCTGATCCGCAGCGCGCCCGATCCGCAGACGGCGCGCGAACAGTTGATGACGCGCCGCTGGCCGGCGTCGGATGTCGAAAGCCTCATTCGCCTGATCGACGATCCGCGCCACCGGATCAACGAAGACCTGACCTACAATCTCTCAGAAGAACAGGCGCGCGCCATCCTCGAACTGCGCCTTGCCCGCCTGACGGCCCTCGGCCGCGACGAAATCGGCGACGAACTGAACAAGATCGGCGCGGAGATCAGCGACTATCTCGATATTCTGTCTTCGCGCATCCGCATCATGACCATCGTCAAGGACGAGCTCGCGGCTGTCCGCGACGAATTCGGGACCCCTCGGCGCACCGAGATCATGGAAGGTGGCCCGGATATGGACGATGAGGATCTCATCGCCCAGGAAGACATGGTCATCACGGTCTCGCATCTCGGCTACATCAAGCGCGTTCCGCTGGCGACCTACCGCGCCCAGCGGCGCGGCGGCAAGGGCCGCTCCGGCATGGCGACCCGGGACGAGGATTTCGTTACCCGGCTCTTCGTTGCCAACACCCATGCGCCGATCCTGTTCTTCTCGTCGCGCGGCATCGTTTACAAGGAAAAGGTCTGGCGCCTGCCAGTCGGCACGCCGCAATCGCGCGGCAAGGCGTTGATCAACATGCTGCCGCTCGAAGCCGGCGAGCGCATAACCACGATCATGCCGCTGCCCGAGGACGAGACGACGTGGGAAAACCTTGACGTCATGTTCTCGACGACCCGCGGTACGGTCCGACGCAACAAGCTGTCGGATTTCGTCCAGGTCAACCGCAACGGTAAGATCGCCATGAAACTCGACGAGGAAGGTGATGAAATCCTGTCCGTCGAGACCTGCACCGATCAGGACGACGTGCTTCTGACGACGGCGCTTGGCCAGTGCATCCGCTTCCCGGTCGATGACGTCCGCGTCTTTGCGGGTCGCAACTCGATCGGCGTGCGTGGCATTTCTCTGGGTAAGGACGACCGGATCATCTCGATGACCATCGTCGGCCATGTCGATGCCGAACCATGGGAACGTGCCGCCTATCTCAAGCGCGCGGCCGCAGAGCGACGTGCAGCCACCGGTGAAGACGAGGAAATCGCCTTGGTCGGCGAAGAGGTTACGGAAGAGGGCGAACTGGCCAACGAACGCTATGAGGAGCTCAAGGCACGCGAACAGTTCGTGCTGACAGTGTCCGTCAAGGGCTTCGGCAAACGCTCCTCCACCTACGACTTCCGCACGTCGGGCCGCGGCGGCAAGGGTATCCGCGCCACCGATACGTCCAAGACCGGCGAAATCGGCGAACTCGTTGCCGCTTTCCCGGTGGACGAAAAGGACCAGATCATGCTCGTTTCCGATGGCGGACAGTTGATCCGCGTTCCCGTCGGCGGCATCCGGCTTGCGAGCCGCGCCACCAAGGGTGTGACGATCTTTACGACCGCCAAGGACGAAAAGGTCGTCTCCGTCGAACGGATTTCCGAGCCGGAGGCTGACGAGGACGAAGACGCGATGGTTGCTGCAGACGTTCCGGACACAGAAGCTTCACCGGAGTCATCCGCGGAATAATTGTCTTTTAAGAGAGACATAATGGGCCGGGCGATAAGATCGTCCGGCTTTTTCTGTTTTACTGTACGGATCTGAAAGCACCAAAAAAAGGCAAAGAAAAACCGGACTGGCAGGGGAACCGTCCGGCTTTCAATTCCAACAGCGACTGGAGGTTCACTGTCGGTCGTTCGAAACTTTTGACACGAGGTCAGGTATTACCGGTTATCAGACGCCAAAGCCGCCAACATCGCGGCCCGCATCTTTCATCGTTGTCCTGTCGCGCTGAAGCTCCAGGATAGTTTTGGTGAAATCCACCAGGAACACGATACTAATCACTGCGGACACCAGCATCATAACAATGGCCATCGGTATCCTCACTTCATCAAAGGATTGCGGGGCAGAGCGCCACGCTCGGCACGCGATTCATTGCGGATCGCGTTTACCGTTGCGAAGAGCATGGTGAAAAACATGGTGATCGACAGAAGAATAAGTCCCATAGCCGTGATCCTTTCAGCTTAGTAACGGCGTGATTTGGAAAAAGTTCCGGTCGCTCTTGTTTCTTGTCTAACCATTTCTGCTTGAAGCGATCTTGAACATGTAATTCCTATAAAGACCACCGGCGGCCGGCGTTGTTTCCGTGGGAACATGGAGCGCGGTTTCATCGCTCCCTTGCGGTCGCGCGCGGTCCGTGACAAAAGGCAGTCCAAACGGAAACAGGCCGATGACCACTGCATTTTATCCCGGATCCTTCGATCCCATGACGAACGGGCATCTCGACGTGCTGGTTCAGGCTCTGAACGTATCGGCGCAGGTTATTGTTGCGATCGGCATCCATCCCGGCAAAGTGCCGCTTTTCAGCTTCGAGGAACGTGCCGACCTGATCCGGCGATCGCTGGCGGAGTTTCTGCCGGGCAGGGCCGATGACGTCTCGGTCGTTTCTTTCGACACCCTCGTTATCGATGCCGCCCGTGTCCATGGCGCGTCGCTTCTGGTACGCGGCCTGCGTGACGGGACCGATCTCGACTATGAGATGCAGATGGCCGGCATGAACAGGCAGATGGCGCCGGATATCCAGACGCTGTTTCTTCCCGCCGGAACCGCCTCGCGGCCCATTACCGCCACATTGGTCCGCCAGATCGCCGCCATGGGTGGCGATGTCTCGGCCTTCGTGCCTAAAGTCGTCCACCTTGCGCTCGCCGCAAAACGCAAATCCTGACGCGTTTCCTCACATCATCTTCACGGGAGTTATCATGAAAATCCTCCAAATCGCTCTCGCAGGCGCGCTTCTGGCGGCATCCTTTACAGGGTCCGCCTATGCCCAGGCGAAGGAATATTTGACGATCACGCTGAAGGGTGGCCCGGTTGTCATCGAACTGCGCCCCGATCTCGCGCCCAAGCACGTGGCCCGCATCCAGGAACTGGCGGAAGCCGGCGAGTACAACAATGTTGCCTTCCACCGCGTCATTCCGGGCTTCATGGCCCAGACCGGTGACGTCCAGTACGGCAATATGGAAAAAGACTTCAAGCCGGACATGGCCGGCATGGGCGGCTCGTCCAAGCCGGATGTCGAGGCTGAATTTTCGTCGGAGCCTTTTGCTCGCGGCACGGTCGGCATGGCGCGNNTCCGCCAATTCGCAGTTCTTCATCATGTTTGCCCCGGGCGACTTCCTGAATGGCCAGTACACGGTCGTCGGGAAGGTCGTCGAGGGCATGGAGAATGTCGACAAGATCAAGAAGGGCGACGAGGCCAACAATGGTTCCGTTGCCGATCCCGACCGGATGATCAGCGTCAAGGTCGGCAAGTAAGATATTTACAACAAAGGAGAAAACCATGGCCGAGATCAAGGATCCCGAAAACACCGTCATCCTGGAAACCACCAAGGGGCAGGTCGTCATCCAGCTTCTGCCGGACTTGGCGCCAGGCCACGTTGCCCGCATCAAGGAACTGTGCGCCGAAGGTGCCTATGACGGCGTCGTCTTCCACCGCGTCATCGACGATTTCATGGCGCAGACCGGCGACGTGCAGTTCGGCAAGAAGGGCGGCAAGGATTTCAACCCGGCCCGCGCCGGCATGGGCGGTTCCGAAAAGCCGGACCTGAAGGCCGAATTTTCCAACATGAGTCACGTGCGCGGCACCTGCTCGATGGCCAGAAGCCAGATGCCGAACTCCGCCAATTCGCAGTTCTTCATCTGCTTTACCGACAGCCCCTGGCTGAACAAGCAGTATTCCGTCTGGGGCCAGGTCATCGAAGGCATGGACAATGTCGACAAGCTGAAGCGCGGCGAACCGGTCAAGGATCCCGACAGCATCGTTTCGATGAAGCTTGCTGCCAACGCCTGATTGACGCCAAGCCGAAAACCCGTCCCGGATCGCCGAAAAAGCGCCGGGGCGGGTTTCCCGTTTCTAAGAAGACCATTTAAAAGACTGTCGATGCGCGTCGAACTTTTTGATTTCGAACTCCCGGACGACAATATCGCTCTGCGGCCGGCAAGCCCGCGCGACAGTGCAAGGCTGCTCGTCGTGCATCCGGGCGAGGGGGCGGCCGAGGTTCTCGCCGACCACGGTGTGCTCGATCTTCCAAGCTTTCTGCGTGCCGGCGATGCGCTCGTCTTCAACGACACCAAAGTCATTCCCGCCCAACTCGAGGGCCTTCGCCGGCGCGAAAATGATGCCGTTTCGCAAGTCTCATTCACGCTGCATATGCGCACCGCGCCAGATCGCTGGAAGGCCTTTGCACGTCCCGCCAAGCGGCTGAAAGCCGATGACCGGATCTCCTTTGGGCATGGGCAGAACAGCTGCATGCTTGGCACCCTGGATGCGACCGTCGAGGAAAAGGGTGATGCGGGCGAGGTGACCCTGCGTTTCGACCTGTCCGGCCCCGCGCTGGACGAGGCCATTTTGGCCGTCGGCCATATTCCGCTGCCGCCCTACATCGCCTCGAAGCGACCGGAGGACGAAAAGGACCGCACGGATTACCAGACGGTTTACGCACGAGAATCCGGCGCTGTCGCGGCTCCTACGGCCGGCCTGCATTTTACCGACCGGCTTTTCGCCGCGCTGGACGAGATCGGCGTCGAACGCCATTTCGTGACGCTGCATGTCGGCGCCGGCACCTTCCTGCCGATGAAGGCCCAGGATACGCGGGATCACGTGATGCACGAGGAAATCGGCCATGTGAGCCCCTCGACGGCTGAGGCGCTCAATGCCGTCAAGGCGAGGGGTGGGCGCATTGTCTGCATCGGCACCACCTCGTTGCGGCTGATCGAGAGCGCGGCGCGCGAGGACGGCACCATAGACCCCTGGTCCGGACCGACCGGTATCTTCATCACACCTGGCTACCGCTTCCGTGCCGTCGACATGCTGATGACCAATTTCCACCTGCCGAAATCGACGCTGTTCATGCTGGTCTCCGCCTTTAGCGGGCTTGAAACCATGCGGGCAGCCTATATGCATGCCATCGAGACGGGCTACCGCTTCTATTCCTACGGCGATTCCAGCCTGCTTTTCCGGGAAAAACGATGACCGAGACATTTCAGTTCAATCTTATAGCGACCGACGGCAAGGCGCGCCGTGGCACCGTGTCGATGCCGCGGGGCGAAATCCGCACTCCGGCTTTTATGCCGGTCGGCACGGTCGGCACGGTCAAGGCCATGTATCTCGATCAGGTTCGTGAGCTCGGCGCCGATATCATCCTCGGCAACACCTATCACTTGATGCTGCGGCCGGGTCCGGAACGCGTCGCCCGCCTCGGCGGGTTGCACGAACTGATCCGCTGGCCGCATCCGATTCTCACCGATAGCGGCGGCTTTCAAGTCATGTCGCTGGCCGGTCTGCGCAAGCTCGACGAGCAGGGGGTAATGTTCAAGTCGCATATCGACGGCTCGTCGCACTATATGTCGCCAGAACGCTCGATCGAAATCCAGGGCCTGCTCGACAGCGATATCCAGATGCAGCTCGACGAATGCGTGCGGCTTCCCGCGACGCCTCTCGATATCGAGCGCGCCATGGAAATGTCGTTGCGCTGGGCCGAGCGCTGCAAGACTGCCTTCGGCGACCAGCCGGGCAAGGCGATGTTTGGCATCGTCCAGGGCGGCGACGTGCCGGCGCTGCGCGTTCGCTCCGCCGAGGCGCTCGCGTCTCTCGACCTCAAAGGCTACGCGGTGGGCGGGCTGGCCGTCGGCGAGCCGCAGGATGTCATGCTGGAGATGCTCGATATCACGCTTCCAGCTTTGCCGGCCAACAAGCCGCGCTACCTGATGGGCGTCGGCACGCCGGACGACATCCTGAAGTCCGTAGCCCGTGGCATCGACATGTTCGATTGCGTCATGCCGACACGGGCCGGTCGCCATGGCCTCGCCTTCACCCGCCGCGGCCGGGTCAACCTGCGCAACGCCCGCCACGCCGAAGACAAGCGTCCGCTCGACGAGCAGTCGTCCTGCCCGGCGTCAAGGGATTATTCGCGCGCCTATCTTCATCACCTGATCCGCGCCGATGAATCGCTGGGCGGCATGCTGCTCACCTGGAACAATCTGGCCTACTATCAGGACCTGATGAAGGGCATTCGCGACGCAATCGAACACGGCCGTTTCCAGGCCTTCATGGACGAAACGCAGGAAGAATGGGCGCGGGGCGACCTGCAGCCTGCCTGAAACGCTCTTCGCACATTGTCGGTCAGATTTCGGGGCCGGGCGCGTGCTGCAGCATCTGCACGCCATTGATCTTGTAGGAACCGTCGGGCTGCTTGACGACATAGTAGAGCGCCGTCCAGTCCTTGCCGTCCGGGCCGGAAATCAGCACTTCCTGAACGACGGTATCGCCGTCAATCTTGCTGCGGCCGAAGGCGAAGTTGCCGGGCCGATAGACCGGCGTGTAGCCGCGCTTGACCATCTCGAAGAAGATGCTCTGATCGGGAAACTTGCCCTTGATCTGCGGCGAGGCGAAGGAATAGGCCGTTGCCGCATCGTCGTTGAGGAAGGCTGCGATCTGGTCCTGGATTGTCGTCTGCGCGGTATCGACGGGTTCCGCCGCGACGGAAAGGCCGGCGCTCGTCAGGAAAAAGGCAAAAGCGGAGATTAGGACTGCACGGTTCATGGCAAGCTCTCCTTTAGGTCATAGAAAGGATAGCGGGACACTTTCCCTTGGGAAGGGCGGGCATCCGGCAAGTGCGTGGACTGTCATGGCATTTCACTATTTCCATGAGCAAAAACAGAATGCTGACGGACGATCTTGACGTAATCCTACAGACGTCATCTTTTGTGACTGTCTCATATACGGGCGACAAACGGAAATGGATCAAAATCCGACCGCGTCGCGCAGCCGGCCCCAAAGCATGGCGGTATGGACGCCGATAGGCCAGAGGGCATGGAAGCGCAGCGGCTTGATGGCGCTAACGGGCAAATCCAGTTGCGCATCCGCTCCCTTTAGGATCCGGTTCGCCAGTTGTTGCCCCATAGTCGTGGCAAGCGCCACCCCGCGGCCATTGCAGCCAAGATAGATCAGCGCGTCCGGGGATGGTTCATGAACATGGGGCAGGTGGTCTGGCGTGATGGCAAGTTGTCCGTTCCAGGCATGGCTCCAGCGGACATGCTTCATGTCGGGCCAAAGGCGCTCGGCGTGGCGGATGAGATAGGATAGCGCATTCCTGTCTCCGTCCAGCCGGCGCTGCGGCCCGCGCCCGCCCATCAGTAGGCGGTTCTGGCCGTCCAGCCGGTAGTAAACGGTAATATGGCTGCTTTCATACAAAACGGAACGGTGCGGCAGGATCCTCGCTGCAAGATCATCGGGCAGGGGCTCGCTGGCGACGATCGAACTGTAGACCGGCACCAGCGATTGCTTCAGTCCGGGCCACACACCGTCGGCATAGGCATTGACCGTTATCAGCAGCTTGTTGGCAGTCAAACTGGCTTTCGCTGTTCGGAGCGCCCATCCACCGTCTTTGCGGGATATCGACAGCACGCGGCTTCCACTGTGAATTTTCACGCCCGCCGCCAGAGCCGCGACAGCAAGTCCGCGCGCGTAGTTCAGGGGATGGAGATCGCCGCCGCGTGGATCGAAGAGAGCGCCGGAATAATGCGATGTGCCGGTAGCGGCCTGAATGCCCGCCGCATCGAGCAGGACAGTCGGCATGCCGTGCGACGCACACTGGCGTGCAGTTTCTCGAACGGCATCTACGGTCTGTGCATGGGTGGCGGCCCGGAGCGTTCCGGTCTGGCGAGCGTCGCAATCGATACCCAGGCGCCGGATCAGGTCGAAGGTAAAATCCGGCCCGCCATAGGCGCGCGCGATCATCCGCCGGCCGAGATCGTCGCCGAACATCGCAAGCAACTGGTCGGGATTGAATTTCAGCCCCGGATTGACCTGGCCGCCATTGCGTCCCGACGCACCCCAGCCGGGTTCGTTGGCTTCGAGCACGGTAACATCGACACCCATTTCCGCCAGATGCAGCGCCGCCGACAGCCCTGCAAAACCGGCGCCAACGATCGCGACCGATGTCCGCGCATCCATGTCGAAGAGAGGCGTGACTGGTGCCGCAACAGAGGTGTCGGCGTAAAGGCTGCGCGGCAAAGATTGGGCAGTCTGCATGAAGACATTCCGGATGATCGTCGATGGGCAGTGTGCATGACGATCAATGCAGGGCAAAGGAAATTTGCGCGGTAAGCCGGAGAAGTGGCAAAAGCAGCGTGTCTTCATAAATAGAATGTACCCGACCGTAAATAAAGATCACATAAGATAGATTATGGAACTAAAACATATGCGATTTTCAGACAACCCGCCGGTTTATCGGTTCCCCGGCTTGACCTTGTCGGCCTCAGAGGCATAAGCGATACGACGCTGAACTGCCAGAGAAAGAACCTTACCTCAATGAGCGAATTGCGCATTCTTTCAGATTCTTTCATTCCTGAACTGCCGGGACGCTACAATGGCAAGGTTCGCGAAAATTACGATCTGCCGGATGGGCGCCGGATCATCATTGCGACCGATCGGCTGAGCGCCTTCGACATCATCCTGACGTCCATTCCTTTCAAAGGCCAGGTCCTGACGCAGACGGCGCGGTACTGGTTCGAACAGACCGCCGACATCTGCCCCAATCATGTCATCGACTATCCGGATCCGAATGTCGTCATCGGCACGCGGCTCGATATCCTGCCGGTCGAGATCGTCGTTCGCGGCTATCTGGCCGGCACCACCAGCACGTCGATCCTGACCAAGTATCGGAACGGCGAACGCGCGATGTACGGCATCGTTTTGGTCGATGGTATGAAGGACAATGAAAAGCTTCCGCAGGCGATCATCACGCCGACCAGCAAGGCCTTCGACGGCGGCCATGACGAGCCGCTTTCGGCGGACGAAATCCTGTCGCAGAAGCTGCTCACCCAGGAGCAATGGGATACGGTTTCGGCCTATGCGCTGGCGCTGTTCAAGCGCGGTCAGGAACGTGCCGCCGAGCGCGGCCTCATTCTGGTCGATACCAAATACGAATTCGGCACGGACAAGGACGGTCGCATCGTGCTCGCCGACGAGATTCACACGCCGGATTCGAGCCGCTACTGGATCGCTGAAAGCTACGGGCAGAGTTTCTCTGCCGGCACGCGTCCGAGGAGCTTCGACAAGGATTTCGTGCGGGCCTGGGTCACCGAGCGCTGCGATCCCTACAAGGACCCGATCCCGGACATTCCGGCCGAGCTTATCGAGCAGACTTCCAAGGTCTACATCGAGGCCTATGAGACGATCACCGGAAAGCGCTTCGAGCCGGATCTTTCGGGTACCACGGTCCTCGATCGCATCCGCGGCAACCTGAAACCCTATTTCAGCTGAGGTTGCGGCTTCACGGCAGTTCGATTTCGATGCGCATACCGTCATAGGCCGGCTGCACATGGTCAGGCGTATCGCGAAGCACCGTGTCATAGTCCAGCGGCACATGCATATGCGTCAGCACAGCCTCCTTCGCCCCGAAACGTTCGATCCACCCAAGCGATTGTTCGAGCGAGAGATGACTTGGATGGAATTTGTACTGCAGCGTATCGATGACCAGCACGTCCAGCCCGCCAAGCTTCGTAACGGTCTCTTCGGGAAAGTCGCTGACATCGCTGCAGTACGCAACGTTTCCGATGCGAAACCCCAAGGAATGGATGCTGCCATGGACCTGCAGCAGCGGCTGGATCGGGATGGTGCCGCCGGCGCCTGTCACGGCTATCGGTGAAAGCTCGGAATCAATGATATTGGCTTTGACGATCGGCGGATAGCTGCTGCCGGGTGCCTGTTCGAGGCAGTAGCGAAAACCCTCTTTGATCCGCTCCATGGTTTCGGCGTCAGCCCAGATCGGCGTCCGCCTCTTGTTGTGCAGCACGAATCCCCGGAGATCGTCGATCCCGTGCACATGGTCGGCATGCGAATGCGTATAGAGCACCGCATCGATGTGCTCGACCCCGGCCGCGATCATCTGCTCGCGAAAATCCGGGCCGGTATCGAAAACCACGGTGGTCTTGCCGCCATCCTCGGCAATCTGCTCGACCATGAATGCGGCGCGGGTCCGACGGTTCTTTGGATTGAGCGGATCGCACGCGCCCCAGTCGCCGGTGATGCGCGGCACGCCCGGAGATGATCCGCAGCCCAAGATCGTGAAGACGCGCTTTGTCGCCAAGCTCAGAGCCTCGGCATTCTGGAGAAGATGCGGAAGGCATTCTCGGTGGTGATCGCGGCAATTTCCTCGGTCGTGACGCCGATCGTCTCGGCCAGAACCTGGGCCGTATGCGCCACATAGGCCGGCTCGTTGCGCTTGCCGCGGAACGGCTTTGGCGCAAGATAAGGCGCGTCGGTTTCGACGATCATCCGGGCGTGCGGCACGGTTTTGGCGATCTCGCGCAGCTCTTCCGATTTCGGAAACGTCAGAATGCCGGAAAACGAGATATAGCCTCCGAGCTCCACGCCGATGCGGGCAAGGTCGGGGCCGGAGGAAAAGCAGTGGAGAAGGAAAGGGAAGGCCCCCTTCCCTGTTTCCTCTGTCAGCACCGCCGCCATGTCGTCGTCGGCCGAGCGGCTGTGGATCACCAGCGGCAAGCCGGTTTCGCGCGCTGCTTCGATATGACGGCGCAACCCGATCATCTGGGCTTCACGCGGCGCATTGTCGTAGAAATAGTCGAGACCCGCCTCGCCGATCGCCACGACCTTCGGATGGGCCGACAGCCGGACCAGATCGTCGACGTCGACGTCCAGTTCCTCGTCGGCATTGTGCGGATGCGTGCCGACGGAACAGAAAACATTGTCATAGGTTTCGGCAATGCGAAGGATCTTGTCGAACTTCTTTACCCGGGTCGAAATCGTGATCATCTGCCCGACGCCGGCCGCCATTGCGCGCGCAACGATCACGTCGCGCTCGGCCTCGAAATCCGGAAAGTCCAGATGGCAATGGGTATCGATCAGCATCCGTCTGCCCTTATGCTTCCGGCGCGACGTAGCGCGGGAACACCGGCTTCGGCGCTTCGAGCGGCGTGCCGGGCTGAAGCTTGCCGGCCTCGCCGAAATGCGCAAAATCCCGTTTCGTTGCCGGCACGGCGACCAGATCGAGCAGCTTGCCCGCCGATTCCGGCATGAAGGGCTGCAGCAGGATCGCGATGCGGCGCACGACTTCGGCGGTGACGTAGAGCACGGTTCCCATGCGGGCCGGATCGGTCTTCTTGAGTGCCCAGGGCTCCTGGCCGGCAAAATAGCGGTCGGCTTCCGAAACGACGGCAATGATCGCGGTCAATGCCCGGTGGATCGTCAGCGCATTCATGTCGTCGCGCGTCGAGGCAAGAAGCGCGTCTGCCGCTGCAAGCATCGCCTTGTCCTCGTCCGTCAACGCTCCGCAATCCGGAACCTTGCCGTCGCAATTTTTGACGATCATCGACAGTGAGCGGCTGGCCAGATTGCCGATGCCGTTGGCAAGGTCGGAATTGATACGGGTGGCGATCGCCTCCTCGCTATAGCTGCCATCCTGGCCGAACGAGACTTCGCGCAGGAAGAAATAGCGGATCGGATCAAGCCCGAAATGCGACACGAGATCGAACGGATCGACGACGTTGCCGAGCGACTTCGACATCTTCTCGCCCTTGTTGAGCAGGAAGCCGTGGGCGAAAACGCGTTTTGGCAAGGGAAGGCCGGCCGACATCAGGAAGGCGGGCCAGTAGACCGCGTGGAAGCGGATGATGTCCTTGCCGATCATGTGGATATTGGCGGGCCAGAACTTCGCGCGCGGGCCTTCCGGATCGGTCAGGTAACCCGTCGCGGTGATGTAGTTGGTCAGCGCATCGACCCAGACATACATGACGTGCGACGGATCGTTCGGAACCTTGATCCCCCAGTCGAAGGTCGTGCGCGACATGGAGAGATCGCGCAGGCCCGATTTCACGAAGGAAATCACCTCGTTGCGGCGCTCGGCCGGGCCAATGAAGTCCGGATTGTCCTCATAGTGCTTGAGGAGCCTGTCCTGATAGGCCGACAGCTTGAAGAAGTAGCTCGCCTCCTCCACCCATTCGACCGGCGTTCCCTGCGGACCGTAGCGCACGCCATCGGCGCGCAGCTCGGTTTCGCCCTCCTGGTAATAGGCTTCGTCACGCACGGAGTACCAGCCGGCATAACTGTCCTTGTAGAGGTCGCCGGCCTCGCCCATGCGCACCCAGATATCCTTGACCGCCTCGTGGTGGCGCGGCTCGGTGGTCCGGATGAAATCATCGTTGGATGCATTGAGCAGAACCGCCATTTTCTGGAATTCGCTCGAATTCCGGTCGGCCAGTTCCTGAGGCGTGATGCCTTCCTTGCGCGCCGTCTGCTGCATCTTCTGGCCATGCTCGTCCGTGCCCGTCAGAAACAGCACCTCACGCCCGTCCAGCCGCTGGTAGCGGGCCACGGCGTCCGTCGCGATCAGCTCGTAGGCATGGCCGATATGCGGCCGACCGTTCGGGTAGGAAATCGCGGTGGTGATGTAGAAGGGGGACGTGTCTGTCATGATCGGCTTTGGCCTTGCGTTCTCAATCTCTTGGCTGGTGAGCTATTAGCGCAACTGGCTCCCAAGGGAAACAGCAAGTTTCCGTGGGCCTTCCAGGTCAGGCGGTCTGCGCGCCGCGCAGGTCGTCGAGAAGCGACAGGATGGTCTGTTTTCGGTCGAGATTATAGGCGCCCGCAAGGGTCAGCTTTTCGGAAATGGCGGAGGAGAGCCGGGCGAAACGATCAGCTCGCGACAGATCGCCGGACAGCGCTGCCTGCCGTGCCTGCAGAACGACGTGGTTTCCTGCAAGATCGGAGAAAAAATCGAAGATCGTTTCGCTATCCTTGCCGGACAGGGTGTCTGCGAGCTTGTGCATGTCCTTGCGAACACCAGGCCCCTGCCCGGCCAACACGGCATTGAACGCGGCGATGATGTCGAGCCCGCCATAGTTGACGAGCTTCAGCGCTTCGGAAACGCTGCCATTGGCGGCGGCAAACACCTTTTCCGCATTCCCGCCGGCGATCTCGAAGCCAAGACTGGCCATCGCCTGCCGCATTGCTCCTGGACCGAGCGGCCGCAGCGTCAACGGCAGGCATCGCGAGCGGATGGTGGGCAGCAGTTTTCCCGGTGCATGGGTCAATACCAGAAACAGCGAGCGCTTTGGCGGCTCCTCGAGGATTTTCAGGATCGCATTGGCGGCATTGCGGTTCAGGTCGTCGGCGGTGTCGATGATCACGATGCGCCAGTTGCCGGTTCCCGACGTCTGCGAGAAAAATTTCCCTGCGCGCCGGACTTCGTCGACGGTGATTGCGCTCTTGACGCGACCGGTCTTTTCATCGGTCGGGCGCGTCAGGTGCAGCAGGTTGTGCGACGCGCCGGAGGCGATCTGCCGGCTGACGATCGCATTGACATCGGGATCGGCCAGCATGTCCGGCGCTTGCGCCGGCTCCGGATGGCTGAGCACATGGTTGGCGAAGCGAAACGCCAGCGTCGCCTTGCCGATGCCTTCCGGCCCCTCGATCAGGATCGCATGATGACCCTTGCCGGAGCGATAGTTCTGCGCCAGGAACTGTTCGGCCTCGGCATGGCCGAAAAGCCGCATGTTTTCGGCCGGCGGCACCGCTCCGTCGAGAACGCCATGTTTTTCGGCGCTCATTGGGCTGCTTCCGAGCCACCATGGCCGTTGCCGCCGTGGCTCTCCAAGGCTGCTTCGACGATTGAGAGAACCGAAGCCGCGATTGCATCGGGCTGCGCGGCCGCGTCGATGACGTGGCAACGGCGCGGATCGGCGGCTGCGATGTCGAGGAACGCTTCGCGGCGCTTCTCGTGGGTGTCCAGCTCTTCCTTTTCGAATCGATCCAGCTCGACCTCCTCGCCGGTCTGGGCGTCCGGGGTGGCGGCGCGGCGGCGCACACGTTCCAGCCCGACGCTCGCCGGAAGGTCGAAGATGATCGTGCAGTCGGGCATGACGCCGTTGATGGCGACGCGCTCCAGCGCTTCGATGAAGGGCGGCTCCAGATTGCCTGTCACGCCTTGGTAGACGCGCGACGAATCGAGAAAGCGGTCGCAAAGCACGATCGTGCCTTGGGCGAGCGCCGGGCGGATCACCTCTTCGACATGATCGCTGCGGGCGGCGGCAAACAGGATGGCTTCCATGCGGGTCCCGAAGGGCTGCGCGGCGCCGGAGAGAAGCACGTGCCGGGTTGCCTCGGCGCCTGGCGAACCGCCCGGTTCCCGTGTCGTCAGCACCGGTCGGCCTGCCTGTCGCAACGCGTCGGCCAGCAGGCGGATCTGGGTGGATTTCCCTGCCCCCTCGCCGCCTTCAAATGTCACGAACAAACCGCTGCCGACCGTCACTCTGTATTTCCGTTCCTGTTGCGAACCGTTTTCTCTGTACCCGATTGTGCCGTGCGGCGAAACCTGCGGGCAGTCTTTTCCCTAAAGCCAGAAGAACAGCAATTCCTGCAGGGCATCGATGGAGCGGCTGGTCAGCGTGCCGGGCTCCACCGCAGCGGCGGTCTCTACCGGTATCTCGCGCAACAGCCGTTCGCCATTCCAGATTTTCAGCGTTCCGACCGTTTGTCCCGGGCTGACCGGCACGCGCAGCGGCCATTTGTAGACGACCTTTGCACTCAGCCGGTCGGGATTGTTGACCGGCACCAGAACCTCGACGGCGCCGCTCGTCACCAACGGAACGCTGGAAACGGCCCCACCATAGACGCTCGCCTCGCCGATGATATCGCCCTTGGCGAAAACCGTCTTTTTCTGGAAGGCATTCATCGCCCAGTCGAGGATCTTGCGTGTTTCCTCGATCCGCTCCTTGTCCGAGGCAAGGCCGCCCATGGCGAGGAAGATGCGCTTGCCGTCCTTCTGCATGGAAGTGACGATGGAGAAGCCGTAGCCTTCGGCAAACCCCGTTCCCAGCCCGTCGACACCGATATTGGCGGAGATCAACGGATTGCGGTTGCGCTGCCTGATCTTGTTCCATTCGAAATCGGCCTGCGCATACAGGCGGTAGAAGTCCGGATAGGCCGTCTGGATATGCCGGGCAAGCATCACCAGTTCGCGCACTGTGACCATGTTGCCGGGATCGGGCAGGCCTGTCGGGTTCTTGAACGTCGAGGCGGAAAGCCCGAGTGCGCGCGCCCGTTTAATCATGCGCTCGGCAAAAGCCTCTTCGCTGCCCGCCATGCCTTCGGCGAGAATGATGCAGCCGTCATTGGCAAGCTGCACGACGACGCCCTGGATCAGGTCGCCGATCCGCACACTCGACTTCAGCGCCGCAAACATCGTCGATGTTCCCGACGGTGCCCCTCCCGTCCGCCAGGCATGTTCGGAAACCGTATAGGCGGTATCGACGCTCACCTCGGCCCGGGTCAGCGCGTCGAACACCACTTCCATGGTCATGAGCTTTGCCAGCGATGCCGGGGGAATGCGAGTGTTCTCGTCCTTGGAAAACAAGACCGTGCCGGTCTCTGCGTCAATGAGATAGGCCTGCTTTGCCTTGGTCTCGAAGACCGGTGCCTGCGCCCATGCAAATGGGGCCATGATGCACAGGGCAACAGTCAGCAGATGAAGAGGCCAGGTGCGCATGAAGACCTCCGGTTCCTGCATCGGGCATGGCACATAATGCCTCAAATCCCTACTGCTTTAAGAGGAAAATTATCCGGCGGGAAGTAAGCGAAAGACCGTCGGTGGGAACCGGCCTTCGCTTCTCGAGGGATGTCACGGTGCGTCGGCCCGACGCTTCGCATAGGCGAGGATCGATGCTTCGTTGAGCGGATTGGTATCGACGAGAATGGCGTCGAACGCCGTTTCCGAATCGCTGACGCGGGCTTCGACATAGGCTGCCGCATAGGCCACATTGCCGTTCGGCATGGGGATGAATTCCGGACGTTCCATCGGGACCGGCCCGACGTCCGGCAACATCACGAAAGCATCGAGGCCGGGCGTCGCCGAGAATGCCGCAGGCTGCTCGGCCAGCGCCGTCACCGCAACGCCGCTTTCCAGGTTGGATTTCGCCGGGATGGTCAGCGTGCCGAGATTTTCGTCCATGGACTGGACCTGTTTGCGCATCGGCTCGTTGGAAGCCACCATGACGCCAGTGGCGATCTGGCCCTCGGGGAAGGTCGAGGGGCCGCGATCGCCCTTCTGGACGTAGGACGCCATCAGATAGGGCATGTCGTTGCCCTCCATCGGCGCGCGGCCGACATATTGGACGCGGACCTTGGCGCTGCCCTTGCGCTTCATGTCGAGGAAATCAGCGGTTTTCGAGGAAACGTCGATGATGCGGCCATATTCATATGGGCCGCGATCATTGACGCGAACGATGACCGAAGAGCCGTTTTCCAGATTGGTGACGCGGGCATAGCTCGGCAGCGGAAAGGTCGGGTGGGCGGCCGACAGGTGATACTTGTCGTAGACTTCGCCATTCGCGGTCAGGCGGCCATGGAAGGCCGAGCCGTACCAGGAGGACATGCCGGTCTTGTTGTAGCCGAAATCCTCCTTCGGCGTGTACCACTTGCCCTTGACCTTGTAGGGTTTGCCGACCTGGTAGCGACCGCCGCCCTTGGGTATGTTCTTGCCGTTGGCGACGCGCGGGCTCGCCTTCACGCCATAGACGGATTCAGCAAAATATTCCTTGCTGCGCTTGCCATTGCTCGTCTTGACGCTGGATGTCGATTGACACGCCGTCAGCGCGCCGCACAACAGCGGAATCGCAGCGAATCGCAATCCCATCAACAGGAAGGCCGCAGTCTTGTTGGATGTCATGTGTCCCACGTCGCTATTCGTCGATGCTCTCCCCGGCGGAAGCTGTTCTTGCCCCACAGCATCCCACCGGCGTCACGGTCCGTAACGGCCCATTAATCATGACAACAACATGGCCGAATTGCGAATGGAGATCGCGACGCGGAAAGGGAATTTCGGTTTATGGTTTGCGAATGGTTAACGCGGAAAGCCCGGCCTGCGCGCAATCGCCTTGGTGCTTCCCGGCAGAATCGAAAAATCCCGCCCTGCCCCGCAGGCTTTCGCCTTGCAAAATCGAAGGACTTCGCGCAATAAGGCGCTCGCTGGAAGAGTGTCCGAGTGGTTTAAGGAACCGGTCTTGAAAACCGGCGTGCGGGAGACCGTACCGTGGGTTCGAATCCCACCTCTTCCGCCAGGTTTTCATGCTTTATCTATCGCTTGTTCAGCTTCCGGCCGAAACCCGGACGCGCTAATTTTTTGGCGATCAGATAAAGTCGATGTATTTCATCTGTTGGTTTTTTAGCACTTTAACGACATTTAAAGCGACACAGGATATGAACTCCGGAGTGGTTTGGAGTTTTTGGTTTTGTTCAGCGTCACCCTCACTTTGCGCAAGTTGCTTCGCGACAAGGCAGCCAATTTTGGACTCGTCGCAGGGCTTCTCGCCCTCCCATTGATGGTCGCGGTTGGCGGCAGCGTCGATGTCGCGCTGACGATGTCCGTGAAGACGAGGCTGCAGGGCGATCTCGACGCCGCTATTCTAGAGACCGGCCGCGATCTCAAAAATCTCAAGGAGAGCGAGATTGAAGCCAAGCTCTACAAGGAGTTGATGGCGCGAAACGCCAGTGGTTACGACTATGTCCTGAAACCAGAAGAGATCGACGTCAGCATTGTCGACAACGCGATCACCGCGACGGCTCGTGCGTCCGTTCCAACGTCGTTCCTTCGGCTGATCAACAAGAACTACCTCGAAGTAGCGGCGCGCGCGTCCGTTCTCGGGCCATCGTCGTCCTATGTGGATATCAACATCGTGATCGACAAGTCACCATCGATGTTGCTGGCCGCCGACACCGCCGGACAGGCGAAAATGCTGTCACAATCCAATTGTGTCTTCGCATGTCATACGCCGGAGGGATCTCCAAAGACATACAAGGACGTCTCCTACAACACCAATTACAAGCTCGCAAAGGCGATGGGCGTCACCTTGCGCAGTGACGTTGCGGTTTCCGCGGCCAAGGAAATCCTATCCCTGGTCTCCGCCATGGATCCCGCGCAAAGCCGCTTCCGGGTCGCTTTCTACACGATCGGTGCGACTGCCAAGCAGGTCATTGCGCCGACATTTTCAATCTCCACCGCAAAGGCTGCGCTGGATAACGATGCAAAAGGACTGAACAGCGCGACGTCGGACGAATCCAGCCGTTTCGATAGCACCCTTGCCTCCGTCGAAAAATTCGTTGGCAAGGCCGGCGATGGTTCCAGTGCGAACAATCCGCTCAAGCTTGTCCTGATTCTGACGGATGGAACGATATCGCAGCGCGATTGGGTCTTGAACGGCGTCTGGTGGGATTCGAGAGGCAAGATGCGGGACGGCAACGACTGGTACAAGGTCGCGCCACTCAATCCAAAATGGTGCGCCGGCATGAAGACCAACAAGGTGACGGTGGGTGTTCTTTACACGGAATATCTCGCCATTCCGACCGATGAGGGCTACGTCCATACCGTCGGCGAGACGATGAGTTCGGCAAACTGGCTCTCGACATGGGGTGGCGTTCTCGGCTCCGGCGTCTCCGGCTCCACGTCGCGCCGCGACTATCTGCCGACGGCCCTGAAGGATTGCGCGTCATCCACCAGCCTCTTTCTGGGGGCTGCGGATTCCGAAGAGATTGAAAACGGACTGTCCACCCTGTTCAAAAGTTATGTCGGCCTCATGCGGCTGACCCATTGATGTGCGCCGACCAGGCACGTGCAGCGGCCTCAGGCCGACAAACGCAAAGCAGGCACCAGGGCAACCGCACAGATTCTTTTGAACGCGACTTGCTTTAAAAAGACGTCCGTGGCACGGCCCCTGCTCCATGAGATGAACTGAGCGAAACACAAGCCACGCTCGCAAGATGTACGACAGCGGGCTGGGCTATGTTTGCCGGTTTGAGCGCAATATTCGACGATGGCTCACCAGCCGCGTCAGAACCGGAGACATCATGGCTTTCGACCCGATCACGGCACTGACCGGCTATAACGACACGGAATGCTCCGTTCAGTTCTGGGTGGCCGACACACCGGCTTCCGTCTTTCCATCGCTGGAGGAAGCGGTCATCTTTGCCCGCGGCAATGGCGCAGGCTGGAAGGATGTGGAGATCACCGTGCATCTTCCGCGTGAAGACATCGTCTATGCCACCGGAAAGGTGCGGTCGCTGATCGAAGCGCTGCGGACGCAGTCGCGATAGCGGCGTTTCAGCTCTGTCGACACCATGGCCACCGTTTACCATCGCGTTTCTGCACCACGCCTTCGACAGCCATCTGCTCGCCCAGGGAACGGCCATTGCGCATCACGCGCCGCGGTGTGCCGCGCACCGCATTGCCATCCTCTTCGCTCGATGCTGCCAAAGTAAAATCGCCGGCGCTGAGCAGAACGCGCAGACGCTCTTTCGCGTCGTGGGCAAGCAACCGCTCGGCATCGCAGCGCGCCTGCCTTGCTTTCGGCGCCTCGATGTCGGCGATCCGGATCTTTTCGCCCTTGAACACGAAAGTGTCGCCATCCACGACGCAATTGTCGGCACGCGATGGACTGCAGTAGAAGAATTTTCCGGCTGGGCCCGTCGGGATGGATGCCGTTTCCACCGGCCGATCATCGGGCACGGGCAGACTCGGCACGGCATAGGACGGTTTTACCAGCGCCACGGGTTTAGCGAGAGTTGCCGTCCTGACATGGGCCTCGGGCTTGCGCCGTTGTTCCTGCTTTACCACCTCCACCGGGCGAATGGTCTCGCTCCAGGTACCAAGCCGTTGGCGATTGTCATAGATTGAAATTCCACCCACCACGAGGACTGCGGCCAGATACCATGGCCATATCCGCCCTTGCGCAGATGGCTTTTTGCTGGATCGCCGGGTGCGGCGTTTGGGTTTTGGGCTTCTGCTCATGTCTTATTTTCCGATTCGGCGGACATTATCGGCGCCCCGGGTTTAACGAATGGTTGCCGGCGGATCGACAGGTCGGCGCGCGCGACCGAGGGAGGCTCTGACACGGGAATCCCTCGGGGCTTTACAGACACGGCGAACAGCGCCAGACTAGGCCTGCATGGTTATCGCATGCAGCCGTTGGAGGAATGGCGGCATGCGGGAACCTTGGCGGTGCTTGCGCCGTTACTGCCGGGAAGAACTGGGAGGAAATCCATGCGCCAAGTGAAATGGAATGAACCGATCGAAGTTGGCTTCTTGAAGGGTGACATTCGCACCATCAGTGGACCGTCGGACGCTTTGAATTGCCTCGCCAATCTCTGGCCGGAATATCGCGGGCCACATTACGTCGCCGCGCGCAGCATCTGCCGTGCGGCGATCGATGGACGCAAGTCCGCAGAAGAGGCGCGTGCGGTGTTTATCTCCGCTACTCGTGAGGCCCGCCTGAAAGCCCATTGAGGAGGTCAGGCTTGCGCACCGCCTGAAGAGTTTCACGCGTTGTGAAAACCCGTTCAGGATGAGGTAAACAAACACGACACTGACTTGATCTGGCGATCGAGATGGAACTGGCGTTATTTTCAACTGCCAGATTGCCGAAACGCCCTGCCCTGTTGAAACAGCTGACAGCGGTCGTATGAGGATGAAATGATGAAGAAGACCGCCCTGTTTTGGCTTTTGGGGCTCGGCTGGATGATGACATCCTGCAACGCGGCCGAACTAAAGCCAATTCCCGGCTCCATCACCTATGGCGGAAAACATTATACCCGCTTGACGAAATCGCCAGTTGGCAGTCGTGTGGAAAACCGCTTCAACACCTTCGATGGCGTCGCATTCGAAACCTATATCGTCCAGCCTGACCGGTCGCTGAAACTGGTTCGCCGCGAGGTTGTCGATAGCTGGCCTCCGGAATGAAAATCCGCTGCCTGACGAGATACTTTGGCACATCTGTTCGGTAGACGATTTTTTAGTCGCGGGCTCTCAACTCGCGCTCAAACATCATTCTTCAGTCCTTTTGGAATTTTACCGGATTTTAGGCACTTGCGGAACACATATGGAACATATAGTGTCTGTTCTTGATTTGTTTCGCGACTCTGGAGTGCCCCGACATGCTGACCCGCAAGCAACAGGAACTGCTGCTGTTCATTCACGAACGCATGAAGGAATCCGGCGTGCCGCCGTCATTCGATGAAATGAAGGACGCGCTCGATCTGGCCTCCAAATCCGGCATCCATCGGCTGATCACGGCGCTCGAGGAACGCGGCTTCATTCGCCGCCTGCCCAATAGGGCCAGGGCGCTCGAAGTGATCAAGTTGCCGGAAGCCTATTCGCTGAGCCTGCAGCCCAAACGCGGATTTTCTCCCAGCGTCATTCAGGGCAGTCTCGGCAAGACCGCTCCCGCTCCGGCCGCTGCGAAATCTGCCCCGAGTGCCGGTGATGGAAGCTCGGTATCGGTCCCCATGATGGGCCGTATCGCAGCCGGTGTGCCGATTTCCGCGATCCAGAACAATACCCATGACATCTCCGTTCCTGTCGAGATGATCGGTGCGGGTGAACACTATGCCTTGGAGGTCAAAGGTGATTCGATGATCGAAGCCGGAATTCTCGATGGCGATACGGTGATCATTCGAAATTCCAACAGCGCCAATCCGGGCGAAATCGTCGTCGCCTTGGTGGATGACGAAGAAGCGACCCTGAAGCGCTTCCGCCGCAAGGGAGCGTCCATTGCGCTGGAGGCGGCAAATCCTGCCTATGAAACGCGAATCTTCGGCCCGGACCGGGTAAAGATCCAAGGCAAGCTTGTCGGCCTGATCCGCCGTTATCATTAAAGCTGCGCTTAAGGAATTGGTGCAGGACGATCTTGCGTAAACTGCTCGCAACTTTCGAGCGGGCGAATCCAGTGTTCCCGCCGCTTGATCCATAGCTCATAGGCTGGAGCAAGGTCGCTGGGTGCGCTGTCGAGGCTTCCGACCCTTATCTCCACGTCCGAGTCGCTGACATTAAAAAGCCGGGCGCCGCAGGATGGACAAAAGCTGCGTCCGTCATAGGTCAAATAATCACCATCACTGCGGAAACGCGCACGCGGCCATATGGCAAATGTCACGAAAGCCGACCCGCTCTCTTTCCGACAGTCGGTACAATGACAAAGGCCGATCCGTGCGGGTTCGCCGGCTACCTGATATTTTACGTCTCCGCATAGGCACGAACCCGTTCGTATCCGCATGACCGCCTCAATGGTTGTTTGCCATCAAACGGCCGAGCCCGGACGGAAGTTCCCGCAGACGAAGCTTAATGGATTTAGGTCATTCGAGACCTTAAGAAGCCTATCCGGATGGCGTCAGGCCCGATGCGTTTGACGGGAAATGTTTGTCCGAACGTATTGCTCGCCTCTGCCCGTTCACACAATCCTTCAAGGATCGGCTTGCGGGTTCAGACGGTCGCAAGCCGTCCAAGCAAGGTATTGAGTTCGCGCGGCAATGGCAGGCTCGTTTCGAACGCCTTGCGAAACTCTGAACGGTCCGTCAGATCGGACTGGTACCATGCGATGAGCCCCACCGCCACTTGGCGTGCTTCCTCGCCGGCTATGCTGACATGATTCTCTTCGCACCATGCTTCGAGGAAACGTCGCAACATATCGAGGTCGGACGGCTCGAGAGCTGTTTGCAATAGAATTGATGCTGGCATGAACCCCCCTTTATTCAGTGCGTTGTATGCAAAATCCGTTTCTGCATGACGGCGATGTCGTGGGTTCAGACGACAGGCCAGAGAATGACTGCAGAATTAGATTATAAGCATGAGCTTGCCTGAAGCTTTTGAGTTGAATCATAGTATCACAGGCGGGCGTCTCGAAAAACGTGAAAAATCCACAGTATTCTTAGGGGTTCTCCTGGGTACTTCAGGCCGTTTGGTGCTCGATATTCAGGCCGTTGCAGAATTGAGCGCTGCCGAACTTGCCGGGATAACAGACCTGACGCAATCGCGCCCGGAGGCTTTCGCTGCATAGAGCGCTTCGTCCGCAGAGCGAAGCAGAACTTTCATTTCGCAGAGATCAGATCCGGTGGCGGCCGTTCCGATGCTTACCGTGACGATGCCCTTCTCGCTGCCGATATGCCCGATCTGCAGGGCTCTGATCTGAGCACACAAGAAGCTTGCAATGGAGGTCGCGTGGCCGCCGTCACAATGCGGAATAATGACGGCAATCTCCTCTCCACCATATCGCGCTACAACGCTGTTGGGATAGGCTTTCATCGAGGCGGCGATGCAATCGGCCACGGTTTTGAGGCAGGCATCTCCCGCCGGATGACCGTATGTGTCGTTGAACGCCTTGAACCTGTCGACGTCGATCATCAGCAGCCCAGGACCGGGCATTCCCGAGCCTTTTCTCGAGACCAGGTTCTGGAGCGCCGTATCGAACGACCGGCGATTGAGAAGTCCGGTCAGTCCGTCCGTATGCGCCATGATTTCCAGGCGCTCATTGAGGTTTCGCAGCTCCTCTTCGGCGCGCTTTGTCTTGGTTATATCGGAAAACACGATGAGACTGCCGCCTTCCTCCGAGGTGCGGGTCCGCACCTCGATCCAGCGGCCGTCCGCGAGGCGCATCTGGCGGTCGCCGGGCCGCAGGAAGGCGTCCGCAGCCCGCTCCACCACGTCGTCGACATTCCCAGAAACGGCAGGCTCTTCTCCCCTTTCGATGGCTGTCCGGAGGATCGTTCGCAGGCATGTTCCCGGAATCCGAATATCCGCCGTCAGGGGAAACATCTCGGCATAGCGGTTGTTGCTGAAAACCTGACGTCCGCTCGTATCGAACATCGCCAATCCGTCGGCCATGCTCGCAAGGGCGTTCTGCAGATGGCGCTGGGTCCGCGCCAGGTCGTTCTCCAGCCGTTTGCGATCCGTGATTTCACGGTTGTGTGTGATCATCCCGATCAATGTGCCATGGTCATCGGCAAACGGCGCTTTCAATGTCGAAAGCCATGTCTCCATTCCATCCGTGCGGGTGAAGCGCTGCTCGATCGTGGCGGGGCTGCCGTCCCGCAGGATCGTCTCCTCGTCTGCACGAAAGAGAGTTGCGGTTTCCGGCTCGTAGAAATCGAAGTCGGTCTTTCCGATGAGGTCTGCCGAGGTCTCCGCGCCCATCAGCCTAGCTGTCGCGGGATTGGCCGCGATGAAGCGACCGTCGAGATCCTTTGCGTTCAGGCAATCCGGCAAGGCCTCGATAATCGCCTTATAGATCCGGTTGAGGTTGGTCGCCTCCTGTCTTTTGAGTTCCTGGGAAAGCGCGAGGCTGGAAAGCACCGTCGAGGCGAAGAGAAGCAGGGCAAACGGCGCGACCACCTCCGGCATGACATAGGCCCATTTTTCAAGGGGAATCTTGACGAAAAAGCCCGCCGTTCCGCTGAAGACCACCGCAAGAGCGATGATGACGATGCTTTTGCCGTTCGGGATGCCGCGAATAAACCTGTGGGCGATCAGCCCGCTGGCCGTTGCCATTAAGATCAGCGGTATGGCGACCGATATCCCCGTTCCGCCGCCCATGATGCGCCAGACAATGGCGGCACAGAAGGGAAGGAGAGCCGCGACCGGACCTCCGAAGAAGCCGGCCACGGCAAGGAAAGTATAGCGCAGATCCAGGAAAACGCCTGTAATAAACTGAAATGGCAGGGACATCGCGCAAATCGTACCGATGGCCATGATGATGCCGAACGCGGTCGATTTATAACGCGGCATGTAACGGGCAACGTGACGATGTCCGAACGTCCACAGGGACGTGGAGATCGCCACGATTGCGAGGTTGGCCAGCAATTCATTCCAGGGTGTCATGCGTCTTTTGGCTTTCGGATGCAATGTACGTCCAGCCAGAATAACCCAGTGATCTGAACGAGTGATTGACGCGCCAGCGCCGGGTGAAAAATCCACAGGCAAAATGCAGAGCGATCAAACAGGGTATCCGAAGGCGCCCGGGACCGTTCGACCTGTCGCGTAAGCAAAGCCTCGGTGGTGCGCTCTATGCCGCCTTCACGGCATTTGGTTCGCTTGTCGGAGACAGAAGGAAGGACAAGCGAAATTCGAGGCCTTCCGGTGTGAAGTCAGTTGCCGATTGCGGATCGAGCGCGGTCGGGAAGGCGCTGCGGATCAGCTTTGACCCGAACCCCTCCGTGGCCGGCATTTCGACGGTTGGGCCGTCCCTCTCCTGCCACTTGAAGCTGACGCGACCGTCGTCACAGGCCCACGAAATGTTTAGCCGCCCGTCCGGTTCGCGCAGCGAGCCGTACTTGATGGCATTGGTTGCAAGCTCATGGGTGACCAGAGACAATGCCAGCACCGCGTCGGACGACAGCATACAGGGCGGACCTGACAGCTGAATTCGCGCATCTCGTTTGCCGCCGTGCGGCAGAAGCGTATGCTCAACCACTTCTCGCAGGTCGCCGCTCTTCCAGTCGTCCGACAGCAGGACATCGTAGGCGCCGGCGAGCGCGCTGATCCGCTCGGAAAAGACGGTGTTCTGCACGGAAAGATGCTTGTACGTCTGTCTCGCTATCGCCTGCACCACGGCAAGCGTGTTTTTGACCCGATGGGAAAGCTCGCGCGCCATGAGCCTGCGCCGCTCCTCGGCCCGCTCGCTGTCGGATCGCCGAACCTCAAGTTCATCCAGCAGGCCATCGATCGACGCGCCGACCTGACCGAGTTCGCTATATTGCCCCTTCATTCCGGTGCGAACCGAGGTATTCCCGTCGCGCCACTGCTGAAGGACGGCAACGATGCGGTTGATGGGATGGAGAATGAAGGTGTTGCCGACGAACACGGCCGCAAACAGCGCGAGACTGGCGCCGATCGTCATCATCATAAGGCCCATGGCTGTGGCGCGATTGATCGGGGCAAGGGCTTCGGCCTCGGAAATACCGGCGGCGACGTAGAGCGGGGAGATGCTCGAAACCGGAGTGTAACCCACAATCCGCGGCGAGCCGTCCCGGCTGACGATTTCGAGGGTTCCGGGCTTTTCTTCATGCACCAGATACTGGAAGCGATCCGAAATCTTTGTTCCGATGAATTTTTCGTAGTCGGGGCTGCGCGCCAATATAACGCCGGTCCGATCCGCGATGGTGATCGAGCTGCTGGCGGCCCATCCGCGCTCCACAATCCTTTCCTGGAGCCATTCCAGGCGCACCCCGGTCGCAAGAACCCCGATCGTCTCATCACCCTTCTTGAGCGCCAGCGCCATCGGCAGGATGCGGGCATTGGACACTCTGCTGACGGTATATTCGCCGATGACGAGCCCATCATTTTGCAAGGCATCCTTGAAATAACCGCGGTCGCTGAAATCCATCCCCGTTGCCCATCCCATGCTGTCGCAGACAAGCTTGCCCTTCGTGTCCAGCACAAGGATGTTTCGGACCGGTGCCAGTTTCGACACAACGGATTTCAGGACCGCATCGCAGGATGCCGAATCCTGTTCGGCAATGGAGGGAATGGCCGATGTTGCGATCAGCAGACCCTTGACACCCTCGAGCACGCTGCCCACTTCGGACGCAGCCTGACGCGACAGCTGGGCCGCTTGGCGATGCACCTCTGCATTGCGCTCCCTGCGTGCCGTAAATTCATTGTACCCGAGCATTCCCAAAGCAGGCATGAGTGCCGTCAAGGCTACCGCAACCAGTCGTTTCTTCACGCCATCGTCCCCCAACCGCGAACAAGTGCGAAGCACAGGGGCTTTGTCTAGCACGGAAAATCGACGCTATCCAGATTGCGAAAAATGGCTGTTGATATGGTAACCCCGTTGTTTCACTTCGAATTTGGCGATTTCATCCATCTACCCTCAAACAGAGCGACCGTTTCCATCGACGAATCGCTGCTGGTATTGAACGAGCCGGGTAAACGACCGATTGTGTGCCGATATTGGTCTAAAAAAAATGTTTTCGACAGAGGAAGCAAAACATCTCGACCATCACCCTCGGTTGCCTCCTGAGTGCGACGTCCCTGCGCCGTGATGGTGTTGCGCGGCGGCCGGAACGCCGTTCGGTTGACGCAGGTGTTAAACGACGCAATCCGCCGCGCCAAGATCATTTTTGTTCGACGGTCGCCGGCAGACCCACCCCGCTTGTCGATACCGGATTTAAAAATCCATTATAAATCAAAAGCAAAGCGACGCCAAAAAACGCGGCGACAATAATCGTCAAAACCTTTCGTCCTGTCATGCCGGCCTCCTTCGCACCGAAACCCTCCGGCGCCGCAATAGTTCCACGTCACGTCGCGGCCTGTTCTTCCTGAAAACTCAGTGTCCAGAGCGGGATACTCTTGCACGACGCCCTGTCTTCAAACAATTTTGGCAATTTTAACCTTCGTCCGTCACTATTCATCGAGCATGCGGCGACAAGCGTGCCGTATGATCATGTGTTCGGTGCGCAACCGACATGATCTTCAGCCCTTTTTCGGCGAACAGGCTGTTGCGAAATGAGGCCTCTGCCTTCGAAAACATGTCGGAGGGGATGGATAATATGTTTGGGAGGCTTTTAGTGCCTGCATTTCTGGAAACTCGAGCTGGTCAACAGTTGCTCGCAGTCATTGCTGGCGCCGTTACCGTATGGGGTTTGCTCTACGCCTTTCGCCTGAATGTCATGGCGACATTTCGCCTCTTTTCCAGCGACAGAGTGGATGCCCTTTTCCTGGGGTTTTTCATCGCCGGGTTTGCAAGCTTTCTCTATTCACTGCTGCGGATCTTTGACCTGCGCCAGGAAATGCAGCGGCAGCAGGAAAATGGACGGCGGGCCTTGTGGACGGCGACGCACGATCATCTGACCCGCCTTCCCAATCGATATGCCTTCGAGAGGTTCGAAACCTTGCCGGCATCCGGGAATGGTGGCGCGACAGAGCATCCTCCCATGGCAACCGTCTTTTCCGTCGATCTTGACGGCTTCAAGAAGGTCAACGACCTGCTCGGGCATCAGGGTGGAGACCTGCTGTTGCAGGAAGTGGCAAAACGCTTGTCTGCATTTGGAGCGGAAGATTGCGTATTTCGCTTTGGCGGCGACGAATTCATCGTGGTTGCGCGAGATCTGTTGCCGGCCAGAGACGCACGGTTTGCCGAGCTGATCGTCCATTCCCTGACGCGACCGATCAAAATCGACGCACTTCGTTGCCAGGTCGGCGCGAGCGTCGGCTATGCGCGGTGGCCGGAGCACGGGGCGGAGCTGAAAGATGTCTGCCATAAATCGGATATTGCGCTCTACGAGGCCAAGGCGCTTGGCGCCAACACGGCGCTGCTGTTTCGCGAGGAGATGCAGTCTAAGGTTTCCGATCGCGCAAAGCTGGAAGGCCAGTTGCGCACAGCGATCGAAACCGACAGAATCCGGCCCTTCTATCAACCGCTCGTTGATCTGCGCACTGGCGATGTCTGCGGATTTGAAGCGCTGGCCCGATGGACCCAGGACGACGGCACCAGCATCTCGCCGCAGGTCTTCATCTCCATCGCGGAAGAGACCGGCCTGATTACCCCGCTGTTCCAGCAACTGCTCCACACGGCTTGCGGAGACGCGAAACTATGGCCGGAGCATATCTGCCTGTCCTTCAATCTGTCCGCCGTGCAGATGGAGGATCGGATGCTTGCGATGCGCATATTGGAAATCGTCGAGGAAGCCGGTTTCGCGCCGGAAAGACTGGAAATCGAGATTACCGAAAACGCGCTGATCAAGGATCCGGCCCTCGCCGCCGCGATCATCGATGATCTTCACGCCGCTGGTATTTGCGTGGCGCTGGACGATTTCGGGACAGGCTATTCCAGCCTCTCGCAACTGGCGCGGTATGCCTTCGACAAGATCAAGATCGATCAGAGTTTTGTCAGATCTCTCGGACAGGGCGGCGTCAGGCATGGCAAAATTGTCCAGGCGCTGCTCAATCTCAGCCGCGGCCTCGAAGTCAAAACAACCGTCGAAGGCATCGAGGAACACCACCAGCTGGCCTATTTCCTCAACGAGGGCTGCGACATCGGACAAGGCTATCTGTTCGGCAAAGCGATGCCCTTTGACCAGACCCTGCCCTTCCTTGAAGAACGGCTGGCCATTCTCAAGAAGGCTTGAGGCTTCGCAATCATTGATGTCGCGCAGCGCCGATTTTCCGTTTCGCCGCTTGTACAGGCGGCGTGCCTGCAATCATCCCCTTGCGGAAACGACCTTTGTTATCTCCGTTTCCAGCTGGGCCTGGCTATAGGGTTTGGAGAGCCGCGGCAGATCGATGCCCGCCCCCGGCGGCAGGTCGGCATAGCCGGAAGCGATCATGATCGGCAGCTGCGGCAACAGTGCCTTTGCGGCGCGCGCCAGCTCTGCTCCGGTCATGCCGGGCATGGAGTAGTCGGTGATGACAAGATCGAATTTGTGTCCGTTTTGCAGAAGTTCCAGCGCCGCCTTGCCGGAATTCGCCTCGGTGACCACATGCCCCAGGTCCTCCAGCATATCGACCGAACTCATCGCGATCAGCGCATCGTCGTCGACCATCAGGATTCGCAGTGATGTCTGTCCGCCTTCGGTTCCGGTCGTATCGACCACCACCTCTTCCTTCGCTTCTCTGGAGGTGGACGGCAACCATAATTCGGCCGTGGTGCCCTCGCCCACTGCGCTGGTCAATTTCAGGATACCGTTCAGCTGCACCGCAAGTCCGTGGATCATGGACAGTCCGAGGCCGGTGCCTTTTCCAAGCTCCTTGGTCGAGAAAAACGGGTCGATTGCTTTTGCCAGAGTTTCCTTGTCCATGCCGTGCCCGTTGTCCCGGACCGACAGCACGACATAGTCGCCCGCTGCGAGATCCTTCTGGGGTTTTGCAAGGGATTCCGATCTCAGGGAGATAGATATCTCTCCACCCTCCGGCATGGCATCGCGCGCGTTGACGGCAAGGTTGAGCAAAGCGAGTTCGACCTGGTTCCCGTCCACCAGTGTCATGGGCAGCGCATCGGGGAGCGACATTCCGACCCGGACGCTTGCCCCAACAGAGCGTACAAGCAGATCCGCCATTCCCTCGACCAAGGCCTTGAGATCGATGGGTTCGACCTTCAGGTCCTGTCTGCGCGCGAAAGCCAGCAATCTCTGCGTGAGTGAGGCGCCACGCCTAGCACCCTGCATTGCACCTTCGACTAGGCGGGACGTCTTTGGATCTCCGGCGCAATGTTTGGCCAGAAGTTCCAGGTTTCCAAGAACAGCCATCAGCAGATTGTTGAAATCATGGGCGACGCCACCGGTGAGCTGGCCTATCGCTTCCATTTTCTGCGATTGTCGCAGTTGCTCTTCTGCCCGTTCCCTCTGGGCAACCTGTTCGACAAGTGTGGCGTTGGAAGCATTGAGTTCAGCCGTCCTCTGGGTGACTCGTTCCTCCAGCGTGTCGTTCAATCTCTTGAGCTCCTCCTCCCAGAGCTTTCGGGAGGTGATGTCGGACGACACGCCGACCAGCTTTTCCGCCATGGTATTTCTCTGGCGATAAAGCTGCGCGCGTATTTCCACCCAATGAATCGACCCGTCGGGCCAGACCACACGGTATTCGATAGAATAATCGCGGCCCGTTTGGAGCGTTTCCCGGACGGCATCCTGCATTCTAAGAAGGTCGTCGGGGTGTATGGTGCGTAGCAGCTCGTCATATCCGAAAACGTCGGTCGCCCTGCGTCCGAAAATCGACTTGCAGGTTTCGGATGCCTTCAACGTCATGGGTTCGATATCCAGCTCCCATGCGCCGAGATGCCCGGCTTCAAGGGCGGTCTGCAGGCGTCGTTCGCCTTCGCGCAGATCCTCCAGCAGCGAGCGGGCCTCGAGTTGGCGCCCCCGCCCCCTGAGCGCCGAGCGGGCGACGCTGATAAAGGTGGTCGCATGGAAGGGACGCTCTATGAACGTGACGTTGCCAAGGATTTCCGAGAGCCTTGCCGCGCTCGGATTGCGTTCCGAATCGCCGCCGCGCCGGGTCAAAACGATAAACGGCAAATCCGACCATGCCGGCTGTCCGTTGATCCAGTCGGCAAGGGACTTTAGATCGCTCGACCGGAGCGTTTCCTCGGTGACCACTGCAAGTGCCGTCGAATCGTCCAGTGCCGCCGAAAACGAGACGATATCGGCGACCGAACGCGACACTATGCCTGTCTCGGTCAGAAGATTGGCCGCGATTTCGGCGTCCCGTCCATCCGGCGTGAAAATGATGGCGACCGGGCTGACGGCGTTAGGAATCGGCGTCACTCCCGTTTTTCGGCACCAGAGAGCGGGCACTGCCTATGAATGTCGGCACGCCGCGTAGGACGCCTTGAAACTCCGACAGCGGCTCGCCAAGCCCAAGACCGTTATTGGTGATCTTGTATTCCCGGATCGTGTCTTCATGCTGCCCGGTCCGCTTCTTGATCACGGAAACGGCCCTGCGGACATTGCCCGTCGCTTCGAAATAGCGGAGCAGGACAACCGTGTCTGCCAGATATGTGACATCAACAGGCGATTTCATGTCGCCGACGAGGCCATGCTGGGCAACCGTGAGAAAGGTGTTCACGCCCTGACGATTAAGATATTGCAGCAGTTCGTGCATGTGCAGGATCAGGGCGTTCTCTTCCGGCATCGACGCCTGGTATCCATTGATGCTGTCGATGATGACGGTCTTGGCTCTTGCCTGGCTGACGCGGTTTCGGACGCGCTGAGCGAATTCCCCGGGAGACAATTCCGCCGCATCGAGCTGTTCGATGTGGAGATGCCCGGAATCGCGCATCGCTTCGAGGTCGATACCGATTCCCTTCATCCGATCGAACAGCAAGCCGAGTTCTTCATCAAAGATGAAAATGGCGACCGCCTCGCCACGGTTGACGGCAGCGGCCGCGAACTGCAGGGCAAACGTGCTCTTTCCCGTTCCGGCGGGTCCGATCAGCAGCGTGCTCGATCCTCTTTCAATGCCTCCGCCAAGCAGTTTGTCGAGACCTTCGACACCGCTGGTCACCCGATCGCGCTGAAAGCTGGTGCGATGTTCATTCGCGACGAGCCTTGGAAACACATGGACGCCACCGGTCTTGATGGAAAAATCATGATATCCGCCGCGAAACGCCTGGCCACGATACTTTATGACCCTCAGCCGCCGCCGCTCCGATCCGTAATTGGGGGCAAGCTCCTCAAGGTGCACGACACCATGCACAACGCTATGGACCGTCTTGTCGCGGACGTCCGCAGTCAGGTCGTCGAGCATAAGAACCGTCGAGCCCTGGCCGGCAAAGTAATGCTTCAGCGCCAGGATCTGCCGGCGATATCGAAGGGAACTTTGCGCAAGGAGCCTGATTTCCGAGAGGCTGTCGAGAACGATCCGGGTCGGCTTGACGCGGTCGACGGCGTCAAGGATCAGCCTTGTGGTTTCGCCCAGCTCAAGATCGGACGAATAAAGCAGGCTCTGCTGCTGGTTGGGATCGAGCAGGCTTTCCGGAGGCACCAGTTCAAAAACTTCGATGCTGTCGGACAGTTCAAACCCGTGCGAGCTTGCGCCGTTGCGGAGCTCCGATGCGGTTTCCGACAAGGTGACGTAAAGACAGCGTTCGCCGAGTTTTGCACCCTCGATCAGAAACTGAAGAGCAATGGTCGTTTTACCGGTTCCGGGGTTCCCCTCGAGAAGGAAAACATGCCCGCGAGAGAATCCACCCTGCAATATGTCGTCAAGCCCTAAGACCCCTGTGCGTGCATGAGTGTTCGGCCCTGCGATCATTCAAAACTCCTTATAATCAACATGTGCGAGAACTAGGTCTGCTCAAGCGGAAGTCAACGTCGGACGCGAAGACCATCGGCGCGATTATCGTTTCGGCAGCGCAGCTTGCATGCCTGTGAAGAAAGGTGACGAAACGCATTTCAGCGGTTTGAAAGCCCCATTTTTCAGAAATGACGTCTTGCGCAAATACTGAAATCGTTCTAAACGCCCGTCACGATTGTTCAATCGATCGTCTTGAGGCCTCGTGGCGGAGTGGTGACGCAGAGGACTGCAAATCCTTGCACCCCGGTTCAATTCCGGGCGAGGCCTCCAAAAAATTCTCCATACTTTTCAATACGATGCAGGGGTTCCGGTGACGGAGCCCCTTAATTTCTTGTCGCACCATGTTGCAAGGCACTTCCCTTGATTTCCAAGGGTTTCAAAACGATGACCGCTACTCCATGCAACATGGAATGCAACATGAGGCGCGGATTGATCCCGTTGCGTGCCGCGGCTCGTCGTGCGTAAATCGTCAGCAATGAGGAGAGAATCATGCAATCTACTTTGATTGGCCAAAACGGCCTGAAAGAGCTCTACAGGATTGAGCAGGAGGATCCGAGCGGCGAGATCATGACGCACTTTGAGGGTGCGGTTTCGATTGAGGCGGCGGACGGCACCTTGCTCGAGACGCCAGATAGGCCGATGTTCACAGATCCTGAGACGGCGGAAGCTTGGCTTAACAGCTGCGGCGAGACATCCGAAGCCAAACTAGTTGGCTTGGTGGAGAAATACCTAGAGCTTCGGGGAGAGCGAACAGTGTCAGTTGATAAGGATGGCACGGTGAGAGTGACCAACTTTCTTCCTGAACCTGTTGTTGCCTCAGATTTCTGGGACGAGAACATCGCCACCCTTGATCTTCGTGAGCTTCATAAACTCCACTCGATGTTGCCAAAGACGCCGGGGAGGTAATTGTCGTCAGAGATGAGAAAAAACTTAAAACGCTTTAGTTCAGGCCTTGGTACCCCGTTTGAGGCGTCACCAGAAATCCTCCAAGACATCGGGACGGTTGTTTCCATTTGGGGCTCAATTCACCATATGCTGCGGTCGCTCACTGCCGAACGGCTCGACATTCCCATTGAAAGAGCTGACGCGATACTTAACAGGTTCAACGGCGAGAGCGGGAAAATCGAGTTCCTGATCGCGCTTATAGAGGCGAAGGCATATGACGACGATCCTGAGCTGGTGGATTGCCTCAAGATAATTAAGGGTCTTGCAGTTGATCGGAACATCATCGTGCACGGTGGCCCAATGTACGGTGGCACGGTAGCAAACAGCGATTTCCACTTTCAGAATTTTAAAAAACCAACTGATCAAAGGAATGTGAAAGCAGTTCCTCTTTTGAAAAATCACCTCGAAAAGCTCCGCCGTTTTGGAGGAGAGCTTTATTCCATCGTCTACGCGGGCCAGATCGACGAAATACTTTCAGGCGAGCTGTGACAGCTGACCCCGTCCAAAATCCGGACGCAGTAAGAAATTCCCACCTTGCCCAGATGTAAACTAACTGGACGTTTCACACTTGATAGGCCCCAATATGAGAAGTGCAAATTGCCGCCGATTGTCGCGACAAATCCTACTCACTCCTCTTGGCAACCAGATATCCCCAAAACGTGGGGGCATCTCGGAAATCCATCCAAACCTGGGTGCGTCTTCCCCCAACGGGGGAGTACCCGCGAAAAATCTTCATCGTGAATAAATTGCGGGCACTGGCTCGAGTTCCGGCCGCCGTTGGCGGACGAAGAGTTCCCCGCAACTAACGCCCATCTGTTTGTGCGTCTGAAAATCGGACGCGCAAACTTTTAGACTTCCCGCAGTTCCTTGAGCTTCTCTTCTAGGATTTCGATACGATCCATCAGATAACCGGCGTTGGAGGCGCGCATCAACCTGTTGATCTCCTCCACATTAAACAACACCCTTACGGTGTACTGCCCTGTCAGCGAGATTTCGCGCGTCGATATTTCCAAACTCACGTTCCCATGCTCGTCACCATCGGTGGTAAAGAATGGATTTTCTGAGTCGACCAACACGTGTTTCATGCGGGTCTTACGATTCAACGCAGTCGCGGTAATTTTCATGATCGCGCCTATATCCAAAAAAAATTGTCTCGCTTAGTAAAGCGTGTATTCCAGTTTTAGGCAACGCTACCCAAATAGCGGTGAATTAAAGCTGCTTGCCGTTGCGGGTTACCGCCACCTATGAGCCTATCCTCGCATGGAGGAACGTTATGGGTGCAATTTATTCGGCTTGGCAATATCTGAATTCTATCCCCTGGCTTGAGTGGGCGAAGGTCACATTCAACGCTTGGCCCCTGGCACTTTTTCTTTGCGCTTGGATGTTCCGCAAGCAGATTCGGGTCAAAATATTAGAAATCAGTCGGGTAAGTCGGGAGGTCATCGATTTTGGCTCGCAGTTGAATGCACCTCCCGCGCCCAACGTATCGAATGTGCACCTTCAAGCATCGGACCCAAATTACCCGCTCGCACACGCACTTCCAACGGTAGTCACTGTTGCCAAAAGCCTCGAGAGCGACTTGGCCCTAGTGTCAGAGGACCAGCGAATTCCGGTTCTGTTGGCCAAGCTCGCCGAAACGCGCGTGGCGGCTCAGTGTGAGTTTCTGTTCGGCCTTATATTTGGTTCCCAGATCGAATTTCTTCAAAAGCTCTCAGGAGCGTCCATCCCGAGATTCGAGGCCGAAACCTGGTACGATGGAGGCCCGCGCAAGGAGTACGCCGAACTTGGATCGTGGGATTTTTCGACCTGGTCAAACTTTTTGATTCTCCAAGGTTTGGTCGAGCAAGTTGGGCCTGACATAGTCATAACGCAGGCTGGGCGTGACTTCCTCACCTACATCGGCGTAAACAAGGCAGGGTTTAAACGGGCGCTCTAAGATGGCGGAACGTTTAAGCCGCGATCCCGAACTCCCGGTCGAACACGGCCGGCGACAGCGTCGGTAACGGCAGGACAACGGTGGAAGTCGCCAATGAATCGTCTGCTTGCTGAAGACGGCGGCGCCGGTACCAGATATTCGAGCATTTCGAACTGCAGAACTTGCTCTTGGGTTTCCCTTGGAACGTCCCTTCGCATACGAGGCATTGGCGTTCTGTAGTTGCGTATCGTTCTGCGCTCATACACTCCACCGAGCAATACCGTTGCGGCCGATGGCTTGAGGCGCGATCGACAAAGGCGGTATCGCAGCGGACGCATTTCTTGTGGCGGGCGGTATTTCGTTCGGCTTTTTCATAACACGCATGGCTGCAAAATATCTGGCGCTTATCCGCCGTTCGAAACACGCCCTCGCAAAATTGGCACCGTCGTTCCGGAGCGGTTGCTTTCGCGATCACATTTGCGGCTGTGCACCGGACCCGCTCCCGGTCATACCGCTCAAGCCCTTCCCGATAAATCCGCGCTGCCTGCAGGCAGGTTTCCGAGCAGAACCGACTGGCCCGCGTCATCGTCTCGTCGTCAAGTTCGCCACCGCAACGAATGCAATTTTCGCTTGGAACAAGATATTCGGGTTGGCCCTCCAGCCAGGTCGGGCGTCGTGCACCCATTTTCGTAAAGGCGGTAGCGAGCAGGCCTTCGGACTCGTGATCTGATGGATGCCAGCCGTGTCCCTCAAGGCAAAGCGCCGATCGCAGCCCGGCGCGGATTTCGCCTTCGTTCTCGTATTTTGAGAGCCGGTAATCGTCCAACATGTCGATGATCCTGCTGATGACGTGCTGCCGACGCTCGCCGCGGATGATTGCTTTTGGCGGCTGAGGCTTGCGAGTGTAGTTCGCGAGATAGACCATCATGCTATCCAAAAATGACGTCGAAGAGTTGCGGGGACACGGCGTGGCCGGATCTTTGCGGCACTGTCTTTCCTCCGGCCGGTGGTTGAGCGCGATTGCGGTAAAAGCTTTCAATGAAGGAGTCGTCCAGTGCCCGAATGATCGCTACGTGATGCGGCCGCAAGGGCCATCGCATCAGCCTGATCCATGCCTCTATCTCGTTGAACGAAATCGGGTTCGGGCCTGCAGCGTGATATGAGCGAGCCTTCGAGAGGTCGAGGAAGGCGCCCCAAAGGATGTCCGCCCCGTCCGGCAGACGTGGCCGTCCGCCCGCGGCAAGGTTCCGCCTCAGTTCCGCGCTCAGGAGACGCTCGAGCTTTACCATGAACTGTCAACCTGTTTTGGATGCTGATTGACCTTCAGCACCTTGCTGTGGACCTTGTTGGGCAGGCTTGCCTCCAGCAACCGCGTTGCCGAGTTGGCTGATTCTTGCGAGATCTTCTTCACGTAGGCCTGCAGGTTTCCGTCGTCATCGACAGTCACGCCGACAGAGACGGCAAGGGAGCTTGCGCCGCCACCGGCCCCGCGGAGATCCACCGGGATCCGGCGGCCGTCGGGAAGCGGCACAGCGGCTTCAGGCCCGGCGTCGCCGAAGATGGCAGGCGATGCGGATTCGCCACCCATTGCGAACTTCGGTAACCCTCCGGCGCCCAGAAAGCTGCCCAGCGTCGTGTTCGCTTGGAACGAACTTCCGCCCAGCAGTCCGCCGCCGAAGAGAGATGAAAATGGGCCTTGGCC
>UCJH01000072.1 GCA_900472785.1 Hyphomicrobiales bacterium | reverse complement strand
CATTTCTGACCTCCAGTCAAAAGCTTGCTACGATCAGAAATTGAAATTCCGGTTCATCCCTTCGAACGCGTCTGCCGGGGTTAATTCGCAAAAGGTTGTTTGGCGGCGTAGATTAGCCCTGGCGCCAGACAACGCTGTTGCCACTCCGGAACTGTTCTCCTGCCTTATCGGATGGCTATGGTGGACCGTGACAGTCTTTATTCCTTGGTACTGCCGCCGCCGCCGCCACGGTCTCCGAAGCTACCCTGAACGGTGTTCTTGCGGTTACTATTTTGGACGATGGGCGTTTTTACAGTTCGCCGATTTAAATTTTGTCCGTTGGCAACGGCCGAGTGTGTAGGCGGCTTCCGCCGAACGTTACGCTTTTCCCGATTCTTGTTGCCTTTGTTGTTTCGAATAACTCGCTTTTTTTCTATCTCCGGCGCGGCGCGTACGGCTTTCAAGAAGGGTTCGCTTTGTTTGACGATAAGATCGTACTGCTCCTTATCGAGGTAGTTCGTCGCCGGGAAGGCGTTGGCGGACTGCCAAGCACCGATGGCGTTTCGAGACCGAGCACCAAGGTTGCCATCCGAACTACCGGTCTCGAAGCCCAGATTCGTCAGGCGCTTCTGGAGTTCAATTCTGTGCGCCTTGTCGAGCGCAAGCTGCATTTCGCTTGCAAATGAACTGCCTGTCTGTGCTTCCGTCTGCCCTGTGGTCCTCTGGATTTCAATGGCAGCAAGTTCTTCGACGGGTTGTTCCATCTGTTTAACCGCGACAGCCGGCTCGATCGCCTTGGCGGTTCGCTGCTCCTGATCACCATTATTATCGATGGCGTTCGTTTCGCCCGGCTTGTCCTGCACCTGCTCCGCTTTGAGTTCATCGAGGTTTATTAGCGCTATTGAGGCATAATCACCGTCTGGATATTTTTTCAGATAATATTCGTAAAGAGTAATCGTGTTGCGCTTGGATGCTTCGTCCCAAATTTTTTGCTCAATCTGCTTGATGTTTTGCAATTCCGATACACCCGAAGCGATGACCGGCTGCTGTAGTATCTGCTCTGGCGTAACATTGCTCGACACTGGAGCAGGTTCTCCGCCAAGGAAGACCTCGCGCGACAGGGATGCGTTTGCCCAAGGGCGCTGCTTGCCACTGGTGTTTTTCGTCACCTCAGCGCGAACGCGCGTGAGTGCGCTCTGAATTTCGACGCCCGGCTCTGTCAGGTGGCGTGCGAGCGCAGTCGAATAAGGGCTGTTGTTGCCTTTGCCGTCAGCGGCGACATCATCAGGATCCGTCGCGTAAGCGATAAGCAGACCGCCATCGTCATGATTGCTCTGGCTTGCCTGAATATTTGCAAGGCCCCGTTCGACCTTATTCGACCTGCTGATGGCAACCTGCAGCGAACGTGATAACGGGTTGTCGCGGCACGCATCGAGAATGAGGATGTTGACAGCCTGCTTAGAAGGTAAGGCTTCCATAAAGGTTTTGATGCTGATCGTCTGGGTGCGGACCTGTGGCACACTATCGATCTTGGAATCGACCGGAATGAAATAATTCTGGCCGTCGATCTGCATGCCGTGTCCGGCATAATAAATCACGGCGACATCGGCTTCGAATGCCGATTCGGTGAATTCGTCGATCTTTTCGCGCATCTCGCTCTTTCCGAGATCGATGCCGGAAATGACCTCAAACCCTGCATGCTGTAGGGTGCTGCCGATGAGTTCGGCGTCGTTGCGCGGATTGGCAAGCTTGCCCATATGTTCATAGGCGCTGTTGCCGATAACGAGTGCGACACGCTTTTCCGCTGCCGCATAGGCTGCGGTGGTCCAGCTGGACGTTAAGATGACTGCGGCGGCTGCCGCACGGATCATGCCACTGAACATAACCCTGTTCCTCAGTTCGCGGCGGCGTATTCAGACGTCACCCGCAGGTTGAAACAAAATACAAAATATGTCTGCAGATTGAACGTTTACGCTCAAGATTATATTCTCTCGGTGCAAACATACCTTAAATTAGATTTTTTCGTCAATGTGACTGTAACGCAAGGAACAGTCACATCTTCGATATCAAAAGCATTTTTATGGTTTCGGTTAAAATGTATCCGACTGGCGCCGTTAGACTGCCGCGCGGCTATCTATTTGGTCCTAGGCTAACAAATAGCATGCTTGCAGTTGTTGCGGAACGGTCTTCTAACCAACCGGAGAACAACGCGAAAGCCGCCACCTCTTTAAAAGTGACGGCTTTACAAAAACGTGTTATTTATCGAATGTACAACTGGAACACGCTAGGCGCATAGTAGTAACCATCCGAGTGGCGGCGGTAACCGCGCCGGTGCTGACGATAGCCGCGGTGGCCGTTCCAATAGCCGCGGCGATCCTGATGCCGCTCAGCACGGTAATGGCGCCTATCACGACGACCTTCTACGCGGTCATGACGATTGTAATGTCGCTTCTTCCAACGCGGGACATTGTCTTTTTCGCGATATCGAACCGCTTGGGCATCAGAGGAGGTTTGAACCTGTGCGGGTACGAATGGAGCGGCTGACATTGGCGTAAAGGCGGTGAGGCCAAGCACCGCAGCAACTGCGGCGGCGCCTACGGTCTTGAGTATCTTGGGCATGGTCATCCTTTCGAGTTGATGGCTGACCATGCGCCAGTTGCTGTGAACCCAATGTGAACCTCTTGTTCATGCAGCGAGCGCCTTTTGTGAGCGTCACTAGTAGTTCATCGAGCGTATCGCCAAGGCTTCGTATTCGCCGTCGAAACCACCGCCGCAGCCGGTCAAACAGTGAAACTTGACTATTCCGGCCTGTCTATAGCTGACCCGTCGCCCGCCAATAAGGCGGTTGGCATGGCTCGAGGCGCAGCTGAGTGGCTTCCCAAAATTCGTCTCTCAGTTTCCGCCCGCTGCCGACTGCCGGCCGGTGAGGCTGTCAACATGGATGACAAAAAAAGATAGGTTCTAGAGCCTTTCCGGTCTTTGCAGTCGGGCCTGGCTTGCTGGCGCCGGGCGCCCACCAGTTGCTTCGCTTTTCCAGTAGTGACCAGGCATGCAGCCGTTCGTTGTGCCTTTGCTCGTTGTCCGGTAACTCCTCGTAGCGTCCTTCGACGATGACGCTGCGCCAGACCTCATTTGTCTTGATTTCGCCCACCTGGATGCACACCAGCGGGTTGATTCTCAGCCAATCGACCTTCTTGCCAGGCATGGAAAATCCATAAAGGCTAGGGGAGTCAAATGCATACTGGATCGGCACAACATAGGGCCGGTTGTCCTTCGCGCAGGCAACGTGAGCAATATGGCCGTGCGCGAGGACATCAACGCAATCCTCGCTAGTCATCTCGGTCAAGATCATCGGTCATTCCTTCCGGGACATCACTTGCCCAAGCGGAATAATAGCACAGATTGCAATCCCTTATTGGAAATCGCCCTTAGGAGTTATTAGTCTCATTCAGCAGAGTCGCCAGCGCGGTAACGAGTTGCGCCTCGGCAAAAGGTTTTTGGAGGAGTATGCTTCCTGGTACGCCATGGGCGCGCCAAGCCGCTGCGCTATCGCCTGTCATGTAGATGACGGGCAACAACGGACGCAATTCCCTCGCATGTCTGGCGGCATCCCAGCCGTCGAGCTCTCCGGGCATCCGGATATCGGTGACAAGGGCGCAGAACTGATCCGGTTTTTTCTCAAGTATCTTGATGACA
>UCJH01000026.1 GCA_900472785.1 Hyphomicrobiales bacterium | reverse complement strand
GAGGGGGAGATGTCACGACGTGACAGAGGGGGGTAGCCTGCCCGGATCACAAATGACAATGTGACGCACATCATCCGGAATCCACCCTACAGGCAAATTCAGTCTGCCCGGCGACCGCTAGGCGACTGGCCAAAGCTTTCCCGGTAACGCCGCGCAAAATGCGACCGTGAGGCATAGCCGGCGGCTTCGGCAGCGGCGAGGCTCGACGCGCCGGAGGCAAGGGCGCTCTGGCCGGCGCGCAGCCGCTCGGCCCGGACGATCGCGCGAAACGACGTTCCCTCGGCTGCCAGGCGCCGGCGCAAGGTCGAGGCGCCGATGCAAAGANNTTAAAGATGATCGGCGACCCGCTCGACCGTCCAGGCCTCCGACGGGGCGCTTCCGACCAGCCACGCCACTTCGTCGGGCAGAGCGGTCTCGAACAGCGGACGGGCGGCGGCAAGCGGCCGCAGAAGCGTCAGCACCTCCATCAGCCGCACCGCCTTGACCGCTTCGCCCAGCGCCTCGCTGCCGATCGTCGTCGCCGCATGAATGAGCGTCTCGACGAGATCCGCATCCAGCGGCACGCGGAACTGCCTGTCCCGGTCGCGAAAGCCTGTTTTCTCGTCTCCCGTGAGCGGCGCCATGCCGACCGGCAGCGCCGGCACCTCCAGCAGCAGCGATTCATAGGAGGAACTGGGGCCAGCCGGAATATTGACCACATCCATCGACACCCCACCCGGCAGCACGAAGACCGTGCCCGGCTCGAAAAGATGCATCGTATCGCCGAGCCACACTTCCTTCAGTCCTCGCAACATGATGCCGATCAGAGGACAGGGAAGTTCGATCGCCTTGAAGCGCTCCTTGTCTATGGAACAGTAGGAAAACAGCCGGTTGCCGTGGGCATAGCGGCCGGCCGTGCCGTTCGGCGCCATCATCGGCCGCAGGCGGTCCACGAGCATGGATCTGAGATGGGCGTCGTCGCTGCTTTTGTAATGAATGTTCATGACCGAAACGATAGCGCAGGACAGGTCGATAAAAAACCGTCGCGGTGAGCGTTTCGGGCTCGAAATCGATCGAAGCGGACCCTCAACCGCGCACGGAATGCCGCAAAAGCGGTCTCCACATCCAAGGAGACCGATATGAACCCGATTGCTACACTTCTCTTTTCCGCCGCTGCCCTGATGGCGTCCACCGCCCATGCCGCAGAGGTCGAGCTCTGGCGGCTCGACTGTGGCGAGATCGAGGTCCGCGACCTCTCGCTGTTTTCCGACACCTACAATCATGTCGGCGAGAAGCGGACGCTGACCAACAGCTGCTATGTGATCCGCCACGATCAGGACTACATGCTCTGGGACGCCGGATTGCCGAGCGGTCTTCTGGGTGCGAAACTCGATCCGGCCGCGGTCCTCGCACCAACGCTCGCCAAGGACATTCCGAGCCAGCTCGCGGAAATCGACCTCAAGCCCGGTCAGATCGGCCGGCTCGGCATCAGCCACAACCATTTCGACCATGTCGGGCAGGCCGCGTCCTTTCCGCAGGCGACGTTGATGATCGGTGCTGCCGACCTTGCGCAGTTCAGGAATACCCCCCTGCCCTTCGGCGTCGATCCGGCCTTCGTCAAGCCTTGGCTCGACGACGGTGCGAAAGTTGACGCCATCTCCGGCGACCGCGACGTCTTCGGCGACGGAACCGTGACCATTCTTTCGACCCCCGGCCACACGCCCGGCGAGACAAGCCTGCTCGTCCGCCTTGCGGAAACCGGACCGGTGCTGCTTTCCGGCGATGTCGTGCATTTCGAGGAGCAGTTCGAAAACCGCGGCGTGCCGGGGTTCAACTTCGACCGCGCGGAAACGCTGGCCTCGATGGAGCGGCTGACCGGGATCGCCAAGGCGCTGGACGCGACCATGATCGTCCAGCATGACCCGAACGACATCTCCAAGCTGCCCGCCTTCCCGAAAAGCGCCAAGTAACCAAAAGCGCCAAGCAAGCAGATCAAAAGCCGGGGCGGACCATCAGGGTTCGTCCCGGCTGCCACCAGGCGCTTGACCCGGTTCACCGCCGGCCCTATCCGGGTAGGATGGCCAGCAACAATGATACAGCCGAGACAATGACCGGGTTCGAACGCCTGCGCCGTCGCCTGCGCTCGCTCTATTTCGGCAGTCATCCGGGCGCGATCCAGTTCCAGGTCTCGATGGCGCTGCTCGATATCGCCATTATCGGCTTCTTCATCGCTTCGCCGCATCTGGGACGGGGCAATGTCTTTCTCTTCATCGACTATGGCATCGCCCTTCTGATCGCCTTCGAGCTTGCCGCACGCGCGATCATTGCACCCAATCTGCGCTACTGGTTGGGGAGAGGAATGACCTGGGTCGACCTTGTCATCCTCGCGACGCTTCTGTTTCCGGGCCTGCTGTCGAGTTTCGCCTTCCTGCGTTTCCTGCGCGTCTGGGCGCTCGGCCAGAGCAAGCTTTTGAAGCTGCTTCTGCTGCGGATCGGATACGGGCGCGTCGAGGAAGTCGTCCAGGCCTGCGTCAATCTCCTGACATTCCTCTTCCTCGTCACCGGCTTCGTCTACACGACCTTCTATGGCCGCGAACCGAAGATCGGCAATTTCATCGATGCGCTGTATTTCACCGTGGCAACGGTGACCACCACCGGTTTCGGCGACGTGACGCTTCCCGGCACGCTCGGCAAGATCACCTCGATCATTACGATGATCTTCGGCATCTCGCTCTTTGTCCGCCTCGCCCAGGCCGTGGTGCGGCCTTACAAGGTCGTGCATCCCTGCCCGCAGTGCGGCCTGCAGCGGCATGACGCGGATGCCGTGCACTGCAAGGCCTGTGGCCATGTGCTGAACATTCCGGACGAAGGCTCCTGACCTGTCAGGCTTTTCGGCAAAATCGGGTCGATTGTGCCGCGCCTTCGAATCATGCGATAAGGCCCGCGGGCTTCGTTGCGGTCATTCCTGCGCTTTTCTGCCGGGCTGGTACGGTCTTTGATCCCAGTGAGCAGCGACATTGAAGTTGCGCGTATCGAGTATCATCATTCTTTCGCGAATTTCGGAATCCGCATCATGACCTGGCCTGCCTTTTTCCTGTCGATCTATACCGTGATCGGCCTCCTCTTTCTCGAGAGCACCTATCGGGAAGGACGCACGGGAGGTGGACATTGGGACTGGTTGCGTTTTTTTGGGCTTATCCTATGCCTGGTCTGGCCGGTGGCTCTGGTTTGGGTGCTGATATCGGCGTACAAGCATCGCCAGGCCGGCTGATGCGGCGACACGCTGTGGAGTTCGGGTTTCGGAATGGAGCAGAAGCGGGAAAACCGGTCGGGAAAGATCTTCTTTCTGCTGGCGGTGCTGACGGTTTTTGCCGCTATTTTGACAACCGTGCTGCTGGCCAATGACCGTCGCAATCTGAAACTTCTGCTGGACTATGCCGGTTTCCCGCAGATCTCGCCGACCGTACCGCGATCGATTGAGCGGAAGTCACCGTTCGGATCGCGGCGCGACCGTCTTCCGCCGTCCCTGATGGCCCTGCCCGCCCACGCCTTTTCCAATTTCAGCGCCGAGGAACAGCATTTCGTCCGCCTGATCCAAAGCGACCCCAGAACCCTCTGCGACCGCCTGCGGAGCGGCGGCTTCACCGACCTGACATGGACGGTGAGCAGCGCCAACAAGGACAATTGGGAGTGCTCATCCCTCAACAATCTTCCCAAAAAGGGCGGCGAAGATACAATTGCCTCCTCGGTCTTCATCGCCATCAAGGGTGATCAGGAAAACAGGGTCACGTCCTTTCGGATCAAGCTGAATATCGAGCAGCCGGCGGATCGCGACGAGGTGGCCAGACTGGGTGGCGAAGCCGCGACGATCTTCCTTCGCCAGGTGCGCTGGGACAACAGCGATGAGGTGCTCACGAAAATCCGGGCGCTCGAAAACTTCGACATCCGCAATTTCGGTAGCCGCATCCAGATGAAGAAGGAATTCGGCGAAACGCCCCGCTACAACTTCCTTGCCAGCCAGAACGTGGATCGCCGCAAGCCCAAGCTGGAAGCCCGCTATTTCGATCGTTCGAAGTGGTTTCCGCTACCGGACGGCGCCGCCGATCCGCTGTCGGGGGGCATCATTCCAGGGGAAGGCGCCGTGCCGGGCGAAATCGCCCTGCCGACAAAAGATGAGCCGGCTGCGAATCGCTGAGTGCTGCACCGCACCACAAAAAACCTACTTCAGCGAGGCTTGCGCCTTAAACCGGCTCGATTTCAGCACGCCACGATTGTAAATGGGCCGGCGGTCGCTCATATTTTCTTGCAATGCAGCATTGCTCCGTTTTGGGACACCGAAGCGGCAACCCCCTGTTCTACAAGGAAACAGCCCAAAATTGGCTCAGTCGGAACGGCCCCATATTAACCACGCGACCGACAATTGCGCTTTTGCCGGGTTGTCAAAGTCGATCATATTTAATAAATCACTAAGCAGAAAAATTGCTTTATCAGCGCCAAGAAATTTCCAGGGACGATACAGCCGAGGTCACACTGTAAACATTCGGGGGCTTCCCCGCATGTCGGTGGTCGTTCGTTTTTGAGCATTTTAAACGGCGACTTTGGACAAATGAAATTGCCGCAGGCGGTCAAAATTTTGCCGTTTGTTGTCTGTCAAAGGTGCCAGGAGTATTCAACGCAATGACAGAGAAGATGATGCTGCAACAATCACCTGTTCTTGGGAGCGACGATAGCCGGCTGAGCAGAGCGATTTCCGGGAGGCAAGTCGTCGCGCTGCAGAACACCGGTCGTCGCACGGACGATAGCAATTTCTACATCAATCCCGCAGCTGCACCGGACCGGCCCGTTCATCTGGCCGTCAAGCGTGGCATCGATATCGTCGGTTCCTTCTGCGGTCTGCTGGTTCTCTGCCCGGTGATCTTGATAATCGCCATCATGATCAAGCTTGAAAGCAAAGGACCCGTCTTTTTCCGCCAGTTGCGGACGGGTCTGAACGAAACGCCATTCGAAATCCTTAAATTCCGGTCCATGTTCACGGATCTCGGCGATGAAACCGGCGTGCGCCAGACGGTCAGCAACGACCCCCGGATCACCCGCGTCGGCCGCATCCTGCGCAAGACCAACCTTGATGAACTGCCGCAGCTCTGGAATGTCCTGATCGGCGATATGTCGCTGGTCGGACCCCGCCCCCACGTACCGGATATGCTTGCCGCCGGCAGGAACTATTCGGAACTGGTCCGGGGCTATGAAAACCGCCACCTGATGCGGCCCGGCCTGACCGGTCTTGCCCAGGCCCGCGGTTTGCGCGGCCCGACGTCCAATCGCTGGAAGGCGATCCGCCGGATCGTCTGCGACGTCGAATATGTCCGCAATTTCTCGCTGCTGCTCGATATCAAGATCATTATCCGTACAGTCATGAATGAGCTGAAGGGCGGCACGGGCTTCTGATACGGAGCCTGGGCACCACACGGAAATTGAACAAGCCCGGCGGGAAACTGCCGGGCTTTTTTTCATGCCGCATCAATCTATCGATCGATGCGGGTCGATAGAATGATTGACGACAAGGTTCGATCGACGCCGTCGATCTCGCCGATCCGATCGATGATCAAATCCAGTTCGCTGATCGACGCCGCCGCTACGATGGCAATCAGATCGAAGCTGCCGCTGACCGAATGCAGCGTCTGCACCTCGCGGATCGCCTCGAGCGCCGGGGTCACGCGGCCAAGCGCCTTCGGCGCCAGCGTAATCAGCAGATGCGCCTTGACCAACCCCCGCTCGAAATCATCCGACAGCCGCACACCGTAGCCGGTGATAACGCCATCGCGCTCCAGCCGTTCGATCCTGGTCTGCACGGTCGTGCGCGAAAGGCCCAAACGGCGCGCAATCAATGCCGTCGGCATGCGGGCATTTTCGCCGAGAAGCGAAATAAGCTGTCTATCCTTGTCTGCGCCCGTCATTTCGTAAAATCCTAACGTCTATATGCGGAAAAATAGACGTCATAATCATCAGATCAACGCTTCAAATCAACGGAAAACGGCGAGACAATCCTGGAAACTACAATGAACGACCTGAGGGGAACGAAAATGAAGAACATCGTCGTCATCGGCGCCGGAAAGATCGGCTCGACCATCGCCCGCCTGCTCGCGCATTCCGGAGACTACAGCGTCACTGTCGCCGATCGCAGCAAGGAGCAGCTGGGCCAGATCGAAAAGCACGACGCCATTTCCGTTGCCGATATCGATATCGGCGACCACGGCGCCCTGGTGGCCCTGCTGACGGGCAAGTTCGCCGTGCTGAGCGCTGCCCCCTTCCACCTGACGATCGCCATTGCAGAGGCTGCTTCTGCGGCCAAGGTCCATTATCTCGATCTCACTGAAGACGTCGAATCGACGCGCCGCGTCAAGGCGATCGCGGAGCAGGCGCAGACGGCCTTCATTCCCCAGTGCGGCCTGGCGCCGGGCTTCATCTCGATCGTCGCCAATGACCTCGCCAGCCGCTTCGATTCGCTCGACAGCGTGCGCATGCGTGTCGGCGCCCTGCCGCAATATCCGTCGAATGCGCTGAACTACAACCTGACCTGGAGCACCGACGGCGTCATCAACGAATATATCGAGCCGTGCGAGGCCATCGTCGAAGGCCAGCTGATCGAGGTTCCGGCGCTGGAGGAGCGCGAAGAGTTCTCGCTCGACGGCGTCACCTATGAGGCCTTCAACACGTCCGGCGGCCTCGGCACGCTCTGCGAGACGCTGAAGGGCAAGGTGCGCACGCTGAACTATCGCACGATCCGATATCCAGGCCATGCCGCTATCATGAAGGCGCTGCTCAACGACCTCGGCCTGCGCCATCGACGCGACGTTCTCAAGGATATCCTCGAAAACGCGCTGCCCTCGACGACGCAGGACGTGGTCATCATCTTCGTGACCGTTTCCGGACGCAGGGAAGGTCGCCTGGTGCAGGAGACCTATGCCAACAAGGTCTATAGCAGCGTGATCGCCGGCCGCATGCTGAGCGCCATCCAGATCACGACCGCCGCCAGCATCTGCGCCGTGCTCGACATGCTCGCGCGTGGCGAACTGCCGGCAACCGGTTTCGTCCGCCAGGAGGAGATCCGTCTGGACGCCTTCCTCGCCAGCCGTTTCGGCCATCACTACGAACAGAAGTCAAACGCGGAAAAAATGGCAAGCTGACCTGCGGGGAAACGCCGGCAACAACAGAAAGACCATCCACCGCGGCGCCCGGAAACCTCACGTTCCGGGCGTTTTTGTTGGGTGCGTCAAACCGGGAAAACCTCCTGAGCAAAAATTATTGACGGCGACTTTCGCGGTGATAGAAAAAATGGTGATTAGCGAATATTTTTATTCAAAATATCCAAGACGAGCTTTCGGTCCTTGCCGGATTGATAAATCCCTTTGACCATACAGCCGCGCATAATTTCATACCCTTCGTCATAAGGTGTTTGTGACCGCTTGAGCGAGAGAATGACGTCGAACGGCTCTTCCCATTGGTTGGGAAGCTCACTTCGCTTCCATCTCACGGACAATGGACCATGCTGAATGTCACCTTTAAGAATTTCCACTATTTCAAAAGTGACGCGCGCCTCATGGCTTGGCGTCAACACTTCGTAATTTTGGAAAATGCCCCGAACAACCGCATCGGCTTGAGCAATATCAGAAAAAAACGGTCGCGGCGCTGCACATGCATACACATTGGCTTGAGATATAAAAACAGACAGCAATGCAAGGACTGTCAGGAGCAAAAACTTCATTCCAGACACTCCGAATAGCGAGAATGGGCTTGCAGCGCGTTACGATGGTCCGGCCCCAAATAACGGAACTGGCAGGGATCAGCCTGACGATGTTGACACGGAGCCCTCACTCTTTTCCAGAGCAGTTAAGGCGATTTGTTCACTAAACACGTCTGTTAGAAATTTTCCGTCAAAAACGAAAAAACCCCGCGTCTGCGGGGCTTTTTTTAATTTTTTTGAGGTTCGAAATTACGCAGCGACGACGATGCCGTTCAGTGCGGTCATCGAGGCGATGAACTGCTCGATGCTGGTTTTCTGCTCGTCGGCGCTGGTGTTTTCCAGTTCCGCACGGGCGATCTCAATGCGCTTGGCGATCACGTCGCGGCTCAGTTCGCCCACCGGAACGGCTGATTCGGCCAGCAGCGTGCAGCCGGTCGGCAGGATATCGGCGAAGCCGCCGAACACGACGTAACGGGTCGTCTTGCCATCGGCAGCCTTGACGCTGACGATGCCCGGCTTGATCGTCGTCATCGTCGGGGCGTGGTTGGCCATGACGGTCATCTCGCCTTCCGTTGCCGGAATAACGACTTCGCTGACGCGCTCGGAAAGCAGCAGGCGTTCCGGAGAAACGAGTTCGAAATTGAAATCAGCCATGATCATTCGCTTCTTTTGGCGCCGCCGGCCTGAACCTGCCGGCAGGTAATTCTATCCGCTGCAGCTGGGACCGAAGTCTCATGCGCAACGCTTGACGACCACGGGCGCGGAAACCACGCCCGTGATCAAAGTCAAATCACGCGGCTTCGGCAGCCAGGCGCTTGGCCTTTTCGATCGCTTCCTCGATGGAGCCGACCATGTAGAAGGCGGCTTCCGGAAGGTGATCGTACTCGCCGTTGACGAGGCCCTTGAAGCCCTTGATCGTGTCTTCGAGCGCGACCAGCTTGCCCGGCGAGCCGGTGAAGACTTCGGCGACGAAGAACGGCTGGCTCAGGAAGCGCTCGATCTTGCGGGCGCGGGCAACGGCCAGCTTGTCTTCTTCCGATAGTTCGTCCATGCCCAGGATGGCAATGATGTCCTGGAGCGACTTGTAGCGCTGCAGGGTCGTCTGGACGCGGCGCGACACCTCGTAGTGTTCTTCGCCGACAACCATCGGGTCGAGCATGCGCGAGGTCGAGTCGAGCGGGTCAACGGCCGGGTAGATACCCTTTTCGGCGATCGAGCGCGACAGAACGGTCGTTGCGTCCAAGTGGGCGAACGACGTTGCCGGCGCCGGGTCGGTCAAGTCGTCGGCTGGGACGTAGATGGCCTGAACGGAGGTGATCGAGCCCTTGGTCGTGGTGGTGATGCGTTCCTGCATCTGGCCCATGTCGGTGGCGAGCGTCGGCTGGTAACCAACGGCCGAAGGAATACGGCCGAGAAGAGCCGACACCTCGGAACCTGCCTGGGTGAAGCGGAAGATGTTATCGACGAAGAACAGAACGTCCTGACCTTCGTCACGGAACTGTTCGGCGATCGTCAGACCGGTCAGAGCGACGCGAGCGCGGGCGCCCGGCGGTTCGTTCATCTGGCCGTACACGAGCGCAGCCTTGGAGCCTTCGCCACCGCCGTGCTTGTTGACGCCGGATTCGATCATTTCGTGGTAAAGGTCGTTGCCTTCGCGGGTGCGTTCACCCACGCCTGCGAACACCGAGTAACCACCGTGCGCCTTGGCGACGTTGTTGATCAGTTCCATGATCAGAACGGTCTTGCCGACGCCGGCGCCGCCGAACAGGCCGATCTTGCCGCCCTTGGCGTAGGGTGCCAGGAGGTCGACGACCTTGATGCCGGTGACGAGGATCTGCGCTTCCGTCGACTGTTCGACGTAGGACGGCGCTTCCTGGTGGATCGAGCGCTTGCCGGAAGTGATCAGCGGACCCGCTTCGTCAACCGGCTCGCCGATGACGTTCATGATGCGGCCGAGCGTTTCGAGACCAACCGGAACGGTGATCGGAGCGCCCGTATCCGTGACCGGCTGACCGCGAACCAGACCTTCGGTCGAGTCCATGGCGATCGTGCGCACGGCGTTTTCGCCGAGGTGCTGGGCCACTTCGAGAACCAGGCGGTTACCGTTGTTGTCGGTTTCCAGCGCGTTCAGGATCAGCGGCAGCTGACCTTCGTCGAAGGAAACGTCGACGACGGCGCCGATGACCTGCGTGACGCGGCCGACTGCACCCGTCGCTGCGATGACTGCGGGTACCTTGACAGCCGCAGGCTTGCGGGCTGCGGGCTTCTTCACCGCTGCTGTATCTGTGGGGGTAGCTGCCTTAGCCATGATTCTTACCCTCTTTCCGTAACCTTAGAGCGCTTCCGCGCCCGAAATGATTTCAATGAGTTCCTTGGTGATCTGAGCCTGGCGCTGACGGTTGTAGGAGAGCGTCAGCTTGTTGATCATTTCACCGGCATTGCGCGTGGCGTTGTCCATCGCGCTCATCTTGGCACCCATTTCACCGGCAACATTTTCGAGCAGAGCCCGGAAAACCTGCACCGAAATGTTGCGCGGGATGAGATCGCTGAGGATCTCGCCCGCATCGGGCTCGTATTCGTAGATCGCAGCCGCACCGGTCTCCGCTGCCGCATCCGTCGAAACGGCCGCGGGAACCAGCTGGAGCGCCGTCGGAACCTGGCTGATCACCGACTTGAATTCCGAATAGAACAGCGTGCAGACATCGAACTCGCCCTTTTCGAACAGGCCGATGATCTTCTTGCCGATCAGGTCGGCATTCTCGAAGCCGATCTTCTTGACTTCACGCAGGTCGACGCGATCGATGATCAGCGACGCGAATTCGCGTCGCAGGATATCGAAGCCCTTCTTGCCGACGCAGATGATCTTCACCGTCTTGCCGTCGGCCAGGAGCTTGCGCACATGGTCGCGGGCAAAGCGGGCGATCTGCGAATTGAAGCCGCCGCAAAGGCCGCGCTCCGCGGTGCAGACCACCAGGAGATGCGTCTGGTCGCGGCCGTTGCCCGTCATCAGGCGCGGCGCGCTGTCGTCCGCACCCACAGCTTGGGCGATGTTCGACAGAACAGCACTCATCCGCTGCGAATAGGGCCGAGCGGCCTCGGCCGCCTCCTGCGCACGCCGAAGCTTCGCCGCGGCGACCATTTTCATCGCCTTGGTGATCTTCTGCGTCGCCTTGACGGAGGCGATCCTGTTTTTCAGATCCTTTAGTGAAGGCATCCGTTATTCCGTCCTAAATGGAACCCGATCAGGCGAAGGATTTCGCAAACGTGTCGAGTGCAGCCTTGAGCTTGCCCTTGACGTCGTCGCTGATTGCCTTGTCCTTGCGGATAGCTTCAAGAATGTCCTTGCCTTCCGAACGCATGTACGAAAGCAGACCCTGTTCGAAGGCACCGATCTTGTTGACCGCAACCTTGTCGAGATAGCCGTTGACGCCGGCGAAGATCACGGCGACCTGCTCTTCCGTCTTCAGCGGCGAGAACTGCGGCTGCTTCAGGAGTTCGGTCAGGCGTGCGCCACGGTTCAGCAGGCGCTGGGTGGCAGCATCAAGGTCCGAACCGAACTGGGCGAAGGCGGCCATTTCGCGATACTGGGCAAGCTCGCCCTTGATCGAGCCGGCAACCTGCTTCATCGCCTTGATCTGAGCGGCGGAACCCACGCGGGAAACCGACAGACCGACGTTCACCGCCGGGCGGATGCCCTGGTAGAACAGGTCGGTTTCAAGGAAGATCTGGCCGTCGGTGATCGAGATCACGTTGGTCGGGATGAACGCCGAAACGTCGTTGCCCTGGGTTTCGATGACTGGCAGAGCCGTCAGCGAGCCAGCGCCGTTGGCGTCGGAAAGCTTTGCAGCGCGCTCGAGGAGACGCGAATGCAGATAGAAAACGTCGCCCGGGTAAGCTTCGCGGCCCGGCGGGCGGCGCAGCAGAAGCGACATCTGACGGTAGGACACGGCCTGCTTGGACAGATCGTCGTAGCCGATCAGGGCATGCATGCCGTTGTCGCGGAAATATTCGCCCATCGCGCAGCCGGCGAACGGTGCGAGATACTGCATTGGAGCCGGATCGGACGCCGTGGCAGCAATGATGATCGAATACTTCAGGGCGCCGCGCTCTTCGAGCACCTTGACGAACTGGGCAACCGTCGAACGCTTCTGGCCGATAGCGACGTAGACGCAATACAGCTTTTCCGCATCCGGACCATTGTCGTGAATGGCCTTCTGGTTGAGGATCGTGTCGAGAATGATGGCGGTCTTGCCGGTCTGGCGGTCGCCGATGACCAATTCGCGCTGGCCGCGGCCAACCGGGATCAGAGCGTCGATAGCCTTGAGGCCGGTCGACATCGGCTCATGAACCGACTTGCGCGGGATGATGCCCGGAGCCTTGACGTCAACGCGCGAGCGCTGCTTGGCGTTGATCGGGCCCTTGCCGTCGATCGGGTTGCCGAGCGCGTCAACGACGCGGCCGAGCAGTTCCGGACCAACCGGAACGTCGACGATGGCGCCGGTCCGCTTGACGGTGTCGCCTTCCTTGATGCCGCGGTCGGCACCGAAGATAACGACACCGACGTTGTCGGCTTCGAGGTTCAGCGCCATGCCACGAATTCCACCCGGGAATTCAACCATCTCGCCGGCCTGGACATTGTCCAGACCGTAGACGCGGGCAATACCGTCACCGACGGACAGCACCTGGCCGACTTCGGAGACTTCTGCCTCCTGGCCGAAGTTTTTGATTTGATCTTTGAGAATTGCGGAAATTTCCGCGGCGCGGATATCCATCAGCCGACCTCTTTCAGTGCAAGCTTAAGGCTCGAGAGCTTTGTGCGAAGGGAAGTGTCAATCTGGCGGGACCCGACCTTGACGATCAAACCACCGAGAATAGACGGATCGACAGTGACGGCAACCGCCACGTCTTTGCCGGTGACGCCCTTGAGCGTCGCCTTCAATTCAGTTTCCTGCGCTGGCGTCAGCGCATGGGCCGAGGTGACCTCGGCAGAAATTTCACCCCGATGACGGGCCGCGGTTTCGCGGTAGGACTTGACGATGCCGGGAACCGCAAACAGACGGCGGTTGCGCGCGACGACCTTCAGGAAGTTGCCGGTGAGACCCGAGATTCCGGCCTTCGCGATGATCGCGGAAATGGCCTTGAACTGGTCGTCGGCGGAAAAGACCGGGCTAACGATGAGACGCTTCAGATCGGCACTGTCTTCGATCATGCGCTGGAACGTATCCAGATCAGACCCTACGCTCTCCACCGATCCCGCTTCAAGTGCGAGATCGAAAAGCGAAGACGCGTACCTTTCTGCAACACCGGAAATAAGCTGGGATGTGTCTGCCACGGGCACAAGCTTCTCTCTTTTTAATTCAATCACGTCGTCTGCGGAGAACCGTAAACCCAACACGTTGAATTTGTTGCTATATTTTCCAGGTTATCCAGGCCGGGCGGCCCGCTTCCCCCACAAGTCGCGGTTCGTCTAGCATAGGATATCTGGACTCGCAACACGCGAACAGCACGAATGCGTCCAAGATCGGCAGGTTTGGCCAAATTTTGACAAAAACGGGGTATGAGCTGACGAAGTCCGCGCTGGATGCGCCGCTGAGACGTTTCAGATGAAGCCGAAGACGTAGGCCAAGGGTAAGCTCGAAAGCACGATCTGGAGACAGACGAAAACCCAGTTCGACACCGTGTTGCCGCCATCCGAAAGCATCGACAGGACGCGACCGAAGGCGGCCAGCGCAAAGGCTGCTCCCAGCGCCAGATAGACCATCGGCTGGGCCAGAAGCATCGCCGCGAGGCCGACCCCGAGATGAAAGCCGCCCATTGTCGAGCGCGCTTCGGCATAACCGCCCCTGCGGCCTTCGCGCAGGTCGAGACCCAGCGCGCGGAAAGCAAGACCCGGGGCAAACAGGAAGACAAGACCGAGCAAGGCGGTGACGCCGGCCGCACAGAAGGCGAGAAACTCGCCGGTCTCCGTCGGAATGTAGAACTCCATGCGTGCCCTCTCGTGCGTCAGCTGCAACGGTCCAGCAATAGCCCAGCGAAGGAGGAAAGGGAATCCGCAGATCGATGCCTTTATGCCGGAAGCGTTCTAACCGAAGAATAGCGCCGGCGGTCTGTCGGATATCGGTTCGTCCCTTCGTCTTTATATGAGAGGCATGGCAGCCGGCCCGCCTTAAACATTGTCACAGGAGGACATCATGACCCAGTATCTGGTCGCCATTCACCACCCGGATGATTACGATCCCGCCGTCTCGGAGGATGAGGCGATGGATCGCGATATCGATGCGCTCAACGAGGAGATGAAGGCTGCCGGTGTCCGGATTTTCGTCGGCGGCCTGCAGCCGGCGCACAGTGCAATGTCGCTGCGGGCTCAACCGGATGGCCAGGTGCTTGTTGCCGGCGGGCCGTACCTCAAGACCAAGGAGCATGTCGGCGGCTTCTGGGTGCTGGAAGCCCAAAGCCTCGACGAAGCGCTTTCCTGGGGACGAAAGGCTGCCATCGCCTGCCGGGCGCCGGTCGAGGTGCGTCCGTTTCACTGACGGTGCGGTGACCCGTTGTGCTTTCGTTCGACGGGAGAAGCTTCATGCGTCTGCCTCGATACCCTGCGCCTCACCATTCCTACAGAAAACTCTGCGGATCCATATCCAGTTGCACCTGCACCGAGCCGCGCACCTTCGGCCCCGCAGCCAGCATGGCTTTCACGAAGGCCTGCATGTCGCTGTTGCGCCGGCCATGCACGAGGAGCCGGAACCGATGCCTTCCGCGGATCAGTGCAAGCGGCGCTTCCGCCGGCCCCAGCAGGCTGATGCCGCTGACGCGGGGTGACGCAAGCCGCAGCCCCCTGGCGTGACCTTCGGCATCGGCCCGTGTCTCCGCCGAAACGATGAGCGAAGCAAGCCGGCCGAATGGCGGCAGCAGCGCCTTTTCCCGCTCGTGGATTTCGCGCTCGTAGAAGGCATCGGAATCACCGGAGACGATCGCCTGCATCACCGGGTGCTGCGGCTGGTAGGTCTGGAGAAGGCCAAGGCTCTTCAGGCCGGTGCGCCCGGCCCTGCCCGTCACCTGGCTGAGCAGCTGGAATGTCCGCTCGGCGGCACGCGGGTCGCCATTGGCAAGGCCGATATCGGCATCGACGATGCCGACGAAGGTCATCATCGGGAAATTATGGCCCTTGGCGACCAGCTGCGTGCCGACGACGATATCGGCCTCGCCGCGGGCAATCGCTTCCAGTTCGAGCCGCAACCGCTTGACGCCCATCAGATCGGAGGACAGCACGATGGTGCGCGCATCGGGGAAATGCCGGTCGACCTCCTCGGCGATACGCTCGACGCCCGGGCCGCAGGCCACCAGGTGATCGAAAGTCCCGCATTCCGGACAGGCTTCCGGCGTCTTTTCCGCATGGCCGCAATGATGGCACTGGATCTGGCTGCGGAACCGGTGCTCGACCAGCCAGCTGGAGCAATCCGGGCACTGGAAGCGGTGGCCGCAGACCCGGCACAGCGTCAGCGGCGCATAGCCGCGGCGATTGAGGAAGAGCAGTGCCTGCTCGCCGCGCCCGACGGCCTTGCCGACATGGTTGAGCAGGACCGGCGACAGGAAGCCGCCACGCTCCGGCGGATGCCGGCGCATGTCGATCAGCCCGAGGTCCGGTAGCGCGGCGTCGCCGAAGCGGGTCGGCAGGTGTATCGGCTTGTAGCGCCCCGTCTCGCCATTCACCCGGCTTTCTAGAGAGGGCGTCGCCGAGACCAGCACGACCGGGAAATTCGCGATGCGGGCACGCACCACGGCCATGTCGCGGGCATTGTAGAAGACGCGGTCCTCCTGCTTGTAAGCGGGGTCATGCTCCTCGTCGACGACGATCAGGCCGAGGTTTTCGAACGGCAGAAACAGCGCCGAGCGCGCGCCGGCAACGACCCTGACACCGCCCTCGGTTACCTGCCGCCAGACTTTTTCGCGCGTCCTCGGCGCAAGGTCGGAATGCCATTCCGCCGGCTTTGCGCCGAAACGATCCTGGAAGCGCTCGAGAAAGCTGGCCGTCAATGCGATCTCCGGCAAAAGGATCAGCACCTGCTTTCCCGCCTTCAACGTGGCGGCAATGGCCTCGAAATAGACCTCTGTCTTGCCCGATCCGGTGATGCCGTCGATGAGCGAAACGGAAAAGCCGCCGGTGGCGACGCTCTCCAGAAGATCGGTGGCCGCCTGTTTTTGCGGCCCTTCCAGACGGTGTTCGACATAGTCCGGATCGGGTGCCGCCACGATCGGCGGCGGCGGCATGAAGATCGTTTCGAACACGCCTTGCGCGGTCAGTCCGTCGATAACGCTCGACGAGGTGCCGGCGGCATGGGCCAAGCCCGAGCGCGTCCAGGCAAAGCCGTTGTCGGCCGCCTCGATCACCCGCGTGCGGGCCGGCGTCAAACGCTCCGGCCGGGCTTCGGTCAATCGCAGGCCCTCGACCATCGGCTCCGGGTCGAACGCCGCCGGCGCACGCAGCGCCATGCGGGCAACGAGGCCGGGCGGCGAAACGGTATAGGACGCGACCCAGTCGATGAAGGCGCGCATATCTGGGGTCAAAGGCGGGCAATCGAACACCCGTTCGATCGATTTCAGCTTCTTCGGATCGACCGTCCCGTCGTCCGCGCCCTCCCAGACGACCCCCAGCACGAAGCGCGGCCCAAGCGGCACCTGAACAATCGAACCCGGCTCGACCGCCATGCCTTCCGGGACCGTATAGGAGTAGGGTTTGGGTGCGGGCATCGGCACGAGAACGGGCACAATGCGGCGGGTAGCGGGCTCCCCAAACAAATCGGTCGAATCTTCTGTCATCGGCCGTGACCTTGCCTTCGGATTGCGATAAAGAAAACCCCGAAACACCAAAGCAGCCCGCGCGTCCCAAGGGAGAGAGCCATGAAATTTTTTGTTGATACAGCCGACGTGAACGAAATCAAGGAACTGAACGACCTTGGTCTCGTCGACGGCGTCACCACCAACCCATCGCTGATCCTGAAATCCGGGCGCAACATCCTCGAAGTCACCAAGGAAATCTGCGGCATTGTCGAAGGCCCGGTTTCGGCCGAAGTCGCCGCCACCGACTATGCGACGATCATGAAGGAAGCGGCCGTCATCTCGAAGATCGCCGACAACATCTGCATCAAGCTGCCGCTGACGCTCGACGGCCTCAAGGCCTGCAAGAACCTGACCTCGGACGGCCACCAGACCAACGTGACCTTGTGCTTCTCGGCCAACCAGGCCCTGCTTGCCGCCAAGGCCGGCGCCACCTTCGTCTCGCCCTTCGTCGGCCGCCTCGATGACATCGCCTTCGACGGCATGGAGCTGATCCGCGAAATCCGCCAGATATTCGACAATTACGGCTACGAGACCGAAATTCTCGCCGCCTCGATCCGCACGGTCAACCACGTCAAGGAAGCCGCCCTCATTGGCGCCGACGTCATCACCGCCCCGCCGGCAACGCTGAAGGCCCTCGTCAAGCACCCGCTGACAGACGCCGGCCTCGCCACCTTCCTCGCCGACTGGGCGAAGACGGGGCAAAAGATTGCTTGATCTGTTGAGATAGCATCGAATGAAAGAAGCCCTGCGAGATAATCGCAGGGCTTTCTTCTGGCCAGCGCAATAGCGTCAAATAGCTAGCCATCAAATGCTTCACCCACGGTGACCATCAGCAATCTCATAAAGCAATGTATGGGATGTACTACTCATAGGTTGTTTCTGGCAATTATTCTAAAGAACCGACGCCATTTGCTTCGAAAATCGGCAACGCCTTCGATGCAGCTTCAACTACTTGCATCCATTCAGGCTTTTCGATGTATTCCGCGTCCGTCAGTTCTAGCCCATATCTTTCGAAGACGACCTCGATTGCGGAAACAATTGAGCGTATCGCCTGGACCTCGTCATCGTCGTACAAATAGTACCCGACTGTAGATGATGGATCGTTCGCGAGATCAGTGTCGTCGTAGAGAAAATGAACCGTGTAGTCTAGTTCATCATACTCTTTGACGCCTTCGCGAAATACTTGCCAGTTTTCCTTCTGATAGCTGTAATCGGAGAGACCCTTCAGAAAATCCAAAAGCTGCGCTCTAATCGAAGGTAAATTTATCTCAATCATGGCTTGTTCCAGTGCCGCCAACCCAGCCAGTCTCTATAAGGGACGTGTGCATTAATCGGATCATTTTTGATGGCCCCTTGTATGGGTAAACCGTCTCTACCAATAATTCTTCCACCGCTATTAATCACCACATGGTCTACCTGCTGCGATGGGTTGGACGCATTGGGATTTCCCTCATCAATTCTTACTCCGTTGCCCTTGTTTGTTGGATCAGACCAGCGAAGACCGCCGGGTTTCCTGTTTGGATTCGGCCCTCCCCATTCTTCAGGGATTTTGCCATTCGTGTCTGATTGCACTTGGTCAGCCCAGCTTTGAGGCTGAGGTGCTTGTTGTGAACTAGCAGTTCTCTGTTTCTGGATTTCCTTTTTCTTGCCAAAGAGCTCTTGTGCACCAGCGCCTGCTGCCTTTCCGACAAGAGTGCCCACGCGGCACCGCCAACCATCCCTCCAGCCGTTTCGGCGGGGCTCTGATGCACGACGTCACTCTTGTCAGCTGGTGTATTGCCCGGCTCCGTTCCGCCAAATAAAGCGCCGGCTGCTGTGATAATACCCCTAACAACTGCGACCCAATTATGCCCATTCGGATCGCTCTTATTAACCGGATCATTCCCCGCATAGGCATAGCGGTTCGTCCCGACACCTTGGACTGTCGGATCCCAAGTATCTGGTTGGATAAACCGCGCGCTCGTCGCCGAACCAAACGACACGGAAAGCAGGCTGCAGATCAGCAGCAGGCTGAGAATGCGGGTGAGAAACCCGCTGGAAAAGCACTTCATGAACAAGTCCCCACTTGAATCAGATCGTTATTGCGTCTGGCCGTCGTCCGGTCGCCACCCCAGTGCTTCCGCCTGCGCGAAAGCCTCCATATTTGCTGCATACCATCGGTCGGCCTTGGCCTTCAGGTCAGGCGGAATGTCTTCCATTCGCGTGTATTTGCCCGCCAGTTCCCGCCGCAGCAGGCCGCTATAGGCACTGCCCTTCTTCACCAGCCCATAGGCGAAGCTGGGATAATGCCGCAGCAGAACATCGGAGACGGCGATGGCTTCCTCAAAAGAGCCTGCCTCGATCTGGTGCTCCACCACAAAAGAGGCCATGACGGCCGTGGCTTCTTCATGCGACAAGGGCCGTAGATAGACGCCGTTCGTCACCGCCTTGTCCGACATCGGCAGTTTCTGCCGCTACCAGAGATCGCGGGTGAAGCCGCCGCCGCTGGTGGGCTCCAGATTCCAGACGGCGCCATCATCGTCGGTATATTTGACGAAGACATGCAAGGGGGCTTCGGCCAGCGTCATCGACAGCCCGAGGCGCTGGCCGAGCACCAGGAACAGGATCGGCATGGTGATGCAATTGCCGCGCCGGGTCGTCAGGTAGCGTTGCAGCAGACGGTTGGCCGGCGTCTCGCCGAGCGGATCGTCGAGATCATACTGAAACGGCCGGTTGCCGTTCCAGGCGCCGCCCTCATAGAGATACCGCTTCAGAGCCGCGAGCTTTTCGGCACTCCTTGCCCCCTCCCCCGCCATGGCCTTCACGTCGGCGGCCATGCGGTCGATCAGGGTCTTGGCGGCCGCCGGATTGGTCGAGGCATCGACCATCCGATCGACGGACAGCTTGACGTCGAGGAGATCACGATCCGCCGCAAACAGGGCTTGCGTTGAGGCCACCCATTCCAAGGAGCCGGATTCCGCAGACTGCGCAACAGCAGAGGTCACCGGCAGGCAGAGCGCCCATATGATAATACAAAGGAACTTCATGATTCGTCCTGCAGGAATTCAACCAGAGGTATTATGCCCGGCAGCCTGCAGTCAATAATTCGATGACGTCGTTTCGTGCGTTTTCAGTCGGCTTTTTCCAGCGGGCCGATCGCATTCGATAGTGAGCCGGCCTCACTCATCCTCGTCGTCCATCATTCCTGTCAGTCGCATCCCCTCGATCCAGGTCGCGCCGTCGTTGCGGATGACCCGCTTCGGGCGGACACCGCAGCGGGCCTGTATTTCCGCCGCCAGGATTTCGGAATGGGTGACGATCCAGATCTGGCTGTCGACAGAGGCAACCGCGATCATCTGCGCGAGTGCCGGCAGCATGTCGGGATGCAGGCTGGTTTCCGGTTCGTTGAGCGCGATGAAGCGTGGCCGGCGGTAGGAGAGCAGCGCCCCGGCAAGGGCGAGAAACCGCATCTGGCCATCCGACAGCTCGCGCGGCGAAAACTGGCGTTGTGGAAAATCAGGAAAGACCAGCGAGAATTCTGCAAATTCCAGAGGGTCTGGAACCACCAGCCGAGCGCCACCCAAGGCATCGGCGACGGCCCGGTCGAGGTCGACCGTATCCTGGCGGGTATGAGCGAGCGTTGCAAAGACGGCGGCAAGATTAGACCCGTCCTCATCCAGCATCGTAGCGGTGACGGCAAGGCAGGGCGAGCGCAATGGCGAATCGCGATCGGTCCGAAACCCATGGAAAAAACGCCAGCCATCTACTGCTCGACGGAAGGTCCCGATTTCCGGGTAGTGGCCGGCATCACCGAGAAGCGCGATGGCGGTTTCAGATGTCAGCGCCCGCTCAGGATATTCCTCCATCCGACCAGCGCCATTTCTTACGGCTATCAATGGCCCCTTACGCTTCATCATCGTCGCCGGCCGGCCGGCGTCCACCCGCAACTCCTCTTCCTTCACCTGTGGCTCGAAGGCGAAACCGGCGGCGTCTATTGGCGGCCTCAGTCCGGCCTCCACCCGATAGAGAAAACTCAGCGCCCGCTCCTCATCCAGCAACTCGACCTCGAGCTTCACCCGCACCGGATCGCCGCTCCGCCGCTTGCCGCTCCAGAGCGCCGAGGCCATGCCGCCTTCGCGGGCGATTTCATGGGCGAGCTGGCCGCGCACGGCGGCCTGGACCAGTTGCAGGGCACGATAGAGATTGGACTTGCCGACGCCGTTTTCGCCGATAAACAAATTGACGCCGGCCATGTCCATGCGAATGGATTTCAGCGAACGATAATTGGCGGCGAACATGGAGCGAATCTGCATCAACCAGATTTAGCCGATCATCTCCGGTGACGGAACCGGGGACAGGAAGGGCGCATCGCCATCCCGTGCCAGATCGAAGACCGTGTGCCGCTCCAGCATCCGGGTTACATCGGCCGGATCGCCGTCCAGGGCTTCGGGCGGAATGAGGTTGCCGATGGTGAAATCGAAGATGTCGCCCTTCTTGTTCAGAAGCTCGTGGAACACCGTCATGTCGCGCAGTTCGGTCGACCATTTGGCAAACCAGTAGAACAGGCCGGAATTGCGCGCCGTCATGTGGACGGGCAGGATCGGCAGGTTGTACTTGCGGGCAAAACCGACGGCGGAGGTTTTCCAGGGGCGTTCGTTCAGCCTGCCGTCCGCCCAGTAGGCGATGCGGCCGGAGGGGAAAAGTACGGTCGCCTTTGCCTCGCTGATCGCCCGGTTGGTCACCTGCAGCGTCTCGCGCGCCTTCAGCTTGCTCTTGTACTCCTCGCGCCATTCGACGGGGATGACCATTTCAACGAAGCGTGGATTGACCCGGATGGCATCGCGATTGGCAAAGAACATCATGTCGGGGCGGCGGGTTTTCAGGAGATCGAAGACCGCGATGCCGTCGGCAATGCCCGTCGGGTGGTTGCTGACGAGCAGGAAGCCTCCTTTTTGCGGAATCCGCTCGGCATGACGCACGCGCACATCCAGCGACAGGAGGCTGCTCAGGTGCTCGAAGGCCTGGAAGCCGGGCATATTGGAAACGGAATCGGCGAACTCGATTGCCTTGCGGTAATTGAGCAGCGTGTAGATAAACGGCCGCATCACCGGCCAGAGGGGATGGGTGGCGATCTTGCGCCCGCGCTCGGCAATCAGCGTATCGACGATATGGCCCGGCTGGCCCTGGGAGACCAGCGCGATCGCTTCTGCGAAGTGCGCGAAACCGGTTGCCTGATCCCGTCTTGCCATGGAACTTTCCGCTTCATCTGCCCCTGCTATGCCAGTTGAATATGATCCGGGAATGACAGATTCCAAGATGGTGTTAGCAAAAACATAACGTGCAGCCCCCAGAGTGAAGGCATATTTTTCAAGACTGCAGGCAAGAGCGTGAACGAACTCCTGGTGATCGGCAATTCGGAACTCATGAGCGAGCGACAACGCTGGCTCGACAGCCTCGCGCAGGAGCGCCGGCTGTCGGACAAGACTGTGGAGGCCTATGAGCGCGACAGCCGGCAATTCCTGACATTCCTGACGGGCCACCTCGCCGGCCCGGCAAAGCTTTCCGATATCCATGCGCTGCGCCCCGGCGACCTGCGCGGTTTCCTCGCCGCCCGCCGTCGCGATGGCGCCGGCGCCCGCACGCTCGGCCGCGGCCTTGCCGGCCTGCGCTCCTTTCTTCGGCATCTGGAAAAGAAAGGGCTTGCCAATGCCGCCGGCGCCTCCGCCGTGCGCTCGCCAAAACAATCGAAATCGCTGCCGAAACCGCTGACCGACCGGGACGCACTGAACGTCGTGACCACCGAGGCCCAGCTCAACGACGAGCCTTGGATCGCCACCCGCAATGCGACGGTGCTGACCCTGCTCTACGGCTGCGGGCTGCGTATCTCCGAGGCGCTTGACCTGACACCAGCCGATTTCGAAGGGACGCCGACCGCACTCAGGATCAACGGCAAGGGCGGCAAGACCCGGATCGTGCCGCTGATCGGCCCGGCGATCGAGGCGGTGAAGGCCTACCGCACACTCTGCCCCTATCACCTCGCCGCTGACAAGCCGCTGTTTCGCGGCGCCCGTGGCGGCAAGCTGCAGCCGGCGATCATCCAGCGCGACATGCAGAAGCTGCGCGGTGCACTCGGGCTGCCGGATACCGCGACACCGCATGCACTGCGCCATTCCTTCGCCACCCATCTGCTGGCCGGCGGCGGCGACCTGCGCACCATCCAGGAACTGCTCGGCCATGCCAGCCTGTCGACCACGCAGGTCTATACCGGCGTCGATTCGGCGCGGCTTCTGGAGATCTACGACAAGGCCCATCCCCGCGCTTGAATGTTGCCGGCAAACAGGATTAACCATCTTTGTTAAACGCCCCCTCAGGCTTCAGCCGATAGGGTCGGTGCGATAAAATTCGACCAGAAGACCGCCGGGAGACCAGAATGACAATGCAACAGATGGCACTGCCGATGCGCGCCCTTGCAGCCAGAGCCGGCGACGGCCTGTTCTGGCTGATGGCGGCGTTGCCCATGGCGCTGGCCGCCAGCCTGATCGCCGTCCTGTTGTCGGTTTTGCCGGCAAGAGCCGAGGACGCCGCCTGCGGCGGCAGGAACCTCGTGACCGGCTTCAAAACGTCCGATCCCGTAAAATTTGCAGCGCTCGAAAAAGAAGCGGCGGCGACCCCCAACGGTAAAGGCATCTTCTGGAAGATCGAGAAGGCCGGCGTGGAACCCTCCTATCTGCTCGGCACCATGCATATGACCGATCCGCGCGTGCTGGCCATGCCGCAGGGTGCGGACGCGGCCTATGCACAGGCTGCAACGGTGATCGTCGAATCCGACGAGATCGTCGACGACCGCAAGGCGGCGGCAGCCTTGATGATGCGGCCGGACCTGACGATGTTTGCCGACGGCAAGAGCATCAAGGACTTTCTCGACGACAGCCAGGAACAGAAGCTTGCGGCCGACCTGAAGGCGCGTGGCATTCCCCTGCCGCTGGTCGCCCGGATGAAACCGTGGATGATTGCCAGTTTCGTTGCCCTGCCCGCCTGCGAAATGAGCCGCAAGGCAGCCGGCGCTTCGTTCCTCGACAAGAAACTGGCCGAAGAGGCCTTGGCGAATGGCAAGTCGCTGAAGGGGCTTGAGACGCTCGTCGAGCAGCTGAAGGCCATGGATGCGCTGCCGATCGCCTTTCATCTCGACGCCCTGATTGAAACGCTGGCGCTCGGCGAAACCATCAATGACGTGATGTCGACCACCACCGACCTCTATCTCTCCGGCGACATCGGCATGATCATGCCGATGATGAAGGCGGTTTCGGAAGAAAAAAGCGTAACCAGCGATGCGGGCTATGCCGATTTCGAGCAGCGCATCATCATCGACCGCAACAAGGTGATGGCGAGCCGTGCCAAGCCGATTCTCGACGGCGGCAACGCCTTCATGGCGGTGGGCGCCTTGCACCTGCCGGGCGCGGAAGGCGTGATCGAACTGCTGCGCAAGGACGGATTTACGGTGACGGCCGCGAACTGAAACAGTTTCCGGTTTCGCTCGGCTTTCCGCCTCGGGGAGACGAGAGAAATGCGAAAACCCGGCCGCAAGGCGACCGGGTTGGGGAGGAGGAGGTCAGTTCGGCTGGGTTGGCGGCCGCCTTACTTGCAGACGCGGATCTTCTTGATGATCAGGTTGCCGTAGTAGTCGTAGGACTTGATCTTCTTGATGACGCAATATTGCTGGTGGTGGCCTTCATAGCCATAGCCGCCGGCCTGCGAGGGGGCTGCGAACGACAGGGCAGCGACGGCGGCGATGGCGGCGGACAGAACGATCTTGCGCATGGGGGAAATTCCTTTGATCCGGTGGGAATGAGGTCGTCTCATCCAGTGACCCGACAATGCCATGTGCTTCACAATCGCGCTGTTTCGCGTGGAACAGGCGGAAAACCACCGCTGAAAAGCGTTCGATCAGCTTTTCTGAAAGGCCAGATGCAAGCCAAGACCAACCAGCAGGCTACCGCCCGCCCCCTGCATCATGCGCCGGGCATGGCTGGACTGGCGAAGGCGCCCCAGCACGGCGCCGGCCAGCAACACGCAGACGACATCCGCCGACGAAAACATCAGGTTGACCAGCGTTCCGAGAATGACGAACTGCAGCCAGATCGGGAAGGTCGCCGATGCATCGATGAACTGCGGCAGAAAGGCCATGAAGAAGATCGCCGTTTTCGGATTGAGGACCTCCACGGTGACGCTTTCGAAAAAGGCGCGCCGGGCGGATTTCTGCGCGACGACCGGCAAAGCCTCCTGCCCTTCGACTTTGGATCGAAACAGGGAGATGCCGAGCCAGACCAGATAGGCGGCTCCGGCGAATTTCACGGCCAAGTAGAGCACCGGCACGGCATGAAACAGCACGGACAGCCCGGCGGCGGCGGCAAGGACGTGCGCATAGCCGCCGATATGAATGCCAAGCGACGCCATCAGCCCGGACCAGCGCCCGCGGGCCACGGTCTGGGCAGCCGCGTAGAGCATCGCAGGGCCGGGAATATAAGCAAAGACCGCCGTGGTTGCAAAAAAGGCGATCAGCAATTCGGTCGATGGCATCGGCTGTTCCCGGCATGTTTCATGAGCCGTGCAATAGACAACGCCCGCGGCGCAAAGACAAGTCAGGCCGGGTGCCGGGCAAGACCGGACAGGAGGGTCCGCACGATCATCCGGTGAAAAGGGGTGATGACGGCGATGTAGAAACGGCCGAACAGGTTTTTGCGGAACACCAGCGTGGTCAGGCCGACGGTTTGTCCGGTCGAACCATTGGCCCGGACATCGACAACGATGCGAAAATCGAGGTGGCTGTCGTCGAAGCCGAGAACCGCCTCCCGCTCGCCCTCACTCAGCACCGGAAAGACACCGACAGCATGTCTGTCGCCCAGCCGCATCTCGGCGCCCTTGAGCCCGAACAGGGAGACGATGCTATTGCGCAGCGCAAGCAGCCTCTTGACCCAGGACGGCGCATGGCCAAGCGTATGGTTTGCGGCTTCGATCGGCGTGAGGCGGCCATTTGGAACGTCGATCTCGTAACGATCCGCCCAGTCGGCGCGCGGGAAGTGATCGTCGGGCAAGGCTGTGGATACGCGGTGCGGCTTCATGAAAAATCCCCCGAAATGGCCGGGCAAGCATGCGCCGACTTTCCGGGGGATGACAGGTGGCCGTTTGTCACAGCCATGCGCGATTACATATGGATCGGCTTGAAGAAGGTCGCGAGTGCAGCTTCCTTGACGGCTTCCGACATGGTCGGGTGGGCATGGCAGGTGCGGCCCAGATCTTCCGACGAGCCGCCGAATTCCATCAGCACGGCAATCTCGTGGATCATCTCGCCGGCGCAGAAGCCGACGATATGGCCGCCGAGAACGCGATCGGTATCCTTGTCGGCGAGAATCTTGACGAAGCCGTCGGTCGCCAGCATGGCGCGCGCACGGCCATTGGCGGTAAACGGGAACTTGCCGACCTTGTAGGAGACACCCGCCGCCTTCAGTTCTTCCTCGGTCTTGCCGACGGAGGCGACTTCCGGCTGGGTGTAGACGACGCCCGGAATGACGTCATAGTTCACATGTCCGGCCTGGCCGGCGATGATTTCCGCGACGGCAACGCCCTCGTCTTCCGCCTTGTGGGCGAGCATCGGCCCGCGCACCACGTCGCCCAGCGCATAGATGCCGGGCACGTTGGTGAGGAAATGATTGTCGATCTCGATGCGGCCCCGCTTGTCCAGAACGACGCCGGCCTCGGCAAGCCCCAGACCATCCGTGTAAGGCTTGCGGCCGGTGGCAATCAGCACGACGTCGGCTTCGATGCTCGCGGCTTCACCGCCCTTGACGGGCTCGAACGTCACCTTGGCGCCCTTGCCGGACTTTTCAACGCCGGTCACCTTGGCGCCGAGTTTGAACTCGATGCCCTGCTTCGCCAGCATGCGCTGGAACTGCTTGGAGACTTCGCCATCCATGCCGCCGAGGATGGTGTCGAGATATTCGACGACGGTGACCTTGGCGCCGAGGCGCTGCCAAACAGAACCGAGCTCGAGCCCGATGACGCCGCCGCCGACCACGACGAGGTTGGCCGGCACCTTTTCGAGCGCAATGCCGCCGGTCGAGGAAACAATTACCTTTTCGTCGATCGCGACCTCCACGCCCGGAATGCCGGCAACGTCGGAGCCTGTGGCAATGACGATGTTCTTCGTCTCAAGGACCTGCTCCTCGCCCTTGTCATTGGTCACGGAGACCTTCCCGGCCCCCGCAACCTTGCCGGTGCCGATGAAGGCATCGATCTTGTTCTTCTTGAACAGGAAGGCGACGCCGTCGACGTTGGACTTCACCGTCGCATCCTTGTGCGCCATCATCTTTTCGAGGTTGAGCTTCGGCTTCCCGACATCGACGCCGAGTTCGGCGATGGTATGACCCGTCTGATGGAACACTTCGGAGGCGTGCAGCAGCGCCTTGGAGGGAATGCAGCCGATGTTGAGGCAGGTGCCGCCATAGGTCGCGCGCTTCTCGATGACGCCGACCTTGAGACCGAGTTGCGCCGCCTTGATGGCGCAGACATAGCCGCCGGGACCGGTTCCGATAACGATGAGATCATAAGCCATGTAATTGTCCTTCCTTCAGGGACGCCTAGCGTCCACCGCTGACATTGAGAATGGCACCCGTGACATAGGATGCCGAAGGGGAGAGAAGATAGAGAATGGAATCGGCGACTTCGCCGGCCTGCCCCGGACGCTGCACAGGGATAGACGACGCCATGTCGCGGGCGCGATCCGGGAGGCCGCCCGAGGCGTGGATATCCGTGTCGATGACGCCGGGCCGCACCGCGTTGACGCGGACGCCTTCGGTCGCCACCTCGCGGGCAAGGCCGATGGTGAAGGTATCGATCGCGCCCTTCGAGGCGGCGTAATCGACATATTGTCCGCCGGATCCAAGCACTGCCGCCATCGACGACACATTGACGATCACGCCGCCCTTGCCGCCATGGCGGGTGGACATTCGGCGCACCGCTTCTGCCGCGCACCGGATCGAGCCGGTGATATTGATCCGGAACATCCGCTCCAGCCGCTCGGCCGACATTTCGTCGATACGGGCGGGGATATCGACGATACCGGCATTGTTGACCAGACCATCAAGACGCCCGAAGGCTTCGTCAACCGCAGCAAAGATCGCATGAATGCCGGCTTCGCTGCCGACGTCACCCTCTACAGTTATGGCTTCACCACCGGCGCCCGAAATATCTGCAACCACCTTTTCAGCGGCGGCCTTGTTCGATGCAAAATTGACGGCGACGCGCCATCCCTGCCGCGCGGCACCGATGCAGACGGCAGCGCCGATGCCGCGGCTGCCGCCGGTTACCAGGAGGACGGGCCTGTCCGCACTCATGGCTTGCATCCCTTCAGCGCCAGCACATCGAAGGGCGCGACCGTCGCCTTGCCCCAGATCGACGAACTGCGGATCGCCGGGCCGAGGTCAGGAAGGAGAATCTGGGCCGCAGCCTCGGAGCCCTCCGGCGGCAGGAGACCGATCTTGCCGGCCGCATCTGCAGCATAAAGCACGCCCTCCCAGATGGTGCAGGCGGCGATGTCGGCGCCGGTCACGTCGCCCTCCGGGCACTTGTTCATGATCATGCCAGCCGGGCGCGGCGGATCGCCGGCTTCCATGACGACGCCATCCAGCACCAGATCGGTTTTCAGGACGGCCAGCTTGAAGTGATTGCTGGTTGCGGCACTTGCGGAGCCGACCGGCTCGAAGCGCAATTCATAGGCGCCATCGGGATCGGCGTAGATCGCCTGTTCCTGCAGGCAACCGGCGGCAGCGGCCGGCCCGGTGGCCGACAGCAAAACAGCGACGATCGCAGGAAGCAGGCGCCGCATGTCAGGCAGCCTTTTCAGTGGCAAGCTTGAGGCCCAGCCCGATGAAGACCACACCGCTGACGCGGTCGATCCACTGGCTGGCGCGCGAGAAGGCAGCGCGCATCTTCGGGGTCGTCATGAACAGGCTGACGCCGACAAACCATGCGATCAGGCAGCTTGCCATGACCAGGCCGTAACCGAACTTGACCGGGATCGGTGTATGGGCGCCAACCACGGTCGAGAAGATCGACAGGAAGAAAAATACCGGCTTGGGGTTCAGCGCATTGGCGGCGAAGCCAAGCCCGAAAGCCTTCAAACCGGATTGGCGGTTGCCGCTCGTCCCCATATCCTCGGCTTGCACCGTCATATCAGTCTTGCCGGCACGCAACGACTTGATGCCGATATAGAGAAGGTAGGCGACACCGCACCACTTGACGATGTTGAACAGGTAGATCGACTGGGAGATGATCAGCCCTAGACCAAGGATGGTGTAGGTCACATGGAACATCAGCGATGTCCCGACTCCAAACGAGGTGATGATCGCCGCGCGCCGGCCATTGACGATCGACTGGCGCATGACCATGGCGAGATCGGCGCCGGGAGAAACGATGGCGAAGGAGAAGATCGCCATTAGGGAGGCAAGTTCGAACAGATAGGGATGCACGGCGGTGTCTCCGGTCGTTTACGGGTTCCGATATCCGTCAGAAGATAAGCACGGCCGTCATGACGAGCAAGCCGATCAACGATCCAACCCAAACGAGCGAGCGGATATAGGGAATACCCGCGAGATAAAGCGGGATGTAGATGATCCGGCAGACGAGCCACAGCCACGCGCCGACAAGGCCCCAGCCGCTGAGATCGCCGGTGATCGCCAGCGAAACGGCAAGACCGATAAAGGCCGGGTAGGTTTCGCGGAAATTGGCGAAGGCCCGTTCCGCACGGCCGGCAAACACGCCGGACGGCTTTTGCCCATCGTCGCGCGCACCGGCATTCCAGGACGAGCCCAGCTCCAGCGTGGCGGGAATGCTCTGCAGCCCGATATGGACCAAAAGCAGCACCACGCTCCAGGCGAGAAGCGTGATGAAAGGCGATACGGCCAGAACTGCTGCGTCCATTGAAGACTATTCCTTTTGATCGGCTGAACTCTCGTGTTGAGAAGTGCCCCTCACCCGAGCTCTTCCCCACTCGCGGGGAGAGGGGATAACAGAGCTTGCCGCTTGTCCTTCTCCCCGCGAGCAGGGAGAAGGGAGAAGGCTGCCGGCAGGCCGGATGAGTGGCATCAAGCCCCAGATCGTCCGATTACAGATCGAGGACCAGACGTTCGGGATCTTCAAGGCTCTCCTTGACGCGAACGAGGAAGGTGACCGCTTCCTTGCCGTCGACGATGCGGTGATCGTAGGACAGCGCGAGATACATCATCGGACGGATGACGATCTGGCCGCCGACGACGACCGGGCGGTCCTGGATCTTGTGCATGCCGAGAATGCCGGACTGCGGCGCATTCAGGATCGGGGAGGACATAAGCGAGCCGTAGACGCCGCCATTGGTGATGGTGAACGTTCCGCCCTGCATGTCGGCCATGCCGAGCTGACCGTCACGGGCGAGCTTGGCGAGGCGTCCGAGTTCCTTCTCGACATCGGCGATCGAGCGCTCGTCGGCGTCGCGGATGACCGGAACGACAAGGCCCTTGTCGGTGCCGACGGCCATACCGATGTGGCAGAAGTTCTTGTAGATGATGTCGGTGCCGTCGATCTCGGCGTTGACAGAGGGGATTTCCTTCAGCGCGTGCGTCACGGCCTTGGTGAAGAAGCCCATGAAGCCGAGCTTGACGCCATGCTTCTTCTCGAAAATGTCCTTGTACTTGGTGCGCAGATTCATCACTGCGCTCATGTCCACCTCGTTGTAGGTGGTGAGCATGGCAGCTGTGTTCTGCGCATCCTTCAGGCGCTTGGCGATTGTCTGGCGCAGGCGGGTCATCTTCACCCGCTCTTCGCGCGGCGCATCTTCGGCAGCCGACGGGCCGCGGGATACGGCTTTCGCCGGCTCTGCGGCCGCGGCCGGCACGGAAACACCCTTGGTGACGGCGGCGATCACATCGCCCTTCAGTACCTGGCCACGCTTGCCGGATCCTTCAACCTGATCGGCCGAGAGGTTGTTTTCAGCCAGCATCTTGGCAGCGGCAGGGGCAGCCCAGATGGCGGACGCAACGGCCGGCGCAGCCGGGGTCGCGGCAGGGGAAGCGGGTGCCGCAGCGGCCGGTTCGGCCTTCTTTTCGGCCGTGGCAGGGGCAGCGGCAGCGCCCGCACCGCTGATATTGCCGAGCAGCGCGCCGAGACCGACCGTTTCACCGGCGGCAGCGACGATTTCGGAGAGCACGCCGGCGGCCGGCGCCGGAACCTCGATGGTCACCTTGTCGGTTTCCAGCTCGAGCAGCGGCTCGTCGGCTTTGATGATGTCGCCGACTTTCTTGAACCAGGTGCCGACGGTGGCTTCGCTGACGGATTCGCCCAGAGTGGGAACGCGGATTTCTGTGGCCATGATATTTTATCGTCCGTTGATCGGGTGTCTGTTTCTAATGGAGGAAGAGAGGGAGGCCTTGCGGCCTCCCGATCGTCAGCCTCCCAGCGCGTCTTCGAGGAAGGCGGCGAGCTGGGCAAGATGCTTCGACATCAGGCCCGTCGCCGGAGAGGCAGCGGCCGGACGGCCGGTGTAGCGCACCCGCTGGTACTTGGCGTCGATATGCGCGAGAACCCATTCGAGATACGGGTCGATGAACGACCAGGCGCCCATGTTCTTCGGCTCTTCCTGGCACCAGACCATCTCCGCGTTGCGGAAGCGGGAAAGCTCGTTGATCAGCGCCTTGGCCGGGAACGGATAGAGCTGTTCGACGCGCAGCAGGTAGACATCGTCGATGCCGCGCTTCTCGCGCTCTTCCAGAAGGTCGTAATAGACCTTGCCGGAGCACAGCACGACCCGGCGGATCTTGGCGTCCTTCTGCAGCTTGATCGGGCCATCCTTGATGACTTCGGCATCGTCCCACAGCAGACGGTGGAACGAGCTTTCGCCCGCCATCTCCGACAGCGACGAGATCGCCCGCTTGTGGCGCAGCAACGACTTCGGCGTCATCATGATCAGCGGCTTGCGGAAGTCGCGCTTCATCTGGCGGCGCAGGATGTGGAAATAGTTGGCCGGCGTGGTGACGTTGGCGACCTGCATGTTGTCTTCGGCGCACATCTGCAGCCAGCGCTCGAGGCGGGCCGAGGAGTGCTCCGGACCCTGGCCTTCGTAGCCATGCGGCAGCAGGCAGACGAGACCGGACATGCGCAGCCACTTGCGTTCGCCCGACGAGATGAACTGGTCGAAGACGACCTGCGCGCCGTTGGCGAAGTCGCCGAACTGCGCTTCCCAAAGGGTCAGCGCATTCGGGCGGGCCAGCGAATAGCCATATTCGAAACCGAGCACCGCTTCTTCCGAGAGCATCGAGTTGATGACTTCGTAGCGCGCCTGGCTCGGGGACAGATTGGCAAGCGGGATATAGCGCTCTTCGCTTTCCTGGTCGTAAAGCACCGAATGCCGCTGCGAGAAGGTGCCGCGTTCGCAATCCTGGCCGGAGAGGCGGATCTTGGTGCCTTCGACGCAAAGCGTGCCGAAGGCGAGCGCCTCGGCCATCGCCCAGTCGACCCCGTCGCCGGATGTGACCATGCCGGCACGGTTGTCCATGAAGCGCTGGATCGTCTTATGGGCGTTGAAGCCGGCCGGAACTTCCGACAGCTTGCGGCCGACTTCCTTCAATGTCTTCATCGGCACCGAGGTCTTGCCGCGGCGCTGTTCGTCCTGGTTGTCGGCGGCACGAAGCCCGGACCAGACGCCGTCCAGCCAGTCTGCCTTGTTCGGCTTGTAGGACTGCCCGGCCTCGAATTCCTGTTCCAGATGGGCGCGCCAGTCGGCACGCATCTTTTCCAGCTCGCCTTCCGAAATCAGGCCTTCGGCGATCAGCCGCTCGCCGTAGATCTGGACGACAGTCTTATGGGCGCGGATGACCTTGTACATCTTCGGCTGCGTGAACGACGGCTCGTCGCCCTCGTTGTGGCCGAAGCGGCGGTAGCAGAACATGTCGATGACGACAGGCTTGTGGAACTTCATCCGGAATTCGGTGGCGATCTTGGCCGCGTAGGTCACCGCCTCCGGATCGTCGCCGTTGACGTGGAAGATCGGCGCCTCGATCATCTTGGCGACGTCGGACGGATAGGGCGACGAGCGCGAGAAGGCCGGATTGGTGGTGAAGCCGATCTGGTTGTTGATGATGAAATGCACGGTGCCGGCGACGCGATGGCCGCGCAGGCCAGACAGACCGAGGATTTCGGCGGTCACGCCCTGGCCGGCGAAGGCCGCATCGCCATGCAGCAGGAGCGGCATGACCTGGGCGCGCTCCGAAAGCGGAATGATATCGCCTTCGAACACCTTGGCCATCTGGTCCTGCTTGGCGCGCGCCTTGCCCATGACGACCGGATTGACGATTTCAAGATGCGACGGGTTCGCCGTCAGCGACAGATGCACCTTGTTGCCGTCGAATTCGCGGTCCGAGGAGGCACCCAGATGGTACTTCACGTCACCCGAACCTTCGACATCATCAGGCGCGGCCGAGCCGCCCTTGAACTCGTGGAACACAGCACGATGCGGCTTGCCCATGACGTTGGTCAGGACGTTGAGGCGGCCGCGATGGGCCATGCCGAGGATGATTTCCTTCAGGCCTTCCTGACCGCCGCGCTTGATGATCTGCTCCAGCGCCGGAATGAGGCTTTCGCCGCCGTCGAGGCCGAAACGCTTGGTGCCCTTGTATCGGACGTCGATGAACTGCTCGAATCCCTCAGCCTCGATCAGCTTCTGCAGGATCGCCTTCTTGCCTTCCGGGGTGAACTCGACGCCCTTGTCCGGACCTTCGATGCGCTCCTGGACCCAGCCTTTGATTTCCGGATCGGAGATATGCATGAACTCGACGCCGAGCGTCGAACAATAGGTGCGCTCGAGGATTTCGATCATCTCGCGGATGGTCGCGTATTCGAGGCCGAGCACGTTGTCGAGGAAGATGCGGCGATCGTAGTCGCTCTCTTCGAAGCCATAGGACTTCGGCGACAGCTCGTTGTAATCCTCGACCGGAGCGGCGATGCCGAGCGGATCGAGCTTGGCATGCAGGTGGCCGCGCATGCGGTAGGCGCGGATCATCATGATGGCGCGAACCGAATCGCGGGTCTGCTGGTGGACGTCGGCCGCATTGACCGGCGCACCGGTCTGGACGGCGGCGGCTTCCGCCTTTGCCTGTACCTTCTTCTCGATGACCTTTTCGACGACGCCCCAGTTTCCGTCGAGCGCCGAGACGAGTTCGCCATTGGCGGGGATCGGCCAGTTCGCGCGCTTCCAGGAGGCGCCCTTGGCTGCCTTCACCACGTCTTCCGGCGCATCCTGCAGCGCCTTGAAGAACGACTGCCATTCGCCGGAAACCGACGATGGATCGCTTTCGTAGCGCGCATGGAGCTGCTCGATATAGCTGGCGTTCGCGCCGTCAAGGAACGATGTCAGCAGAAATTGTTCGTTGGCTTCTTGCCTTGCCATGGTGTTCCGCGGACCTGTCCGTCCGCCTCCCGACTTGTTTGATGCGCCGGGCAAACCCCGGTCGACCCTGATCCGAAAGGGCGCCGTCTGCGCCATTCCGGTGCTTGAAATAAGATGGATGAGGCCGGCGACCAAACCGGCCCTGTCCTGTTCCGGTGTCAGCCCTTGAGGACTTCGACCAGTGTCTTGCCGAGGCGCGCCGGCGAAGGCGACACCTTGATGCCGGCCGCTTCCATGGCCGCGATCTTGGATTCCGCATCACCCTTGCCGCCGGAGACAACAGCGCCGGCATGACCCATGGTACGGCCCTTAGGAGCTGTACGACCGGCAATGAAGCCGGCCATCGGCTTCTTGCGACCCTTCTTGGCTTCGTCGATGAGGAACTGCGCTGCGTCTTCTTCGGCCGCGCCGCCGATTTCGCCGATCATGATGATCGAGGTCGTGGCTTCGTCGGCGAGGAACATTTCCAGCACGTCGATGAACTCGGTGCCCTTGACCGGATCGCCGCCGATGCCGACGGCCGTCGTCTGGCCAAGGCCCTCGTTCGACGTCTGGAACACGGCTTCATAGGTCAGCGTGCCGGAGCGCGAGACGATGCCGACCGAACCCTTGCGGAAGATCGAGCCCGGCATGATGCCGATCTTGCATTCTTCCGGTGTCATGATGCCCGGGCAGTTCGGCCCAAGCAGGCGCGACTTGGAGCGGTCGAGGCGCGCCTTGACGCGCACCATGTCCATGACAGGGATGCCTTCGGTGATGCAGGTGATGAACGGGATCTCGGCTTCGATCGCCTCGATGATCGCATCGGCAGCGCCAGCCGGCGGAACGTAGATGACGCTGGCATTGGCGCCGGTCCGCTCCTTGGCTTCGGCGACCGTCGCGAAGATCGGCAGGCTTTCGCCCTTCGAACCGGTCCAGGTTTCGCCACCCTTCTTCGGGTGGATGCCGCCAACCATCTGCGTGCCGTAATAGGCAAGCGCCTGTTCGGTATGGAACGTGCCGGTCTTGCCGGTCAGGCCCTGAACGAGGACCTTGGTGTCTTTATTGACGAGAATTGACATAGTTTCCGGTCCTTCAAATTAGGCGTTGATCGCAGCGACGATCTTCTTGGCCGCATCGTCCAAGTCGTCTGCCGCCGTAATCGCGAGACCAGATTCGTTGAGGATCTTCTTGCCGAGCTCGACATTGGTGCCTTCGAGGCGCACGACGAGCGGAACCTTGAGGCCGACTTCCTGCACGGCAGCGACGACGCCTTCAGCGATGACGTCGCATTTCATGATGCCGCCGAAGATATTGACGAGAATGCCCTCGACCTTGGGGTCTGCCGTGATGATCTTGAAGGCCGCCGCGACCTTCTCCTTGCCGGCGCCACCGCCGACGTCGCAGAAATTCGCCGGCTCCTTGCCGTAGAGCTTGATGATGTCCATCGTCGCCATGGCGAGACCGGCGCCATTGACCATGCAGCCGATGTTGCCGTCGAGCGCCACATAGGCGAGGTCCCACTTGGAGGCCTCGATTTCCTTGGCATCCTCTTCGGTCTCGTCGCGCAGCACCTTGACGTCGTCGTGGCGGAAGACCGCATTGCCGTCGAACGACATCTTGGCGTCGAGAACGCGCAGGTGATCGTTTTTCATGACGATCAGCGGGTTGACCTCGAGCAGCGCCATGTCCTTCTCGTTGAAGGCCTTGTAGAGCAGCGGGAAGAGCGACTTTGCATCTTCCGCTGCTGCACCCGTAAGCTCAAGCGCCTCAGAGATCGCAGCGATATCGGCATCCGTCACGCCGGCTTCCGGATCGATGGCGATGGTGTGGATCTTCTCGGGCGTGTCATGGGCAACAGCCTCGATGTCCATGCCGCCTTCGGTCGAAACCACGAAGGCGACGCGGCCGACCGAACGGTCGACCAGCAGCGAGCAATAGAGTTCGCGGGCGATGTCGGCACCATCCTCGATATAGAGGCGGTTGACCTGCTTGCCGGCTTCGCCGGTCTGCGCGGTCACCAGCGTATTGCCCAGCATGTCCTTGGCATGGGCCTTGGCTTCCTCGATGGAGAAGGCCAGGCGAACGCCGCCCTTGGCATCGGGACCGAGTTCCTTGAATTTGCCCTTGCCGCGACCGCCGGCATGGATCTGGCTCTTGACGACGTAGAGCGGACCGGGAAGCGACTTCGCAGCCGCTTCTGCCTCGTCCGCCGAGAAGATCGCCACACCTTCGGCAACCGGCGCGCCAAAGGTCTTCAAGAGAGCCTTGGCCTGATATTCATGAATGTTCATGGGATTTTCCTGTCTGGGAGCCGAACGGCAATTACTTCAGGCTTGGAGCGATAGCGACGCAGGCTTCGCACAGACCGGCAACAGCAGCGACCGACTTGTCGAAGGCTTCCTGTTCGGCCTTGTTGAATTCGACTTCAATGATGCGCTCGACACCGCCGGCACCGATGATCGTCGGAACGCCGACATACATGTCCTTGACGCCGTACTGGCCGGTGAGGTGGGCTGCGACCGGCAGAACGCGCTTCTTGTCCTTGAGGAAGGCATCGGCCATCTCGATCGCGGACGCGGCAGGGGCGTAATAGGCCGAGCCGGTCTTGAGCAGGCCGACGATCTCGGCGCCGCCGTCACGGGTGCGCTGGATGATTTCTTCGAGGCGTTCCTTGGTGACCCAGCCCATCTTGACGAGATCGGTCAGCGGAATACCGCCGACGGTCGAATAGCGGGCGAGCGGCACCATCGTATCGCCATGGCCGCCGAGAACGAAGGCGGTGACGTCCTGAACGGAAACGTTGAATTCCTGGGACAGGAACAAGCGGAAACGCGAGCTATCGAGAACGCCGGCCATGCCGACGACCATGTTCTTCGGCAGGCCGGAGAACTTCTGCAGCGCCCAGACCATGGCGTCGAGCGGGTTGGTGATGCAGATGACGAAGGCGTTCGGGGCATATTTCTTGATGCCGGCGCCGACCTGTTCCATGACCTTGAGGTTGATGCCGAGTAGGTCGTCGCGGCTCATGCCGGGCTTGCGGGCAACGCCGGCGGTGACGATGCAGACATCGGCGCCTTCAATGGCCGAATAGTCGCTGGCGCCGGTCAGATTGGCATTGAAGCCTTCGACGGGCGAGGACTGGGCAATATCGAGGCCCTTGCCCTGCGGGATACCGTCGGCAATGTCGAACAGGACGATGTCGCCCAGCTCCTTCAGGCCGGCGAGATGCGCCAGCGTGCCACCAATCATTCCAGAACCGATAAGTGCGATCTTGTTGCGCGCCATGAAAGTGCTTCCTTTGGAATCCAAATACGATCAAGGCCTGAAACGCGGCAACGCCAAACCTTTCGGGGCAAGGACTTAACCTTCAAAACCTAAAATATCAACCAATACTTTTGGACAGAGCAATTTCAATCGGTTAGAACATAAATTTCTTACGTAAACGTAAGAAATCGAGTTACCGTTCTGTCATGAAGCAGCAGTCTTTTCGCCATGGATTCGGGCGTATTCCTCGCTCTGCATCTCGATCAGCCGTGACACCGTCCGGTCGAACTCGAAGCCCTCCGTGCCTTTTTTTGCCGTCAGCAGGTGCGCCGGATCGGTGACCGCAGAGGCAAACAGCCTTGCGCCGCCGTCATAGAGCGTATCGACCAGCATGATGAAGCGCTTCGTTTCGTTGCGCCGTTCCGGCCCCAGATGCGGGATATGCTCGATGAACAGCGTCTTGTAGCGCGAGAGAATAGCGAGATAGTCGGCGGCACCCAGCGGCCGGGCGCAAAGATCGGCGAATGTAAACCGGGCGCAATCGCCGGCGGCAAGCGGCACCGCAATGGCACGGCCGCGGAAACTGACCTCGGCCGCAGCCGCTGGAATGCCGCGAATTTCTCGCATCCAGGCCTTTTCGATTGCCATATCTGCTTCCGGACCGAGCGGATGACGCCAGACGGGAAGCCCTTCTGTCTTTTCCAGCCGATAATCCGTTTGCGTGTCGAGGGGCACGATATCCGCATGCATCTTCAACAGATCGACAAAGGGGAGGAAAAGGCCGCGGTTCAGGCCATCGCGATAGAGGTCGTCGGGCGCGACATTGGAGGTTGCGACGATGACGCACCCCTTGCCGAACAGTTCGGCAAACAGCCGCGACAGGATCATCGCATCGGCAATATCCGTGACCGAGAATTCGTCGAAGCAGAGCAGCCGGGCTTCGGCGAAGATTTCGGAGGCCACGGGGGGCATCGGATCGGCCTGGCGGGTCTCGCCGTTCTTGAGTTTCTGCCGGTGCTTGAAGATTCGGTCGTGCACATCGGCCATGAAGGCGTGGAAATGCACCCGCCGTTTGCGCTGGATCGGAACCTGATCGAAGAACAGGTCCATCAGCATGGTCTTTCCGCGCCCGACACCGCCATAGATGTATTGGCCCTTGACCGGTGGATGCTCCTTCTTCTTGGAGGCGAACAGCCATCCCAGCGCATTCGACTTCCGCTCGGGCCGACTGGCGACGAGGCTTGCCGCAAGGTGATCAAGCCGTCGGGCGATGACCATCTGGGCGGGGTCGGCCCGCAATTCGCCGGCTGCGATCAGGGACTGAAGTTTTCGGGAGATGCTGTCTTCGGTATTGGGCACGCGCTGCACCGAGGCAAGGCCGTAAACGGCGAAAAGAAAAAAGCCCGGCTATGTGCCGGGCCTCGTATCCTCAGCGGCTGAGGCTGAGCGGCTGGCCGCTGTTGGTGGAGCCGTCGAAGCGCTTCTCGGCAGTCTTGAACAGGCGCCCGAGCGGATTGCCGTCGCGGTCCTTCAGCACCACCTGCTTGCCGGCCACTTCCCAGGAACCCATGGCCGTCAGCTCGCCGGCGCAGCCGCGGGTGCCGCCGCGCGAGCCGCTGCCGAGATTGGTCAGCGTCAGGAACATGTCGCAGGAGCTGGCGCCGTTCGCAACGCGCCAGTTGCCGACCATCGATTCCTTGGTGACGTCGAGCGCATTGGTCGCCGCCGCGACATTCGTGCCCGCAGGTTGCGTGCCGTCGACGGTCGCCGTGCCACTGACGGGTGCTGCGGGAAACTGCGACGTGTCGGTGGTCGACGTCGTCGGATCCGACAGCTGGCCGGACTGTACCGTTGCCACCGGCTGAGCCTGGAGTGGAGCCGGGGAAACATTCTGCGTGCTGAAGTCGCCCATGGATGTTCTCTGGCATCCCGTCAGTGCCAGCATCACTGCAAGCCCCGCCGCCGCATGTACAACCCGCATGTCTCTACTCCTGCTCTTCTCATTCAACGCCTGCGCTACAGGACATTATAGGCGGAATTACCGCAAAACCATCTGCCAAATCAAGAGAATCGGAAATCTTTAGGATCTGTGGCATGATTGAAACGGTGGCCGTCGGGTGGTCTGAAGCTGCATCCGCGGATCGAGACGCCGCTTACAGTGCCGCAGCTGCACACCTCGTCGCCGGCCAAACCAGATTAAACCCGACGCTCGACCATCATCTTCTTGATCTCGCCGATCGCCTTGGCCGGGTTGAGGCCCTTCGGACAGGTCTGGGCGCAGTTCATGATGGTGTGGCAGCGGTAGAGGCGGAAGGGATCTTCGAGGTTGTCGAGGCGCTCGCCCTTGGCTTCGTCTCTCGAGTCGATCAGCCAGCGATAGGCCTGCAGCAGCACGGCCGGGCCGAGATAGCGGTCGCCGTTCCACCAGTAGCTCGGGCAGGAGGCGGAACAGCAGGCACAGAGAATGCACTCGTAGAGGCCGTCGAGTTTCTGGCGGTCCTCGTGGCTCTGCTTCCATTCCTTGGCTGGCGTCGGCGAAACCGTCTTCAGCCAGGGTTCGATCGAACGGTGCTGCGCATAGAAATTGGTGAGGTCGGGCACCAGATCCTTGACGACCGGCATATGCGGCAGCGGATAAACCTTCACGGTGCCCTTCACCTCGTCCAACCCCTTGGTGCAGGCGAGCGTGTTGGTACCGTCGATATTCATGGCGCAGGAGCCACAGATGCCTTCCCGGCAAGAGCGGCGCAGCGTCAGCGTCGGGTCGATCTTGTTCTTGATGTAGAGCAGTGCGTCGAGCACCATTGGCCCGCAATCGTCGGCATCGATGGTGAAGGTGTCGATCGACGGGTTCTTGCCGTCGTCCGGGCTCCAGCGATAGATGCGCAGTTCACGCGTATTGGTGGCCCCGGCCGGCTTCGGCCAGACCTTGCCTTCGGTCATCTGCGAATTCTTGGGGAGAGCGAGTTCAACCATTTCTCTTGTCCATTTCTATGGCAATCTTGGCCACGGACGCACGTCCTGATCGGAATGGCCTATCAAGCTATAATTGTTGCGCGCCTGAAACAGGCTAACCCTATTGGCTCCGCCTTCAAGGTTAGGCTTTGCTTCTTGGACGGAATCGTCCTCCCAGCCACAGACCTCGCAAATCTCATAACAACCTGCTTCAGTCAAAGAATAGCTGCAGCAGCAGAGGCAAGCGAATAATTCGTCCTTTTCAGACCGCAACAAATCCGTCGCAGCAATGGACTTGGAATTCTGCTTCCCCGTTATCGACATGCTCAATACACACGCGCCTTCGGTTCGATCTTGTAGGGATCGATGCCCGGCTGCAGCAATTCGGTATGAACCGGGCGGTAATCGAGCTTCACCTCGCCTGCCTCATTCACCCAGGACAGCGTGTGCTTGCGCCAGTTGACGTCGTCGCGGCCGGCGAACGGACCGTCGACATAGTCTTCCCGGGCATGGCTCCCACGGCTTTCCTTGCGGGCCTCGGCGCCATAGACCGTCGTGATGGCGTTGGCCATCAGGTTTTCCAGCTCAAGCGTTTCGACCAGATCGGAGTTCCAGATCATCGAACGGTCGGTGACCTTGATATCGGGCAGCTCCGTCCAGATCGCGCTCATCCGCTTACAGCCGGATTCGAGCGATTCCTGCGTGCGGAACACGGCAGCGTCTTCCTGCATCGTGCGCTGCATCTTTTCGCGCAGGATGGCGGTCGGGGTCTGGCCGTTGGCGTGACGCAGCCTGTCAAAGCGCGTCATGATCTTTTCGGAGGCTTTTTCGTTGATCGAGGGGATCGACGATGCACGGTCGATCACTTCGCCGGCGCGGATGGCGGCGGCGCGGCCGAAGACCACGAGGTCGATCAGCGAGTTGGAGCCGAGGCGGTTGGCGCCGTGCACCGAGGCGCAGCCGGCTTCGCCCACGGCCATCAGGCCGGGAATGATCCGCTCCGGATTGGCACTGTCGGCGTTGAGCACCTCGCCCCAGTAGTTGGTCGGAATGCCGCCCATGTTGTAGTGGACGGTCGGCAGCACCGGGATCGGCTCGCGGGTGACATCGACGCCGGCGAAGATCTTGGCGCTCTCGGAAATGCCCGGCAGACGTTCGTGCAGGACAGCCGGATCGAGATGGTCGAGATGCAGGTAGATATGGTCCTTGGCCTTGCCGACGCCGCGGCCTTCGCGGATTTCCAGCGTCATGCAGCGCGAGACCACGTCGCGCGAGGCAAGGTCCTTGGCCGACGGCGCATAGCGCTCCATGAAGCGCTCGCCTTCGGAATTGACGAGGTAACCGCCCTCGCCGCGCGCGCCTTCGGTGATCAGGCACCCGGCGCCGTAGATGCCGGTCGGATGGAACTGCACGAACTCCATGTCCTGCAGCGGCAGGCCGGCGCGCGCGATCATGCCGCCGCCGTCACCGGTGCAGGTGTGCGCGGAGGTCGCCGAGAAATAGGCGCGGCCATAGCCGCCGGTCGCCAGCACCACCATCTTGGCGGCGAAGCGGTGGATCGTGCCGTCGTCGAGGTTCCAGGCAACGACGCCGGTGCAACGGCTGCCGTCATCCGACATGATCAGGTCGAGGGCGAAATACTCGATGAAGAATTCGGCATTGTGCTTCAGCGACTGGCCATAGAGCGTGTGCAGGATGGCGTGGCCGGTGCGGTCGGCAGCGGCGCAGGTGCGCTGCACGGGCGGCCCCTCGCCATAATTCTGCATGTGGCCGCCGAACGGCCGCTGGTAGATCTTGCCCTCGGCATTGCGCGAGAAGGGAACGCCGTAATGCTCAAGCTCATAGACCGCCTTTGGCGCTTCCATAGCAAGATACTGCATGGCATCGACGTCACCGAGCCAGTCCGAGCCCTTGACGGTGTCGTAGAGGTGCCATTGCCAGCTGTCGGGCGTCATGTTCTGCAGCGAGGCCGCAATGCCGCCCTGCGCTGCGACCGTATGGGAGCGCGTCGGGAAAACCTTGGTGATGCAGGCGGTCTTGAAACCCTGCTCGGCCATGCCGAGCGTGGCGCGAAGGCCGGCGCCGCCGGCGCCGACGACGATCACGTCATAGGCGTGATCGACATATTCGTAGGCCTTGCCGTTTGCGGAAAGCGGCGGTGTGGATGCCGAGCTTGTGGATGCCATGACGAATTATCCTGCAAACGCGATTTTCAGGACGGCGAACAGACAGAGCCCACCGACGGCAATCGCAAAAAAAGTGTTCAGCATGACGCAGAGAACCTTCAGGCCCTCGCCGTGCACGTAGTCTTCGATGATCACCTGCATGCCGAGCTTCATGTGGATCAGGCCGGACAGGACGACGAGCCCCATGACCACCGCCACGAAGGGATTGGACAGGGCAGCCAGAACCTCCGCATGCGGCGCGCCGGCATAGCGGACGACGAAGATCACGAAGAAGATCATCAGCGGCACGTTGGCCACTGCCGTCAGGCGCTGGCGCCAGAAATGTTCGGTTCCATCCTTGGCGGAACCGAGGCCCCGGACCTTGCCGAGAGGGGTGCGCATATCCATCAGACTGTCTCCCTCAGAACCGGATCGCATAGCCGCCGACCCAGATCAGCAGCGTGATCACGACGGAGCCGATCAGGTTGGCAATGGCAAGCTTGGTGGCGAAATGCTTCTCGTAGCCATGACCGAGATCCCACACGAAATGGCGCAGGCCGCCGAGCATGTGATGAATGAGCGCCCAGGTGTAGCCGAACAGAACCAGCCGTCCGAGGATCGTGCCAAACGCCCAGCTGACCCAATCGTAATAGGCGGGACCGGTCGCTGCGGCAATCAGCCACCAGGCGACCAGAACCGTGCCGAAATACAGCGCGCCGCCCGTGATGCGGTGCACAATCGACATGATCATCGTCGGGATCGGCTTGTAGATCTGCAGATGCGGCGAGAGCGGCCGGCTTTTGGTGACATTCGTCATCGGAACCCCACGGAACAACCGGTAGATTGCCCAAAAACTGGACTCATTTTATCCGGTTTTGCACCCGATTGTGCACAATTCAGTCATTGCGACGTTTAATCACCATAATGCTTAACGACAAGTGTGTTTGCACTGCAAAATCAATTTAATCGATTAGACGAAACCGTTGCGCGATCCCGCTTCGCGGTAAGGCCGGGCATTAACGATAACGCCTGAAAAATCAGCAAATTCCGTGACTTTTGCCCACTCCTGCTCCAAATTGCCGTTAAGGATTTGTTAAGCGTCATCCGAAAGGCAGCCTCTCATGCGCGCATTTCAGCCACTGCATGCAACGAAAGTCTTGATCGCCCTGTGCCTTCTGGTGTTTTCCTTTGCCGGATTCGCCGAAGCCGGCGATCGCGGGCGCCGCGACATCAGGCGCCATCATCACGCCCGCAATCACGATCTCTTGCCAAACTACATGACGCGGGCATATCGCAACGATCATCACCGCTTCGAGCGGCGACATGCACGTCGCGACTGGCGGCATCATGACCGGCGCAACGATCGCCGGGTCGTCCGGCATCATCACCGCACCCGTCACCGCGACGGCTTTCCGTCGAACGTCCGGGGCAACGCCTATTTCGGCGGCATTTCCGCCTGGCGCGATGGCCGCAACGGAATCTACTTCAGCCGCGAAGGCTATGGCTATGGTGTCTATGACAACGATATCGGCCGAGACGATCATCGCCGACGGGGCAAGATCATAAATGTCAATCCGTCCCGGGCAAACCGGTCCTGTTCCTTCGAAGCCGGCGTCTGCGTCATTCGCCGTTGAATTGCCAGACCGTCGTCTTCTTGACGTCGCTGTCTTCCAGCGCGCGGGTGACCTTCACTTCGTAGGTCGCCAGCGCGCGCATCCGGTCCTTCGGACAATAGGACCGGCCGGGATCGCCGACGATCACAGCCGCGCCGCGGTTTGACAGGGCTGTGAACCAGGGGATGAGCCGATCCGCGAAAGCCTTGTCGTAAAACACGTCACCGGCAAGCAGAACCTCGACCCCGTCGTCAAGGCCGATCCGGCCGTCGCCTGAAAACCGGACATCGACACCATTCAAATCCGCATTGAGCCGCACGGCCGTCTCGGCCCAGGGATCGATATCGGCAGCGAGCACGGATGCGGCGCCAGCTTTCATAGCGGCAATCGCCACCAGACCCGATCCCGAGGCAAAGTCGAGAACATGTTTGCCGCGGATCAGATCCGGATGGTCGAGCACATGCCGGGCAAGCCCCTGCCCGCCGGCCCAGGCAAACGCCCAGAACGGCGGCGGCAGGCCGATTTCCTGCAGCTCATCCTCGGTCTTCAGCCAGAGATCATGCGCCTCGCTGGCCAGATGCAGCCGCACCTCCGGCACATGCGGCGGCGTTATGATATCCGTGTTGGCGCGGATGAAGGTTTCAGGATCGGTTTTCACGGGTAAAGCGATCACCGCGGCGGATTGTCGAGGCCGCCGAGGCGGCAGATTTCGAGATATTCATCTTCAGTGACCGGCTGCACCGAAAGGCGCATCGACGTCACCAGGGCCATCTTCTCGAATTTCGGATTGGCCTTGATGTCCTTCAGCGAAACCGGTTTCGGCAGATCGCAGACCGCGCGGATATCGACGCAATCCCAGCGGGCATCGCCATCGGCGGTCGAATCGGGATGCGACAGCGCGCAGACCTCGGTGATGCCGACGATCTCCAGCCCCTCGTTCGAGTGATAGAAGAAGCCCTTGTCACCGATCTGCATGGCCCGCATGTTGTTGCGCGCAAGATAGTTGCGCACGCCGGTCCATTCGGTGCCCTTGTCGCCAGCTTGCTTCTGCATGGCCCAGGACCATTTGAAGGGCTCGGATTTGTACAGCCAGTAAGCCATGCCGTCTCAGGCCTCCGGATTGTTGAAGACCCAGTTCCAGGGCTTGATCTCGACATGGGCGAAAAGTCCGGCCTTGGCGTAGGGATCTTCGGCAGCGATCGCCTTCGCATCCTCGATCGTGTCTGCCTTCAGGACCACGAGGCTGCCGTTCGGCTTGCCCTCGGCATCCAGAAACGGGCCGGCCATGGCCAGCTTGCCGTTGGCATTGAGATCGCTGAGGAAGGCGACATGCGGCGGGCGGGTGTCCAGACGCAGTTGCAGCGCATTCGGCTTGTCCGTGCACAAAACGGCAAAAAGCATGGCAGTCTCCTGTTTGAAAAGCTTCTACTTCTATTCCTGCGTGATCGGTCGGGACATCAACTGCTCCAGCGCCGTCGTCACGTCGACCTTGCCGTCGATGATCGCGGCGACCGCCTGCGTGATCGGCATATCGACACCAAGACCATCCGCCACCTGCGCGGCCACCGATGCGGCAAAAGCGCCTTCGACCAGTTCGGCCTTGCCCGAGGCACTGCCGCGCTGACCGAGCGCAATACCAAAACGCAGGTTGCGCGACTGATGGCTGGTGGCCGTCAAAACCAGATCGCCGAGGCCAGACAAGCCCCGCACGGTGTCAGGATCGCCGCCATGGGCGGAGACGAAGCGCGACATTTCGGCAAGTCCCCGCGAGATCAGCGCAGCCCGCGCGGAATCGCCAAGCCCCGCGCCCTCGACGATGCCACAGGCGATCGCCAGCACATTCTTCAGCGCGCCGCCGAGCTGGACGCCGGTCCGGTCCGCCGAGGGGTAGAGGCGGAAGGTCTTGCCCGAAAGGACTTCGGCGAGGGCCGATGCCTTTTCGATATCCGACGCCGCGACAACCATTGCCGTCGGCAGGCCCCTGGCGATATCGGCTGCAAAGCCCGGACCTGAGAGGACACCGATATGCTGCGGATGCAGTTCGGCTTCCAGCACGTCGGTCAGCATCCGTCCGCTGGCGCGCTCCATGCCCTTGGCGCAGGTGACGACGTCCGCATCGCTGTCGATGAAGGCGGAGAGCGAACGTGCCGCCTCCTGCTGGGCCTGAGACGGCATGGCGAAAAGCACGATGCCCGCGCCGGAAAGCACGGCCGGATCGACCGTCATCGACAGCGTCTGCGGCAATTCGATGCCCGGCAGCGCGTCGTCGTTGCGGCCGGTTTCGGAAAATGCCTCGACGACGCTTTCGCGCCGCGCCAGGAGAACCACATTGGGGTTGCCATTGGCGGCCGCAACCGCAGCCAGCGCCGTGCCAAAAGCACCGGAACCGACCACGACGATCTTTTGCGCATTGGCCGGTGGAATCTCGGTCATGATTTGGCTCCGCGTTTTCCCGATCCGATCAGGGCCTGCGCATCGGCATCCAGCGGCCAGCGCGATCGTGGCGCGACCTCCAGCCCGTCAGCCGGCAGGCCGGCCGCCATGCGCTCGGCACCGGCCCAGGCGATCATCGCGGCATTGTCCGTGCACAGGTCGAGCGGCGGCGCCAGAAAGCGGAAGCCGGAGGCATCGCACAGATCCTGCAAAGTCGACCGCAGCACCTGGTTGGCGGCGACCCCGCCGGCCACGACAAGCACCGGCTCCGCCGCCTGCCCGCCGAATTCCGCCTTGAAGCGCGCAAGGCCGCGGCCGATGCGATCCTTCAGTGTCCGCGAAATCGCCTTCTGGAAGGAGGCGCAGATATCGGAAATATCCTGTTCGGTGACCGGTTCGATCGATTGCGCCGCCTGTCGCACCGCCGTCTTCAGGCCGGAGAAGGAAAAATCAAGCCGCGCTTCACCGACCAGCGGGCGGGGAAAGATGAAACGGTCGGGATTGCCGGTTCTTGCGGCTCGCTCGACGGCCGGACCACCCGGATAGGGCAGACCCAGCAGTTTCGCCGTCTTGTCGAAGGCCTCGCCCAGCGCGTCGTCGATCGTCGTGCCCCAGCGCTCGTAGTCGCCGATGCCCTTGATCAGGACCAGCTGCGTGTGCCCGCCGGAAACGAGCAGCATGAGATAGGGAAAGGCCAGATTGTCCGTCAGCCGCGCCGTCAGCGCGTGGCCCTCGAGATGATTGACCGCATAGAGCGGCTTGCCGGAAGCCCGCGCAATCGCCTTGCCGGTCATCAGGCCGACCAGCAGGCCGCCGATCAGGCCGGGTCCGCTCGTCGCGGCGATGGCGTCTATGTCCTGCAAGGTGACGCCGGCCCGCAGCAGCGCCTCCTCGACCAGCGTGTCGAGCGCATCGACATGGGCGCGCGCCGCGATCTCCGGCACGACGCCGCCATAGGCGCTGTGCTCCTCCATCTGGCTCAGCACTACATCGCCCAAGATTCGCCCACAGCCATCCGCAGCGCGCTCGACGACGGAAGCGGCGGTTTCGTCGCAGCTTGTTTCGATGCCGAGGATGCGCAGGGGCGAGGACATAGGGGCCGTTCACTCTAAAGATTGCGGTCGCCGGGAAAGGCGTTTACACGGAACCCGGTAACAACGGATCGCCATGGATGCAAACAAAACCTTTCCGGATCGGCACGCGCGGCAGCCCGCTGGCACTCGCACAGGCGTATGAGACCCGCGACCGGCTGGTGGCCGCGCACGGCCTGCCGCCGGAGATGTTCGAGATCGTCGTGCTTTCGACCATGGGCGACCGGATCACCGACCGTTCGCTGTCGGAGATCGGCGGCAAGGGCCTGTTCACGCAGGAACTGGAAGACCTGCTCATCTCGGAAGGGCTGGATTTCGCCGTCCATTCCTCCAAGGACATGCCGACGAAACTGCCGAACGGGCTGTTCCTGTCCGCTTATCTTCCGCGTGAAGACATCCGCGACGCCTTCATCGGCCGGACCGCGCAAAAACTCCTCGACCTGCCGAAAGGCGCCGTGGTCGGCTCGTCCTCGTTGCGCCGGCAGGCGCTGATCCGGCGGTTGCGCCCGGATATCGAGGTGATCACCTATCGCGGCCTCGTCGATACCCGCCTGCGCAAGCTGGCCGAGGGCCAGGTCGATGCGACGCTGCTTGCCTTTGCCGGATTGAAGCGTCTCGGCAAGGAGACGGTGCCAACCGAGATCATGGATCCGGACGCATTTCCGCCGGCGCCGGCGCAGGGCGCGATCTGCATCGAAAGCCGTATCGGTGACGATCGCATCAATCGGCTTCTCGAAGCGATCAACGATGCCCGCACCCACGAAACCGTCACCTGCGAGCGCGCCTTTCTTGCCGCGCTCGACGGCTCCTGCCGGACGCCGATTGCCGGTTACGCCGTCTCGGACGGTGATGCGCTGCGTTTCTCGGGCATGGTTTTGACGCCGGACGGCACCATGCATTACCGGATATCGGCCGAGGGCAAGGCAGCCGATGCGGCGGAGATCGGCACCAAGGCCGGCGAGGATATCCGCATCATCGCCGGGCCGGACTTCTTTTCGAGCTGGACCTGATCCATGCGCATCCTCGTCACCCGCCCGCAACCGGCCGCCGCCCGCACGGCGGAGCGGCTGCGGGCGATGGGGCATGAGCCGCTTGTTATTTCCCTGATGCAGGGCATTGCCGATCCCGAAGCCGCACGCGCGGCCCTTCTGGAACCGTATAGTGCACTGGCGCTGACCAGCGCCGAGGCCGTGCGAACGCTGGCTTCGATAGCGGAGAGCCTTGGCGCCCATCTCGATATCCCGGTTTTCTGCGTGGGGACAGCAACTGAAAATGCCGCCCGCGCGCTGGGTTTCCGAACCATCGTCACCGGTCCGGGCACCGGTGACGGCCTTGCAAAGCGGATCGCCAAAACGATGGCCGGAGATGCAAACCACAGGCTTCTGTATCTGGCCGGCATGCCGCGCTCGCCCGACTTCGAGGCCGGTCTCCGTCGCGAGGCCATCGATTTCCGAGTGGTGGAATGCTACCGGATGGTGCCTGTGGACGGCACCGAGCAGCGGCTGCAGTCGGTTCTGGCCGAGACGCCGCCGGATGTCGTGCTTTTGTATTCCGGCGAAACGGCGCAGCGATTCCTCGGTCTGCCTTCGGCAAGTGCCATGACCGGCCTTCGCTATCTCTGCCTCAGCCGAGCGATTGCCGGCATCCTGCCGGACACGATATCGAATGTCGCGGTCGCGGCAACGCCGGACGAAGACAGCCTGTTAAGGCTTCTCTAAAAAGGTTTTGCGCCAAATCGCCGCCAAGGGGCTTTCCCTAACCGGCCTGCGTGTCTAGGTTTATGACTGTAGTTCAAATTTATGCGATGCAATTCAACGGGAAGAGATACTCATGGTACCGGAAACCCCGCCGCGCCGTTCGAAACCCGAGCAGGAGCCACTGACGATCGATCTGGAAGCCAACAGCCCGGCGCTGGGCGCGGCCGAGAACGACACCGTCCACGAATCGCCAAAGGAAGAACCGGTTATCGCTTCGGCGGAGACATCGGAAGATGCGCCGCAGGCCGCGCCCGCAGACGATCTCTACGAACGGGATAGCGATGCAAGGGCTGAATCTGCCTCCGCGGCCTTTGCGGAAGAACCGGCCCACGTCGAGGAACCGGTGCGGACTAGCGCAGACTACGCGAAGCCGCCGTCGAGCGCCGGCGCGCTGGCTGCCGGTATTCTCGGCGGCCTGATCGCGCTTCTGGCCGCCGGCGGCCTGCAATATGCCGGCCTCCTGCCCTCGCTCAACCCGAACTCCGGCGGTGATGTCAGCCAAAGCCTGGCCGCCGATGTCGAGGCCCTGAAGGCGCAGCTTGCCGCCGCCCCGCAGGCTTCCGGAAATGTCGATCTGGCGCCGCTGGAAACGCGCCTTGCCGCGCTCGAAAAGAACACGGCGCAGGCCGGAAACGGCGCGACCGCCGACCTGTCGGGCCTTGAAGCCAGCATCAATACTCTGACCAATGAGCTGGCTGCCTTGAAATCCGGGCTCGCCGATGCGAAGGCTTCGACGGCGACGGCGAAAACCGAACTTTCGACCCGCCTTGAAGCCGCGGAAAAGAAGATCGATGCGCCAGCAAGCGATGTGCAACTGGCCCGCGCCGTTGCCGTGACCGCACTGAAGACGGCGATCGATCGCGGCGGACCGTTCCTTGCCGAACTCGATGCGCTGAAAAGCATTACTGCCAACGACCCGGCCGTGACCGGTCTTGCAGGCGACGCCACGACCGGGATCGTCTCGCGCGCCGACATGGTCCGCGATTTCCCCGATGTCGCCGATGCGATGCTGGAAGCGACCGAACACAAGGATCCTGACCAGGGCATCGTCTCGCGGTTGATCGACAGCGCATCCTCTGCCATCCGGGTCCGCCCGGTCGGCAGCGTCGAGGGCGAAGGCCCGGCCGCCGTCGTGGCGCGCATCGAAAACAAGCTGACCAACGGCGATTTCAAGGGTGCCAGCCTCGAATGGGAAGCCCTGCCGGAGGAAGCCAAATCGGCCGGTGCGAATTTCAAGACGAAGCTCGACCAGCGCATCCGCGTCGAGGGACTGATTGACGCGGCCGTCGCCGGCGCCATGACCAATCAGGGCTGAGGAAGAATTTGATGATCCGTATCCTGTTTTTCATCCTCATCATCCTGGCGCTCGGTGCCGGCTTCTCCTGGCTTGCCGACCGTCCGGGCGAACTGTCGCTGATCTGGCAGGGGCAGCGCATCGAGATGAGCCTGATGGTGGCGGCAACGCTGCTCGCCTCGCTGATCGCCGCGGTCCTGATCACCATCTGGATCGTCCGCGTTGTCTGGCTTTCGCCGCACTCGATCTCGCGTTACTTCCGCGCCCGCAAGCGCGACCGCGGCTATCAATCGCTGTCGACCGGTTTGATCGCCGCAGGCGCCGGCGATGCCAATCTGGCGCGAAAAATGACGGCCCGGACGAAGGGGCTGCTGAGCGCCGACCAGGAGCCGTTGATCCACCTGCTCGAGGCACAGACCGCTCTGATCGAGGGCAAGTATGACGACGCCCGCAAGAAATTCGAGCTGATGGCCGACGATCCGGAAACCCGCGAGCTCGGCCTGCGCGGCCTCTATCTCGAAGCCAAGCGGCTCGGTGCCACCGAGGCAGCCCGGCAATATGCCGAGCGCGCCGCCGACAAGGCGCCGCACCTGCCCTGGGCGACGCTGGCCGCCCTCGACTATCGCGGCCAGACCGGCCAGTGGGACGAAGCAATCCGCCTCATCGACCAGAGCCGCGCAGCACATGTGCTGGATCGCAAGGAAGCCGACCGCAAGAAGGCCGTGCTTTTGACGGCCCGCGCCTCCGACAAGCTGGAAGCCGACCCGAAAGGCGCGCGCGACGACGCGACCGCCGCGCTGAAACTCTCGGAAAGCCTCGTGCCGGCGGGGCTGATCGCGGCCAAGGCACTGTTTCGCGAAGACAATCTGCGCAAGGGTGCGTCCATCCTCGAAAAGCTCTGGAAACAGGAGCCGCATCCCGAAGTCGCGCGGCTCTACGTGCGCGCGCGAAACGGCGATTCCGCAATTGACCGGCTGAAGCGGGCCAACAAGCTCGAAGCGCTGAAGCCGAACAATGCGGTGTCGCTGGCGACCGTTGCCGAAGCGGCGCTCGAGGCGCGCGAACTGCCGCTTGCCCGCAGCAAGGCGGAAGCTGCCGCAAGACTTGCTCCGAGCGAAAGTGTCTTCCTGCTGCTCGCCGATATCGAGGAGGCCGATACCGGAGATGACGGCCGTATCCGTCACTGGATGAACCAGGCCTTGAAGAGCCCACGGGATGCCGCCTGGACGGCGGACGGCGTGACATCGCCGGACTGGCTGCCGGTGTCGCCGGTCAGCGGCAGGCTTGACGCCTTCGAGTGGAAGGCGCCGGTCAGCAAGTTGTCCGGTCCGGTCGAGGAAGGCACGCTGAGCAGCATCGATGCCGCCATCCGTGCCCTGCCGCCGGTTGCCGTCACATCCGTCTCCGCCACGCCTGTCTCGGTTACACCGGTCTCCGTCACACCGGCCAGGGTGCCAGATATCATCGATGAGGCGCCTGAGAAAGCACAGGTCATCGAGGTCGCCAGACAACCGGACCCGGAGCCGCAACCTGTCGTCGTCAAGCAGCCCGTCGTCGCAAAGGTGCAGGAGCAGCCGGCATCAAAACGGGAAACCGGCACCGAGACGGAAAAAATCCCGGAAATGATCGTCACCGATGCTGTCGGCGAGCGAAAGAAGCCGGAGCCCATCATTACGGAGCCCTTTTTCGGCCATGCACCAGACGATCCGGGCGTGCGGAAGGAAAAGCCGCTTGAAAAGACGACATTCCGCCTGTTCTAATTTTTGATCTCCCATTTTTCGGACCGACATGTTTGAACGATTTCGCGCTTTTCTCGAAAGCCTGACGGAAGCCACCTCCCCGACCGTGATCGAGGCGGGCGATCCACGCATTGCCGTGATGGCGCTCTGCATCCAGGTCATGGATGCAGACGGCGAAACGCTGGAATCGGAACGGAAAAAAGTCCGTGGAATGATCAAGGATCATTACAAGCTCGACGACTCCACGCTCAACGCGCTGATTGCCGCCGGCGAGACGGCGGAGAGCCAGGCCATCGATTTCTTCCGCTTTACCTCCGACATCAAGCGGCATTTTTCCGAGGAGCAGCGGATCGACCTTGTCGGCATGCTGTGGGAAATCGTCTACGCCGATGGAAAGCGGAGCGAGATGGAAGACCATGTGATCTGGCGCATCGCCGATCTTCTGGGCGTTTCGGGGCGCGATCGCATCATCAAGCGGCAGGAAGTGGCGGCCAAGCTCGAGGTTGCGGAGGAGGCCGAGGCGCCACAGGAGCTGTAAGGCGAGATGCTCTTTGGCCATCGCGACGCACCGGACCGGACTAAGCCGCCTGTCCGCTTGAACTGATACAGCCTGTTCGATCGGCCTCCGCCTGCCGGACTATCGCTTACGCCCGTCAGAGCACCGCAGTCGGATCTGCAGCTTCCGGTCGCTCGACCACATGGGCGGGCGCATCCAGCGAATCGATCCTGCGCAGTTGCGGAAAACCCAGCGCCCAGATGATCGAGACAGCCAGCGTACCAAGACCGCCGATCACCACGGCCGGGACAGCGCCGATCACGTGCGCCATGGTACCGGCACGAAACTCGCCCAGTTCGTTCGAGGCGCCGATAAAGACCATGTTCACGGCATTGACGCGGCCGCGCACGGCATCCGGCGTCCAGAGCGCGATCAGCGTTTCGCGGACATAGACCGAGATCATATCGGCGGCACCCATCAGCATCAACGCAGCGATCGACAGCCAGGCCACCTGCGACAGACCGAAGACGACCGTGCCAACGCCGAACAGCGCTACGCCCGCGAACATCAGGGTGCCGGCATGGTGACGGATGGGGTAGGTCGCAAGCAAGATCGCGACCACGATGGCGCCGATGCCCGGAGCGGAGCGCAGGAGCCCGAGACCGAGCGGCCCGAGCACGAGGATTTCGCTGGCAAACACCGGCATCAGCGCCACGGCGCCACCCAGCAGGACCGCGAAGAGATCGAGCGAGATCGCGCCGAGCACGACCTTTTCCGAACGAATGAAGCGGAAGCCGGCCAGAATCGACGACCAGTTGGTTGGCTCGCGCAACGTCCGCTGCTCCGGCTTTTCGATCAGGAAGACAAGGATGGCCGACAATACCAGAAAGCCGAGCGCCACCGAATAGGCGACGACAGCGCTTGCGCCGTAGAGCAGGCCGCCGGCGACAGGGCCGATGATGGCGGCCGTCTGCCAGGAGGAGGAATTCCAGGCAATGGCGTTCGACAGATCCTGAGGCGGAACGAGATTGGGCGCCAGCGACTGCACCGCCGGCGCCATGAAGGCGCGCTCGATGCCGAAGACGATCAGGATCGCGAAGACCGGCCAGGGCGAAAAGGCGTCGGCGATCGTCAAAGCCAGAAGGGCCGCTGCGCAAAGAGCGCTGAGCACCATGCAGATGGAGACGATGGCACGACGGTTGTAGCGGTCGGCGACCGAACCGGTCACCAGCATGAGGATCAGCGACGGCAGGAATTGAAAGAGGCCGATCAAGCCGAGATAAAGCGTATTCTGCGTCTGTTCGTACATCTGCCAGCCAACGGAGACGCTGACAATCTGGATCGCGAAGGACGCCAGGAATCGGGCGAAGAAGAAACGTGTATAGGAAACATGGCGGAAAGCCGCAAACCGGTCTGCGCCTTGAATGGAGGACATGCGGCAGTCTCTTTCTTGCGGGGTCGCGCAACGCCGGCACCCCCATTAAACATGTTTCAACCGCTACCCGACACGGACTTGCCGGTTTAGTCGTCAATGTCTACATGTCTGTCAACAACGAATTGGAGACTGGCATGATTGCTGTCATTGGCACACTGAACTTCATCATCAATATTGCATGGTTCCTGATCATCGCATCGGCCATCTTCTCCTGGCTCTACGCCTTCAACGTGATCAACGTGAACAATCAGGCAATCAACATGATCGGACGCTCGCTGTACCAGCTGACCGAACCGCTCTATCGCCCGATCCGCCGCATCCTGCCGAACATGGGCGGCGTCGATCTTTCACCGCTTGTTGTCCTGGTCATCCTGTACTTCCTGCAGCTCTTTCTCAACACGACGATCGCGCCGGCTCTCCTCGGCATCAACTGATCGGTCACAACGTTGCGCGTCACATATGACGCGCAAAACCGGAAGCAAGAGCCCGAAACAGAAACACCTCCGGATCGATAGAACCGGAGGTGTTTTTTGTCGTGATGAAACGACTTACTTCTTGGCTACCTTGGCACGCTCGATCGCCTCGACGATCAGCTGGCGGGCCGTGTCGGCATCCTTCCAGCCGAAGATCTTGACCCACTTTCCGGGCTCCAGATCCTTGTAGTGCTCGAAGAAGTGCTCGATCTGCTGCAGGGTGATTTCCGGCAGGTCGGTGTAGTCCTTGACCTTGTCGTAGCGCTTGGTCAGGTGATAATTCGGCACGGCGATGACTTTTTCGTCCTTGCCGGAATTGTCTTCCATCATCATCACGCCGATCGGGCGCACATTGATGACGCAGCCCGGCACCAGCGGACGCGTCGAAGCGATCAGAACGTCGATCGGGTCGCCGTCGTCGGACAGCGTGTGCGGAACGAAGCCGTAATTGCCCGGGTAGGTCATCGGCGTATAGAGAAAGCGATCGACGACCAGCGTACCGGCTTCCTTGTCCATTTCATACTTGATCGGATGGCCGCCGACGGGCACCTCGACAATGACGTTGATATCTTCCGGTGGATTTTTTCCGATGGAAATTGCGTCAATACGCATATGTGTCTCCCAGATCAGCGATGAAATGCTGGAAACCCGATAAAGCGAAACATGCGGCAACGCAACATGACTTTCGTTTCCGGGCTGAAATTGGCCTGTTCCGCGAGAACACACGCTTGACCGAAGCAAGCCTATTGGAGAAAACTTTCCAGCAAAGGGAGCACAGCCATGGGCTTACGGCCTTTCCATCTTCTCTTTTTTTGCCTGGCCGCGACGGGTGCACGGGATGCATCCGCAAACGACAGCAGCTACACGGATCTCGACTACAAGGCATGCGAGACGCTCTCGGTCGAGGAGGATATCAGCATCACCTTCAAATGCCCGGGTCTGCCCGGCTATCCCGTCTACGCCAGTGAAGGCGATCTGCGGTTCTCGACGCTGTTCGGGCAGGCGGACAAGCGCTATATCGACGAGGCTTTCGAAACCTTCGGTCATTTCAACCGCACGGCCAACAAGATCGAATGGAGGCTCGGCCGGAACGGCAAGCCTGTCGCCACCATCCTGCGCTGGTTCGTCGACAATCCCGATCCAGATACCGGCATGACATCAGATGCGCTCAGGGGACAGGTTCTGGTGGTCTCGACCGTGGCGCAGCCAGGCGCCGGAAAAAGTTGTATCGCCGGCTATGTCGATGCGCTTGCCAACGTCAATCCCAACAGCCTCGCCCGAAGCATAGCCGACGGGATCGCGCCGGGATTCACGTGCGGCGTGGACGAACCCGTCTACCACGGGCTTCGCGGCCCCAAGGCCGGCGAGCCATCGCGGCATCTTCCGGAATAAAGACCTTCAGTCCCAGATATATCCGATTTTCTTGAGGTTCTTTTCGCCGAAATCTTCCATGCCCTCGCACATATCGCGCCCGCCAGCCGTTCGGAAAAAGCGATCGGCGTGATGGCTGTCCTCGAGGCACCAGACGACCAATCCCTGGCAACCGAGAGATCTGAGAAGGTTCTTGGCTTCTCCAAACAGGATGCGGCCAAGGCCTATCCCCTGATATTCCGGCCGCAGGTAGATTTCGTAGACCTCGCCTTCCTGCGGCAGCGCACGAGCACGATTGAGGCCGAGCGTCGCGTAGCCGGCGATCACGCCGGCGACATCGACGACCAGAAGCGTCGCCGGACCGCGTGTCGCCTTGCGCCACCAGCCTTCATTCCGCCGATCGACCATCTGGTTGAGCGGCTTGTGCGGGATCAGGCCCCCATAGGCCTGCAGCCAGGAGACACGGTGAACGTCCGATATTGCACAGGCGTCTCTCGGCTCCCCCGGACGGACATCAATTGACAGTGTTTTCATAGCGAAACTCTAGACTCATGCCGCACCTACAGGAATCCCGCATGATCACCCTTCAACGTGTTCCCACAGGTGATTTTTGGGGAATGCCAACAAAAGTTAACGCTTTTTTAACTTTTGCTTCAAGCGGGAAAAATCCTGCACGCACAGAAAATCCGGTACGGGCGCTCGGCGGCACCGATAAAAACGCCTCAGGAAAAACCGGGATGATCGACAAAAGGAGGAACCTTTTCACCGGCAGCGCGTTGAATGGCGTCCGGTGTGCGTGCGTCTGCGCACAGCACTCCGGTTCGAATGCCTCGATCCGCTATTCTGCCAGGTCCGTAACGAAAAATGTAGGGCGCATCTCCCCAGCGTCAACGGCCAGACGGCGAAATACCGGAAGACTTATCGACCGAACGCTCAAACGGCACAACGGTGCCCTGTCAGGAGTAGCCGATGAAGAACCTCTCTGCAGACCGGCGCATGATCAAGATTGCCATGGCGGCCCCCTATCTGGAGCGCCATGAAGAGCAGGCTTTGGCCCAGGCCTGGAAAGACAACGACGATCAGAACGCACGCAACAAGATCGCCATGGCCCATATGCGCCTGGTCATCTCCATGGCGGGGAAATTCAGAAACTTCGGCCTTTCGATGAGCGACCTGGTGCAGGAAGGCCATATCGGGTTGCTCGAGGCCGCGGCCCGGTTCGAACCGAGCCGCGAAGTGCGCTTTTCGACCTATGCCACCTGGTGGATCCGTGCCTCGATGCAGGATTACGTCCTGCGGAACTGGTCGATCGTTCGCGGCGGCACGAGTTCCGCCCAGAAGGCGCTGTTCTTCAATCTCCGCCGCCTGCGTGCGAAACTCGCTCAGGGCGACCGCCAGCTGACCGCGCAGGCCATTCACGAAGAGATCGCCGTCGCGCTTGGCGTCAGCCTGGCCGATGTCCAGACCATGGATGCCCGGCTTTCCGGCAATGACGCTTCGCTGCAGGCGCCGATCTCGGCCGGCGGTGATGCCGACGGCGGCGAGAAGCTCGACCTGCTTGCCTGCAACGCACCCCTGCCGGATGAACAGGTCAGCGATATGATCGATCAGGAGCGCCGTCGCCAGTGGCTTGGCAATGCGCTTGAGCAGTTGAACGAGCGCGAGATGAAGATTATCCGGGCGCGCCGCCTTTCGGACGAGGGTGCGACGCTCGAAGAGCTCGGCGTCAATCTCGGCATCTCCAAGGAACGTGTCCGCCAGATCGAGACCAGAGCTCTGGAAAAGCTCAAGATCGCCCTCGTCGCGCAGGCTCCCGTCCTGGCGATGACAGCGCACTGAGCGAAACCGTTGCATGACTGACGGAGCCCGCCCTACCGGCGGGCTTCTTCCGTTATGGGAGAGGCGCCGCGGGACTGCGGGCGGACCGTTGCTTGGGGTGCAACAAACCTATTCCGAAATAATCTTGACCTTGTCGCCGGCCTTGACCGTGGACGAAACCTGCATGGCATTGATCAGCCGGAAGAGATCGAGCTTGCGATCCGTGCCCATCATGCGGGCCGAGAGGGTTGCCAGCGTGTCGCCGGGACGGGCCGTGACGATCCGCACGCGCAACGGCTTCAGCGCCGCCGTTTCCTGCGGCGTCATCCGGCGGAAGGAGGCGCGCAAAGCATTCGCCGTCGGCTCCAGCGCAGGCGAATCCTTCGGCACGGCCGTCAGGAAACGGTAAATCTGCGTATCGATGCGCATCACGGTGACATCGAAATCCCACCGGTCGGCAGAGGCCCGTGCGGTCGCTGCTTCCAATCCGTTGATCGTCGTCGGCTTGATCGTGTCCGGCTGCAGGCCGGTGACCCAGCCGCTGGCGATATACTCCGTAAGACTGCGGCGCTTCGGATCGGCCACGCCGTCGAAGCGAATGGCGATGTCGCCCGGCCCGGTGGCGAGAACCGCTTCCGCCTTGTTGTCGATCTGGAAACCGTTCGGCACGTCGAAACGAATGCCAAGCTTGCCGTGCAGGAACGTCTGACCGCGGACATAGCCCTCCTGCGGGCTATCGCCGTACAGAAGTCCATCAATGCCGGCGAGATAATAATCGCGCCCGCGATCGCCCGTCGCACCCTCTGGTCCGAACGCCCGGGCGTGGCGACGCGCCAGATCGACGCGCTGCGGCGCATTCGGATGGCTGGAGAGGAAGTCGAGGCTCTGGTCCGAATCCGGATCGACAGACGAGTAGCGGCTGTAGGCAGCCATGGAATCGAGGAACCGGGCCGCGGCATAGGCGTCGTATCCGGCCTCGCCCAGCATGCGCACGCCGATGACGTCGGCCTGCAGTTCCTGATTGCGCGAGAAGGCCGCCAGCCGCAGCTTGCCGCGGGCAAGTGCCTGCTTGCCGGCGAGATCGCTGGACAAAACCTCGGAAACGACGCGGCTGGCAATGACTTCCGCTTCTTCGCGCTGCTGGCGCTCGATGCCGTGGTTCGCCGTCACGTGGGCCATTTCGTGCGACAGCACGGCCGCCACCTCCGATGCATCGTTGGCAAGCGCCAGCAGGCCGCGCGTGACGTAGAGATAGCCGCCCGGCAGGGCAAAGGCGTTGATCGCCGGGGAATTGAGGATGGTGATGCGATAGGACTGGTTCGGATTTTCCGACACGGCCGTCAGCGCGCCGGCGATGCGGGCCACCAGACGCTCGGTCCTTGCATCCTTGTATTCGCCGCCATAGCTCGCGACGATCCTTGGATGTTCGCGCGCACCCACCTGCGCACGAGGATCGTTCTTCTGGACCTCATCGACGATCTGCGGGTTCTGCGAGGGCGAGACACTTGGCTCATAGGTCTGCTCGATGACCGACTGGCATGCGGACAGGAGCAGCACGGCCAGCAATCCGGCAGCGCTACGCAGCGAGACGCCGAGGCGCCTGGCGGGTCGCACGTGATCTGTGCCTGTCTTCCTGTTCATGCCTCAGCTCATTCCCAGTCTATCGTGCCTGCCTTGCAAGGAATCCGCAGCCAGGCGTCCAGCGGCAAATTCACTATTCATAACAGCCCGGTACATAGTTACAGCGACCGTTTCTGCAATGGTCCTGCTGTAACCCATTCGCGCCGTCCGTGCCTAGCATGCACCTATAGAAATAGTTGCCCCGTGGTATCGCGGCAACGGATGCGGGAAAACACAGCCATTGACCAGCCACAGTCCGCGCCGTCGCACGGGCCGGCGTTTAAATTGTGGCAAGGACGAAAAGTTTGGCGTTGCAAGGGCTCAATTGCCCAGAAACGCGTTGATCGCCGGATTGTCGCGGCGAGCAAGAAACTCCGCCGTCGGCTGATGCGCGACGATCCGCCCGCCATCGAGGAAAACCACGCTGTCCGCCAGTCGTCGCAGGTCGTCCGGATGGTGGGTAATGATCAGGATGGTGTTTTCCTCCTGCTGGTGCAGATCGAGCAGAAGCTGGCTCATGCCGGCGCGAAGGCCCGGATCGAGGGCTGCAAACGGTTCGTCGAGCAACAGGATCGGCTTGCGGCGGACAAGAGCGCGGGCAAGCGCCACACGCTGGCGCTCCCCGCCCGAAAGGGTTGGCGGCAAACGTTTGCCGAAGCCCTCAAGCCCGACGCGCATCAGCGACGCGGCGATCTTGCCGCGCTCCTTGATGCCCAGCCGCAAGGCAGGATTGATCCCAAGGCCGATATTGGTGGCGACATCGAGATGGGAAAACAGATTGTGGTCCTGAAAAATCACCGAAACGGGTCGGCCGGACGGCTCGATTCCATCGACATTCTTTTCGAAGATATCGACCTGTCCTTCATCCGGCGTTTCAAAGCCCGCGATAATATTGAACAGCGTGGATTTTCCCGACCCTGACACACCGACGATGGCGGAAATCTCGCCACGCCTTATGGTGCAATCAAATTGCAGATGCGCATTGGGATAGCGAACGTGAACATCCGCAAGGCGGATGGCCGGATCCATGGTTTCAGCGTCCGCCATCAGCATCCTCATTCCCGCGTTCCGGTGATGGCGCGGCCGTTCCGAAAATTGTCAGGATCAGGCAGACCAGCCCCAGGAACAGCGCTAACCCCGCCGCATCCGTGGAGCGGTAGCTACCCATCCGGCTGTAGAGCAGCCAGGGCAAGGTGACCATATCCTGCGATCCGAAAAGCGCAACGGCACCCAGATCACCCAGCGACAGGGCGGCGGCAAACGACATTGCCATCAGGATCGGCTTGCGAAGACCAGGCCAGTCGATGGCGCGCCAGCGGTTCCATCCGCCAAGGCCGAGGCTGGCGGACAGGCGCGCCGTCCGCGCCCAATGCGTTTTCATCGCCGGCTCAAGGACACGATAGACGAAAGGCAGCGCCATCAGCACGTTGATGACGATCACCAGCAGCGGCGCGAAGCGACTGACATCCCCGAACGGCCGCAGCAGCAGGAACCAGCCGGAACCAAGCACCACCGGCGGCACGAGAAGGACAAGCGACGTCGAGGCCGACACCGAGGCCGCAAGACCGCGTGCAGCCTTTCCCGGTCGCCGCGGTGAAAGCGCCATCTGCCGGGCGCGGATCATCGCGGCCGTCCCTGCCACGCACAGGACGGACGAACAGAAAGCAATGACAAGGCTTGTGACCAGCCCACGCTGGACCAGGGGGTCGCGCGCGAGCCCGGAAAGATCCGCCAGCAAACCCGAGACGACGACAGAGCCGAGCGGCAGGAGCGTGAAGACGGCCGCAAGGCCGATGATCGAGAAATCCCCGATCCGGCCAAGACCCCGGCGGCCATCGAAACGTCGCACATGGCGGCCGGATGTCGGGCCATCCACCGACGGCGGCGCCAGCCATCGCAGGGCAAGCAGGAGCAGGCCGGTCATGGCGATCTGCAGCAGCGAGAGCGCGATGGCGCGCGGCGGATCGAAGTCGAAGCGCAGTGCCTGATAGATCGCCACCTCGATCGTGCTGGCCCCCGGCCCGCCTCCCAGCGTCAAAATCAGCGTAAAACTCGTGGCGCACAGCATGAAGATCAGGCTGGCAATGCCCGGCAACAGCCCGCGGATCACCGGCCATTCGACAAACCGGAAGATCGACCAAGACCGCATGCCGAGATTGGCGCCGACCAGCCAGTACTCACCCGGAATGCGTTCCAGCCCGGTCAGCATCAGCCGGACGGCAAGCGGCAAGTTGAAGAACACATGGGCGAGCAGAATGCCGGACAGCCCGTAAATGCTGACCGGCTGCTCGAGGCCAAGAAAGGACAGGCCGTTGTTGAGGATTCCCTGCCGCCCCCAGATGCCGATCAGTCCGAGCGCCGCCACGAGCGCCGGCAGCCCGAGCGGCAGCGCCATCAGACGGACGATCCACACGCGGCCGGGAAAACGCGCCTGTCTTGCCAGCGCCCGCGCCACGGGAATGGCGACGAGCACCGACAGGCCGGTCGAGAGAACGGCCTGCAGCAGGGTGAACCGTGTTACCCGCCAGATATAAGCATCGAAGGAAACGTTGCTTGTGGCACCCGGCTGGTCGAAGGTGACGAGCGCGAGAGCTGCAAGGACCACGAACAGCAGGATACCGACGAGGCAGAGTGCCCCGGCGGCCAGCGTCAATCTGCGTTCGAGCCCTCCCACCCGAGGCTCAGTTCATGCTCATGGCAGCAAGCCACTCGTCGATCCAGGCCTTGCGATTGGCCGCCACCTCCTCGGATGGCATCAGGAAGGTCTTGGCCGGCTGGACAAGCTTGCCGAACGCATCCGGCAAAGGCGTATCGAGCACTCCAACAGGCATCATCCAGTTGGTCGTCGGAATGATCGCCTGGAATTGCGGCTCGACCACGAAGGCCATGAACTGCTTGGCAAGCGCCGGATCCTGGGCGGTCTTGATCATGCCGGCAACCTCGATTTGGATATAATGGCCTTCCGAAAAGGCGGCCGCCTGGTAACGGTCCGTGCTTTCGGCAACCATATGATAAGCGGGCGACGTGGTATAGGAAAGCACCATCGGCGCCTCGCCTTTGGTAAACAGCCCGTAGGCTTCCGACCAGCCGGGCGTGACCGTCAGCACGCGATCCTTCAGCTTGGCCCAAGCGGCACCGGCCTGATCGCCATAGACCGACTTCACCCAAAGCAGCAGGCCAAGACCGGGCGTCGATGTGCGCGGGTCCTCGATGACGATCTTCTGCGACGGATCGCCTTCGACAAGTTCCTTGAGGCTGGCAGGCGGGGTCTTGATCGTCTGCGTGTCGTAGATCACGGCGAAATGACCGTAATCATAGGGCACGAAAACATCGTCGGAGAAGCCGCCGGGAACCTTGATCCCTGAGATGTCGAGGCCATGCGGTGCGAAAAGGCCGGTGGCCTTGGCTTCGGAGATCAGATTGGTATCGAGGCCCAGCACGATATCCGCCTTGGTAGCCTCGCCCTCGAGCTTCAGACGGCTCAAGAGCTCAACACCATCGGCGACGCCAACATAGTTGACCTTGCAGGCGCATTGCTTTTCGAAGGCTTCAGCGACCTTGGGACCTGGCCCCCATTCGCTGACGAAGCTCTCATAGGTGTAGACGGTCAGCGTCTTCTCTTGCGCGGCCGCGTGGCCGGCAGTCAGAAAAGCGGCCAGAGCCGCGGCCATCGATAGAAGTGTTCTGCGCATCGGCGCCTCCATTAACATCCAAAACGGGAAGAGGGCGCTGAATTGAGCCGTCTAATCCCTCCGCCGGTACAAACCGGATCAGGTTCTGCGGGTCGGCTTTCGCCTCTCAGCCCATCATCCGAATCCGGATCAAGGCACCCCGTTAGAGCGGAACGAGATTTAGACGGCGCGCATACGCTTGGCAAGTGGCCGGGCGGCCCCTTCACCCCTTTGCAGAGGGGAGCCGGACGGACTTGAGCAGAACCGCTGCAAGCAGGGCAACCGCCGCGATGCAGGTTGCCGTCAGGAACAGCGGATGGAACGCCGCCGTATAGCTTTCGGCGACAGCCTGCTGTACCGGCGCTGGCAGGGCTGAAAGCATGGCCGGGGTCAGGTTCTCGATGTTTTCGACCCCGGCGATGACGCCGCCTTGCGACGCCAGTCCGGCAGCGATCGTAGCGCCGTAGAGCGAGATCGCGATCGATGCCCCGCCCATGCGCGCCAAGGTAATGGCACCGGTTGCCGCACCGACATCCCCGCGTGATACCATGTTCTGCACCCCCGTGATCGGTACCTGCTGGCCAAGACCGATGCCGATGCCGTGAAACCCCATGGCAAGAGCGATCAGGACGATCGGCGTCCCGGGATGGACCTGGGTGAACAAAAGCATGGCAATCACCGCCATGCTTGCGCTTGCGATGGCAAAAGGCTTGTAGCGGCCGGTCATGGAAATCAGCCGGCCGGCGGACAGCGAGCCGCAGACGATGCCGCCGGTGAGCATGATGAACAGCAAACCGGCCGACGACGGCGAAAGGCCCGTGGTGGTCTGCAGGAACAAGGCGAAGTAATTGACCATGCCGATGCCGATCGCCCCGCTTGCCAGCGAGATGACAAGGAACAGGCTGAACGACGGATTGGCAAACAGCGACAAAGGCACGATCGGTTCCGGCGCGCGGCGCTCGACCAGCACCCAGGCGATCGCAGAGGCGAGACCAAACGCGATGACGGACAGGCTGCCCGGCGACAGGAGCGAGCCGAACAGTTCCGGACCGTCGGCAAGAAGTACGAGGCTGGTGACCGCGCCGGCCAGCAGCAGCGCGCCGGCATAATCGATCTTCGGCTGCCGCGTCGGCCGGCGGTAGGGCAGGAAGACGAAGAGACCGCCAAGGACGATGGCACCGATCGGGATATTGATGAGGAAGATCGAGCGCCAGCCGAACAGATCGCTCATCGTCCCGCCCAGAACCGGCCCGATGGCGCCCGACGCCATCAGCATCAGGCTGGAATAGCTCTGGTAGCGCGCCCTTTCGCGCGGCTCGAAGAGATCAGCATTGATCGAAAAGATCGAAACCATGATGCCGCCGCCGCCGAGCCCTTGGAAGACACGGGCGGCAATCAGCGTGTTCATCGACGTGGCAAGGCCGCAGGCGATGGAACCGAGCGTGAAGATCGCCACCGCTGCGATCATCACATATTTGCGGCCGAAGAGATCGCCGAGCTTGCCGTAGAGCGGCATCACCGCGCAGGTGGCAAGCAGGTAGGAAGACCCGATCCAGCCGAAGCGCTCCATCTGTCCGAATTCACCGACGATGGTCGGCAGCGCGGTGGAAACGATCTGGTTGTCGAGCGTCGCCATGAACAGGGCGGCCATCAGAAATCCAAAAAGCGTGAGACGGAGCGCCTTGCTCGAAACGAGCGGCGCTGGAGCGATGTGCATATCCATGAAGGTGATCCGATTGCGTTTCGCGATTTATGTGCTATTAGCATATAATTGTCAATGGCATATTTATGATAAGCGCATATAGCCCTTCCGGACGCGCAAAAGCTTTGCTATTGTGACCTATGGAAAACGCAGTCTTGAAACTCGACCCGGACGCAGACAACAACGAAGCCGAGGCAAATCGCGCCGCGATCGGCCGCTCGATGGGACGCTGGCGCATCCTGATCGGGCGCCGGGTCATGGCGCGCCTTGCGATCAAAAACGTTGCACCGGATCTCGAAATCACCCATCTCGACGTGCTCGACGCCGTTTCGCGCGGCGAACCCGAAGGAGAGGTCACGGTCGGCACGATCGCGGACCTGATGCGGATAGACCCCTCGCGCGCCAGCCGCATCGTCGCCGATATGGTGACCCGTGGCGCGCTCCGGCGCGAAGCCTCGCAGACGGATGCGCGCCGTATCATCGTGGTCATGACCGATCTCGGACGCAAACTGATGCTGGAGGTGAAAGCCGTCAAGCGCAGCGTCATCGAGAGCATTCTCGCCGACTGGCCCGAGGCGGACGTGGCCCTTTTCGCCGGCCTTTTCGATCGGTTCGTGACCGGCTTCGAGCAGGTCTACCAGGCCCGCGAGAAGGATGGCGGACAGACCGCGACGGAAAAGTCCGGCACCTGATCCGGCACAAGCAGGCAAAAGCGGCAAATCGGCCGGAACCTCTTTCCCTTGCGCCCCTGTTTACGCTATGGCCTTGCGCCATGAACGAACGGGACGTCATGACACATCCGGCTTTTGCAATATTGATGGGCGGCGAACTGAAGCCGACGGAGCGCCTGCGCCGGCATATCCGCGACATGCGCGTCATTGCTGCCGATGGCGGCATGCGCCATGCAAAAACACTGGACGTGACGCCCGAGCGCTGGATGGGCGATTTCGATTCCACGCCGCAGGATCTGATCGATCAATGGCCCGGCATCGAGCGCGAGCCCTACCCCCCGGCCAAGAACGAGACCGACGGGGAAATCGCGGTCGGCGCGGCGCTGGATCAGGGCGCAAAAAGGCTGCTGCTTGCCGGCGCGCTCGGCGGCGAACGCAGCGACCACGCCTTCATGCACCTTCTGCATGCCGTGAAACTCGCCGAAGACGGCATCGACATGCTTCTGACATCCGGCGAGGAAGAGGCTTATCCGCTCTTGCCCGGCACGCGGATGATCGACCTGCCGAAAGGCAGCCTGTTCTCGATCCTCGGGCTCGACACGCTGAAGGGCCTGACCATCGCCAACGCCCGCTACCCGCTTGACGATTTCCATCTGCCGTTCGGATCCTCGCGCACGATCTCCAATATTGCCGAAGGCGCCGTCCGCTTTTCCCTTTCCTCAGGCCGCGCGATCATTCTCGCCCGCCCTTATGACCTTTCGGGAGCCTGATCTTGGCGCCACCCATTTTGAAACTCGACGATATCTTCCTGTCCTTCGGCGGCACGCCGCTGCTTGCCGGCGCCAATCTCCAGGTGGAGCCCGGCGACCGCATCTGCCTCGTCGGCCGCAACGGTTCCGGCAAATCGACGCTGATGAAGATGGCAGCCGGCCTCGCCGAACCGCAGACGGGCGAGATCTTCCGCCATCCCTCGACGACCATCCGCTACCTGCATCAGGCGCCGGATTTCGACGGTTTCGACACCGTGCGCACCTATGCCGAAGCGGGCCTCGGACCAAGTGACGACCCCTACCGCGTCGCCTACCTGCTGGAACATCTCGGCCTCACCGGCGACGAGGACCCCTCGCAGCTGTCCGGCGGCGAATCCCGCCGCGCTGCGCTCGCGCGCGTCATGGCGCCGGAACCCGATATCCTGCTGCTCGACGAGCCGACCAACCATCTCGACCTGCCGACCATCGAATGGCTGGAAGGCGAACTGATCAAGAGCCGCTCCGCGCTCGTGGTCATCTCCCACGACCGTCGCTTCCTCGAAAAGGTCTCCAACGCCACCGTCTGGCTCGATCGCGGCCAGTCGCGCCGCCTGAACCAGGGTTTTGCCTTCTTCGAGGCCTGGCGCGACAAGGTGCTGGAAGAGGAAGAGATCGAACAGCACAAGCTCGGCAAGGAAATCGAGCGCGAGGAGCACTGGCTGCGCTATGGCGTGACCGCCCGGCGCAAGCGCAACATGCGCCGGCTCGGCGCGCTTCAGGACCTGCGCGCCAAGCACCGGGGCCACAACGGCCCACAGGGTTCGGTGCAGGCGACCGTCTCGGATGCCCGCGATTCCGGCAAGCTGGTCATCGAGGCGGAAAAGATCACCAAGGCCTATGGCGACCGCACCATCGTCGCCCCATTCTCGATCCGCGTGCATCGCGGCGACTGCATCGGCCTCGTCGGTCCGAACGGCGCCGGCAAGACGACGCTCCTGAAGATGCTGACCGGACAGATCGAACCGGACGACGGCACCGTCAAGCTCGGCACCAATCTCGAGATCGCCACGCTCGACCAGCGCCGCGAGGACCTGAACCTCGAGGATACGCTGGCCCACTATCTCACCGACGGTCGCGGCGACAACCTGCTGGTCAACGGCGAGCAGCGCCATGTCACCGGCTACATGAAGGAATTCCTGTTTCAGCCCGAACAGGCGCGCACGCCGATCAAGAACCTATCCGGCGGCGAGCGCGCGAGGCTGATGCTCGCTCGCATCCTGTCGCGCCCGACCAACCTCCTGATCCTCGACGAGCCGACCAACGACCTCGACATCGAGACGCTCGATCTCCTGCAGGAAATCGTCGCGGGCTTTTCCGGCACCGTCATCCTCGTGTCCCACGATCGCGACTTCCTCGACCGCACCGTCACCTCGACCATCGCACCGGCCAATCCCGACGCGCCCGACGGCCGTTGGATCGAATATGCCGGCGGCTATTCCGACATGATGGCGCAACGCAAGGGCGCCCAGGATGAGAAGAAGCGGGCCGAAAAGGCGGAGAAAGCAAAATCGTCGGACGCCGGCAGCAATGCCGCGATGCCGAAGCCAGCCAAGGGCAAACTCTCCTTCAAACAGAAATTCGCGCTGGAAAACCTGCCGAAGGACATGCAGAAGGCCGAAGCCGAAATCGCCAGACGCGAACAGGAAATGGCCGACCCGAACCTCTTTTCGAAGAACCCGACACGCTTCTCGGCACTTGCCGCGGAAATGGAGAAACTGCGGGCGTCCATTGCGAAAATGGAGGAGGAATGGCTGGAACTAGAAATGCTGCGCGAGGAACTGGAAGGATAAGTTGTTCTCGATGGCAGGCGGCCGGTTTCCGAGCCGTCGCCCGATGCGTGAACCGCCGTCTGTTCAAATCGAACATGCGCCCCGTGACGATGCCCGCATGGCAACGCATAAACGACGATGCACACGAATTCCGGCGCCACGATAAAACATGTCTGGAAAACGACAATCGGCTTTGGAAGAAAGAAATGGAGCGGGTGAAGCGATTCGAACGCTCGACCCCAACCTTGGCAAGGTTGTGCTCTACCCCTGAGCTACACCCGCTCATCAACCTCGGTCCGGGGGTAGTCTGTGGACCGTGGCGCCACCGCTTAACTGCGGCGACGGGCGCTATATGGCCCAGCCATTTTCCAAATGCAACAGGGAAATGACGGGTCATCGAAGAAATTTTGCCCGGGATGTCGCAAGCCCCTGAAAACAAGGCGTTTTGCCACGCGCACTGTGGGGAATGTTGCGCTTGCCTGGCCTTCGCCGTATGGGAAAAGCATTATTTTGAAAGAAGGGAATCGCCATGAACGACACGCCAGCCGCCGCGCAGCCGAAAACGCAGGAGGAATTGTTCCGGTTTCTCGACGGCCTTGGCATAAGGCACTCGACCAAGCGCCATGAACCGGTGTTCACGGTTGCCGAATCGGTGGCGCTGCGCGACGAAATCCCCGGCGGGCATACCAAGAACCTCTTCGTGAAGGACAAGAAGGACAACTACTTTCTCCTGACCGTCGAGGAGCATGCGACCGTGGATCTGAAGACGGTGCACACGATCATCGGCGCGGCCAGCAAGGTTTCCTTCGGGCGTGCGGAAAAGCTAATGGAATATCTGGGCGTCATTCCCGGCGCCGTCACCGCCTTCGGCGTCATCAACGATGTCGGGCAGAACGTGAAGATCATCGTCGACCAGGACTTGATGCGGGACGAGATCATCAACTGCCATCCGCTGACCAACGACGCGACCACCTCGATTGCATCGAAGGACCTGCTGCGCTTTATCGAGGCGACGGGACATGAACCGCTTGTCTTGAAAGTGACGGCCTGACATACGATCTTTGGGACGAATCCAAGCCGGTCCGGCGCGGCGGAGGCCGGCAATGACAAGGGCTGGCAACGACAGGTCAGGCGGACGCGACGGTTCGCAAGGAGAGATGATGAGCGGCAGCGACAATCCCTATGCAGGATCCGGTTCCTTCGGCAACCAGATGACGGCCACGGCAAGCTACGGTGCCACACCGGCACAAGCGTCGGCGAAAGCCCCCGCAACCGACCTGATCAAGGACACGACGACCGCGACATTTGCGCGTGACGTCATTGATGCGTCGCGCGAACAGCCCATCCTGGTCGATTTCTGGGCGCCCTGGTGCGGCCCGTGCAAACAGCTGACGCCGGTCATCGAAAAGGTCGTCACCGAGGCCGGCGGGCGCGTCAAGCTGGTGAAGATGAACATCGACGATCATCCGTCGATTGCCGGCCAGCTGGGTATCCAGTCGATCCCGGCCGTCGTCGCCTTTTCCGGCGGACGCCCCATCGATGGCTTCATGGGCGCGGTTCCGGAAAGCCAGATCCGCCAGTTCATCGAAAAGATCGCAGGTCCTGTGGTCGACGACCAGCAGGCCCAGATCGAGGCGGCGCTTACCGATGCCAAGGCCTTCCTCGCTGCGGGCGATCTCGAAAACGCTGCCGGCCTCTACGGTGCCGTGCTGCAAGCCGATCCCGACAATGCCGGCGCGATCGCCGGTCTTGCCGAGTGCATGATCCAGGCCGGCGACATCGAGCAGGCGCGCGAGGTCCTGAGCGACCTACCGGAGGAACTGGCCAAGGACGCGGCGATCGCAGCGGTGCTGAAGAAACTCAGCCAGATCGAGGAAGCCCGCAAGCTCGGCGATCCCGTTGCGCTGGAGCAGCAGCTCGCCGCCGACCCCAACGACCACGAAGCCCGCATCAAGCTCGCCAAGATCCGCAATGTCGAAGGCGACCGCGAAACCGCTGCCGATCACCTGCTGACCGTAATGAAACGTGACCGGACGTTCCAGGACGATGGCGCGCGGCGCGAATTGCTGCAATTCTTCGATGTCTGGGGACCGATGGACCCGGCGACGCTTTCGGCCCGGCGCAAGCTGTCCTCCATCCTGTTCTCCTGAGCCGGCTTCGCCGCTCTCTTGAGATTTCGGGACGGAGCACCATCTTCTCCTGAAGGCAAGGCCGGGCTTCTCCTCGAGGCGAGGGCAGGCCCGGATCAATGCCGGGCTGCGATAGATTGACGGGATGTATTCAAGATGCAAGTGGGCAATGCGCGTTATCTCAAGCCCCAGGACCTGCCGGACATCCTGCCGGTCATGCCGTTGACCGGCGTCCTGCTGCTGCCCGGCGCCCAGCTGCCGCTGAATATCTTCGAGCCGCGCTATCTCGCCATGTTCGACGATGCGCTTGCCGGCAACCGGCTGATCGGCATGGTCCAGCCGTCCTTCAGCGAAGGGCATGCGGAGAGCCCGCCAGGTTCGCTCGTCGCTCTTTGCCAGGTCGGCTGCGTCGGGCGCATCACCTCGTTCACCGAAATGGAAGACGGCCGCTACATCGTCTCGCTGACCGGGATCTGCCGTTTCCGGCTTTTCGACGAGGCGCATCTGACGAAGGGCTACCGTTCCTTCCGCATTGCGCCGTTCGCGGCGGACCTGACCACTCCGGACGAGGAAGCGCAAGTCGATCGCGAGGCGCTGCTCGCCGCCTTCAAGGCCTATCTGGACGCCAACAAGCTGGAAGCTGACTGGGAGAGCGTCGGGCGGGCCAGCAACACCACGCTGGTCAATTCCATGGCGATGATGTCTCCCTATGGGCCTGCGGAAAAGCAGGCGCTCCTGGAGGCGCCCGATCTGAAGACGCGCGCCGAAACGCTGATCGCCATTACCGAAATCGTGCTTGCGCGCACCTTCGGCGAGTTCGAAACCCGGCTGCAATAGGAGCGGCACGATGGACGGCAAGACCAGCAAGGTCGATCCGAAACTGCTCGAGCTGCTCGTCTGCCCGCTGACCAAGGGCCGGCTGAGCTATCGGACGGGCGACAACGAACTCGTGTCTGAAAAGGCAAAACTTGCCTATCCGATCCGCGACGGCATTCCAATCATGCTGATTTCCGAGGCGCGCAAGATCGAGGATTGAGGGCAACGGCAGGCTTCACCTTCGGTCAATGATTTTCCCCTAGATTCGCGGCTCACGCTGCAAGGGAAAACCATGATCGTCTGGCATGTCATTGCCGCCATTCTCACTCTTCTGGTGCTCGGCACCGGGGTGCATATCTTCCGGTCGTCCTTCAATTTCGTCCCGGACCGCTTCAACGCGGCACCCGGCCGTTTCTGGACCAACCACTCGATCGACGACATGCTGAGCGCCAATTACGGCTTCTGGGACATGGTGGCCGGGACGGAATATGACAGCGACGGCTTCTATGAGTTTTTCAGCTGGAAAAACTTGCGCATAGCCTGGACTTGGACCGTGGCCTGCGGCGTGGCCGTGATCCTGTCGGTTCCAAATGGCTGGGAATGGTTTTCGGCAATGGCGGACGCAGCACCCGGATGGCTCTGGGCGCTATTTCTCGAACGCCTGAACAACATGACCTTTTTCTGAAATCAGATCGCCTGACCCGACAACATGCGCGGCTCGCTCTGCCCGGCGATGCCGGATGCCTGGCGGATGAAGAAGGATTTCAGCGACGGCAGGCGATCGACGATGCCGAGGCCGAAATCGCGCATCACCCGAAGCGGTGTGATGTCATTGGAAAACAGCCGGTTCAGCACATCGGTCGTCACCCCCATACGGAAGGTGTCGAAGCGCCGCCAGCTCTGGTACCGCTCCAGAACCGCAAGCGATCCGATATCGAGGCCAAGCCGATCCGCCTCGACGATGGTTTCGGCGAGCGCCGCCACATCCTTGAAGCCGAGATTGAGGCCTTGGCCGGAGATCGGATGGATGCCGTGCGCAGCGTCGCCGGCCAGCGCAAAGCGCGGCGCCACAAAATCACGCGCAAGCGTCAGCCCCAGTGGAAAGGCCCGGCGTCCACCGATAACCTTGAGGGTGCCGAGCTTGTGCCCGAAGCGGCGTTCCAGTTCATCCTCGAACACCAGATCGTCGGCGCTCACCAGACGGTCGGCGTCGGCGGTGCGCTCGGTCCAGACCAGCGACGAACGGTTGTTCTTCAAGGGCAGCGTGGCAAACGGGCCAGCGGGGAGGAAATGCTCTTCCGCCGTGCCCTCATGCGGGCGTTCATGCTCTACGGTCGTGACGATGCCCGACTGGCCATAGTCGAATTCGACCGTCTTGATCCCGGCCGCGTCCCGCAGTTTCGAGCGCACGCCGTCGCAGGCGACCAGCAGACGCGCCTGCAGCGCCTCGCCACCGGCAAGCATCACATCGACCGCATGGTCTCCGCTCTTGAAGCCCTCCGCGGCCGCCGATTGCCGGATGGCTACGCCGAGCGACGCCGCCGCTTTGCGCAACGCGCCGACCAGCGAGACGTTCGGCACCATATGCGCGAACGGCCTGCCGTCGGCCGCTTCGTCCTCGAAGGTCAGGAAGACTGGGCGAACGGGATCGGCAGTCTTCGAATCGGTGACGATCATGCGTTTGATCGGCTCGGCATCCGGCTCGATCTCACCCCAGACACCGATGACATCGAGCATCTGCGATGCGGCGGCGATGATGGCGGAGGCCCGCTCATCCTTTTTCCAGACGTCTTCCGGCGCACCGTCGATCACCATGACGTCCAGATGCGGCGCGGCCTTCTTGACCGAGACCGCCAGCGACAGACCGACATAACCGCCGCCCGCAATCAGCACATCGATCATCTGCTTTCTCCACCGCTATTGAGCATTGCCTGTCCTCTATATAGATCATGACTGCCCGTGTTCCTACCGTCGGAGACTGCCGAAATGTCGCGCCCCCCTGAGATCGCCGCCCCGATGGATGTGTTGCTCGAGACGCTCGATCTCGAAAAGCTGGAAGAAGACCTGTTTCGCGGTCGCAGCCCGCAGGTGGGCTGGCAGCGCGTCTTCGGCGGTCAGGTGATCGGCCAGGCACTGGTTGCCGCGCAGCGGACCGTCGGTGAAGGCCGCTACGTGCACTCCCTGCATGCCTACTTCATGCGCCCCGGCGATCCCTCGGTGCCGATCGTCTACAGCGTCGACCGCATCCGCGACGGCACCAGTTTTGCCACCCGCCGGGTCGTGGCCGTTCAACACGGCAAGGCGATTTTTGCCCTGTCGGCATCCTTCCAGTTCGACGAAGAGGGCTTCGATCACCAGATCGCGATGCCGAACGTGACGCCGCCTGAAGAGCTTCTCGGCGAACAGGAGATCAAGGAAAAATTCCTGGTCAATGCCCCGGAAGCTATTCGTCGTTACTGGGAGCGTCCGCGGCCGATCGAGATCCGGCCGATATCGCTCAAACACTATTTCTCACGCGACAAGCTGGAGCCGGCTCAGGACGTCTGGGTCAAGGCTGTCGGTACCGTCCCGGACGAGCGCCATATCCAGGCGGCGGTGCTCGCCTACATTTCCGACATGACGCTGCTCGACACCTCGCTCTACGCGCACGGTACATCGGTCTTCGACCGAAACCTGCAGGTTGCGAGTCTTGACCACTCCATGTGGTTCCATCGCCCCTGCCGCATGGATGACTGGCTGCTGTACACGCAGGACAGCCCCAGCGCATTTGGCGCCCGCGGAATGACCCGTGGCAGCCTTTTCGACAGATCCGGCGTCCTGATTGCCTCCGTCGCCCAGGAAGGACTGATTCGGAAAAAGGCATCTGAATAAATAATGTGCAAATTTTTAAATTTGCCTATTTTTTGATCTGCAAAAATGACGGTTTTTTGACATTCCCGACGGGCGCCCGGCGGGAATATGACTTTTTCATGTCTTTTCATGGAGTTACCAACCACGTCCCGAACTGGCACGCGCCTTGAATAGGATAGCGCGTCGCCGGGGGAAAAGTGCCAGGCGGCGAGGAGACGGCCCCGCGCCGCACATGAACACGAAGGATGGGAAACCAGATGAAAATTGTGATGGCCATTATTAAGCCGTTCAAGCTCGATGAGGTTCGCGAAGCCCTCACCGCTGTTGGCATCCAAGGCCTGACGGTGACCGAAGTCAAAGGCTACGGGCGTCAGAAGGGGCACACGGAAATCTATCGCGGCACCGAATACGCGGTGAGCTTCCTGCCGAAATTGAAGATCGAGATCGCCGTTCCGACCGAAATCGTCGACAAGGCGGTCGAAGCGATCGCCACCTCCGCCAAGACCGGGCAGATCGGCGACGGCAAGATCTTCGTCTATTCGATTGACCATGCCGTGCGCATTCGTACCGGCGAAACCGATTCAGAAGCGCTGTAAGTCACGGCCGTTCAGGGAGCTATTCTCAATGTCTTCATTTAAACTTTCCACCTCTCTCGGACGCATGAGCGCTGCAACCGCAGCCTTCCTCGCCCCGGCCATTGCGTTTGCGCAAGAAACGGCGCCCGCCGCTGCCGAGGCCGTCGCAGCAGCACCGGCCATGACCGTCGACAAGGGCGACACGACCTGGATGATGCTGTCCACCATCCTCGTCCTTTTGATGACTGTCCCCGGTCTTGCCCTGTTCTACGGTGGCCTCGTGCGCACCAAGAACATGCTTTCCGTCCTGATGCAGGTCCTGATGATCGCTGCGGTCGCCATGATCGTCTGGGTCGCCTATGGCTACTCGCTCGCCTTCACCGACGGCGGCTCGCTGAACAGCTTCGTCGGCGGCTTCTCCAAGGCCTTCCTTTCGGGCGTCGACGTCACGACCGTGGCAGAAAGCTTCTCGAAGGGCGTTGCCATTCCGGAACTGGTTTTCGTCATCTTCCAGATGACCTTCGCCGCCATCACGCCCGGCCTGATCATCGGCGCCTTCGCCGAACGCATCAAGTTCTCGGCCGTTATCCTCTTCACCATCCTGTGGCTGACCTTCATCTACTTCCCGATGGCCCACATGGTCTGGTTCTGGGGCGGCCCAAGCGCGTTTGACGGTCCGACCGGCCTCATCTTCGGCTTCGGCGCGATCGATTTCGCCGGCGGCACCGTCGTTCACATCAATGCCGGCATCGCCGGCCTGGTGGGCGCGATCATGGTCGGCAAGCGCACCGGCTTCGGCAAGGACATGATGGCTCCGCACTCCATGACCATGACCATGATCGGCGCCTCGCTTCTCTGGGTCGGCTGGTTCGGCTTCAATGCCGGCTCCAACCTCGAAGCAAACGCCTATGCCGTTCTCGCCATGATCAACACCCTCGTTGCGACCGCTGCGGCGATCGTCTCCTGGTCGATCCTCGAAACCTTCACCCGCGGCAAGGCATCGATGCTCGGCGCCGCTTCCGGTGCGGTTGCCGGTCTCGTCGTCATCACGCCGGCCGCTGGTTTCGTCGGTCCGATGGGCGCGATCGTCATGGGTCTCATCGTCTCCCCGATCTGCTACTTCTTCGTCGCCACGGTGAAGAACAAGTTCGGCTATGACGATACGGCTGACGTGTTCGGCGTCCATTGCATCGGCGGCATCATCGGCGCACTGCTCACCGGCGTCTTCGTCAATCCGGCACTCGGTGGCGCCGGCATCGTCGATTACTCGACGGCCGACTTCGCAGCCGGCTATGCCGGCACGGCGACGCAGGTCTGGGCACAGGCAAAGGGCGTCATCGTCACCCTGCTGTGGTCCGGCATCGGTTCGGCGATCCTCTACAAGATCGTCGACGTCATCGTCGGCCTGCGCGTCCCGGTCGAAGCCGAACGCGAAGGTCTCGACCTCTCCTCGCACGGCGAAGCCGCCTACCACTCCTAAGACTTCCGTGCCGGCGGCTCCTTTCGCCGGCATTCAAAGTCCCGTCGCGGCACATGATCCATGTGCCGCTTTTGGCCCGGACCTCTGGTTCGGGCCTCTTTTTTTCCAGCCGACATACCCGTCCACGCCACGGACTCGTTAAATATAGTGACGTCGGTATCGCCGATCAGCCGCCATGGTTAATGTCGCATTAACCCCCTTGCGTTTAGTTTGCTGGCATGGGCGCTCCTCTGTGCGCCTCTTCAGCGATGACGACAATCAGCGGGCAGCGTACCATGAGCAGAAGCAATCAGGCGGCATACGACAGTCGGCCCAACCGGTTCGTGCTATCGACCTTCGTCTGGCGCCAGATCGCAGCCCTGTCCGGCTTTGCCATTTTCGTCGCGCTCGGCTTTGCGGTCGCAGCACTCTCGACGTGGAATGTCGCCGATCCGAGCTTCTCTTATGCGACCGCCAACGAACCGAGAAACATCCTCGGCTATACCGGCGCCGCCTTCGCCGATATCTTCATGCAGTTCTTCGGCATCGCCAGCGTTGTCGCGCTGCTGCCCGTCGTCGCCTGGGCGCTGGTGCTGATCACCGGCAAACCTTTCGACCACATCCTCAAGCGCGCGGCCGCCTGGTTCGGCGGCGCCGTGCTCGCTTCCGCCGCACTCAGCTGCGTGCCGGGACCGGTCACCTGGCCGCTGCCCAACGGTCTCGGCGGCGTCTTCGGGGACATGATCCTGCGCTTTCCGGCGCTCTTCACCGGCGCCTACCCGACCGGCACCTTCGCCACCATTCTCGGCGGCATTTTTGCCGTTCCGGCGGCCTGGCTGCTGATCTACAGCTCCGGCCTGATCGGCGTCGGCGATCCGGACGAGCTGGAGATCGACGAACCCGTCGCCCCGAGCAAGGCGCGTACGATCAGCGACGAGGCCGAGGAAGACGACAGCGAAGGCGCGATCATGCTGATGGTCGGCGCGCTTACCCATATGCGCTTCACCGCCGAGGCCCGCATCCGGCGCCTGTTCGGCTTGACCGGCCGCCGCAAGAGCGCGCCGCGCCATTTCGACGAGCCCTATGATTTCAACGGCGACGAATTCGGCACGCTGAACGAACCGACCCGGGCAAAATCGGCCGCACCCATGACCCGCGTCGAACCCTCGCTCGATCGCAGCGAACGCCGCGTGGTGTCGGCGCCGCCGATGTCGGTGGACGAGGATGACGACGACGATGCCGCCTTCGACATCGATGCACGCCGTCCGGCCGGTATCCTGCCGGACGAGGATGAAGATGACGTAGCCGCCGACTGGGCGCCCGTACCGGCGCCACGCAAAACCGCGCCGGCCGCTGCTGCGAACACCCGCGTGGTTCCGCCTGCACCACGCCCGAAGACCGGCCAGCGAATCGACCGCGAGGCTCAGGCCTCGCTGGTTTCCGACGGCGACGATTTCGTGCTTCCGCCATTGCATTTCCTGGCCGAGCCGAAGAACGTCGCGCGCGACGCGACCTTGTCGGCCGATGCGCTGGAACAGAACGCCCGCATGCTCGAAGGCGTGCTGGAAGATTTCGGTGTCAAGGGCGAGATCATCCATGTCCGTCCCGGTCCGGTCGTGACGCTCTACGAACTGGAGCCCGCCCCCGGCATCAAGTCCTCGCGCGTCATCGGCCTTGCCGACGATATCGCCCGCTCAATGTCGGCGATCGCCGCCCGCGTCGCCGTCGTGCCCGGCCGCAATGCGATCGGCATCGAACTGCCGAACAATCGCCGCGAGACCGTCTATCTGCGCGAACTGATCGGCTCGAGGGATTTCGAGACCAGCAAGACGAAGCTTGCCATGGCGTTGGGCAAGACCATCGGCGGCGAACCCGTCATCGTCGACATTGCCAAGATGCCGCACCTTCTGGTCGCCGGCACCACCGGTTCGGGTAAATCCGTCGCCATCAACACCATGATCCTGTCGATCCTCTATCGGCTGAAACCGGAGCAGTGCCGCCTGATCATGATTGATCCGAAGATGCTCGAATTGTCCGTTTACGACGGCATCCCGCATCTGCTCTCGCCCGTCGTCACCGATCCGAAGAAGGCCGTCGTCGCGCTGAAATGGACCGTGCGCGAGATGGAAGAGCGCTACAAGAAAATGTCGAAGATCGGCGTGCGCAACATCGACGGGTTCAACAGCCGCGTCGAGCAGGCCATGGCGAAGGGTGAACAGATCAGCCGCACCGTGCAGACCGGCTTCGACCGCCAGACCGGCGAGGCGATGTACGAGACGGAAGAGTTCGATCTGGAGCCGATGCCCTATATCGTCGTCATCATCGACGAGATGGCCGACCTGATGATGGTGGCCGGCAAGGATATCGAGGGCGCCGTCCAGCGTCTCGCCCAGATGGCGCGCGCGGCCGGCATCCACGTCATCATGGCGACGCAACGCCCGTCGGTCGATGTCATCACCGGTACGATCAAGGCCAACTTCCCCACCCGCATCTCCTTCCAGGTCACGTCCAAGATCGACAGCCGTACCATTCTCGGCGAGCAGGGTGCGGAGCAGCTGCTCGGCATGGGCGACATGCTCTATATGGCCGGCGGCGGGCGTATCCAGCGCGTCCACGGCCCGTTCGTGTCCGATACGGAAGTCGAGGAAGTGGTCGCCTATCTCAAAACCCAGGGGTCGCCGCAATATCTGGAGGCGATCACCGAGGACGACGACGAGGAAAATGAAGGTGGCGGCCCGGCCGGAACTGCGAACCTCGCCGATTCGGACGACCCCTACGATCAGGCGGTGGCCATCGTGCTGCGCGACGGCAAGGCTTCGACCTCCTACATCCAGCGCCGCCTTGGCATCGGCTACAACCGGGCCGCCTCGTTGATCGAGCGCATGGAGCAGGAGGGTGTCATCAGCCCGGCAAACCACGCTGGAAAGCGTGAAATCCTCGTTCCGACCGAAGACGAGATCAGTGGACGCTGAACGCGTCCACATCTTTTGGAGCAAATGCAAGCGGCGCCGGTCTTCCAGGCCTTGAAGGCGCCGCACTTGCGCTCCACATCACACTGAGTTTGAAGGAGACTGCGATGACAGACAACCAGACACGCCATCCGGACGCCGACAACGGCTTTTCGGCGATGTCCCGACGCTCTTTCGTCTGCGGCCTGACGCTCGTTGCTGCATTGGCACTGACCGGCCTGCCGCTCGAGCAGGCACAAGCGCAGGCGGCAAGCGCTGCCCAGAAGATCGCCGATCATTTCGCATCCGTGAAGACCATGAGCGGCGAGTTCGTCCAGTTCGGCCCGCGCGGCGAGCAGACCGGCGGCAAGTTCTATATCAGCCGACCCGGCAAGATCCGCTTCAACTATGAAGCCCCCTCGCCGATGCGCGTGATCGCCGATGGCAAGTCGGTGGTGATCGGGAACCAGAAGCTCAAGACCTGGGACATCTATCCGCTGTCGAAGACGCCGCTCAAGCTTTTGCTCTCCGACAAGATCGATCTCACCGGCAAGATGGTTCGCGACGTCAAGGAAGAGGCCGACCTGATCACCATCGTGCTCGGCGACAAGAGCATCTTCGGCGATTCGACCATCACCATGATGTTCGATCCGAAAACCTACGACCTGCGCCAGTGGACCATTACCGACGCCCAGAAAAAGGATACGTCCGTGATGATCTTCAACGTCAAGAACGGCCTGGCGCTGGACGACAAGGTTTTCACGATTCCCTACGACCAGGTGCGTAACAAGGGCGGCTGATCGCCGTCTTTCCTGAGGTAGAATCTAGGTTGGGAATGAGAATGCTGATTGCACTCGCCGGACGGCCCGGCGCCGGCAAGTCGACCATAGCGCGCCTCCTGGCGCAAACGCTTGGAGCGACGCATCTTCGCATCGACACGATCGAACAGACCCTGCGCGCATCGGGCATGCTGAAGGCCGATGTCGGGCCGGCCGGCTACATGATCGGCTACGCGATGGCCGCAGAAAATCTCCGCAACGGCCAGACCGTGATCGCCGATTCCGTCAATCCGCTGCAGATCACCCGCGATGCCTGGCGCAAGGTCGCGGATCGCGCCCACTGCCCTCTTGTCGAAGTCGAGATCACCTGCTCCGACAGACATGAACATCGCCGCCGGATCGAGACGCGCCACAACGATATCGAAGGCTTGGTCCAGCCGACATGGCAACAGGTCATCGGCCGCGATTTCCATCCGTGGGACAAACCGCCAATCAGTATCGACACCGCCGGAAGAGCGGCCGAGGACTGCGTTTCGGACATTGTTTCGCGTCTTCCCCGATAACGGATTCGCCCTCCCTTTCAGGATGGCCCGATGCCGAAAAGCTGCTAAAGAGCGTTGCCGCGTCGCGTGAGCGGGCTGGCCACCGCAGTTCTTCGAAGAGGCTTCCGAAAAATGTCATTGTCGATCGCAACGTGGAACATCAATTCCGTGCGCCTGCGCATGCCGCTGGTCGAGCATGTCCTCAAGACCTGGTCACCGGATATCCTGTGCCTGCAGGAAACCAAGGTGACGAACGATCTCTTCCCGTTCGCGCCGCTTCGGGCGCTCGGCTATGAGCACATCGCCATCCATGGACAGAAGGGTTACCACGGCGTCGCCACCGTCTCGCGCCTGCCGCTGCATGAACTCACCGACCGCCGCGACTATTGCGGCGTCGGCGATGCCCGCCATCTGTCAGTCACGTTCGAAAAAAGCGGCAAGACGGTCCGGTTGCACAATTTCTATGTGCCCGCCGGCGGCGACGAGCCGGATCGCACGATCAATGCGAAATTCGGTCACAAGCTCGATTTCGTCGAGGAAATGAAGCTGTTGCACGCCGAGGCGGATGCCGGCGTTTCCTCGATCCTTGTCGGAGACCTCAACATCGCCCCGCTGGAGCATGACGTGTGGTCGCACAAGCAACTGCTGAAAATCGTCAGCCACACACCGATCGAAACGGAAGGCCTGACCGCCGTGATGAACGGCGGCGCCTGGGTCGACCTGATGCGGCAGCACACGCCGCCGCCGGAAAAGCTCTACACCTGGTGGAGCTACCGCGCCAAGGATTGGGAAGCTGCGGACCGCGGCCGCCGCCTCGATCATATCTGGTCCTCCGCTGATCTCTCGCCGCTCCTCTCGAAGGTCGAAATCCTCAAGGAAGCCCGCGGCTGGGAACGGCCCTCCGACCATGTGCCGGTGATCGCGTATTTCGATCTCTGAGAGACGCTCAAGGGGGAATCATTGCGAAACAAAAATATGAGTGTTTAACTCAAATTTAACTTGAAGCCCGAATTCAAACCGAATATCCCTTTGGCGACGGCGGGGACACCGTCTCCAGCGGCGGTCTGCTGCTGTTTCCATTGTTGATCGGGCGCTTTTATCCGGCTGTTGCCGGAGGTTTTCGTGCGCCCTGAAAAAGGGGCTAAACCATGCTCGTATCGAATCCTTCATCTGCCCGAAGCCGCTTGAGAAGCTCGACGGTTCTTTTCAGCCTCTTCGCAACGGCGCTGTTGCCGAACGCTGCGCATGCCCAGGACGCATCCGAGAAGACGACACGGCTGGAAACGCTGACCGTAACCGGCGGCGCGGGCGATGCAGCGACGATCGCTGAAGACAACGATACCGTCGTGCCGACGCGCGGCATCTCAGCCCTCAAGACCGATACGCCGCTGATCGAGACGCCGCGCGCCGTCTCCGTCGTGACCCGCAAGGAGCTGGAGGAGCGCGGCGTCCAGGACATGATCCAGGCCACACGCTACACCTCCGGCGTGACCACCGGCGCCTTCGGCTTCGATCCGCGCTTCGACCAGATCTACATCCGCGGCCTCTCCACCACCACCGACAGCGATTTCCGCGACGGTCTGCGTCAGCCCTACATGAACTTCGGAACCTTCACGACCGAAGTCTATACCCTCGATCGCATCGAGATTCTCAAAGGCCCGGTTTCCGTGATGTACGGCGCGGCCAGTGCTGCCGGTATCGTCAACCGCATTTCCAAGATGCCGCTTGAAGAAGCCCACCGCGAGGTGGAACTGCAATATGGCACAATCGGACGGGCGCAGGCTGCCTTCGATTTCGGAGGCCCGATCGACGACGGCATGTTCTACCGCGTCGTCGGTCTTGCCCGCGATGCCGAGACCAATTACGACATCGCCGACGACCGTTATTTGCTGCAGCCGTCCTTCACCTGGAAGCCGGACGAATCGACGTCTCTGACGATCTATGGCCTTGCCCAGAAGGGGGAGACCGACGCAAGCCCGCGTACGTTCGAACATGACGGCGACATCGTGCGCTTCAGCGATCCGGACTATGACCATCAGAAGGTGACGCAATATCAGATCGGCTACCAGCTTGAGCACGAGTTCGACAACGGATTGACCTTCCGGCAAAATGCGCGCGCCAGCGACCTCGACCTCAATGCGCGCTATGTCGACACGTCGACCAGGTTTGGCGCGCCGGTCGCCTATACCACAACGGCGGTCACCGACGACCAGCGCGCCTACCAGATCGACAACCAGCTCGAAGCGAAATTCGATACGGGCGCCGTTTCCCATACGCTGCTTGCCGGGCTCGACTATACCTGGATCACCTCCGATTTCGGCCTCGGCTTTGGCAGTGTAGCACCGGCTGACCTTTCCAGCGCGCCGACACCGGCTCTCACGACCCTGTCCGGCCGCGACCTCCGCCAGACCGGGGTCTATGCCCAGGAGCAGGCGGAATTCGGAAACTGGCGGGCCGTTGGCGGACTGCGCTACGATTGGGTCGATCAGACGGCCGTGAACAAGGTGGCCGGCACGGAAAACCGCAAGGATGACGGCGCGCTGTCCGGCCAGGTTGGCCTGCTCTATCTCTTCGACAACGGCATCGCGCCCTACGTCAGCTACGGCACCTCCTTCGTTCCCTCGACGCAGCAATCCGCCAGCGGCATCGTGCTCGATCCGACGGAAGGCGAACAGATCGAGGTTGGGGTGAAATACCAGCCGGAGGGAGAAAGCTATTCGCTGACGGCCGCCGCCTACCAGCTCATCGAATCCGGCAAGCCGCAATTCGTTCTCGATGCCTCGCTGCCGGTGGGTTATTATTACAAGTCATCGGGCGAGAACACCTACAAGGGCTTCGAACTCGAGGGCCGCAAGGAATTCGACAACGGCATCAGCCTGATCGCCGCCTACACCTACAACCACGCCGAGATCACCGGCAATGTCGACGCCGCCTTGATCGGCAATACGCCCTCGACCACACCGCGCCATACGACATCGCTCTGGGTAAACTACGCCGTCGGGGAAAACACGCAGCTCGCCGGCCTTACCCTCGGCGCCGGCGTGCGCGTCACCGACGGCTCGTACACATCGGATGCAAACACCGAACGCAACGGGGGCGCAGCCTATCTGGATGCATCCGTGTCCTACGATTTCGGGAAGCGCGCGCCGCAGCTCGATGGCCTGAGCCTTGCCATCAGCGCCACCAACCTTGCCGACCGCCGCGAACGCGTCTGCACCGACGGCTATTGCTATTATGGCCAGGGGCGTACGGTGCTCGGATCGCTGAAATACAAGTGGTAGGACAATGAAGCCAATCCGGCAAAGGCGCGCAGCAATTTTGCCGGATTGGCTTAAAATCTTGAAATAAGGAGAGAACCTTTTCGCATTCCGGCGGAAAGCGGAAAGGCTCCACCGTCTGGATCCGCGCTCAACCGAATTTCGGCGCCAGCTTTTCCATGTCCGCGATCATCGTCTGGAGATTGTCGCGGATACGGGCTTCAACGATGGCGGCGACCTCGGGATATTCTTCCAGCATGCGGCGGAAGAGCTGACGATTAATGCGAATGACTTCGCTTTCATCCTCTGCGGTAGCCGTGAACTTTCGCTCCACAAAGGAGATCATGGCGAGTTCGGAAAGCAGCGTGCCGCGCCCGACAGTCTGGACCACTTCGCTGCCACCATCACGGAGAGTGCGGGCAAGACTGATCGCACCGCTGGCGACAGCAAAGGCGCAATCGGCCGGTGCACCCTCGCGAAACAGCTGCTGGCCGCGGCTGAGACGCCGACGCTCGGCGCCGAAGGCAATCAGCCGCAGCTTGTCCTCGCCGATCTCCGCAAACAGCGGGACGATGGACAGAAGGGCAATGTCGTCATTCAGCGCCAAAGCGATACCCCGGGATGGGCTTGATGCCTATGCGACACCCTGCCCCTTGTCATTATGGGACGATCTTGTAACCGCCATTCTCTGTCACCAAAATCTCGGCATTGGAAGGGTCCCGCTCTATTTTCTGGCGCAGCCGGTAGACATGGGTTTCCAGCGTGTGCGTCGTCACGCCGGAATTGTAGCCCCAGACCTCTTCCAAAAGCACATCGCGTGTCACGACCTTCTGATCAGCGCGATAGAGATAGCGGATGATCGCCGCTTCCTTTTCGGTGAGGCGGATCTTCTGGCCGTTTTCCAGCGTCAGCAGCTTCTGTCCCGGCTTGAACGTGTAAGGGCCGACGGTAAAGGTCGCGTCCTCGCTCTGCTCGTGCTGGCGCAGCTGGGCGCGGATACGCGCGAGCAGCACGGCGAAACGGAAGGGCTTGGTGACGTAATCGTTGGCACCGGCCTCCAGCCCCAGAATCGTATCGGAATCCGTGTCATGGCCTGTGAGCATGATGATCGGCGGCTTGAAGCCACCCTTGCGCAAGAGCTTGACCGCCTCGCGGCCATCCATATCCGGCAGTCCGACATCCATCACCAGAAGCGCAATCTGCTGGGTGCGGGCTGTGCTGATCCCCTTGGCTGCCGTCGGCTCCTGCAGGATGTTGAACTCCTCATACAGGGCCAGCTGCTCAACCAGGGTTTCGCGCAGATCATTGTCGTCATCGACCAGAAGAATGGTGCGCGCGCTCATGTAAAACGTCCTCCCTGCATACGGTCCGAAATTAGCGCAATCGCGGCCTGAAACAAGCTGCGCGGCCTTTCACCCGTTTGTTACATATTGTGTAGTGCTATGCTTATGTTTCGGATCACGGACAACGCAAAAAGCTGTGAGTAAAATGCGCATAAAAACAGGCCGCACGGTCAAACCATCTTCGACAATCGTCGTCAGGGCAAAGCCCGGGCACCGCAGCCAGGCGCTCGTCTCTTTCGGCGGACGGACCGAACAGGCCGCCATTGGCCGCAGTGGCATGACATGGCGCAAGCGCGAAGGCGACGGAGCCACCCCGATCGCAGCCATGCGGCTCCTCTATGGCTATGTTCGCACCGACCACATCACGCCGCCTGCTACAGCTTTAGGTCTGCGACCAATCCAGCCCGCCATGCTCTGGTGCGACGAACCCCGCCATGCGGCCTACAACCGCCCCGTCTGCGCGCCATTCAAGCCGAGCCACGAAAAGATGCGCCGCGATGACGGGTTCTATGATGTCTGTCTGGTCATGGACTGGAACATCCGAAGCCGCAGACGCAACGGTGGTTCCGCGATTTTCTTCCATCTCGCCAAACCGGGATACAAGCCGACCGAGGGCTGTGTGGCGGTAAGCCTGCCGGCGATGCGTCGATTGCTGCAGTTTATGCGGCGGGGGACGGTGGTACGGGTTTTGGGATAAGGGCGGCACGATACTGAAGATTGAGTGAATCATTAGTAATTTATGTGCGCTGGATTCTCATTATCGCGAAAGCGACTGAAATTTTAATTTCGAGAACCCGATGAATGGACTTAAAGAATGATTTTACTAATAGTAACATCTTGGTTATTGCTATTTTGGACTGCAATTTTTTGTATTCTTCAAACTATAGCCGGCTTCAAAAGCAAAACACCTGCTAGCGGAGTTTGGGCTTTGTTTGCCGCCATAGGCGCGGTGTCACAAATAGCGCTTATCGCCTTCGTAGGGGTTTTATCTGTCTCTGGACTATAGTTCACGTCGCCGCCAAGCGAGGATGTGAGATGCGCTCCCACATCCTCGACTCAAATTACTTCCAATCGCGGATATCGACGAAGTGCCCCGATACCGCGGCAGCGGCAGCCATCGCCGGCGACACCAGATGGGTGCGGCCCTTGAAGCCCTGGCGGCCTTCGAAGTTGCGGTTGGACGTCGAGGCGCAGCGCTCGCCCGGCTTCAGGCGGTCGTCGTTCATGGCAAGACACATGGAGCAACCCGGCTCCCGCCAGTCGAAGCCGGCTGCCTTGAAAATCTTGTCGAGACCTTCGGCTTCCGCCTGTTCCTTGACGAGACCGGAGCCCGGCACGATCATCGCCGACACGGTGGAGGCGACAGTGCGGCCTTCAACGACCTTGGCGACTTCACGCAGGTCCTCGATGCGGCCATTGGTGCAGGAACCGATGAAGACGCGGTCAATGGCGATATCGGTGATCTTGGTGCCCGGCTTCAGGCCCATATAGTCGAGCGCGCGCCACTTGGAGGTGCGCTTGTTCTCGTCCTGGATGTCGTCCGGGTTCGGAACGATGCCCTGCACCGAAATGACGTCTTCCGGCGAGGAACCCCAAGAGACGATCGGCGGCAGGTCGGCGGCATTGAGGACGACGACGCGGTCATAATGGGCGCCCTCGTCGGTCTGCAGCGTCTTCCAGTAAGCGATCGCCTGCTCCAGCGCCTCGCCCTTCGGCGCGCGCGGCTTGCCCTTGATGTATTCGAAGGTCTTTTCGTCCGGGGCGATCAGGCCTGCGCGGGCGCCGCCTTCGATCGTCATGTTGCAGACGGTCATGCGGCCTTCCATCGACAGCGCGCGGATGGCTTCGCCGGCAAACTCGATAACGCTGCCGGTGCCGCCGGCGGTGCCGATTTCGCCGATGATGGCCAGGATGATGTCCTTGGCGGTGACATGCGGCGGCAGCTTTCCATCAACACGCACCAGCATGTTCTTGGCCTTCTTCTGGATCAGCGTCTGGGTGGCAAGCACATGCTCGACCTCGGACGTGCCGATGCCATGCGCCAAGGCCCCGAAGGCGCCATGCGTCGAGGTGTGGCTGTCGCCGCAGACGATGGTCATGCCTGGCAGGGTGAAGCCCTGTTCCGGCCCGACGATATGGACGATGCCCTGGCGGATGTCACTGGCCGAATAATATTCGACGCCGAAATCGGCCGCGTTCTGGGCGAGCGCCTCGACCTGAATGCGGCTTTCCTCGTTCTTGATGCCGAGGTGGCGATCCGGCGAAGTCGGCACGTTGTGGTCGACGACGGCAAGGGTCTTCTGCGGAGCGCGCACCTGACGGTTCGTCATGCGCAGACCTTCGAACGCCTGCGGGCTCGTCACTTCATGAACGAGATGGCGATCGATATAGAGAAGACAGGTTCCGTCGTCCTGGCTGTCGACCAGATGGTCGTCCCAGATCTTGTCATAGAGAGTCCGCGGTGCGCTCATGGCTGTGAATCCATTTGAAGAGAAAGAAAATCAGGAAAATGTCCGGCAAAAAGGCGCCGGCGGCCGATCGGGATCTGGCCCCGACGGTCAGATAAGTCGGCTGCTGAGGGCGCCGGAAACGCACGCAAAAAACCGTGCCGGCAGACGCTTGTGGTCCTGCAGCACGACGATTTTCTGCTCAAAACATCCGAATTTGGATTCCATGGACGGGGATATAGCAGTTTTGTGAATAACCGGCAATATCGGCGCAGCATCGAGAACGATTGCTTCCCGACCGTCCGGTTTCGACAACAGGGTCAGCAACCTGCCGTCAGGGTGCGTCGCGCTGGGTGCGCAAATTCGAGACGACACGCCGGTTTTGCACCTTGCAGGAGCGGTCCTCGCAATCGCGCACCTCGCGGTCCTTGCCATACCCCTTGGCCCACATGCGCCCCGCATCGACACCCCTTGAGGTGAGATAAGCCATGGCTGCATCGGCACGCTTCTGCGACAGCACCTCCATCTGGGACGCGGATCCGGAATCATCGGCAAATCCCTGCAGCTTCAGCAGCCAGCCCGGATTGTTCACCAGCCAGGCAGCCTGGTTGTCCAGTGTCGCCTTGGCGACGGAATCGAGCGCCGCAGAATCCTGCGTAAAGTAAATCCGGCGGCCGACATTGAGGATGAAGTCCTCTTCGCTGCCACCTTTGACATTCTCGAAACCGGGCGCGGGATCGTTGGTCTGGCCGGTCATCGGCACCGGAGCAGGTTCCTCCACGGAGGCGATATCGGTGGTGCTGGTGCAGGCCGTAAGCGCCAGGAGCATCGCCGCGGCCGCAAGACGGGTCGTGTATCCGATCATGGCAGACATCAGGGAAATTCCTTATTCGATCGGAGCAGCAGCGCTCACCTGAGCGGCACCTTCAGCCTGGTCGGCAATATGCGGCAGAACCTGCACGGCAGTGCCGACGGGGCAGCGCTGATAGAGATCGATCGCGTCTTCGTTGAACATGCGGATACAGCCGCTGGAGGCGTCCTTTCCGATGCTCCCCGGCTCAAGCGTGCCATGGAAGCGATAACCGGTATCGACACCATCGCGAAGCAGGTACATGGCGCGCGGACCGAGCGGATTTTTCGCCGAGCCTCCCTCGACGAATTCGGGAAGTTCCGGATGGCGCTTGCGCATCTCCGGCGGCGGCGTCCAGCGCGGCCACAGCGATTTCCGGTCGATGGTGGCGCGACCAAACCATTTGAAGCCCTCGCGGCCGACGCCGACGCCATAGCGGATGGCCGTCTTGTTCTCCATGATGAGATAGAGAAAATGGTGCCTCGTATCGACGACGACAGTGCCGATCGGCTCGCTGCTGAAATATTTGACAACCTGACGGTGCCAACGCTTGTCGATCCTGGCGAAATTGGTCCGTTTGAACGTCACGCCATTGTCGATGGCTGTACCGTCAAAATAGGATGACGCCGCCGCGAAAGCCGGCTTCGGGACCGAAGCGACGCCAAACAAAGCCAAACCGCCAAGCACAATATCCCTGCGTGTCCCCACCATCGGCAATATCCCCCAAAGCCAAGCAGCGTGGGGCCAGTAAATCAGAATTTTCAATTGTCACAACAGAAAACTCCGCAGCATCGATTCATGCGCAACAGACGAGCGGTAAACGTCTTGTTTGATGACGGCGCCCTCTACGATCTTATTGTTCGCAAGGGCATGGCGCACGCTCAGACCCTGTGGCCCCGCCGCAACCTCTGCTCCAGCCGTCGCAGCGCCAGTGACAGACCGATCGTCAGGATCAGGTAGACATAGGCGACAATCGAATAGGTCTCAAAGAAGCGGAAGGAGCCGGAGGCGTAGATCTTGCCCATCTGAGTGATATCGGCGACGCCGAGCACCGACACCAGCGACGAATCCTTGATCATCGCCACGAAATCATTTCCGAGCGGCGGCAGGATGACGCGGATGGCCTGTGGAAAAACCACCAGCCGGAAGCGCTGATAGCGCGACAGGCCGAGCGCCTTGGCCGCCTCGATCTGTCCCTTGTCGACCGACTGGATGCCGGCGCGGAAAACTTCGGCGATGAAGGCGGAATAGCCGATGGAGAGCGCAATCACCGCGCGCCACATCAAGGACAGGTCGCGTACCAGCATCGGCTCCATGGTGCCGGCCGAAATCAGCGGCGACAGGGCAATATTGATCAGCGACACCAGTGCCGGTGCGCCGACGAAGGCGATATAGAACAACAGCACGAGGATCGGGATGCCCCGGATCACCTCGATATAAAAACGGGCGATCTGCCGCAGGACATTGCTCTCCGACAGCGCCATCAGCGCGATGCCGAGACCGAGCGCCGTGGCGAAGAAGAAGCCGAGCAAGGTGACAAGGACGGTGATGCCGATCCCGGCCGAGACGATGCCGAAGACCTGGGCGTAGACGCCGTTGGTGGCAATGACCACGGCGAGCACGACGCCGATCACGCCAAGGGCGACCAGCCACCAGGGATAGTCGCCCTTCGAAGATTGCGGAGAAGCAAGCGTCATCGGATGGCGATCATTCGCCCATCTTGTAATCGACGAACCATTTCTGGTTCAGCTTGTCGAACGTGCCGTCGGCCTTCAGCGCCGCAATCGCCGCGTTGACGGGGGCGACGAGATCCGAACCCTTCTTGAAGATGAAGCCGAAATCTTCGGTACCGAGCGGCCCGCCGATCACCTTCAGAGTGCCATTCGAGGAATCGACATAGCCCTTCGCCGCGACGCTGTCGGTCAGCACGGTATCGACATCGCCTGCCTTCAAGGCCTGCACGGTCGCGCCGAATGTCTCGAACAGCTTGACGCGCGGGTTCTGCTCGTTGCCGTCGAGGATCTCATAAACAGCCGTATAGAACGGCGAAGTGCCCGGCTGAGCGCCGACCAGGCCATCGGCAAAAGTGCCGAACGTCTTGGCGTCGGTGAAGCGGCTCTCGTCGCCGCGCACCAGCATGAACTGCTGCGACCGCATATAGGGGTCGGAGAAATCCACCTTCTCCTTGCGCTCGTCCTTGATGGTGATACCGGTCATGCCGATATCGTACTGGCCGTCCGAAACCGCCTGGATCATCGCGTCCCACGACGTGTTCTGATATTCGACCTTGAAGTTGAGCCGCTTGGCGATCTCTTCCATCGCATCATATTCCCAGCCGATCGCCTTGCCCGACTTTGGATCGACGAACTGCAGCGGCGGATAGGCATTCTCGGTCACGACGACAACGGTTTTGCCGGCAAGATCCGGAAGATCGGCAGCATAGGCGCCAAACGGCGAGAGAACGAGGGCGGTCAGACCGGCGAGAACGAGGCGGCGGGAAAACATGGGCGGGCTCCTGAATTGTGGCGGTTGGAACCTGTCACAAATGCCAGCGGGCTGGCAAGAGAAGAGCGACCCCGCTAATCGGTTTCAAGAGCACAATCTGAAAATTGCTCGATGTCGGACGACCGCGCACGGAACATAGTATTCTTTTGGGCACCATCGCGGGAAAACTGCCTCCTTTCCGGCTGGCGCACTTGGCCATAGGCTGTTCTTCACGGGACGACGCTGTTGCTGCCCGCACGCGCTGCTTCCACACGGCATGAAAGGAAAAAAATCGATGAACCGTATCACGATCTCGACCGCATTTGCACTTTTGCTCATAGGAGCGGCAGCGACAAGCATGCCTGTTCGGGCGCAGGAAGCCGTCGTCGCAGCATCCGACGCAGAATCCCTCTTCACCAGCCCGGATCCGAAGCTCAATGCCAACAAACAGGTCGTGTACGGCATTATCCGAGACCTGCTCGAAGCCAATCAATGGGACAAATCGGAACTGTATCTGACCGAGCGCTACCTTCAGCACAATCCGAACGCCGCCTCCGGGCGGGCGGGCGTGGTGGCGTATTTCACCGAAATCCTCAAGCTGACGCCATCGCCCGTTCCCGAAAAAATCAAGACGCCTATCGCCTTCGTGACAGCGGAAGGCGACCTCGTCACCGTCGGTTATGTTCGCGAGGTCAAAGACGAAAAAGACCCCGGAAAGTCCTACACGACCACATGGTACGATACATGGCGCATCAAAGACGGAAAAGCCGACGAGCATTGGGACCCCGCGACCAAGCCATAGCCGTCGCGGAATGCCTGCGAAGGGCGTCGGCATGCTGCCTGTCCCGACTGGGTACAAGCTCGACCGCTCATTCAAGATCCGGTTGTATCCACGCCGCAGGCCTGCCCGCTGCGCTTTCATACCTGAAACAAAAAAGGCGATCCGAAGACCGCCTTTTGCATTATCCCAAGGGAATAAGGCTTATTCTGCTGCCGGCTCGGCTGCAGCTGCAGCAGCGGCTGCTTCTTCAGCGGCCTTGGCGGCTGCGGCATCGGCGGCTGCCTTTTCGGCGGCGAGCGCCTGGGCTGCTGCAACCTTTTCAGCTTCGATGCGTGCCTTTTCTTCCGCCACGGCGGCGCGTTCGGCATCGTTCAGCTTGCGGGCGCGCGTGCCGGTATCTTCAACGATACGGGCCGACTTGCCGCGACGATCGCGCAGGTAATAGAGCTTGGCGCGACGGACCTTGCCGCGGCGAACGATTTCAACGCCTTCGACCATCGGCGAGTAAACCGGGAATACGCGCTCGACGCCTTCGCCGTAGGAAATCTTGCGAACGGTGAAGCTCTCGTTGATGCCGCCGCCGGAACGGGCGATGCAAACGCCTTCATAGGCCTGAACGCGGGTACGGGTGCCTTCCGTGACGCGGACGTTGACGCGGACGGTATCGCCGGCGGAAAATTCCGGGAGTGTGCGCTTGGCGGCGATCTTGGCGGCCTGTTCGGCTTCCAGCTGCTGAATGATGTTCATTGTCTAACCTTTTCAAGTTCTTCTGAAACAGCCAGAGCGCCCGGCGGCTTTTTGGATCATCCTTGAAAAGGAGCCTCCAAGCGTTGTCCCGGCAGAGGGACAGGAGCGAATGCACTATTCTTTGTTTTAAGGTGACGGGATTTTTCCCGAACCGGTCGGGCGAATACACCAAAGAACGGCCTTTGTCATCCCCGGGCCGCAAAAATTCTCGTCCAGCAAGCCATTGGAATGCTGTTCGTACGTCTTGCCGCCGCAAGGCCTGCGGGCTATGTCCGATTCTATCCTCGGAGGCGCGCCGTGTCCATATCCACCACCATCATGCTGTTTCTCGCAGGCTTCCTGTCGAGCGCTGTCAATGCGATCGCCGGCGGCGGTACCTTCCTCACCTTCGGCGCGATGACGCTGGCCGGCCTGCCGCCGATCGTGGCTAATGCCACGTCCTCGATCGTCCAGTTCCCCGGCTATGTCACGTCGGCTCTTGCCTATGCCAAGGAAATCCGTCGCGATCTGCGCGAGGTGCTGGTTCTCGGCGCCATTTCGGCGGTCGGCGGCCTTGCCGGCGCGCTCATTCTGCTTTCCCTGTCCAATCCCTCCTTCCGCGCCATGGTGCCCTGGCTCCTGCTGGCGGCAACCGCGATCTTCGCCGCCGGCCCCCTCCTGAGACCAAAGGCGTCCGCGGTGGATACGCCAGTGGGCGTCATCGGCTGGGTGATCCAGTTCGTCACGGCGATCTATGGCGGCTTTTTCGGTGCCGGCATGGGCATCATGATGCTGGCCGGGCTCGGCATCTCCAAAGGCGGTGACTATCACCGGCTAAATGCCCTGAAAAACGTGCTCGCGATGATCATCGCGGCCATCGCCATTGTCGTGTTTGCCGGCGGCAACGTCGTCGCCTGGCTACAGGCGGCGGTGATGATCCCCGGCGGCGCGCTGGGCGGCTATGCCGGCGTCTGGCTCGCACGCCGCGTGCCGCAGGCAATCATCCGGGCGCTGGTCGTCGCGGTCGGGCTGCTCCTGGCCGTGTATTATTTCGTTACGGGGTAGACGCAGATTGCGCCGCGCCCAACCCAAGGACTGGATATGCTGCCGAGCGGCTTCCAGGCGCTAGCGGAAAGCCACTTCCAGGTGTTGCCGATCCTGCGCGATCACCTGGCATTTCGTTTCAAACCCCTCGCCTTTGATCGACAGGACGAACTCGGAGGGAATGCCGGCCGAACTGGAAACGGAAAGCCCGGCACTGTCGAAGCCGAGGGATTTGACGGTACAGTCGATACTCGATCGGCGGTCGTTGAAGACGATGGTACCGGCCTTCAGGACACGCCGCCTTGCCCCGGTTCCATGACCGGCGGGAAGGGACGTCCAGGAAACGCAGCGGTTGCGCCCGTCATGCTTGGCCTGATACATGGCCGCATCCGCCTGCGCCAACAGCGTTTCGATATCCTTGGCGACAAGTGTGAGCGTCGACACGCCAAAACTCGCCGTCACGCCGAGCGATCCGAAATCACCCTCGATGTCCTGGGATGCGATCAGCGCCCGGATTTTTTCAGCCGCTGCGGCGGCACCCTCCCGGTTCACATGCGGAAGGACGATGGCGAACTCCTCGCCGCCGAGGCGGCCAAACAGGTCGCCTGTTCGCAACGCCGCCTTGCATGTCGCGGCAACCGCTTTGAGGACAGCGTCTCCCGCAGCATGTCCGTGGGTATCATTGACCGATTTGAAATGATCGATGTCGAGAACCAGGCAGGACAAATCGTGCTGATGGCGCAGGGCGAGGGAGATCAGCTGTTCGGCATCCTGCCTGAATGCCCTTCGGGTCAGGGCTTCGGTGAGGCTGTCAGTGGCGGCGGACTGCAGCAGTTCGATCCGGTCCATCGCAAGAGCGGCAAGGTTCTGGAGGATGCCGACATCCTTGGCGGTGAACGATTTCGGCCGGCGATCGATTGCACAGACCGTTCCGACGACATGGCCGTCCTTCGTTTTCAAGGGAACGCCCGCATAAAACCGCACATGGGCATCGCCCGTGACCGCGGGGTGCTGCGAAAAGCGCGGATCCTTGCTGGCGTCCGGCACGACCATCGCCTCTTCGACGTCGATGACGTGACGGCAGAACGTATCGCCCCTCGGCACCTCGTCGGACGGCAGGCCCGAACAGGACTTGTACCACTGGCGATGCGCATCGATCAGGGTCACGAGGCCGATATCGACGGTGAAGATTTCCTTGATCAGATCCACGATCCGATCAAATCCCGCATCTCTCGGCGTATCGAGAAGGTCAAGGCTTTCCAGTGCGGCCAGACGAGCGGTTTCCCGCTGCTGCGCTTCAGCCGACGATTTTCCGAATACCTTAGCGGTCATGGTCCTGCACTCCTGCCGACAGGGCCGGGCGAGGATGCGTCACACCGATTAACGAAAGCTTGACCTGCGGTGCGAATATTTGCAGTTGCTTGAAGATCCGCGGCAGCCACGTTGACAAACTAGCGCTTCAACAGGTCCGGTCGACGCTCGGTCGTCAACCGGAGTGCCTCGGCTTTCCGCCATTTCTCGATCGCGCCATGATTGCCCGATGTCAGCACGGCGGGTATTTCCTGCCCCTCGAAGACCTGCGGCCGCGTATAATGCGGATGTTCAAGGAGCCCGCCCTCGAAACTCTCGTTCACGCCGGAAAGATCATTGCCCATGACGCCGGGGAGGATGCGGACGATGGCATCGAGCAGGATCAGCGCCGCCGGCTCACCGCCGGAGAGGATGTAGTCGCCGATCGAAATCTCTTCGAGCTGGCGCCCGTCGATGACCCGCTGGTCGACGCCTTCGAACCGGCCGCAAACGATGATCGCGCCGGGTCCGGCCGCCAGGTCGCGGACGCGCGTTTGCGTCAGCGGCCGGCCCCGCGGACTCATCAGGAGCCGCGGGCGATCGTCGTCGGCAGATACGTGATCGATGGCACGCGCCAGGATATCGGGTTTCAGCACCATGCCGGCGCCGCCGCCGGCCGGCGTATCATCCACGGTGCGATGCCGATCCTCGGCAAAATCCCGGATCTGCACGGCATCGATCATCCATTGCCCGCGCTCCAACGCCTTGCCGGACAAGGAATGCGCCAGATGACCAGGAAACATGTCCGGGTACAGCGTCAGGACCGTTGCACGAAAAACCATCGGCTGGCGCTCACTTGCCCTTCGGTGTTTGCGAGCCCTTGGGCGTAAACGGGCTTTCCGGCTTGTCGTTCGGATCGTCGATCAGGCCGGCAGCGAGCGGATCGACCAGCATGGTGCCGGCCTCCAGATCGATCTCCAGCACGGACCATTCCGTAAACGGGATCAGCACAGGGCGCTTGCCCGGCCCCTTCAGTTCCAGAAGATCGCCTGCGCCGAAATCGAACACGCCGGTGACGGTGCCATAGCTCTTGCCTTCGCCATCGATGGCCTCGAGACCCTCGAGATCGGCATAGAAGAATTCATCCTCGTCGAGATCGTCGTCGGGCAGGTTGTCGCGCTCGATATAAAGGTCGAGGCCGTTCAGCGCCTCGGCCGCATTGCGATCATTGACGCCGCGGAAGCGGACGACGACGACAGTCTTGGCTTCGCGGATTTCCAGAACCTCGAAGGAACGGCCGTCCATGCTGTGCAGATGGCCGTAATCCCCCAGCGCGACCGGATCCTCGGCATAGGATTTGGCGCGCACTTCGCCGCGCAGTCCCTGCGCGCCGCCGATGGTCGCCATCAGGACGGGATTCTTCAGTTTGCTCATGGTCCGGGTCCAGTTTTCAGAATTGCGTAGGCTCATAAACGAAAACGGGCAGCGTGGAAACGCTGCCCTNNAACCCGTCCGTATTCCTTGTTTTCGAGATCTTACTCGGCAGCGGCCGCAGCGGCGTCTTCGGCCTTCTGCTTGGCTTCTGCGATGCGCTCCAAAGCCTTCTTGCCCGGCAGTGCCTTGGTCGGGTTGACGCGGGCTTCGCGGGTCGCGATGCCGGCTTCGTTGAGGAAGCGCAGGACGCGGTCGGTCGGCAGCGCGCCGTTCGACATCCAGTAGGCGATACGCTCGTTGTTCAGTTCAACGCGCTTTGCGTCGTCCTTCTTGAGCATCGGGTTCCAGGAGCCGACCTTTTCGAGGAAACGGCCGTCGCGCGGCGAACGGGCGTCGGCGATGACGATCTGGTAGAACGGGCGCTTCTTGGAACCACCGCGGGCGAGACGAATTTTCAGTGCCATGTCATATACTCCTTGAGATATTCAACCGCGTCGGGCGGCGTTGTTTGTATTGTTAAAGCTGATTTCCTTGGGATTGATCTGGTCCGAAAACCGGTACCCGCTTTTCGGGATCAATCCTTGAGATCGGCAGCGATGGCTTCATGATGCCGGATGACTTCGTGAATGATGAAGTTCAGGAACTTCTCCGCGAAATCCGGATCCAGATGTGCATCTCCGGCAAGCTGCCGAAGACGGGCGATCTGGTATTCCTCGCGCGCCGGGTCCGCCGGCGGCAAATTGTGCTTGGCCTTCAGCACGCCCACCGCCTTGGTGCAGCGAAACCGTTCGGCCAGCATGTGCACGAGCGCCGCGTCGATATTGTCGATCGACTGCCGGTAGCTCGAGAGTTCCTTTTTGATCTCGGGATCAACCATTTTTCCCGATCCTCACTTCTTCTTCGGCAGACCGGGAAGCCCCGGCAATCCGCCAAGGCCGGGCAGTTTCAGGCCGCCGCCAAGCCCCGGAAGGCCGCCCGATCCCAGGCCCGGCATACCCTTGCCGAGACCGGCGGCTTCCGCCTGCTTCTGCAGGGCTTCGAGCTGCTTGGGATCCATCTTCGACAGATCGGGCATTCCGCCCATTCCGCCGCCCCCCATTCCACCCATGCCACCAAGCCCCATCTTGCCGGCAAGGCCGCCCATCATCTGCTTCATCATGCCGCCGCCCTTCTTGCCGCCCATCATTTTCATCATGTCGGCCATCTGGCGGTGCATTTTCAAAAGCTTGTTGATATCGGCCGCATCCGTGCCGGAACCGGCCGCGATACGCTTCTTGCGGGAATGCTTGAGCATGTCCGGATTGGCGCGCTCGGCCTTGGTCATCGAGGAGATGATCGCCAGCTGGCGGCCGAACAGGCGGTCGTCGAGACCGGCCGAGGCCATCTTGTCCTTCATGCCGCTCATGCCCGGCATCATGCCCATGATCCCACCCATGCCGCCGAGCTTCTGCATCTGGCGCAACTGGTCGGCAAGATCGTTGAGGTCGAACTTGCCGGTCTTCATCTTGGCGGCCATGGCCGCCAAGA
>UCJH01000101.1 GCA_900472785.1 Hyphomicrobiales bacterium | reverse complement strand
AAGCACAGGGAGATCGTCCGCCGCGTCGCGAAGGTGATCGCCCGTTCGGTGAGCGTCCGGCACGGGACAATGCCGGCAGCGACAAGCCGCGGGGCAAATCCTTCGGTGGCAAGCCCTCGGGTGAGAAGCCATTCGGCGCCCGCGCCGGCGGCCCCGGTGGCAAGCCCGGCGGCCCCGGTGGCCGGCCGGCCGGCGGCAAACCTGCAGGCGGACGCCCGGCGGGCGGCGGAAAACCGCGCGGCCGGGGCAACTGACCGGTCGTGCGTATCGTCGGTGGCGCGTTCCGCGGGCGCTCACTCGCGTCTCCCGGTTCAAGTGATATCCGGCCGACAACGGACCGGACGCGCGAGAGCCTGTTCAATATCCTGAGCCACGCCTATCCGGAGGCTCTGGACGACACGCGTGTCCTCGACCTCTTTGCCGGCACCGGAGCCGTGGGGCTCGAAGCCCTGTCGCGCGGATGCCGGCAGGCGCTGTTCGTCGAGACAAGTGCTGAGGGCCGCGGCCTTCTGCGCACCAATATTGAAGCCTTCGGCCTGCAGGGCAGGGCGAAGGTGTTTCGCCGCGATGCGACCGATCTCGGGCCGGTCTCGACCGTCGACCCGTTTCATTTCGTCTTTGCCGATCCGCCCTATGGCATGGGTCTGGGCGAAAAAGCGCTGGCATCGGCGTCTGCCGGCGGCTGGCTTCTGCCGGATGCGCTGGTGATCCTGGAAGAGCGCGCCGATGTCCGTCCGGTTCTGCAGGATGGTTTTGAATTCATCGAGGACAGGGTCTTCGGCGACACCAGAATGCATTTTTACCGTTTTCGCGCAGCGTGATACCCAGACGGGAGCGCCAGGATGAACGATACGCCAGCATCACTCTCTCTCTCCGGAAAGTCCGATCCGACCGTCGCCATTGCTTTCGGCGGCGGCGGTGCGCGCGGACTTGCGCATATTCATGTGATCGAGGCCTTTGACGATCTCGGCGTTCGACCGGTCGTGATCGCCGGTTCCTCGATCGGTTCGATCATGGGCGCCGGCATGGCGGCCGGCATGCGCGGCGCGGAAATCCGCGAGCATACACTCGCCACCATCGGGCGTCGGCGCGAGGTGATGAACAGGATCTGGAGCCTGCGGCCGACAAATCTGGCTTCGGCTATGGCCGGCGGCTTTCGCGTCGGGCAGTTCAATCTCGAACGTTTGCTGAAGGCCTTTCTGCCGGACGGCATTCCCTCGGATTTTACCGATCTCGGCATTCCCCTGAAAGTCATTGCTACCGATTATTACGGGCAGAGCGAACGGGTCTGCGCGAGTGGCGACCTCTACCAGGCGCTGGCCGCATCCTCGGCATTGCCCGCCATGTTCATGCCGGTGCGCATCGACGGGCGCGTGATGATCGACGGCGGCATCTACAATCCGGTCCCTTTCGATCACCTTATCGGGCTTGCCGACATCGTCGTCGGCGTCGATGTCGTCGGCGGGCCGGAGGGCGACGGCGAGACCATGCCGAGCCGGATCGACAGCCTGTTCGGCGCCAGCCAGCTGATGATGCAATCGATCATCGCCATGAAGATGAAGGCGCATGCGCCGCATATCCTGCTGCGCCCGGAAGTCAGCCGTTTCCGGGTGATGGACTTCCTCAAGGCGCAGGACGTTCTGGCGGCGACCGTCGGCATCAAGGATCAGGTCAAGATCGCGCTTGATGCGGCGTTTGCGGCAAGGGCTGGAACCCAGAGCATCGTTCCCTGAATATGCCCCATTCTGCATCCAGCCCTACGGGTTGGCTGAAAACGTCCGTTCGCTGCGGCGGATGGCTTGACCGATGGGTTTGAACGCTATTCGGCGCTGACGATCTTTCCCCCCGTCTTCGGGTCTTCGTCGCGGGACGCGTTGGACAGGATATCGTCGTCGTTGTCCGCCGTGTGATGAACCTCGCGCTTCGGTTTGATGAGTGGCGTCGGCTCCGGCCGGACCGGCTGGAAATGCAGCATGTCGCGGCCGGCACTGATGCCTTCCGCCTCCTGCAGGGCGAGCCGTGCCTCGTCGCGGCGGCGGATATCGTCGGCAATTGCGAGGGCAGCGTCATCGCCGATGCCAAGCGATTCCAGCGTCCGGCGGCCAAACAGCAACCCCGACTCGAAGGTTTCGCGCAATTCGTAGTCGACGCCCCGCGCCCGCAGCGTCAGCGTGTGCAGCCGGTCGTAGGCGCGGGCAAAGATGCGGGCATTGGGATATTCGGCCTGAACCATATCGACGATCCGGTCGGTAATCTCCTTCTTCTGCGTGCAGACGGCGACGATCTTCGCACGCTCGATGCCGGCCGCCCTCAACACGTCGAGGCGGGTGCCGTCGCCGAAATAGATGCGGAAGCCGAAGGTCGCGGCCTGGCGGACGCGCGCGGCGGAGTGGTCGATGATTGTCACGTCGCGACCGCCTGCGAGCAGGATCTGGGCGGCGATCTGGCCAAAACGAGAGAAGCCGATCATCAGCACATCGGCGCCCGCACCTTCGAAATCCTCCTCAAGCTCTTCGGCAATCTCGTCCTGCTCGTGCATCAAAAGCGAGGCCAGCGCCGAAGCCGGCGGTGTCAGTGCCATGGACAGCGTGACGATGACGATCAGAAGCGATGCCGTGCCCGACGAAAAGACGCCGGCCGCAGCGGCCGCGCTGAACAGCACGAAGCCGAACTCGCCACCCTGCGGCAGGAGCAGGCCGATGCGCACGGCGTCATTGTGCGGCGAGCCGGTCATGCGGCAGAGGCCGTAGATCACCAGCGCCTTGATCGCCATGAGCAACGGAACGGCAATCAGGATCAGCAGGTAGTTTTCGACGATGACGTCGATCTGCAGCGACAGGCCGACCGCCATGAAGAACAGGGCCAGCAACAGGCCGCGGAAGGGCTCGATATCGGCTTCCAGTTCGTGCCGATAGGAGGATTCGGCCAACATCACGCCGGCAAGAAAGGCACCCATGGCCATGGAAAGGCCGGCCAGCTGCATGATCGTCGCAGCCCCCATGACAATCAGGAGGGCTGCCGCGATCATCACCTCGCGTGCACCGGTGCGGGCGATGATCTGGAAAACCGGATTGAGCACGTAGCGGCCGGCAATGACCAGAGCGAGAATCGCGGCGACCGCAACACCGAAATCGTAGAGCGGCGACGTCGTGTCTTCCGGGGCCTGCAGGGCGATCAGCGGGATCATCGCCAGAAGCGGCACGATGGCGAGGTCCTGCAGCAGCAGCAGCGAGAAGGTCCGCTGGCCGTAGCGTGTGTTGGTGTCGCTTTTTTCGTCGAGAATCTGCAGGGCGAAGGCCGTCGACGACAAAGCGAGGCCGAAACCGGTGACCACGCTGCCAGCCCAGTCGAGGATCCCCGTCTCGTAGACGATCGCCGAGACGATGCCGCCGGTCAAAACGACCTGCGCCGTGCCGAGCCCGAAAATATCGCGGCGCATCTGCCAGAGGCGCGAGGGCTTCAGCTCGAGCCCGATCACGAACAGCAGGAAGACGACGCCAAGCTCGGCGAAGCCGAGAATCTGTTCGCCCTCGGTGATCTGCTTCAGCAGCGGTCCGATCACCACGCCGGCGGCCAGATAGCCGAGAACGGTTCCCAGACCGAGCTTCTTGAAGATCGGCGCCGCGATCACGGCGCCGCCAAGCAGCAGCAGGGCCTGTGAATAGATGGCTGGCGTCGTCGACATGCGGCAGGTCTTTCTACTGGATTCACGAATGACCGGTGTTTTTAACGCCGTCGCGTGACATTCATGGCAGGGATAGCGCACAAGAATCATCGGATGCCCTTGATGCTTCCTGTACTGCACAATAAATGGGACAGGAATGAAAGGCCAAATCATGTCAAACACTATCGATTCGGGTTCGCTACAGGCGCGGGCTGCAGAACTGATCGATCTCGCGCTCAAGGCCGGCGCGACCCAGGCCGATGCGGTGGTCGTTCGCGGCCGGGCGCGCTCCGTCTCGGTGCGGCTGGGTAAGGTCGAGTCGACCGAAGCGTCCGAGAGCGACGATTTCTCGCTGCGGGTCTTCGTCGGCCGGCGTGTGGCCAGCGTTTCGGCCAATCCAGGCTTTGATCTCAAGGTGCTTGCCGCGCGTGCCGTGGCGATGGCCAAGGCCTCGCCGGAAGATCCCTTCGCAAGCCTCGCCGACAGCGACCGGCTTGCCCGTTCCTATCCCGACCTCGAACTGTTCGATCCGACGGAGGTTTCGGCGGAAGCGCTGACGGAAGCGGCACTGGCTGCGGAAGAAGCGGCGCTCGCCGTTGCGGGTGTCACCAATTCGAGCGGCGCCGGCACGTCGGCCGGCATGGGCGGTCTGGTTCTCGTCACCTCCGATGGCTTTTCCGGTTCCTATATGGGCACCCGTTTCGGTCGTTCCGTTAGCGCGATTGCCGGCGACGGCACGAAGATGGAGCGCGACTATGATTTCGACAGCCGCCTCTATTTTGCCGACCTGAAGGACGCCGCCGAGATCGGCCGCACAGCCGGCGAAAAGGCCGTGTCGCGTGTCGGGCCGCGCCAGATGCCGACGCAGAAAAACCTGACGGTCGTCTTCGATCCGCGCATGGCGCGCGGTTTTGCCGGACACATTGCCGGCGCCATCAACGGGGCGTCCGTCGCCCGCAAGACCAGCTTCCTGCGCGACATGATGGACAAGCCGGTGCTGAAGGCCGGCATCAACGTCACCGACGATCCGCTGGTCGTTCGCGGCTCGTCGTCGCGCCCCTTCGACGGCGAAGGCATCAGCGGCGAGAAACTGTCGATGATCGAGGACGGTGTTCTGCGCCACTGGTTCCTGTCGACCTCGACCGCCCGCGAACTCGGCCTTGAGACCAACGGGCGCGGCGTGCGCGGCGGCCCGGCGGTCAATCCGGGCTCGACCAATTTTGCTCTCGAACCGGGCGATATCTCCCGCGAGGATCTTATCCGCAGCATCGGCACGGGGTTCTACGTAACCGAGCTGATCGGCCAGGGCGTCAATATGATCACCGGCGAATACAGCCGCGGTGCTTCCGGTTTCTGGATCGAAAACGGCGAACTGGCTTTCCCTGTCTCGGAAGTGACCATTGCGTCGAACCTGAAACAGATGTTCATGGCTCTGACGCTGGCAAACGACATCGACCGCAAATACGGGGTCGCCGCGCCGACGCTGGCGATCGAGGGCATGACGCTCGCCGGCACCTGAGGCTGGCGACGAGTTTTGAGACAAGCGCGGCATCCTTTTGTCGCGGGAATGGGACCGCTGCATGAACGCCGTTCACCCTTCACCGGATCAATGGGCCAAAGACCTGGATCTGATCACGGCTGCAGCCCTCGCTGCCGGCGAAAAGGCCATGACCTATTTTCGCCGGGATCCCGACGTGCAGTGGAAGAATGGCGGGCGTTCCCCGGTCAGCGAGGCTGACTATGCAGCCAACGACATCCTGAAGGAGCGTCTGCTGACGGCCCGGCCCAATTACGGCTGGCTGTCGGAGGAAACCGACGACGACGAAGCGCGGCTGGGATGCGAAACCGTCTTCGTCGTCGATCCGATCGACGGCACCCGCGCCTTCATCGCCGGAAAGGACGTCTGGTGCGTCAGCGTCGCCGTCGTCCACCGCGGTCGACCGGTGGCCGGCGTGCTTTTTGCTCCGGCACTCGGCGAGCTGTTCCAGGCGCGCGAAGGCGGCTTGGCCAGCAAGAACGGGGCCGCAATCCTCGTTCGGGCGCCGCGTGCGGGCGAAATGCTGAAGATCGCGCTCGCCGAAGACACCATCGTTCGTTTGGAACGCGGTTACCGGGCCGGTGTGTCGCGCATCTCGCACGTCCCGTCTCTCGCCTATCGGATCGCGATGATTGCCGACGGAAGGATCGACGGAACGGTAGTCAAGACCAACTCGCATGACTGGGATCTGGCGGCGGCCGATCTCATCCTCGAAAAGGCCGGCGGCACGCTCGCGAGCCTTGATGGAGAGCCTCTTTCCTACAATCGCCCCAATGTCCGTCATACGGTTCTGTGTGCCGCCGCCGAGCCCCTGCTTCCGGCGCTGATCGCGGCGGCGCAGGGGCTGGAGGGCCATTGACCTTTGCGGTCGAATGCCGCAAACCACATCAAACACGTCAAGAAACGGAAAGTCAGATGGCTCAGACCCCAGAGAAGAAACAGCGGCTGCATCTCGTGTTCGGCGGCGAACTTACGACGCTCACGGGTGTCGAGTTCCGCGACCTGGGCAAACTCGATATCGTCGGCATCTTTCCGGACTATGACACGGCGCTGACGGCCTGGAAGTCCAAGGCGCAGCTGACGGTCGATAATGCCCATATGCGCTATTTCATCGTCCACATGCACCGGATGCTTGATCCGGAAAACGATTGATGATCATGCCGGCCGGCCATCTGGCATTTGCGCCACATTCCGCAAAAACGGTTCCTCTTTTAGCCGGGCGCTTCCTGGAGGTTTCTCCATGACCGGCCTGTTCGCACGCCTGGCGCTGGGCGGATATCGCTGGATCGGTACGGCGATTTATCCGATGGTTGGCCCCTATCTCGCCGTGCGTGTCGCCAAGGGCAAGGAAGATTCCGCGCGCCGCCGCGAGCGCTACGGTTTTGCAAGCGCACCGCGGCCACGCGGGCCGCTCGTCTGGTTTCACGCGGCCAGCGTCGGCGAGACCATGGCGGTCATCCCGTTGATCAAGGAAGTCCGTCGGCGCGGTATCTCCGTCGTTCTGACCACGGGAACGCGAACATCCGCCAAGGTCGTTGCCGAGCGGCTCGACAGTTCGGTGATCCACCAATATGTGCCGCTCGATTTCAAGCCGTCTGTCAGCCGCTTCCTCGACTATTGGGAGCCGGATCTGGCGATCATCGCGGAATCGGAAATCTGGCCGATGACCATCATCGAGCTTGGTCGCCGGCATATTCCCCAGGTGCTGGTCAATGGCCGCCTGTCGGATCGCACGTTCACGCGCTGGAAGAAACGGCCGTCGCTCGCGGATGCGCTGTTTGAAAATCTGGCACTGGTGATTGCCCAGTCCGAGGTCGATGCCGAACGGTTTCGCACGCTCGGCGCCCTGCCGGTCATGGTGTCGGGCAATCTCAAGGTCGATACGGATGCGCCGCCGCACGACGTGCAGGCACTGCGGCAGTATCAGCAGCAGATCGGCGCGCGAAAGACCTGGGCGGCGATTTCGACGTTCGAGGGCGAGGAGGCCGCCGCCGGCGTCGTTCATCGCGCTTTGAAGGAACGCACCGGCCTCCTGACGATCATCGTGCCGCGCCATCCTGAACGGGCGGATGCGATAGAAGCAATGCTGACGGCCAAAGGACTGACCGTTGCAAGACGCACCCGCAACGATCCGCTGACGCCGGCAACCGATATCTTCCTTGGCGACACCATCGGCGAGATGGGACTTTATCTACGGCTCACTGAAGTGGCCTTTGTCGGCCGCTCGTTGTTTGCCGAAGGCGGCCAGAACCCGCTCGAGCCGGCGATGCTCGGCTGCGCCATCCTGTCCGGCGGCAATGTCCAGAATTTCCGCGAGACCTACCAGATGCTCGCCAAGAACGGCAGCGCCAAGATCATCCGCGATGTCGAGATGTTGGCCAAGGGTGTCAACTATCTGCTCGCCAACGACGACATGCGTCGCTCGATGATCGATGCCGGAGTGGAAACCGTGCATGAAATGCGCGGAGCCCTGTCGGCGACGATCAAGGGGCTGGAACCCTATATCAACCCTTTGACCGTGAAGGCCAGGCTGCAGCCGCGCAGCGAGGCCTGACCGGACGCCATCCCGCCGAGACGCCCATGAACACGCAAAAGACTATTGCAGGCATCCTGTTCGACAAGGACGGAACGCTGCTCGATTATGCGAAGAGCTGGGTACCGGTAAACTACGAGCTGGCCCGCATCGCCGCAAACGGCGACGAGGCTTTGGCGCGCACGCTGCTGGTTGCCGGCGGCATGGACCCCGACAGCGGCTATGTGACGCCCGACAGCCTGCTTGCCGCCGGAAACACGGTCGAGATCGCGACCGGCATGGTCAAAGCCGGCTCTCCCTTCACCATCGAGGCGCTCCGGGAAAAGCTGGATTACCTGTTTGCCAACTCGACCGCGCTTGCCGTCCCAGTCACCGATCTCGGTGCCTTCTTTGCCGGACTGCATGCCAAGGGGTACCGTCTTGGCGTGGCGTCGAGCGACAATGAACGATCGATCAGAGAGACGGCGAAGCGTTTCGGCTTCGACGGTTACCTGCACTACGTCGCCGGTTACGACAGTGGCTTCGGCACCAAGCCGGAGCCGGGCATGGTGCTCGGCTTCTGCGCCGCGACCGGGCTCGAACCGCATCAGGTCGCTGTCGTCGGCGACAACAATCACGATCTGCATATGGGCCGCAATGCCGGCGCGGGTCTGACCGTCGCCGTGCTCACCGGCACAGGCTCACCGCAGTCGCTTTCCGCCGCCTCCGACCATTGCATTGCAGATATCACCCATCTGGAAACGGTCCTCGGCTAGCGAGGTTTCAGGGATTTTATGCGTGCCGTGCGGTTTCCGCTCGAAGAAGGCGGTCGCGACGGAACATTGCTGATTCCTGCCAGTTAATAGGTCTTCACGTTAAAAGGAGACGACACATGGCAGAATCCGAACTCCGAGCCGGATTTACCGGCGCCCCCCGCGACGCAGGAACATTGTCCGCCAAGGCCGCGGATGCTGCGACCGCTGTGAAAGAACAGGCTTTGTCTGTCAAGGATGCCGCAGCCGAACATCCGCATAGCCTGACGCTGGTCTTGGCCTTGGCAGGGGTGGCCGGTTATCTGATCGGTCATCTTTCCGGCTTCCGGTCCGCGGAGCGCCAGCTTGCCGCGCCCGAGCCGCGGCGGCGTTTCTGGTAGCATCATGCGAGATCGCCCCACAAAGCCACGTCAGCAGCGCGGTGCACCCTGTACCCTTGAGGTGTTTCAGGAGCGCTACAATCTCGATGACGAAGAGGCGAGGGACCTTTTTACCCGCTTCGGACCATCCGAGATAGAATTGGATCTTCTGATGACGGCGAAGGGAAAACGGAAAGCGTCCAAGGAACCAACTGGGTAATCGCGCGTTTATCCTTTGGAAATCAAAGGAATCTGTCATGAACCGCATTATCTATATCGTTGGACTGGTGGTTATCGTTATTGCCATTCTTTCCTTCTTCGGCCTTCGTTGATCTGAAGCCGTTCAAGAGGACTTCAAACGCTGAAAATTAACCCCGGACGCTGACGCGTCCGGGGTTTTACATTTATCAGACGTGTAAAACGTCGATAGTCAGTTCTGGAACAGCTGCATCAACAGCGACGGCGCATTGTTGGCGATATTGAGCGCCTGCACGGCCAATTGCACCTGCGACTGGATGGCCTTGAGCTTGGTCGAAGCATCGTTCATGTCGGCATCGACCAGCCGGCCGATCCCCTTCTTGATCGTCGAAGACAACGTCTTGTTGTAGTCGGTTTGCATGTCGATGCGCATGCTCAGCGAGCCGAGCGTGGCGGCGCGGTCGGTCAGGGTCTTCTCGATCTCGTCATAGCGGCCGACAAGCAGGTCGGTGGCATATTCGACGAGATCATCAGGCACTTCGCCCATATGGGAGGCGCTGAACATGTCGTCGGTCTGCGCGCCGTTGGCGAAGGCGATCTGGGTGCGGCCGTTGAAGGCGGGAAGCCAGGCGGTGGTCTTGAGCGGATCCTGGTGCGGAACGCCGTCCGTCTCGCCATCGGCCTGCGGATTGCCGACGAGCCCGTTCTGCAAGCTGATGCTGCCGTTTTCGTTCTTGTAGCTTGCCGGGCCGAAAAGATTGAGGTTGCTGCTGCCATAGATGTTGATCAGGCCGATCCTGCCCTTGGTATAGCTGGAGACGATGCCGCCGAAGACGATGTTTGTATCGGGTGCGGTCATTTCCATGTATTTCAAGGTACGGCCGTTGCCGTCGACATAGGATTTTTCCGCATAGTTCAGCTTGCCCGGCGCCAGAAGGTTGCGGCCGTTGAAGGACGCGGATTCGGTGACCGAGATGAACTGTTTTTCGAGTTCGTAGATTTCCGAACTGATCTTGTAGCGATCGGTGCCCATGCCTTTCATGATCATCACCTTGGCCTTGATCTCGGAGGCGATGTCGATGAGATTCTCCATCGCCTCATAGGCGACATCGACCACGGCCGCGCCCAGCTCCAGTGCGTCGATAACGGTACCCGTCGCCCTGTCGGTGTTGCGCATGTCTGTGGCGATCGACCAGTAGGCCGCATTGTCGGCGGCTTCCCCGACATCCATTCCGGTGGTTACGATGTTTTCCAGCTTTTCATGCCGGGCGTCGTTATGGCGCAAAATCGCCAAGGCAGCGGTGGCTGCCGAGTTGAAGCTTATGGTCGTCATTTTAAGGGTCCGCTACGCAATACAAGAAGACGGAAGGCACGAAACTTGGTTAACCGACAGTCGTCGAGATTGGTTAAAACTCGGTATATCCCTGCAACCGCAGCGACCCTTGTCGAACGGTCCCCGGAGGAGATTCCGGCGGTTTTCCAGCATCCGGTCCAAGCGGCGAAATGCGCGCCGGTGCTTGCAATTCCCGGCGATCTGACGTTTTGTGACGCGGGTTCGTTTCCGGGGATGAATGGCGGGGATCGCCATTGAAAAGAACGAATTATTTTTTGTTTATGCGTCACCGCCCGTGCGGTGCGCGGCTCAGCCGGGGAGGCTTCGGAAAGACGGATGGTTTCGGACGCCCCGCCGTTCTGGTGGACCAAAGCGGACTGGCGCGCCTATGCGCTCTCGCCTTTCTCGTGGATCTATGGAGGCATATCCGGCCGGCGGATGGACCGGGCCAAACGCGCGTCGATCGCGGTGCCGGTGCTCTGCGTCGGCAATTTCACCGTCGGTGGTGCCGGCAAGACACCGACAGCGATCGCGCTGGCACGCGCTGCCACGGCCAGAGGCTTGAAGCCGGGCTTTCTCAGCCGTGGCTACGGCGGCTCGCTCGATGTGACGACGGTTGTCGATCCGACCCATCACCGCGCCCGCGACGTTGGCGACGAACCCCTGCTTTTGGCGCGTGAAGCGCTGACCGTCATCTGCCGCAAGCGCGTCGAGGGCGCGCGCCGGTTGGTGGCCGAAGGAGCGGACCTGATCATCATGGATGATGGTTTCCAGAGTGCGCGGCTGGTCTTCGATTTTTCGCTTCTGGTGATCGACAGCCGCCGAGGCATCGGCAACGGCCATCTGATCCCCTCAGGCCCGGTGCGTGCGCCGATCGTCCAGCAGATCCGCCATGCTTCGGCGCTTCTGAAGATCGGCAATGGCGACCGTGCCGATGCACTGGTGCGCCGGGCCGCCCGCGCCGGCAGGCAGATCTATTCGGCCGATGTCGAGGCGCTCGACGACGGCAACCTGAAGGGCGTGCCCGTGCTGGCCTGGTGCGGTATCGCCGATCCCGAAAAATTCTTCCGCACCGTTCGCGAGACCGGAGCGACGATTGTGGAAACGCGCAGTTTTCCCGATCATCATCATTTCTCCGAGGACGAGATTTCGGACCTGCTCGATCACGCGGCCGAAAAGGATTGCCTGCTGATAACGACGGCAAAGGACCGGGTACGGCTCGAGGCCGATCACGGGCGTGCCGGAGAACTGGCCGAAAAAAGCCGGGTGATCGAGGTGGAGATCCGCTTCGACGACCCCACCTCGCCGCTGAAGATCATCGAGGCCACCCTTCGGGCGGCGCGGGCGCGGCTTCTGCGGGGCTAGCGCTTCTGGTTCGGCAGGATGCCGGCGCGCTTGTCGGCCTCGAAGGAAGCCTCCGCATCGGCATAGGGCTCCTGGCGGGCAACGCTCCAGTAGCGTAGTTCGTCGACCGGGATCAGCTTGCCGGTCATGGCGCAGGTCACATGCGAGCCGGGCAGCACGATCTGGAAATCGCCGTCCAGATAGCGGATTTTCGCTTCGCGATTGCCGCTGCCTTCAAACCGGTTCATCATCCGTCGTCCCTGCATCTTGTTTACCTGCTCCCGGACAATCGCATATCGCGTCGGGACTGAAATTTCCAGCGCAATTGCTCGGGGCTGCCGATCGCCTGTCAGCTGCGTCCGAACAGCCGCTCGATGTCGGAAAGCTTGATCTCGATATAGGTCGGCCGGCCGTGGTTGCACTGGCCGGAACCCGGCGTCGCCTCCATCTGGCGCAAAAGCGCGTTCATTTCCTCCGGCCGCAGCCGCCGGCCGGAGCGCACCGAACCGTGGCAGGCCATGGTCGCCGCCAGATAGTCGAGCCGGCTGGCCAGCCCGCTGGCGGTGTCCCATTCAGCCAGTTCGTCGGCCAGTTGCCGGACAAGGCCGGCGGCATCGATTTCGCCGAGCATCGCAGGGGTTTCGCGGATGGCGATGGCCCCGGGTCCGAAGCGTTCGATGCCGAGCCCCAGCCTCGAAAAATCCGCCGCATGGCTGATCAGCCGGTCGCAGTCGTCTTCGGCCAGATCGACGATCTCGGGAATGAGCAGGGCCTGGGCGGCGACCGGGCGGGCATTCAGGCCCTTGCGAAGCGCCTCGAACACAAGCCGCTCATGGGCCGCATGCTGATCGACGATGACCAGTCCGTCGGCCGTCTGGGCGACGATATAGTTTTCGTGCAGCTGCGCCCTTGCCGCACCCAGCGGATGCTGGGCCTGTTCGGTGACCGTTGTCGCCGCAGCCTCGGAGACAGCCGCCCGCGCCGATGGCGTCGCCATCTCCGCAAAGGCTGCCTGCGGTGTCTCGCCAAACCCGGTTTTATGCGCGCCGAAATCCATCGGGCGGGAAGGAGACGTCTCGGCACTCCAAGCTGTTGCGCCGTATCGCGCTGCCGGCTCGGGACGGAAGGCGCGCATCAGGCCGCTGGCGCCGGTGGTCGCGGCGCGGTCGCCCTCCTGCACCATCGCCTGTCGGATTGCGCCGACGATCAGGCCGCGCACCAGCCCGGGATCGCGGAAGCGCACGTCGGACTTGGCGGGGTGGACGTTGACGTCGACAAGCTCCGGATCAATATCGATTGCCAGCACGGCCACGGGATAGCGTCCCTGCGGGATCGTCTCGGCATAGGCACCGCGCAGCGCCGACCAGACTAGTTTGTCCTGCACCGGGCGGCCGTTAACGAAGGCGTATTGCTGCAGCGAGTTGCCGCGGTTGAAGGTCGGAACGCCGGCAAAGCCGGACAGCCGCACACCCTCGCGTTCCGCATCGATCTCAATCGCATTGTCGCGGAAGTCCTTGCCAAGCACCTGGGCGATGCGCGCCAGCCGATCGTCGCCGGTCGATGCGAATTCCAGTGTCGTGCGATCAGAGCCCGAGAGAACGAACCGAACCTGCGGAAAAGCAATGGCCATCCGCCGCACGACGTCGGAGATCGCCGAGGCTTCCGCCCGTTCCGTTTTCATGAAGTTCAGCCGGGCGGGCGTCGCAAAGAACAGGTCGAGAACCTCGACGGTGGTCCCTTGGTTGGCCGCCACCGGCCTGACGGGCCGCAGCTTGCCGCCATCTACGCCGATTTCCGCGCCATGGCTGACGCCGGCCGGGCGACTGGAGATCGTCAGCCGTGCGACGGAGCCGATCGAAGGCAGGGCTTCGCCGCGAAAACCGAGCGTCCGGATGTCGAAAAGGTTGCCGTCGAGCTTGGAGGTGCAGTGCCGCCGCACAGCAAGTTCGAGGTCGCCCGCATCCATGCCGCAACCATTGTCGGTGACACGCAGCAGCGTCTTGCCGCCGCCGGCCGTGGCGATTTCAATGCGGGTCGCACCGGCATCGAGCGCGTTTTCGATCAGTTCCTTGGCGGCGCTGGCCGGCCGCTCGATGACTTCACCGGCGGCGATCTGGTTGATGAGCGTTTCGGAAAGTTGCTTGATGGGCATGGGCGTATTGTCGAGGATTCGCAGCCCGATGAAAAGCAGGGGACCGCCTCTATCCCCGTCTCTCTCAAGGTCTTCGGATGCACGCAGCAGTTTCAGTCTGCGCCAACAAAATAAGGGAAACTTAATCAGCTTTTAACACAAAACTGCGACGTTCCATACGACCCTGAATGATCACGGGTTTGCCTTTTGGGAAGGACGACGCAGCTGGCCGTCGCCGACTTTGAGCCCCAAAGCTGCCATTGCGGCATCATGACCAGCATGTTTTCCCAGGAGCTGCCCCAGAGGGGTGATATGAGGGTTATGGTATGAGCGATGTAGCGTCGACCGGCGCGAACATCCAGAAAACGGTACTCGACGCGGCTTCGGACGCGTTGGGCCTTGCCATTCTTGTCTGCGACAAGAATGACGAGATCGTTTTCGCCAGCCGTCACCTCCTGCAATTCTATCCCATTTCCTCGACGCTTCTCCAGCCAGGCACCCGGCTTCGGGATTTCCTCGGCGCCGTTTTCGATTCGGGCGTGCGGACCGGCACGGTGCCCGAGCGCAGCCGCCGGCGGTCGAATCGCGACGAGTGGATTTCCGAACATATTTCCTTTCATTGGCGCGAGCGCTACGAGACCGTCGAGCGGATCGGTCGCCAGCGCTGGATCAGCGTACGCAAGCGCCGGGTTTCCAGCGGCCTTGGCATCGTTGCGATCAGCGACGTCTCCGACCAGAAGAAGCGCGACGAGCAGCTTCAGACCGATCTCGAGCGGATCGAACTGACCGAGGGCATTCTCGACTCCATGCCCGACCCGATGTGCGTCAAGGATCGGAACCTGAACTATATCGCTGTCAACAAGGCATTCTGCACGATCCAGGGTATGACTGCCGAGGCAATTCTCGGACGTTCGGTTTGGGATTTGCTGGAGCCTGACCTGGCGGAGAAATTCGAACGCAGCGACCGCGCGGTGCTCGATACCGGCATTCCCGATTTCCTGCCGGAACAACTGGTTCGCTCCGATGGCGAGGACCTCTGGGTCGTGACCCGCAAATACCGCGTGGGCGAACCCGGCAAACACCTGCTCGTGACCTGCATGAGTGACATCACCGATATCGTGGTCTGGCGCGACGATGCCGAAAACACGCCGCTGGGCAAGGTCGGGTTGAAGGTCAAGGACTACGACGTCTTCGAACCGGGCCAGAACTGCTATGATCCGTTCCGCGCCCTGGACATGCAGCATCTGGTGGAACCGGGGCCGATGCTCGAAGCCATCCCGCAACCGCTGCGCCGCGTGCTGGTGGCGACATCCGATCCCTCGCTGGAGAAGCGCCTGCTGGCGAAGCTGCGCGAATGGAATTTCGATGCCGGGGCTGTAACCAGCGTTGCCGAGCTTGCGGCGCTGCAGGATGCCGTATTCGCATCAGGCATGACCGTCGATCTTTTGCTTGTCGATGCCGGAATGGCCAGTGCGAAGGAAATGCAAGCCGGCTGGGACGGATTGCCCGCGCTGCTTCTGCCGACCGATTGGACGGAAGCCCAACTGCATGCCGATATCATACGGATTGGCGACATTGCAGCCGATACCGCCGGCATTGGATCGCTGGCTTCCGAAGACTGGGACATTGTCGTGGTTCCCGACGCACCGGCGCAAAAGCATCATACCGATGTCGAGGTCGTCGTCGCCGAGGACAACGAGATCAACCAGTTCGTCTTTGCCCAGATTCTCGAGGGGCTCGGCATTTCCTATCGCATCGCCGCCAATGGCGAGGAAGCCGTTGCACTATGGAAGCAGCACAAGCCGCATCTTGTTCTGATGGATGTGGCCATGCCGGTCATGAACGGCTTCGACGCGGCTCGGGCGATCCGCGAGGCTGAGAAAGCCACCGGCGTTCGGACCCCGATCATCGCCGTCACGGCACAGGCGCTCGACATCGATATCGAACGCAGCCTCGCTGCCGGCATGGACGATCATATCTCCAAGCCGATCAGCCCCGACATGATCGAAGCCGTCTACCGTTCCTTCGTCCCGGAAAAGCAGGAACGGCAGGCCATCCAGGTCTAAGGCGAGCATGGTGCAATCGCGGTGGCGCGAGAATGTCAACCATCAGAACTGGGGATGCCACTGCTGGATGTAGGGGCGCGATGCTGATAAAATGTTAACCTCCGAATGTGCATCGTTGGGCCGAAAAGACGACCTGGGTCCAATGCGGGAATGCGTTATGAATACTGCTGAAGCGCTGTCTCAGCATCTCAGCCGGAGCGATCTGCAGGCTATGGCCTACACGGACCCGCTGACCGGCCTCGGCAATTCGTACAGCCTGCGCGACAAGGTCCGCGAGATCGCTGCCGAACGCGCCAATGACCCGGCACCCTTCACGATCGGTCTTGCCAATCTCGACGGCTTCAAGCCGATCAACGATCTTTTCGGCCCCGAAGCCGGCGATGCCATCCTCTGTCAGGTCGCGGATCGGCTTCTCGCCTGCGTTCCGGACGGAGCGACGGTCATCCGCCATGGCGGCGACGAGTTCGCCTTCGTCCTGCCTCTGGTGTTCGAGCGCAAGGCGGCCGAGAAGGTCGGCAGCATGCTGAAGGAAGTGCTCTCGGCTCCCTTCGACCTCGGCGAGCGCAATGTCCGTCTTTCGGCGTCCTTCGGCTTTGCCGTCTACCCCTTTGCCGGCGAGGAATTCGGCGATCTCCTGAAGAGCGCCGATACGGCGCTCTACCGTTCCAAGCGGCGTGGCCGCGGCCAGATCACCGTCTATTCGCGGGAAATCGCCCAGGAAATGAAACGGGCGACGCAGCTCGAGCAAGCCCTGCGCAACGCCATCATCGCCGACGAGGTCGATGTGCATTTCCAGCCGATCGTCAATCTCAAGGATGACAGCGTCGTCGGCTTCGAGGCCCTGGCGCGCTGGTGCGATGCCGATCTCGGCTATGTCTCGCCCGCCGTCTTCGTACCGCTGGCCGAAGAGCGCGGTTTCATCGACATGCTCTCCGAAGCGCTGTTGCGCAAGGCAGCGGAAGCCGCACTTGCCTGGCCGAAGGAGCTGTTCCTGTCGTTCAACTTGTCGTCGGCGCAGCTGATGGACCCGTCGACCAGCGCCAATGTTCTGTCGATCATCGGCCGTGCCGGGCTCGATCCCCGCCGTCTGGAGCTGGAAATCACCGAAACGGCTGTCATGACCGATGCCGACGTGGCGCAGAAGATCGTCACCGAGCTTCGTGCCGCCGGCGTGCGTATCTCGCTCGACGATTTCGGTACCGGCCAGTCAAGCCTTGGGCGTCTGCGCGACTTCTCCTTCGACAAGGTGAAGGTCGATCGCGCCTTCGTCTCCCGCATTTCGCAGGACCGTTCCTCCGAGCATATCGTCAAGGCGATCGTCGCCATGTGCGACGGGCTCGATCTGGAAGTCGTCGCCGAAGGCATCGAGGATTTTTCCGAGGCGCTGAAGCTGAAGGCGCTCGGCTGCGGCATGGGGCAGGGATATTTCTACGGAAAGCCGGTCGATGCCGTGGCCACCATGCGCTACCTCGCAACCAAATATGCGACGATCGAACCGGTCTCCGCCGTCGGCTGATTGTTTCTCAGCTTTCCCGCGTTTTCCGGCCTTCCTCCAATAGCCAGTCCCGTACGCGCCGCGCCTGGCTGTTGAGTTCGCGCGAACGCGGCCAGACTACGTAGAAGGCCAACCCGGTATCGAGCACATGGCTGCCGACCGGCACCAGTGCGCCGGACTGCACCTGCCGTTCGATCAGATGCTGCCAGCCGAGCGCGATGCCGTCGCCCGCCAGCACGGCCTGAACCACCAGAACATAGTCATTGATCGCCAGTCGCCGTGATTGCGGGGGATAGGTAAGGCCGGCGCTGGCAAACCATTCGGACCAGTCGCAGGCTTGGCGAACCGGCTCCTCCAGATGGATGAGACGGTGGCGCATCAGGTCGGCCGGACTTTGCGGTGTTCCGTTCGCCTCGATGAAGGCGGGGCTGGCGATCGCGCTGATCACTTCCGGAGCGAGCAGGGCGGCGTGATATTGCGGCCAGTTGGTCGGATCGCCGCCGCGCACGCCAAGCGGGATCGGCTCTTCTTCGAGATCGAGGTCGCGCACACTGGTCTGGATGCGAAGGTCGATCTCCGGCAGGTCCTCGCGCAGGCGGGTCAGTCGCGGCAGCATCCACATCGAGGCAAAGGCGGTGGAGGCGGCCAGCGTCACATTGGTTTCGCGGCCCTTGGCGCGAATGTCCTCGGCCGATTTCTGGATGCGCGACAGGCCGATCGACACGTCGGCATGGAATTTTTCCCCGGCTTCGGTGAGCTCGACGGCGCGGTGCACGCGATGAAACAACGGCACGCCAAGCTGATCTTCGAGACCGCGAACCGCATAGGAGACGGCCGCCTGCGTCATGCCGAGCTCATTGGCCGCGCGGGTGAAATTCTGGTGCCGGCCGGCCGCCTCGAAAACGATCAGGCTGGATGCGGAGGGCAGCAGGCGGCGAAGTGTTTGCATAAGTGCAATTTATAGTATGTCTCGAATTTTTCCAGCGTTACAATATCGTCTTTCCAAAATACCCTCCGTTTCAATCATGGGAGATGGACGATGGAAACAGTTGCTGTGGCAGACGCCGAAACAGGGCGGCGGACGCGCGGATCAAGGCCGGCGCGCCGGGATGGATCAGCCAAAATCGTCGCGGTCCCCTACATCGCCCGCAACATTCCACCCTATGAGATCCTGAACGAGGAGAACCTTCAGAAGATCGAGCGCGTCGCAGATCGAATCCTGTCGGAGGTCGGCATCGAGTTCCGCGACGATCCGGTCTGTCTGGATTACTGGAAAAAGGCCGGCGCCCGGGTTGATGGCGTGCTGGTGCGCTTCGAGCCGGGCATGCTGAACGAGATCGTTTCGAGCGCGCCGCAACAGTTTACCCAGCATGCCCGCAACCCGGCGCACAATGTCGAAATCGGCGGCAGGAACGTGGTGTTCTCGCCGGCCTATGGCTCGCCCTTCGTCATGGATATCGACAAGGGACGACGCTATGGGACGCTCGAGGATTTCCGCAACTTCATCAAACTCGCCCAGTCGAGCCCGTATCTGCACCATTCCGGCGGCACGATCTGCGAGCCGGTCGATGTGCCCGTCAACAAGCGCCACCTCGACATGGTCTACAGCCACATCAAATATTCGGACCGTGCCTTCATGGGCTCGATCACGGCGGAGGATCGCGCCGAGGATTCGATCGACATGGCGCGGATCGTTTTCGGTCGGGATTTCGTCGACCGGAACTGCGTCATTCTCGGAAACGTCAACGTCAACTCGCCGCTCGTCTGGGACGGCACGATGACGAAATCCTTGAGGGCCTATGCCCGGGCCAATCAGGCGGCGGTGATCGTGCCGTTCATTCTCGGTGGCGCGATGGGGCCGGTCACCAATGCCGGCGCGATCGCGCAGTCCTACGCCGAAACGCTGGCCGGTTGCGCGCTGACGCAGCTGGAGCGCAAGGGTGCGCCGGTGATCTTCGGAAACTTCCTTTCGTCCATGTCGCTGCGATCAGGCTCGCCGACCTTCGGCACACCGGAGCCGGCGATCGGCTCGATGGTCATCGGCCAGCTGGCGCGACGGTTGAAGCTACCCCTGCGCTGTGCCGGAAACTTTTCCAATTCCAAGCTGCCGGACGGGCAGGCCATGGTCGAAGGCACGATGTCGATGCTCTCGGCTGTCCATTGCGGCGCCAACTTCATCCTGCATTCAGCCGGCTTTCTCGATGGACTGCTGGCCATGTCCTACGAAAAATTCATGATGGACGTCGATCTTTGCGGCGCCCTGCATTCCTATCTGGCCGGCGTCGTGGTCGACGACAACACACTCGCCATGGACGCTTTCCTGCAGGTCGGTCCCGGCAGCCATTTCCTTGGCTGCGACCATACGATGAAGAACTATCAGACGGCCTTCTGGGACTCGAACCTGTCGGACAACGAGCCCTTCGAGAAATGGAGCGAGGAGGGCGGATCGACGGATATGGCGACCCGCGCCAATAGGCGCTGGAAGAAAACGCTGGCCGAATACGAGGCGCCGCCGCTGGACGTGGCCATCGACGACGCCTTGCTCGACTACATGGATAAACGCAAGAAGAGCATGGCGGATGCCTGGTATTGAACCCGGCACCTCGTGTTCGCTTAAATTTCCCCGTTCATCATCGCAGAAAATTCGCCGCCGGGCCGTTCCGGCATCGGGTCGAAGACAAGTTCTTCCGGCCGTCTCGTCATCTGTATCCGGCCTGCCTGCTCATCGACAAACGTGTCGAAATGCGTGAAATGATTGTCTCGGAGATCCAGCACCGGCTCTTTGCTAAGGGCCAAGGCAGCCTTGAAGCCGTTGATCGTGCCGGAAGCGGCGACGTAGGTGGACGCGCGTCGAAAAAGCTTCGGCATGATGACGACGCCGTCCGTCAGAGTACCGATGTTGGGAACGGCAAACAGCGTGTTGGTTTGATCCAACCCGTAAACCCCGACGGCTGCGGCCCTTGCTGCCACGACCAACGTGGTCAGGTGATCTCGCAGATCAGAAAAGAGCGTTTGATAGTAAGTGGGATAGGCAAGCCCCGCTGAAATCAAATGGGCGTTCGCACTGCTGTTGAGCATCGCGGGGGTGAGAAATATCTCCGTTCCCGTCGGTTGCGGCGCTTCTCCGGAAAAGGCGAAGGCGATGACACGACCGAATTTCTCCGTTGCGCGGGCGATGATATAGCCTTCCACGCCATCATTTGCCGAAACCACGCTCGATTGATGCGCATCCCACACGACATTGGTGATGCCGAGAAATTGCAGCAATTCGTTTCTTGCAGCATTGGCAAGCTGAAGCGGCTGATGCCGGTTTTCAAAATGTGTCTCGAGGGCATCAATGGATTCCAGCCTCAGCGCGCAATGGCCTCGGGCATTGACTTTGGCAATACCGTCCAGCCGTGCCAGATCGGCTGGATTATGCGGTTGAAAACGAATGGTGTCGCCATCCGGAGAATAATTGACCACAAAGTAGCGTCCAGCAATTACGGAAAAAGCCATCGATGCGCCCTCGCGTTAAAATTGCTGAAATGTGCCACAATACACTTCGATTGAAAATGACAAAGTGCCGATTGGTGTTCCTCTGCCCGTGAAATTTTGGTGACAATCTCCACGCCTGTCCTTCGTCAAGGCTTGTGGCATCGGGTGTTTATTCAAACAAAAAAAGGGCGGTGCAGAAGCACCGCCCTTCGGCGTTGTAATCGGGGATTCCCGGTTATTCAGCCGGTGCCGGCTGTACGCCGGTGGCCGGTGCAGCACCCGTCGTCGTGGTCGACGAGGTGGTCGACGTATCGACCGGGGTGTTCGCCTGCGTTTCGGCGACCTGCTGAGCCTTGGTCTTGAATTCCGGAGCAGCCTTCAGCGTCTCGGCGGTTTCAGCCGTCGTCAGCTTGAGGTCGTCGGAATCAGCCTGTTCGGCGACGTTGATAGTGTCGAGCGGAACGGCGACGTTCTTTTCGCCGATGCCGAGGAAGCCGCCGACGCCGATGATGGCTGCTTCAACGGAACCGTCCTTGGTGAAGATCACGTCGTTGATTTCGCCGATGCTTTCATCCGCGGAGTTGTAGACCGACTGGCCGATATAGGTGCTGGCGGCGATCTGGTCGTCTGCCTGCTCGGTCAGATAGTTCGACCCTGCGGCAGGAGCAGCCTGGGCAGAATCAGCCGGCTTCATAGCATCAGCGGGCTGTTCCGGCGTTACCTGGGCCGGTTGCATTGCCTGCGTCTGCGGCTGGGTGGTTTCCTGGGCGAAGCTGATCGGTGCAAAGGCAGTCATGCCTGCGAAAAGAGCACCAGCGGCGACGGAAGCTACGAGTTTCTTGGTCATGTCAAAACTACCTTTCAAATTGTTCTTCGATCAAGATGCAGCGCTTGCATTCGGTTCGGTGCTGCACCGGTGATGCCCAGACAACGTGGCAATCGGGAAGTGGTTCCGAAAAAAATCAGCAGAATTGCCGGCTGCTTTTCGCCGAAATCGCCATCGCAGCCCGCGTCCAATCGGGGCCGATCGGCGGCAAATCGCTCCATCCCAATGGTTTTTCGAGGGAATTTCGAGCCTGCTGACGGCTGCAACCATGGGCAGAAATCGATGGCGGCGGCTGTTTTCCGACGCTTGGAAATCAATGGCCTGCTCATATTAATCATAGCTTAATGAAGTTCGCGCACAGGCTTTTCATAATTTTCAGCGCATATAAAATCGGTTGTCTGTCCTGGGGATCGTCGCAATGCCTGTGCCGTTGCATTTCCTGCGCCTGCTCGGTCTAACCATGGCGGTCATGGTGGCGTTGCTGCTCTATGAGCACATGGTACTCGGCTCTGTCTATCTGCCGGAGGCGAAACCTGCGCTGAGTGGCTATGAGATTTTCCGGTCGCTGACAGCGCTGCTGCTGTCGGTCGGACTGGTTCGCGCGATCTGTCAGGATGGAGCCCGGCTGGGTTCGCCGCTAATGCCGCTGATGCCGAATGCCGGTATATTCGCGAGCGCCGCCATCGCCTGTCTCGCCGTGTTCGCGGCTTGGCTTTTTTCCATTGATCCTCAGCTTTTCAACGCTTTGTCGCTGGAGGACAACTCGGTCGAATGGCTGTCGGCCTTGTGCCTTTTCGTCGCCTCGGCGTTCTTTGCCGTCGTTGCTGTTGGCCAGTTGGGTCAGGCCCGTTCCGGCGCCGGCCCGCAGGCCTGGCTTGCCGTTGGCGCGGGTATCGCCTTCGCCGTGGTTTTCTTCGTCATCGGCATGGAAGAAATCTCGTGGATGCAGCGGGTTTTCCAGGTCGCGACACCAGAGGTGTTCGAGGAACTGAACGATCAGCACGAATTCAATTTCCACAATATGTCGACCGGCGTCTCGGAGCTCGTCTACTATACAGGCGCATTCACCCTGCTGGGGCTCATACCCTTCGGCCTGCATGTCTTCCGCAATCGAATTCCTCGCGGCCCGTTGACGGCGTTCGTTCCGAATCTCTTCATTCTCGCCGCCGCCGCGCCGATGGCAGCCTTCAATTCCGGACGGTGGGGTGTGCTGCCGATCCAGATATCGACAATGATGACGGTGATCATCCTCTTGGTGCTGGCCAATGCCGCTTTGAAAAACGGGCTGTGGCGTGAGTTTCTGCTGTTCGCCGGCATCGCGATTTCCGTCGTCGCCATGCAGGAACTGTTCCTGGTCGAGGCTGACCGGCTTGTGCGCCTTTGGGATCCCACCGAGTATAAGGAACTGTTCATCGGCATCGGTCTGGCGCTGTATGCCGGACAGACCTGGTCACGCCTGCGCGCCCGCCGGCAGGGGTTCGCGCTCGCACGCACATGATGGCCAACCAGAAAGCCGGAACATTCGTCCGGCTTTCTGGAATGCCTTGAGCAATGCCGCGCCCCTGCGTTGCCTAAAGGCGATATGCCGGCTCGAAACGACCCTTGACCCTGATACCGAGATCGAACGTCTGGCCGGCGAGCGGATCGGCCGCCCGGGCGTCCGCGTCCATGTCCTGCCAGGCGGAGGTCACCATCAGCCGGTCGGCTTTGGCGCCGATGAAGGCCGGGCAGCTCGATTGCGTGGTGGGCACCTTGTAGCGGCGCAGGCGGGTGCCGTCCGGCTTGTAGACATCGACCGCGCCCTGGCCCCACCGCGCATTCCAGATCAGACCGTCGGCATCGCAAACCGAACCGTCGACATCGCCGGGCTCGCCACTCTGGTCGCTGAAAAGCGTCGGCTCGCCCGTCGGCAGGCCCGTCTCCGGATCGAGCGGCACCTGCATGATGTGGTTGACGGCTGAATCGACGAAATAGCCGGTCATTCCATCAGGCGAAAAGCAGATGCCGTTGGGGATCGAGATCTTGTCGAAGAGCTTGGTCACGGTGCCCTTGGCGACATGATAGATGGCGCCGGCCTGCTTTTCCGCCTTGCGGCCCATTGTGCTGACCCAGAGGCTTCCGGAAAAATGCATGCGACCGTCATTGGAGCGGTTGTTGGCATTGTCTTCAAGCGTCGCATGCGGGCTGAGCTTGCCGGTGGCGATATCGCGGATGAACAGGCCCTGATCGGAGGCGATCAACTGGCGCGCGGGATCGATGGCGGCTAGCACACTGCCGAGAAAGGGCAGGGTATGCACCTGCTTCCGGCCGCTTTCGAGATGCAGTTCATGCAACTCCCGGCCCTTGATGTTGAACCACCAGGCGGTACCGGTCGCCGGATCGAAGCTCGGGCCTTCGCCGAGTTCGGAGGGAGACGTACAAAGGGTGGTGCCGGCAAACGGGATGATCTCGGTCATGTCAGCCTCCATAAACTGCATCATAGGCAGCGATTGTCACGCGCGCGCGCTCGGCGACCTCCGATGCGTCCATGCCGGCCTTGTAAAGGCTGGAGCCGAGACCGAAGCTCTTGACGCCGATCTTCGCATAATCAGCGAAATTGCTCTCCGATACGCCACCGACGGCGGCGATTTCGAGCTCCGGCGGCAGAACGGCGCGGATGGCCGAGATGCCGGATGGGCCAAGCACGCTGGCCGGGAAGAATTTCAGCCCGGTCGCGCCGGCTTTAGCCGCGGCCAGGGCTTCGGTCGGCGTGAAGACGCCGGGCATGGTCACCATGCCCTTGGCCGCCGCCAGCGAGATCACCGCCGGCTCCACATTCGGGCTGACCATCAGTTTTCCACCGACGCCGTCGAGCTTTTCCACCTGTTCGGTGGTCAAAACCGTGCCGGCGCCGATCAGGCAGCCGGCCGGTGCCATCCGGACCGCCGTTTCGATCGAGCGGAACGGGTCCGGCGAATTCAGCGGGATCTCGATCGCCGTGAAGCCGGCCTCGATCAGCGCGCCGACCACGTCTTCCGTCTCGGTGGGCTTCAGACCGCGCAGAATGGCGATCAGCGGATATTTCATCGTCGGAAAGGGAATGCGGGACATGATGTTTCGTCTTTCTTCAAAGCGGCCAGAGTGTGCGCGCCGCCGATGCCAGCCCATGACGCACGGCGTCATCGGCATCGATCAGGATGGGATCAAGGTTGAAGGCCGAAAACGCCGCCTGATAGAGCGCGCCAAGCGAACCCGAGGCAACGAGGCAGATGCCGCCGCCTGCGGAAACCGTGCTTAGCGCACCGGCGATTTCGACGCCGATCAGGGTGCCGGAAAGCCGCGCCTTGCCGTCGGTTGCGGGCAGGGCATGCAGCAATTGTCCAGCGCGAACGGAAAACAGCCGGTTGGTGGCCAGTGCCGGATTGTCGGCGATCTGCGCGACCGCTTCGACAAAGGCCGGATGCGTGCCGTCGAAGGCACCGCCGTCGCCCACCGTATGGCTGAGAATGGTATGTTTCGAGATCGCGTCGAACAGTTCTCCGGTCATGAAGGTGGAAAAGCCGGTGGCGACACCCTGGCTGACGCGTACCCACTTGCTGTGCGTTCCGGGCATGCAGACCAAGTGATCGCCCGACGAGAGAATTTCGCCTGCGCCGAGCAATTGCGTTTCCTCGCCGCGCATGACATCGGCTGCCGTCGTATCGCGCTGGGCAAGGCCCGGCAGGATGCGAACGTCGCGGTCGATACCGGGAACGGGCACGGCAGCATGGACGATGTCGGCAAGCGCTGCCGGCGTGTCGAGATAACCCGCCTCGACCCATCCCTGCCGGGCGCCGGCCATGCCGCAGGCGATCACCGGAAGGTCATCGGGTGCCGAAATGGCGTCGAGATGGGATTTCAGCACGGCTTCAAAGCCGGTCTTGGCGGCGGTGGTCATGCCTTCGCCGCTGCGTCGTTCGGCAAGCACTGTGCCATCGCGGCCGATCAGCCAGAGTCGGAAGCTCGACGTTCCCCAATCCACGGCGACGTAATGTGCCGCCCCGTTTACAGTCGCCATCAGAAAACGCCTCCATCGACGATCATTGTTTGCGCAGTCACGCCGGCCGAGCAATCGGATGCGAGGTAGAGGCAGGGGCCAACCATGTCCTCGGCGAAAAGCGTCCGCTTGAGGCATTGCTTCTCGATCATCGCATCGATCGACTCCTGGGTAAGCCAGAGCTCTTTCTGGCGCTGCGTCACGACCATGCCCGGCAGGATGGCGTTGACGCGGATGTTGACCGGGCCAAGATGCCCCGCCAGCGATTTCGTCAGGCCGATGATGCCGGCTTTGGCGGTTCCGTAGACCGGCAGGTCGCCCATGTTGAGCATGAAGGCGATCGACGAGAAATTGATGATCGATCCCCGCCCAAGGGCTCGCATATGCGGCGAGACCGCCTGTGCCATGAAGAAATGCGGGCGCAGATTGATGGCCTGGCTTTCGTCCCAGGTTTCCGGGGTTACCTCTTCCAGCAGATTGCGATCGTCCCGCGCGGCATTGTTGACCAGGACGCCGATCGGCCCGATGGCCTCAACCGCCTGATCGACGGCGCGACGCATCGCCTCGATGTCGCGAAGGTCCGCCTTGATGAAAACGGGCGCGGCTTCGGTTTCATCGGCGAGCTTTTTGACGAGAGCCTCTCCGGCCTCTCCGTCGATATCGAGGAAAGCGACACGCGAGCCTTGCCTGAGAAAGCCTTCCACGAGGGCAGCACCGATGCCGGAACTGCCGCCGGTGATGAGAACGGCGCGGTCTCTCAGGTCGGGAAACTGGGCGGACGGCATCGCCATGGCGGATTTCTCCCTGCCGCGCAAGCCGCTACGGCTTATTTATTCCAATATATGGAACTTGATTTGATTATCTGGAATTATCGGTCTAGACTGGAGGCCTTGTCAAGCGCTACAGCAGCTTGTGAAGCAGAACCGGCGATTTCATGATGGTTATGGAAAAGGGCATCGATAGCGCCTTTGAGGCAGTGCCGGTTGTCGAAACCGGGACGCTCGGCAAGGCGATAGCCGTGCTCGAACTGGTTTCGACCGCGCAGACGCCCCTGCGTTTTACGGAAATTCTCGCCCTGAGCGGCCAGCCGCGGGGCACCCTGCACCGGCAACTGTCGCATCTGGTGGGAGAGGGGTTGCTGAGCCTAGGCAGCGATCTGCGCTACGAACCCGGAATGCGGCTGTTGAAGCTTGCGTCCAATGCCTGGGCGAAGAACCAGTTTCGCACGGTTGCCGAACCGCATCTGAAGAGACTGCATGACCGTACCGGCGAGACGGTGCATCTTGGCGTCCTGCATGGGCGGGAGATCATCTATCTCGACAAGGTCGAAAGCCGGCAGGCCGTGCGCATGAATTCGCAGATCGGCAATGCCTCACCGGTCTATTGCACCGGGGTAGGCAAGGCGGCCTTGTCGGTGCTGCCGGAAGATCGGCTGGCGGATCTGGTCGGCCAGCTCTCGTTTCAGGCCTATACCCCGAACACGCATCTGTCCGCCGCTGCCCTGATGGACGAGCTTCTTGCCGTTCGCCTCGCCGGCTACGCCTTTGACCGGGAAGAGCACGAGAGCGGGATACGCTGCGTCGCGGCCCCAATCTATGCGCAGCGGCATGGGGTCGTCGCCGGTGTTTCCGTCACCGGGCCGGCCTATCGGGTATCGATGGAACAGTTGGAGCTTTGGGCGGCTTCCGTCTGCGATGCCGCACGCGCGATTGAACAGGAGGTGGACGTCCGGCTCGGTCCCGGCCGTTAACCGCAGCCGCATGCTACTTTACGGTAAATTAGTCCTTTCGACTGGACGTGACGAAACGAGACCTGTAGCCTTAATATATCATACAAATGTTTCGGCGGGCGACGGCAGGGAACAAATCTTCGCCGGATACTCGCAATAAACGCAGCAGTGAAGGAATGCAATCCAGATGTGGCGCTTGTGTGTTTCTGAAACACCGGATCGGCCCTTCAGAAGCCAGAGGGATCTTTTCGATTTCAGCCAGACCGCCTCGGGCATCACGCCGCCCGTCGGCCATCGGATCGCCGAGGAAATGACCGACGAGGACGATGTTCGGCGTGGTTTGGACGGCGTGGCTCGTGCCTATGGTTTCAAGGGGTTCATGGTAATGGCTATTCCCGGCCGGGAAAGCCAGAGCCTTGCCGATTCGATGCTGCTCACCAACTGGCCACGGGAATTCCTTCAGGGCTACGATGAGGCCTGCCTCATGACGGGAAGCCCGGTGATCGATCGTCTGCGCCGCAGCACCATACCTTTTACCTATGACACCCGTATCGATTCGCGACGGCGCTCCGATGGCAAGTCGGCAATGGTTGTCAGCCTGTTTGAAATGGTCAGTATGAAGCGGGGTATTTATATCCCGGTGCATGATACGCAGGGTGCATGCGGCGCCATTGGATTCGGTGGGGATCGCGAAGCGGTTTCGGACGCGGAAATGCGGGAGCTTAATTTCGTTGCGGGAGGGCTATTCAATCGGCTGAGCGAAGTCCGAACCAAGAAGAATGCGCGGCGTGTTGCGCTTTCGAATCGTGAGCTTGAATGTCTGCATTGGGCGGCAGCAGGAAAGACCACCAGTGAAATGGCGAAAATCCTGTCGCTTTCGGAATATACGGTCAATCACTATTTGAACCGGGCCACCCGAAAGCTGGATTCCGTCAATCGCGTGCAAACGGTCGCAAAGGCGATTCGCGCGGGTTTGATCAATTGAACACATGAGTCGATAATGGGGTGCAGCAATTTGAACACGATGAAGTCCGGCGGTCCGTCAAGGCCGATGCCGGCGAAAATGAATGCGACGACACTCGACTGGTTGAGCATCTTGCCGCGGATTGCATCCCGCATTGTCAATAAAGACGGGAATTTTGAATGCGGGAAGCAATGACGACCGGACCGATGGAAACAGAGCAAGCCCGCGGCGGCGATTTCACGTCCGAAATCGCAACACTGGAAACCCAGTTCGACGTCATCCGCTACATGAAGAGAGTGACGCAGTCCTTCGGCTTCAAGACATTCCTGATTTGCACCGTGCCCGGATTCGATGCCGATAAACTTGCCAGCATGTCGATCATTTCGAATATGCCTGGGGAGCTGGTCAACAAATACGACAGTATTTCGCTTTTGAAGCACTCGACCGGCATCCGGCGATTGCGGGAAACGACGACGCCCTTCCAGCTTTCGCTCGCCGATTGGGACAAGGAAAGCTCCCGGCCGGCGCAGTCGAACGAATATATTTCGATGCTGCGCGAACACGGTATCTTCCAGGCGAATTATTTTCCGGTTCATGACGCCGATGGCAGCCGCGCGGCGGTGATCCTGATGGGCGAAGAAATCGAAGTGCCGATGAGTACGACCATGGAACTGCAGATGATCGCGATCCATGTCTACAATCGTCTGACGGAGATCGGCGCCTTTTGGAAGGATACGAACACAACGCTCTCTGAGCGGGAAATCCAGTGCCTGAGCTGGACGGCGGCAGGCAAGACAAGCTCCGAAATTGCGGGCATTCTTGGGCTCTCGGAACACACCGTCAATCACTACCTGAACCACGTGACGAAGAAACTCGATGCTGTAAACCGCACGCAAGCCGTCGTGAAGGCGATGAAAAAGGGCTACATCACCTGACTCGTGTGGAAAACTTTCGAAAATTGCCGGTTTTGGCCGCCGAACGCATGCAAGCTAGGGTCATTTTAGACCAACATTAAGAAATTCGGTTCAGTTTAGCTGTCGGTGAAATGATTTCATTGGAAGGCCGGCTTGGTGTGCTCGACACACCCGCAGCCCCTTCGCTTCCCTGTTTGAAGTCATCCGACGCTGCGACCATGAGGCTGTCTCCGGTTGCGCGCCTTTCGAGGAACCGAGAATGCTGTTTAAGACTGCGACCTCCCGCAATATTTTCTCCGTCGTCGCTACAGGGCTTTTCGCCACCGTTGTCACGGCCGGAACCTTGTTCTGGATTTCCTATTCGGAGGTGAAGCGTCGCAGCGTGGAGGAAATGACCGCCGAGGCGCAGCTGACTGCCGCCGATATCAAGACGCAGATGACAAAGGGCCTTCAACTGGTTCAAGGCCTGCAGAGCACATTCACGGCCATGCAGATGTCCGGGTCGGCGGATCGCACGGTCGCCGATACGCTGCTCAAGAAAAATCTCGAGGACAACCCGGACGCGCTCGGCGTCTGGAGCGGCTGGCAACCGAACGCTTTCGACGGCAAGGATGCTGAATTCGTCAACAAACCAGGCCACGACGCGACCGGCCGATACGTGCCTTATTGGGTCCGTTCGGGCGCGAATATCATCGTCGCCCCGTTGACCGATTACGACAAGCCCGGTCCCGGAGACTATTACCAGCTGCCATTCACGCAGCAGAAGACCGTCGTCATCGAACCCTACAAGTATAATATCGACGGCAAGGACGTGCTGATAACCACGCTCGTCGGCCCGGTCACGGTGGATGGCAAGGCGCTCGGCGTTACCGGCATCGACATCGCTCTCGACAATCTGACGGCCGGCCTTGCCGCCGTGAAGCCGCTCGGCGACGGCAATGTCGCGCTGATTTCGCAAGGCGGAAATTTCATCAGCCATTTCAATGCCGATAACCTCGGCAAAGCCATCAAGGACAGCGATGTCGATGCGGAGGCATGGCAGAAGCTGATCGCCAATCCCGGCCAGCCGATCGAGACGCTGACCAAGGACGGGACAAGCTTCCTCTCCATCGCGGTGCCGGTGTCGCTCCTGGCGGATACGTCCTGGTATGCCGTCGTCTCCGTACCGCAGGCAACGGTTTTCGCCTATCTGACGCATATGGCCTGGATTTCCGTGGCGATCATTGCCACCGCTTCGCTGCTGCTGGTCCTGCTCGGTGTGCTGATTTCGCGTCGCTTCCGCATGCGGGTCGAGGCTGTCGTCCGGGCGACCGGTGAAATTGCGCGCGGCAATACCGATATCGTCATTGCCGATGCCGATCGCCAGGATGAAATCGGCGACATGGCGCNNAGGCCGAAGCCGAGCAGAACCGGACGCTGGGCGAGGAAGAACGCCAGCGCCGCGCTGCCGACATCGCCGATAGCGAGCGCCAGATGCGGCTTGCGGTAAGCGAGCTCGGTTCCGGCCTGCAGCGTCTTGCCGAAGGCGATGTGACCTTCCGCCTGTCGACGCCTTTCATCGGAACGCTCGACGCATTGCGCGAAGACTTCAACACCTCCGTCAGCAAGCTGCAGCAGGCGCTGCAGTCGGTCGGCAGCAGTG
>UCJH01000077.1 GCA_900472785.1 Hyphomicrobiales bacterium | reverse complement strand
CCACGCAGATGCGGAGCCATACATTTAAACCTTACCGAGGCCCCGCATCTGCGTGTGCTCTCCAGTTCCGCTCGAACCGCGCCGTGACAAGCGTGGACGCACCGCGTGTTCTTTGAAGAATCGGCGAATGGAACGCTGTTTCACACGGTGGATTTTTCCGCAGGCAAACAGCCTCACCGATGCAGATGGTACAGCTTGTTGACGATGACCCAGCGGCCGTCGATCTTCAGCAGGGAGAGATAGTCGGTAAAGCGCATGCCGGCGAATTCGTCGGTGACCTTGACGAAGGCGGCGTCGCCTTCGATGTCGGTGATCTCGATTTCCATCAGCGGCTGTGTTCCGGGCGGGGCCGGCGGCTCGGCCAGGACGGCGGCGATGAAATCGTCGCGCGACATCCATTCGACCGCACTCTCGTAATTGCCGATGATCTTGGCATCCGGATGGAAAGCCTTGCGCAGCGCCGCTTCGTTGCAGAATGCCATGCCATCGACATAGAGGTGAACCACCGCACCAATGGACTGCTGGTCGGACATGACTGTCTCTCCCTGACTTGCCGATGGATTTTACCACGACTGGGCAGAGGAACAAGGAGGTTCCGCTGCGGGGAGCAGATCCTCTCTTTCGCCCACGACGCCGCGTGTCTTTCCGGACGCGCCGGCGCTGCTGCAGCGGGCGAAGTGTGGCGGCGACCTATAGGTTGGTCATCGCCTGCATGGCCTCGGTATAGCGCGCACCGGCCGCCGCTTCCGGCGTGATGATCGCACCGAGCATATCGCGTTCTTCGGGCGACAGGACGATATCGGCCGCGGCGGCATTGTCCTCGATATGGCGGATTTTTCGCGCGCCGGGGATCGGCACGATGAAATCGCCTTGGGCAAGTACCCAGGCCAGCGCCAGTTGCGCGGCCGTCACGCCCTTGTTTGCGGCGATCTCGCCAAGTTTTGCCACCAGCGCCGCATTGGCATCGAAATTTTCACCCTGGAAGCGCGGCAGGCCGCGACGGAAATCGTTTGCCCCGAGATCGCTCAGCTTCAGCGCACCGGTCAACATTCCGCGCCCGAGTGGGCTGTAGGGCACGAAACCGATGCCGAGGTCGCGGCAGGTATCGAGCACGTTTGCCTCCGGATCGCGCGTCCACAACGAGTACTCGCTCTGGACGGCGGCAATGGGGTGGATCGCATGCGCCCGGCGTATCGTGGCGGCGCTGGCTTCCGAAAGACCGAGCGTGCGCACCTTGCCGACTTTCACCAGATCCGCCATGGCGCCGACCGTTTCTTCGATCGGCACGTTCGGATCGACCCGGTGCTGATAGAACAGGTCGATGACATCGATGCCCAGCCGCTTCAGCGAGGCCTCCGCCACGGCTCGCACGTTTTCCGGACGGCTGTCGACGCCATCCAGTTGGCGGGCGACGCCGTCGCTGTCGGAAATCCGGAAGCCGAACTTGGTGGCGATGGTGACCTTGTCGCGATAGGGCTTCAGGCCCTTGCCGACGAGAACTTCGTTGGTGAACGGGCCGTAGACTTCAGCCGTATCGAAGAAGGTAACGCCGATCTCGATGGCATGGTGCAAGGCCCTGATCGCATCCGCTTCGTCAGCGCCGCCATAGGCATGGCTCATGCCCATGCAGCCAAGGCCGATGGCCGAGACCTTGAGCACTGATCCGAGGTTTCTTTTTTTCATGGAATGTTCCTTTCGGGAAATCGGACTGGCCGGACACGCGCTTCAAGCGTGGCAGTGATCACTGCGGCTTGTCCGGCAAGGAGAAATCTAGCGCTCGCCCCATCGTTTGATAATGGATGCAAATCTCAACAGGTTGATCTATCATTTAGAACAATGGATCGCTCTCACCTTGCCCATCTTGCCGTCTTTTCCGCCGTCGCCGCCCATCGGAGTTTTCGCGGGGCGGCGAAAGAATTGGGGATCGCGCCATCGGCGGTCAGCCATGCGGTGTCACGGCTCGAGGAAAGCATCGGCGTGCGCCTGCTGTCGCGCACCACCCGCAGCGTCGCACCGACGGAAGAAGGTAGGCTTCTGCTCGAACGGCTGGGGCCGGCGCTGACGCAGATCGATACGGCCATCGAGGCGGTCACGGAATCCCGTAGCCGGCCGGCCGGCAACCTGCGCATCACCGCCCCGCGCTTCGTTACCGACATCCTGCTGGCGCCGCGACTGGGCGAATTTCTGGGGCTGTATCCGGACATCATCCTGGAGCTGTCGCATGAGGATGGCTTTACCGACATCGTCGCCGGCGGCTTCGATGCCGGCATCCGGCTGGAGGAAAGCCTCGAGGCGGACATGATCGCGGTGCGGATCGGGCCGGAACTGCGCGGCGCCGTTGTCGCGACGCCCGCCTATTTCGAGACCATCGACAAGCCGTTGCATCCGCGCGACCTGTTGCGACACCGCTGCATCCAGCGACGCTTTTCCAACGGTACCTTCTACATCTGGGATTTCGAGAAGGCCGGCGAAAAGGTTTTCGTCTCGGTTCCCGGGCCGCTGATCCTTGATGCCGACCGCCCGACCATCGTCGCGGCCCTGGCAGGCGCCGGCCTTGCCTATGTCTTCGAAATCCGGGTTCTGCAGGAGCTGAACGAAGGACGGCTGGTGCGGGTGCTCGAAGACTGGTGCGAACCCTATCCCGGCCCCTACCTCTATTATCCAAGCCGCCGCCAGATGCGCCCGGCTCTCAGGGCCTTCATCGATTTCTTCCGGTTTTCGGAGTAGACGTCAGGCCACGCCCCAAAGCCGTTCCCTTTGCAAGGATCGGGTGGCAGGCCGGCGTTTCATCGCTACACTCAGCCTTTTCGGAGGAGCCAAAAGATGAGAAAACCGCAGTCGATGCGGGGGCTGGAGGATCTTGGCCGGGTGCGGCTGTCGCAAAATTTCTTCCTGCGCGATTTCCTGCAGTCCGAAATTGCCGGCATTTACGGGATGAGCAATATTCCCGACGATCCGGATCTTGCGATCGCTGCCGGAACACGGCTTTGCGAGGAGGTGCTGGAACCGCTGGAGGCAACTTTCGGTCGCCTGCATATCCGCTCCGGCTACCGGTCGCGAGAGGTCAACGACTTCGGCAATCGCCACAAGCTCAACTGCTCGACCAATGCCGCAAGTGCTGCCGATCACATCTGGGACATGCGCGACGCAGACGGCTGCATGGGTGCGACCGCCTGCATCGTCGTTCCCTGGGCATGGGACCGGCGCGGCACGCTCGGAGGCTGGCAGTCGCTCGCATGGTGGATCCACGACCACCTGCCCTATGCGTCGCTCTGCTTCTTTCCCAAGCTCTGGGCCTTCAACATCCAGTGGCATGAGCGGCCGCGCCGGGAAATCCGCAGCTATATCGAGCCCAGAGGGCTTTTGACCAAGCCGGGAATGGCCAACCATGCCGGCAGCCACGCCGAATTTTACCAAGGTTATCCGGATATCGCGGTCAGAAACTGATCCGGTAGCGGACATGGCCGTCGACTTCGGTATAGCGATCGTAGAGCCGGCGCGCCGTGCTGTTGTCCTCGTCGGTGTGCCAGTAAAGGCGCGCCCAGCCTTTCGCCTTGCACAGCGCAACCAGATGATCCAGAAGTGCCCGGCCGATGCCCTTTCCGCGGGCTTTCTCGTCGAGAAACAGGTCTTCCAGATAGCAGACCGGCTCCTTCACCCAGGTCGCATCGTGGATCAGGCAGATGGCGAAGCCGACGACCGTGTCTCCATCGGCCGCGATCCGCATGAACAGCGGCTTCGCCGGATCCATGACCTTTCCCCAGGTCGCGGCCGTCACCTCGTCGCTCACGGCAACATTGTAGAATTTGACATAGGCAGCCCAGAGCTGGCGCCAATCGGCCTCGTCGCCCGGCCGGACGTCACGAATCTCTACGGTCATTCACACGCTCTCCATCATTCTCTTGCCTGCGCGCGTTCCATGGCGGTCGCGAAGCCGGCAGTGTTCTATTCGCTGGCTTCGTTGAGCAGCTGCATATGCTCGTCCGTCAAGGTCATTCCGGCGGATTTCACCAGGCTCTGCAGCTGCGCGAGGCTGGTCGCGCTGGCGATCGGCGCGGTTACCCCCCGGCGTGCCATGACCCAGGCCAGCGCCACCTCTGCCGGTTTTGCCTCGAGATCGGCAGCTACCTCGTCGAGCGCACCGAGGATACGCATGCCGCGGCCATCCAGATATTTGCCGATATCCTCGCCGCGCACGGATGCGCCAAGATCCTTGTGCGACCGGTACTTGCCGGTCAGGAACCCCGAGGCGAGGCTATAATAGGTGATCACGCCGATATCTTCGGCCACGCAGAGATTGCGCAGCGGACCATCGAAGCCGCCGCGATCGTAGAGATTATACTCCGGCTGCAGCACATCGTAGCGCGGAAGATTGCCTGAAGCGGCGGCATCGAGTGCGGCCCGCAACTTTGCCGCGTCGAGGTTGGAGCAACCGATCGACCGCACTTTTCCCTGGGCGAGCAGCGTGTCGTAGGCGCCCAGCGTTTCCTCGTAGGGCGTCTCGGCGTCCGGCCAATGCGACAGGTAGAGATCGATATGATCGGTTTGCAGCCGGCGAAGCGAATCCTCGACGGCCTGCGCGATCCACCGCGCCGACAGCCCCTTTTTGCCCGGCCCCATTTCGGAGCCGACCTTGGTGACGATCACGACGTCATCGCGCGACCGGCCGGACCGTTTCAGCCATTTGCCGACGATCGTCTCGGATTCGCCGCCTGAATTGCCCGGCGCCCAGGACGAATAGACGTCGGCGGTATCGATCGTGTTGAAGCCCGCGTCGAAAAACGCGTCCAGAAGGTCGAAAGACGTCTTTTCGTCCGCCGTCCAGCCAAAGACATTGCCGCCGAAAACAAGCGGCGCGATCGAAAGGCCGGTGCGGCCCAATTTGCGCTTTTCCATCACGATGACTCCCCGGCAATGATCCGGATAAAGTTCGGATCGCGGCTTCTGACATAAGGCAGGCACGCCGACATTCCTACCGTCAAGTTCAATATTCTTTCCATGAAATGCGCTTGCTAGGTACGTACCTCGACTCTAGTGTGCGCCCAGCGATTTCAAGGAGGAGCAGCTCATGTTGCGTTTCGGCATTCTATCGACGGCCAAGATCGGCCGCGAACTCGTCGTTCCGGCCATTCAGGACGCGGAGAACTGCGTCGTCACGGCAGTCGCCAGCCGCGACCTTTCCAAGGCCCGGGCCATGGCCGACCGGTTTTCGGTCCCGCATGCCTTCGGTTCCTACGAGGAGATGCTGGCCTCCGACACGATCGACGCCGTCTACATCCCGCTGCCGACGTCCCAGCACGTGGAGTGGACGATCAAGGCAGCGGACGCCGGCAAGCACGTGCTCTGCGAAAAGCCGATCTCCCTCAAGGCATCGGAAATCGACGCATTGATCGAGGCGCGCGACCGCAACAAGGTGGTGGTCTCAGAGGCCTACATGGTCACCTACAGCCCTGTGTGGCGCAAGGTGCGATCGCTTCTCGCCGAAGGTGCAATCGGCCGGTTGCGCCATGTCCAGGGGGCCTTCACCTATTTCAACCGCGATCCCGGCAATATGCGCAACGTGCCGGAACTCGGCGGCGGCGGGCTGCCTGACATCGGCGTCTACCCGACGATCTCGACACGATTCGTCACTGGCAAGGAGCCGGTCCGCGTCCAGGCCAACACGGACCGTGATCCGGAATTCGGCACCGACATCTATTCCAGCGTCCGCGCCGATTTCGGGGATTTCGAGCTGAGCTTCTATATCTCGACCCAGCTTGCCGCGCGTCAGGTCATGGTGTTTCACGGCGACAAGGGCTTCATCGAGGTGAAGTCCCCCTTCAATGCCGATCGTTACGGTGCTGAAGAGCTGGAACTGACGAACCAGAACCACGCCCAGTCGCAGATTTTCCGTTTCCAGGACGCCCGCCAGTACAAACTGCAGGTCGAAGCCTTCTCGAAGGCTGCCCTTGGCGAAAACGAAGAAATCGTTCCGCTGGAAAGCTCCGCGTCGAACCAGAAGCTGATCGACGCCATCTACCGGGCCAGCGACAAGGATGGCTGGGAAACCGTCTGAGCCGCACGCAAACAAAAGCCCATCCCTTTTTCGGGGGTGGGCTTTCAATCCGTCATCGATGAAATCTTATGCGACGCGATTGCCGCTTGTCGTTGCTCAGGCGTGCCGGCGTATACCGGGAAGCAGCGACAGGCCGATCACGCTGGCAATCCCGGCATTGTATCCGAGAAGAGCCAGCAGCAGCGAGACCCAGGACACCGCGCCGGCACCAAGCAAGGCCGCAAAACCGAAGGCGGCGACAATCAGGAAGCCGCAGATCATGCATCCCAGAACCGAACGTGTGCCCACGGCTAGCATACCAATTGCTGTTGCGGTCAAGATAAGCATTCGTTCCTCCTGTGGATGTCTCTACACCCGGAAGATTGCACGCGGCTTTCCAAAATTCGTTTAAGGCAATTCCTCCAATTTTAACGATTCCAGCGAGAAAAGGTTGCAGGCGCACAAAAACACGTTTTCGCCTGCAACGAGGGCTAGGCAAAAACACCCGCTTTCGCCTGAATGGACGCGTTCGCCGCCCGGAACGGCCATATCTGCACGGCATCGAAGCGACCCTGCGCATAGGCGCCCGTCTGGTTGCGGCCGAGGAAGATCTGCCCGGCGGTTGCCGCGCCGACGGCATCCGACGCAACCGGCCCGCCATTATAAGCGGCCACGCGCCCAACACCGTTCCATCCGGCACACAGGCCGAACGCGGGCAGCGGCACGCTGACGGAGGCGATGGCCAGGTTATTTCCCATCAGCAGCGCCGTTTGGCCCGAGTTCAGGCGCAGCAATTCTTCGCCGGTACCGATCCCGACAAAACGGCCGAAGGTGCCGTGATTGCCCTGGGCCTGCACGCCGATCGTCGCGGCCGCTCTCTGCAGCAAGGCTTCCGCTGCCGGGGAGAAACGGCAGCTGTCGGCGCTGCGGCTGGCCGCTGTGCCCGTCGTTTGAATGAAGGAACTGGCAAAGCTTCCGGTTTCGACCTGCGCGCGGCTCAGCGACCCCGTGACCGTGAGAGTGAGCGCGGTTGACGATGCCGTCACCGTCACGGGAGCAGACTGGATCACGGTGCCGCTGCCGGCGCCCGACAGGGCAAGCGAGCCGCTGCCCCGGCAGGAGACGGTGTACTGCGTGCCACTGGCCACGGTCACCGTCTGGGTAGCGGGCGCATGGGCATTGAGGAAGAGATTGGTCGCCGGCCCTTCGAGAAGCAGTTGCCGGACGCTATTGCGATAGTCGAAACGGGGCGCATCGACCGCGGCCTGCTGCGGGGTGCCAGACGCGTCGAGCGGAGGCACGGGTAAAGACGAACAGATCGGAAAAGGCGGCCGCACGCAGAAAGGCGAGCGCATCCGCGGTCGCTGCACCGACTGAACCGGTTGCAACCGATGTGAGGGCGTGGCGATCCCGGCGGAAATCGGCGATCAGGGCGGGACCGCGGATCACGCTATCGGCCGCATCCGTGGCGGAGAAGGCCGGCGCTGAAAACCAGGATGCGGCTGCAAGCGGCGGACTGACACCGAGCGAAATCTGAAGCGCCGTCATCAGACGAGCCCCACGATGCCGGTTGCCGTCGTCCCCGTCGCCAGCACGCGATCGACACGCAAAGGCAGCGTGCTGCCGCCTGTCGCGCCGGAAAAGGTTACGGTCTGGCCCGAAAGCATGCGCACGGCAAGCGCGCCGCCGCCGCCGATATAGACGGCACGGGTCACCTCGGAAAGGTCCGTCGTATCGTTCGGGGCGATGGCAAAGGCATGGGTCGCGGGGCTGGTGAGCGAGGGGATGTTGCTGGAGAAGCGGTCGGGCATCGGAAGTCCTCTTGGGTTGACGATGCACCATGATGCACCCGCGCCGATAGGCGGGGACGAACGGGGATGAAGAAAGGCCTGTTGAGGGCATGCGCCGGAGACTGGCAATCGGCGGATGAAAGCGGCAAAGTGGAAATATGAGTTCCTTCTTCGACACAGATTCGCCCAGCAATCTCACCGAATATTCGGTCTCTGAACTGTCCGGCTCGATCAAGCGGACGGTCGAACAGGCCTTCGACCAGGTGCGCGTGCGCGGCGAAATCTCCGGATATCGTGGCCCGCATTCCTCGGGTCATGCCTATTTTGCGCTGAAGGACGACAAGGCGCGCATCGACGCGGTCGTCTGGAAGGGCACGATGGGGCGGCTGAAGTTCCGGCCCGAAGAGGGCATGGAGGTGATCGCAACCGGCAAGGTCACCACCTTCCCCGGTTCCTCCAAATATCAGATCGTCATCGAGACGCTGGAACCGGCCGGGGCCGGCGCGCTGATGGCGCTGATCGAGGAGCGAAAGCGCAAGCTCGCGGCCGAAGGCCTGTTCGATGCGGCGCGCAAGCAGTTGCTGCCCTACATGCCGAAGGTCATCGGCGTCATCACCTCGCCGACCGGCGCCGTCATCCGCGATATCCTGCACCGGATCGCCGACCGCTTCCCCGTGCATGTCATCGTCTGGCCCGTGCGCGTCCAGGGCGAGGGCTCCGGCAACGAGGTGGCGGCGGCCATCGAGGGCTTCAATGCGTTCGAACCCGACGGCGCGATCGCACGGCCGGACGTTCTGATCGTGGCGCGCGGCGGCGGCAGTCTCGAGGATCTCTGGAGCTTTAACGACGAGGCGGTGGTACGCGCCGCGGCCGCCTCCGACATTCCCTTGATCTCCGCCGTCGGCCACGAGACCGACTGGACGCTGATCGACCACGCAAGCGACCAACGGGCGCCGACGCCGACCGGGGCCGCCGAGATGGCCGTGCCGGTGAAGGCGGACCTCGAGGCCACGGTGTCCGGGCTTTCGGCACGGCTGAAGGCCGCGATGACCCGGCGGATGGATGGACGGCGGCAGGACCTGCGCGCTTTGGCCCGTGCCCTGCCCTCGCTCGACCAACTGCTCGCCCTGCCGCGCCGCCGCTTCGACGAGGCATCGGCCGGCCTCGGACGCGGCCTGACCATGAACACCGCCAACAAGCGCCGTCAGTTCGAGCGCACCGCGCTCCATCTGCGGCCCGACATGCTGTCGAGCCGGCTCAGCGACCGACGCCAGCGGCTTGCCGACCGGATGATCCGCGCGGAACGCATCATCGAACGCCTGCTGCAACGAAACCGGAGCCGGATATCGACCGCGGACGCATCGCTGCGCGCCTTGCCCGCGCGTCTTTCCGGGCAGATCCACCGCGCGCAGGATCGTCTTGCCGGCCTTGCCGCCCGCGCCGACAAGGCGATCATGTCCGATACCCGTCGCCGGCGCAGCGCCGTGGCGGCCCACGACCGCATCCTGCAGTCGCTGTCCTATCGCAATGTTCTGAAGCGCGGTTATGCGCTGGTCCGCGATGACGCCGGCATGCCGGTGAAGGAGGCAGCTGCCCTCAGTAAGGGCATGGCGATCTCGCTCGAATTCGCCGACGGCAGCGTTGATGCCGTGACGGGCGACGGCGGTGCCATGCCGCCGCAGCCACCACAGCCCCGGAAACGCGCGGACAAGCCGGCACCGGCTGCGCCGCCGAAACAGGGCAGCCTGTTCTGATGCGCATCCTGATGGTCCTTGCCCATCCGCTGCCGGACAGTTTCGCCGCCGCCGTCGCCCGCACCGCCCGAGAGACGCTGGAGGCAGGCGGCCACAGCGTCGACCTGCTGGACCTTTATAAGGAGAATTTCGACCCGCGCCTCACCGAGGCCGAGCGGAACGGCTATTTCGACGTGCCCTACGATGCCTCGGCCGTGTCCGAGATCGCCGCCCGGCTCAAGACGGCCGAGGGGCTGATCCTCGTTTTTCCGCAATGGTGGTTCAATTTTCCGGCGATCCTGAAAGGATTTTTCGACAGGGTCTTTGCCCCAGGGATCGCCTTCGATCACGAGCAATCCGGCGGCCGCATCGTGCCGAAGCTGACCAATATCAGGCTGTTCTGGGCGCTGACCACAACAGGATCGCCGTGGTGGGTGGTGCACCTCTACATGGGCAATCCGGTGCGCCGGCTGTTGAAGCGGGGGATCGCCGCATTCTGCGCAAAAAACCTCCATTTCAGGATGCTTACGCTGCACGATATGGACCGTATCGATGACGATCGGCGCAAGGCGCATCTGGACCGGATCCGGCAGGCGCTTCGACGGATCTGAATATCTGCGCAAATCGAAACGCTTACGTAACGATCCGGGACTAGTCTGGCAGCATCGTTGCGTCAGGAGTGCGCCTTGCCGGTCGAACTGTCCCCCTCCCAGGCCCTTGGCCTCTGGCATGCCGTATCGCTGGAACAGGTGCGCGTCGACAAGCGCGATCTGACGCTCCGGCAGATTTCGATCCTCCTGCAGATTTATCTCGTGCCGCCGCCGCACACGGTCCGCGGATTGGCCAATATCCTTGGCGTGACAAAACCGGTGATTACCCGCGCGCTCGACACGATGGGCGATCTGGGGCTGGTGACGCGGGTGCGCGACGAGCGCGACAAGCGTAATGTCATCATCAGGCGCACCGTCGATGGCGCACTCTATCTTGAAAAACTCGGCGATCTGATCATTGATCAGGGACGCAAGCTGCCTATTTGAGGACCGATGTCAGATCTTCCCGACCGCCGGCTGAATGCCTACCGTTCCGATCTCGCCGAGGAGCGCCTTCGCGGCATCGTCGAGGCGAGCAACTATGTCACCGGTTCGCCGGCGCTTGTCTGCGTGCCCGTGGTGCAACTGCGCGCCCGGCCGGAACTGGAATGCGGCACGGATACCGAACTGCTGCTCGGCGAGACGGTGCGTGTCCTTGATACGGATGCCGGATGGGCCTGGGTCAAGGCCGATTTCGACGGCTATGTCGGTTATGTTCCGGACTATGCCGTCTCGCCGGTGGTTCGCAGCCTCACGCATATCGTTACCGCACCCCGCACTTTCCTCTATTCCGGCCCGGACCTGAAATGCCCGACGGTCCAGGCGCTCTCCATGGGCAACCGCATCGCCGTCGTCGACCAGCGCGATACGCGCGGCACACGCTATTTCCTTCTCGAAAGCGGCGAGGCGGTGATCGCCAATCATTGCGCGGAGGTTTCGGCCCCGCTTGCGGGCGACTATGTGAGTGTTGCGGCCCGCTTTCTCGAGACGCCCTACCTGTGGGGCGGCCGCTCGGGCTTCGGCATCGACTGCTCCGGCCTTGTGCAACTGTCGATGATGATGACCGGAAGGAAGGTGCCGCGCGACGCGGATATGCAGGCCAGGGACCTCGGCACTGAAATCACACGCGATGAACTGCGACGCGGCGATCTGGTTTTCTGGAAGGGCCATGCGGCAATCATGGAAGACGAAAAAACCCTTCTGCATGCCAACGGCCACACGATGACGGTCTCGCATGAGGGGCTGGACGAGGCGATCGAGCGGATCGGCTGGCTCTACAACCAGCCGACCGGATATCGCCGGCCCTGAGGTCGTCTAATCAATAGCCGGCTTTGCGATCCACAAGATGCTGCAACGGCAAGCCGCTCTCGAAGCGATCGATCTGCTGCTCGACATGGGCAAACAGCGCTTTGACATCTGACGAGGCTGCGACATGCGGCGTGACATAGACAGTGTCCATATCCCAGAACGGACTGTGGGCCGATAGGGGCTCCTGTTCGAAAACATCGAGCGAGGCACCGCCCAGCGTGCCGTCCTGTAATGCCGCAACGATATCCGTTCCCACCTGGCTGCCGCCGCGACCGCCATTGATGAACACCGGGGCACCGAACGGCCCATTGCGGCTCAATTTTGAAAACAGCTGCGCATTGAAAATGCCCTTTGTCTCCGCGGTCAGCGGCAAAAGGCCGACGAGGAAATCCGTCTTTCCCAGAAAAGCATCGAGCTGCGCACCATCGAAGGTTTCCGCCCCTTCGATCGACTTTGCCGAACGGGACCAGCCGATCGTCCGGAAGCCCATGACCTGCAGCTTGCGGATCGCATCCTGCCCGAGCACGCCGAGCCCCATGACCCCGACCGTGACGTCCGCCGCCTCAGGCTGGCTGAGGTCTTCCCAGACATGGGCCCGGGCCTGCTTTTCGTAAGCACGATGTTGGCGCAGATGCAGCAGGCATTGCAGGACGATCCATTCGCTCATGCGCGTCGTCAGGCTGCGATCGACGAAACGCACCAGCGGCACATCCGGAAGGCCCGGCAGCGTCAGCACGTGATCGACACCGGCACCGCCCGAAAAAACCACTTTCAGGTCCGGAGCGCGGGTAAAGAGATCGGGATCGGATTTCCAGACCGCGGCATAGGAAATGCCCGAAAGATCGCGGCCCTTGTGCACGGGATCGGCGAGATTGATGACCTCGCGGCCGGCAAAGGCGCCTCTCAGGCCATCCTCGACCTCGCGGGGAATGAATTTCAGGTCGACAATGACGGGGCTTTTCTCAGGCATGCGCTTCAACTCTACTGATTTACGGCAGGCACGTTGACCGCCTTCATGTCGAAGGCCGCGGCCATCAGGGCCTTGGTGTATTCTTCCTGCGGGGCGGTGAAGATGCGTTCCGACGGTCCCTGCTCCACCACCTTGCCCTGACGCATGACGATCATGTCGTTGGCCAAGGCCCGAACGACCTTCAGATCGTGGCTGATGAACAGATAGGCAAGCGCGTGCTTGGCCTGCAACTCCCGCAAAAGATCGACCACCTGCGCCTGCACGCTCATGTCGAGCGCGGAGGTCGGTTCGTCGAGCATGACGAATTGCGGTTTCAAAACCATGGCGCGCGCAATTGCGATGCGCTGCCGTTGGCCGCCGGAAAACTCATGCGGGTAGCGCCACCGGGTTGAGGGATCGAGACCGACCTCCTCGATCGCCTCCGCAACGCGGGCGTCCCTGTCACTTTCCGACAGCGAGGGCTCGTGGATGCGCAGGCCTTCGGCGACGATGTCGGCGACCACCATGCGCGGGCTAAGCGAGCCATAGGGGTCCTGGAACACCACCTGCATGCGGTTGCGGAACGGCCGCATCTGCTGGAACGTGAAACCGTTGATGTCGTTGCCGATGAAACTGATCCGGCCCTCCGACGAAATCAGCCGCGTCAGCGCGAGCCCGAGTGTCGTCTTGCCCGATCCCGATTCGCCGACGACGCCCAGCGTCTGGCCGGCGCGCAGGGTAAGGTCGATGCCGTCGACCGCCTTGACGTGATCCACGACCTTGCGCAGGAAGCCGGCCTTGATCGGAAACCAGACCTTGATGTCGTCGGCCTGCATCACCACCGGCTTCGACGTATCGGACACCGGTGGTGACCCCTTCGGCTCGGAAGCCAGAAGATGGCGCGTATAGGCATGCTGCGGATTGGCGAAAATTTCCGCCGTCGGTCCGGTCTCGACGATCTTTCCCTTGGTCATGACGCAGACGCGATCGGCGATCTTGCGGACGATGCCGAGATCATGGGTGATGAACAGCATGGACATGCCATGCTCGTCCTTGAGCTTTTTCAGGAGTTCGAGGATCTGCGCCTGCACGGTGACGTCGAGGGCCGTCGTCGGCTCGTCGGCGATCAGCAATTCCGGACGGTTGGCGAGCGCCATGGCGATCATGACACGCTGCCGCTGCCCGCCGGACAATTCGTGCGGATAGGCGGGGAGCCGCTTTTCCGGCTCGCGGATGCCGACCTGGTGCAGCAGTTCCAGCACTCGCGCGCGTGCTGCCGGTCCCTTCATATCCTGGTGCAGATCAAGGATTTCGGCGATCTGCCGCTCGATCGAATGCAGCGGATTGAGCGAAGTCATCGGCTCCTGGAAGATCATCGTGATGTCGTTGCCACGCACATGGCGCAGTTCCGCATCCGATGCCGTCATCAGGTCCTTGCCGTTGAACAGGATCTGACCGCCCGGATGGCTTGCCGCCGGATAGGGCAGAAGCTTCAGGATCGAATTGGCCGATACCGATTTGCCCGATCCGGACTCCCCGACCAGAGCGACGACCTCTCCACGTTTGATGTCAAAGGAGACGCGATCAACCGCCAGCGATGTATTGCCGCCCTGGTGGAAGGCGACGGAAAGATCGCGGACGGAAAGGAGCGTGTCTGTCATGGCGCAAGGCTTTTCAGGAGGGAGGTGAGTGTTGGGACGTCGGGGCGGATAACAATAAGGGCAGACGATTCCTGATCGGTTTCTCCATGAAAGGGCAGCCGAAGATTATACTCACCCTTTATACCTTGGTCGCCCGATAGGAAGTGCGAGCAGTTCGCGCCGATAGCGGTAGAAAGATGAATCGCATCAGGCAATTTCATTCCGCGATAATCCGCCCGAAGGATAGCAGCATATCGAAGTGTCGATCGGGTGACGGGTAAAACATTCAACCAATCACTCTTAACGAAAAGCCGTTCATAAGTTCCGATCAGCCCTTCGTCTTTTCGTCTGTAAGGCGAAACCAATAGCTCAGCCAATGTCAATTGGCTCGATACGAATGTTGGCCCACCGAAGCGTTTAGCCGTTAGCAGCTTGAAAAGATGATCAGCGATTTCATCCTTCCATTCATAAGCTGCGATGAAAATGTTGGTATCGAGATAAATGCGGCCATCAACCTGTATCAATCGTCCCACTCGTCTCTCAAGGTTCGAATTCGAGAAACCGCTTCCTCCATCGAGACTGAAGTCCGATTCTCAGCTCTTATGCGCTTTATCGACTCGCTCAAATCCTCCACGGTCATCGGCTTGAGATCGACCTTGGGGAAATCTTTGAAACCGGGAAAAAGCTCATCTTCCTCTGTTTGCCTATCTGTCGTTTCCTCCTCGATCACGATACGCACAGTGGCGTTTTTTTCCAGGCCTTCTCGAAGATCCTCCGGAAGTCTCGAAGCTGGATAGTGCTCGAATGTAATCTTGTTCATGAGTGGCATCTCACCTTTTGCCTTCAAAAAGAAGATTAACGCGAACGGTCCTAAATTGCGAGTTTTTCACCGGAAGGTCTTCCTTGGATCAAACGCGTCGCGGGCGGCTTCGCCGATGAAGATCAGGAGCGACAGCATCACCGACATGACGACGAAAGCCGTGAGGCCGAGCCAGGGGGCCTGCAGGTTTGACTTGCCCTGGCTGATCAGTTCGCCCAGCGACGGCGAACCGGGGGGCATGCCGAAGCCGAGAAAATCGAGCGAGGTCAGCGTGGTGATCGAGCCGGACAGGATGAAGGGCAGGAAGGTCAAGGTCGCCACCATCGCGTTCGGCAAAAGATGCCGCCACATGATCGTGGCATTGCCGACGCCGAGTGCGCGCGCGGCCCGGACATATTCGAAATTGCGGGCGCGCAGAAACTCCGCCCGCACGATGCCGACGAAGCCGACCCAGGAGAACAGGAGCATGATGCCGAGCAGCACGAAGAAGCCGGGCGGCAGGATGGCAGCGATGATCAGCAGGATATAAAGCACCGGCATCGACGACCAGATTTCGATGAAACGCTGCATCAGCAGGTCGGTCCAGCCACCGAAATACCCCTGTACGGCACCGGCCGAAACGCCGACGACGGCGGAGGCGATGGTGAGCGCCAAGCCGAACAGGACCGAGATGCGGAAACCGTAGACCATCCGCGCCATCACGTCACGAGCCTGGCTGTCCGTACCCAGCCAGTTGAGATTGCCGAGCGTGCAACCCGGATCCTCGTTGCCCAACGGATAGGCCGAGCAGCGCTCGGTCTCGTTCATCATCCAGAAGGGCGCGGTCGGGGCCGAATGGGGGATGTTGGAATTGGCGCTCTGGTAGGAATAGCGGATCGGCGGCCAGATCATCCAGCCATTAGCATTGATCTCGTCGCGGATAAGATCGGAGCCATAATCTGTAACTGCATAAAATCCGCCAAATTTTTCCTCCGGATAATCAATTAACACCGGCATCAGGATTTCGCCCTTGTAGGAGGCGAGGACCGGCCGGTCGTTGGCGATGAATTCGGCGCAGAGGCTGAGGCCGAACAGCACCATGAAGATCCAGAACGACCAGTAGCCGCGCCGGTTGGCCTTGAAATTCTGCCAGCGCCGCTTGTTGACCGGCGAGAGCAGCCCCTTCTTCGGCACAACCACGGGGGTGGACACTGCGATATCCGTCATCAGACATCCCTCCGCTCGAAATCGATGCGCGGATCAACCCATGTATAGATCAGATCCGAGAGAAGCCCGACGAGCAGGCCCATCAGCGAGAAGATGTACAGCGTCGCAAAGACGATCGGATAGTCGCGTTTGACCACGGCATCATAACCGAGACGCCCGAGGCCATCGAGCGAGAAGATATATTCGGTCAGCAGCGAACCGGTGAAAAAGGCCGAGATAAAGGCGCTCGGGAAGCCGGCGATGATGATCAGCATGGCGTTGCGGAAGACGTGACCATAGAGCACCTGCCGGTCGTTCAGGCCCTTGGCGCGCGCGGTGGTGACATATTGCTTCTTGATCTCGTCGATGAAGGAATTCTTCGTCAGAAGCGTCGTCGTCGCGAAGGCGGACAACAAGAGCGTGATCAGCGGCAGCGTCATGTGCCAGAAATAGTCGAGGATCTTCTGCCACCAGTTGAGCTGGGCAAAATTGTCGGAGACGATGCCGCGGAGCGGAAACCAGTCGAAGAACGAGCCGCCGGCAAAGAGCACGATCAAAAGGATGCCGAACAGGAAGCCCGGCACCGCATAGCCGACGATGATGATGCCGGACGTCCAGACGTCGAAGCTCGATCCGTCCGAGATCGCCTTCTTGATGCCGAGCGGTATGGATATCACGTAGGAGAACAACAGGATCCAGAGGCCGAGCGAGATCGAGACCGGCATCTTGTCAAGGATCAGGTCGATCACCGAGGTATTGCGGAAGAAGCTCTCGCCGAAATCGAAGCGGATGTAGTTCCACATCATCTGGCCGAAGCGCTCAAGCGGCGGCTTGTCGAAGCCGAACTGCTTTTCGAGTTTCTTGATGAAGTCCGGATCGAGACCCTGCGCGCCGCGATATTTCGACGAGGTCTCGTCGTTGAACGCACCGCCTGCCAGATCGCCACCGCCGCCGGAGAGCCGGTCACCGCCCTGGTTCTGGCCTGTGAGGTCGGCAATCACCTGTTCGACCGGGCCACCAGGCGCGAACTGGATGACGGCAAAGGAGATCGCCATGATCCCGACGATCGTCGGGATCATCAGCAACAGGCGCCGAAGAATATAGGCGCCCATCAGCGTTGCTCCCGCCTGCTGCCGCTTCTAGCAACGCGATCCGATCTGCAAGCGGCCTGCCACCTGTTTTCTGTCAATCCGTTCGTCTCCTTGAGGCGCCTCTGCCAAACCGGCAAGAACGCCCAAACTGATTCGCATATGTGCATTTGGAGTACATGGCGAGCCGTGCGCAAGGCATTCATGGAGTTCCGGCGGGTTTCGACCACCAGACGTCCGGGAATCCCATGCCGTAATAGGGCAAGTCCGTGGGATGGGTCAGGTGATTCCAGTAGGCGACGCGCACAGCCTTGGAATAGAACAGCGGCACGACATAGTGATGCGCCAGTAGCACGCGGTCGAGCGCCTTTGTGGTCGCCACCAGTTCCTCCCGGTTCGGCGCGAAGATGATCTTGCGGATGAGTTCATCTATGGCCGGATCGGCGATGCCCGCATAGTTCTTCGAGCCCTGCTGTTCGACCGAGGCCGTGCCCCAATAGTCGCTCTGCTCGTTACCGGGCACCAGTGTCTGCGCCCAGATGCCGTAGATCATGTCATAGTCGAAACTTCGGACGCGATTAGTGTATTGCGAGTCATCGACAGTGCGCATGCGGGCATCGATGCCGATTTTCTTCACGCTGTTGACGAACGGCGAGACCGTACGTTCAAAGGACGGGTTAGACAGAAGGATCTCGAAGCCGAAAGGTTCGCCGGTCTTGGTATTCACCAGCCGGTTTCCCTTGAGCTCGTAGCCGGCCTCCTTGAAGAGGGCGAGCGCCGTACGAAGGTTTCCGCGCACCTTCTGCGGATCGCCGTTGATAGGGTTGGTGTAGGGTGTGGTGAAAACGGCAGCAGGAATCTTGTCTTTCAACGCCTCCAGGATTTCCTTTTCGCGGCCCTGTGGCAGGCCGGAGGATGCAAGTTCCGTGTTCCAGAAATAACTGTCGACGCGTTGATAGGCGTTATGGGCAAGCGTGCGGTTCAGGTCCTCGAAATCGAAGGCATAGTTCAGCGCCTCGCGTACCTTCTGATCCTTGAATTTGTCGCGGCGCATGTTCGGCACGAAAGCCTGCATGATGCCGGTGGCGCGCAGCGGATTCTCGATCTCCGCGCGTATCACCCGGCCATCCTTCGCAGCCGGGAAGTCATAGGCTGTCGCCCAATGGCTGGCGCTGCTGTCCCTGTAGAAATCGACATCGCCGGCACGGACAGCCTCGAATTCCACGGTCTTGTCGGCGAAGAACGTGTAAGTGATCGTGCCGAAATTGTGCTGGCCGACATTCACGTTAACGTCCTTGCCCCAATAATCGTCGCGCAATTCGAAGCGAATCGAACTGCCTGCCTGGAAAGAGGCTATTTTGTATGGCCCCGAGCCCATGACGGGTTCCAGCGTGGTACGGCTGATATCGCGCTTGTTGCCCTTCGCATCTCTGCCTTCCCACCAGTGCTTCGGCACAATCGGAAACTGGCCGAGAATGTTCGGCAGCTCGCGATTGTTCTTCTCATCGAAGCGGAAGGTGACGTCGCGCTCGCCGGTCTTTTCAGACGAGACCACATGGCGGTAGTAGTTGGAAAGAAGGGGATTGTGTTCCTTCGACATATTGAAGGAGAAGATGACGTCTTCCGGTGTAACCGGCTTGCCATCCGCCCATTTCGCTTCAGCGCGCAGCCGGAACGTCGCGGAGGAAAAGTCGTCGGGATAGGAGACGCCTTCGGCGAGTAGCCCGTAGGAGGCGGTGACTTCGTCTTCGGCAGACTTCAAGAGAGTATCGAAGACCAGAGACGTGACGCCCGCCGCCGCTTCGCCCTTCGCAAGAATCGGATTGAAGGTGTCATAGGTCCCAGTTTCGGAGAGCTTCAGCTCACCGCCTTTGGGCGCATTCGGATTGACATAATCGAAGCGGGCAAAGCCGTCCTTGTGTTTCAGTTCGCCGATCGTGGAAAGGCCGCTGTGCCAAACCGGCTCCTGCGCCGCCACCGGTCCGGTTGCCAGGAGGATGGCAACTGCCAAAGCCAAAGCACCTCTGAAATCCATGCCAATTCGCCTCTTCCGTTTTTATTTTTCCGTTGCTTGGACGACAGAATAGGCAAAATCGGGGCAATTGACAGGCCTGCCTCAAAACAGGCCATATTTTTGCATCACATCTGATTAAGCCCGCAAGTCTGACGCAAAGACGATATGAGACGTTACGGCAGGACGGCGCACCGATTCGACATATCCGGGGAAATGACGGGAACATGGCTTTGGCAACGAGACGACTTTTGCGGCAGATGGGCGCCGCGCTCCTCAGCCTTGCTGCGTGCTCGGGCCTTGCTTTTCCCAATATCGCCAGCGCCGCCGACGGCACGCCCGCCAAGCAGCTTTTCGGCAAGGTGCAGCTGCCGAGCAATTCGGCGGCATCGCCGATCGGGTTCTATGCCAAGGGCTGCATGGCCGGCGCGGTGGCGATCCCGACCGACGGACCGACATGGCAGGCCATGCGGCTGTCGCGCAACCGGCGTTGGGGCAATCCGGCAATGATCTCCCTGCTCGAACAGTTTTCGCAGGACGCCGTGCGCCTCGGCTGGGGCTCGGGCATCCTGATCGGCGACATCTCGCAGCCGCGCGGCGGGCCGATGCTGACCGGTCACGCCTCGCACCAGATCGGGCTCGATGCGGACATCTGGTTCCAGCCCAAACCGGCGCAGGCGCTTTCGGCGCAAGCGCGCGAAGACATGCCCTTCGTCTCCATGCTCGACAAGAGCAAGTTCCTGACGGTCAATCCCAAGCGCTGGACCAAGACCCATGCCAACCTCGTGATGCAGGCAGCAAGCTATCCGCAGGTGGAGCGCGTCTTCGTCAATCCCGCCATCAAGAAGAAACTCTGCGAGACCTGGAAGGGCGACCGGGGCCTGCTCGGCAAGGTTCGCCCCGTCTACGGGCACGACGAGCATTTCCATATCCGCATGCATTGCCCGGCGGGTGCCGCCAACTGCAAGGCGCAGGCCGCCGTGGCCGCCGGCGACGGCTGCGACAAGTCGCTGGCCTGGTGGTTCAGCAAGGAGCCTTGGGCGAAACCCGTCAAGAAGCCGGACGCAAAGCCGATAAAGCCGAAATTCGTGACGCTTGCCGATCTTCCGAGAGCCTGCACGGCGGTTCTTGCCGCTCCGGCAGCATCCGAGCGATCGGCAACATTCGGGGCGACGGCCTATGTTGCTCCGGCAGCCGCACAGGACGGTGATGCCGCTATCCAAAACGTCATCAATGCGCAGGCAGACCCCTTACCCGTCGACAATATTCCCATCCCGCAATCACGGCCGGCACTCCAATAGCCGGCGGCCGACCCCCGTGCTGCCCGCGCCGTTAAACGCCGGCGTCCTGCTGTACAGAACGTTCAAATCGATTTAAATCAGCGTTCGTCATCGCCGGATTTCTGAGAGGATGCGCTATGGACAGTCGGAAATGCGTCGCGCTTATTGCGCATGACCAGAAAAAAGACGATCTCGCCGCCTTCGCCAGGGCCAATGAATCCGTCCTTGCCGGCTGGAAGATCGTCGCCACAGGCACGACCGGCGGCCGCGTGCAGGATGCCTGCCCGAGCCTCGATATCATCCGGCTGAAAAGCGGTCCGCTCGGCGGCGACCAGCAGATCGGCGCGATGATCGCAACCGGCGACGTGCATATGCTGATCTTTTTCACCGATCCGCTGACGGCCATGCCGCACGATGTCGACGTCAAGGCGCTGATGCGGCTTGCGACGGTCTACGATATTCCGATGGCGCTCAATCGCGCCACCGCGGAACAGTTGATCGACTTCCAACATCCCTGATACAGCTACCCGCGCCGCACGTCACGCAGGACGATCACAACGGAACGCCATGATGCTCACCGATACCGACAGCAATCTTACCTTTCCCATCCTCATCGGCGATATCGGCGGCACCAATGCCCGCTTTGCGCTGCTCGTCGATGCCTATGCCGAGCCGAAGCTGTTTCCGATCATTCCCACGACAAGCTATGCAAGCATCGAGGAAGCGCTGCAGACCAGCATCCTCGACAAGACCTCGGTGCAGCCGCGCTCGGCGATCATCGCCGTTGCCGGTCCGGTCAAGGGTGACGACATTCCGCTCACCAATGCCGGCTGGGTGATCAAGCCCCGGGACATGCTGAGGGCGCTTTCGCTGGAGGACGTGATCATCATCAACGATTTCGAGGCGCAGGCGCTGGCCGTTGCCTCGATCGGTGCGGAAGGACGCGAGCAGATCGGTCCCGGAACGACCCTCGAATCGGCCTCCTGCGCCGTTCTCGGCCCCGGAACCGGCCTTGGCGTCGCCGGCCTTTTGCATGCGCGGCACACCTGGTTTCCCGTTCCAGGCGAAGGCGGGCATGTCGATGTCGGCCCACGCAGCGAGCGCGACTACCACATCTGGCCTTTCCTCGATCCGATCGAGGGCCGTATTTCCGCCGAGCAGCTTCTCTGCGGCCGCGGCATCATGAACATCTATCATGCCGTCTGCGCGGCAGATGCCCGCGAAACACCGCTGACCGACCCTGCAGCCGTGACGACGCATGCGATGGCCGGCAGCGACAGCGCGGCGGTCGAGGCGATCTCGTTGTTTTCCACCTATCTCGGCCGGGTCGCCGGCGACATGGCGATGATCTTCATGGCCCGCGGCGGCGTGTTCCTTGCCGGCGGCATCTCGCAGAAGATTCTGCCGGCGCTAAAGAAACCGGAATTCCGACAGGCCTTCGAGGACAAGGCGCCACACTCCGCACTGCTGAAAACCATCCCGACCTTCGTCGTCACCCATCCGACGGCCGCCCTTTCCGGCCTTGCGGCCTATGCCCGCACGCCGGCGCGTTTCGGTGTGGCAACAGAGGGACGCCGCTGGAGAAGTTGAAGGCGCGTCCTGCGCGCAGACTCGCCAAACCGGGATCAAGGGACTATAGAGCCGGCTGGAACGCAGCGACCTGCCCCATGCGCTGCGCTTAAGGAACACAGGTTGAAAAAAGCCAAGTCAAAGCAGCCGGTCGTCGATCGCGAGACAATTACCGGTGTCCTGAAGCGGGTGATTGCCGAAAACGGACGCGCCCATATCCGGGGTTATGTCTTCGCCATCGCCTGCCTTGCCGTCGTCGCCGCCACTACCGGCTTCACCGCCTGGATCATGGAATCGGTCGTCAACGAAGCTTTTGCCAACAAGCGGGCCGACGTCGTCCTCTATATCTGCGGCGCGATCTTCGTCGCCTTCGTGCTGCGCGGTTTCGCCACCTATGGCCAGGCTGTGGCGCTGTCGAAAATCGGCAACAACATCGTCGCGAGCTACCAGCGCCGCCTCTACTCGCACCTCATGGCGCTCAGCGTCGGTTATTTTTCCGATTCTCGCTCCGCCCGCATCTCTGCCCAGATCAGCCAGAACGTTTCCGGCATCCGCGACGTCCTGAACATGACCGTGACCTCGATCGCCCGCGATCTGTTGACGCTGATCGCGCTCATCGGCGTGATGATCAGCAAGGACTGGCTGCTGACGGTGATCGTTTTCGTGGTCGCGCCGCCGCTCCTGATTGGCCTGCGGTATGTTTCGCGGCGCCTGCGTCATGCGACGCGCGAAGCCGTGGAAATCAACAGCCACGTTCTCGGCGCCATGCAGGAAACCATCCAGGGCATCACCATCGTCAAGGCCTTCACGATGGAGGGCCAGCTGAAGACCAAGGTCGAGGCGATCATCGAACGGGCCGAAAACCGTGCCAACCGCATTGCCCGGCTGAGCGAGCGCACCGCGCCGATGACCGAGACCTTCGCCGGCTTCGCGATCTCGAGCGTTCTGGCCTATGCTGCATTCCGCTCGATCTACAACGGCGTCCAGCCCGGCGCCTTTTTTGCCTTCGTCACCGCCCTGCTGATGGCCTACGACCCGGCGCGGCGCCTCGCCCGTTTGCAGGTTTCCCTGGAACGCGCGGTCGTCAATGCGCGCATGATCTACGAAATCCTCGACACGGTTCCGCACCAGCGCGACAAGCTTGGCGCCCGCGAACTTGTCCTTGACGGCGCTGAGATCGAATTTCGCAACGTCCGCTTCGGCTATAGCCAGAACGAGAATATTCTCAAAGGTGTCAGCTTCGTCGCCGAAGGCGGCAAGACCACGGCGCTCGTCGGCCCTTCCGGCGCCGGCAAGTCGACCGTCATCAGCCTGATCCCGCGCTTCTACGATCCTGCCGAGGGCGAGATCCTGATCGACGGGCAGGACATTGCCGAGGTCACCAAGCAATCGCTCCGCAACGGCCTCGCCTATGTCTCGCAGCAGCCCTACCTCTTCGAAGGTTCGATCCGGGACAATATCCGTTACGGCCGACCGGGCGCGACGGATGCCGAGGTCGAGGAAGCCGCAAGGCTTGCCTTCGCCCATGACTTCATCCTCGCCCAGCCGCAGGGCTACGATACGCCGGTCGGCGAAAACGGCATCACGCTGTCCGGTGGCCAGCGCCAGCGCCTGTCGATCGCCCGTGCGCTGGTGCGCAGGGCGCCAATCCTGCTGCTCGACGAGGCGACCTCGGCGCTCGACACCGAATCGGAAGCCGCCGTGCAGAAGGCGCTCGACCATGCGATGGACGGGCGCACCGTCGTCGTCATCGCCCACCGCCTGTCGACGGTCGTCAATGCCGACAAGATCATCGTCATGAAGGATGGCCTTGTCGTCGAGGAAGGCACGCACGAGGCGCTTGCGCAGCGCAGCGACGGTCTTTACGCTCGCCTGCACAATCTGCAGGGCAACGCATCGCAGACCACGGAAGACGTAACTTTCGAATGATGGCAGGACAGGCAGGAACGATGAGCGGTGCGGATATGAAACTCGTGGTGGTCGGCGCCGCCGGCCGGATGGGGCAGACCCTGATCCGCACCATTCACGCCATGACCGGCGCCCGCGTTTTTGCCGCCGTCGAGCGTCCAGGCTCGCCTTTTGTCGGCCGCGATGCAGGCGAAATCGCCGGCCTCGGGCCGATCGGCGTCCCCGTCACCGACAAGCCGCTCGAAGCTTTCGTCGATGCAGAAGGCGTGCTTGACTTCACCTCGCCGGCCGCAAGCGTCGAATTTTCCGTCCTGTCGGCGCAGGCGCGCATCGTCCATGTCATCGGCACCACCGGCTGCTCGGAAAGCGATGAAGAAAAATTCAAGGCGGCCGGCCGCCATGCCCGCATCGTCAAGTCCGGCAATATGAGTCTCGGCGTCAATTTGCTCGGCGTACTAACCGAGCAGGCAGCGCGCGCGCTTGGCCCTGACAGCTGGGATATCGAAATCCTCGAAATGCACCACAAGCACAAGGTCGATGCACCATCCGGAACGGCGCTGCTCCTCGGACAGTCAGCGGCAAAAGGCCGGGACATCGATCTTGCCGAACAATCCGTGCGGGTGCGCGACGGCCATACCGGCGCCCGCCCGACCGGCACGATCGGCTTTGCGACGCTGCGTGGCGGCTCCGTCATCGGCGAGCACTCCGTGATCCTCTCCGGCGAAGGCGAGCAGGTCACCTTGTCGCACAGCGCCACCGACCGGTCGATCTTCGCGCGCGGCGCGGTGACCGCCGCCCTTTGGGCACGCGACCGCAAGCCCGGCTTCTATTCCATGCTCGACGTGCTCGGGCTGTCCTGAACCATCACTCCCGGAGGAAAATCAACATGACCGGAACCCTCGTCCTCGTGCGGCATGGCCAGAGCGACTGGAACCTGAAGAATCTGTTTACCGGCTGGAAGGATCCCGACCTCACGGCGCTGGGCATCGAGGAAGCCAACACGGGCGGAAAGGCGCTTGCCGATTACGGTATCAAGTTCGACGTCGCCTACACCTCGGTCCTGACGCGCGCACAGCACACGCTGAAGCTCATTCTCGACAATGTCGGGCAGCAGGGCCTCGAAACCATCAAGGACCAGGCGCTGAACGAGCGCGACTACGGCGATCTCTCCGGCCTCAACAAGGACGATGCCCGCGCCAAGTGGGGCGAAGAGCAGGTGCATATCTGGCGCCGCTCCTATGACGTACCGCCGCCCGGTGGCGAAAGCCTGCGCGACACCGGCGCCCGCGTCTGGCCGTACTATATCACGGAAATCCTGCCGCGCGTGCTGCGCGGCGAAAAGGTGCTGGTCGCCGCCCACGGCAATTCGCTGCGCTCGCTGGTGATGGTGCTTGACCGTTTGACGAAGGAGCAGATCCTCGCGCTCAACCTCGCGACCGGCGTGCCGATGGTCTACAAGCTCAACGCCGATTCCACCGTCGCTTCCAAGGAAGTGCTGGGCGACATGTCCGCCGCGCATTGAACCGCTGGTACTTGACTGCGAAGGGGCCGCTTTTGCGGCCCTTTTTTTTATGCCTTCCCCGCTTCCCAGCCGAGCATGGCGCGCTTGCGCGTCAGGCCCCAGTGATAGCCGGTGAGCGTGCCGCCCTTGCCGAGTGCCCGGTGGCAGGGCACGACGAAGGAGATCGGGTTGCGGCCAACGGCTGCACCGACGGCGCGGGAGGCGGTCGGCTGGCCGATGTCGCAAGCAACATCGGAATAGGTGACGGCCTTGCCCATAGGAATTTTCAGCAGCGCCTGCCAGACCCGGATCTGGAAGTCGGAACCGATCAGGACGACGCGCAGCGGCTCGTCCGGCCGCCACCGGTCGGAGTTGAAGATGCGCGCTGCATATCCAGCGGTCGTCGCGCTGTCTTCGACGAAAAGCGCATTCGGCCAGCGCCCGGCCATGTCCTCGAAGCTCGCCTTTTCCTGGCCGGCATCGTTGAAGGCGAGGCCGGCCAGGCCGCGATCTGTGGCCATGACCAAGGCCACGCCGAAGGGGGACGGATGGAAACCGTAGCGGATGGTGAGGCCGGCGCCCCGCGCCTTCCACTCCCCGGGCGACATCGCCTCGTGGGTGACGAACAGGTCGTGCAGGCGGCCGGGGCCGGAAAGGCCGAGTTCGTAGCTGGTCTCCAGCAGCGGCATGCCCTCCCGGCCCAGCAGGCGCTTGGCGTGGTCGAGGGTCACCGCCTGCAGAAAGGCTTTCGGCGAAAGGCCCGCCCAGCGCGTGAAGGTCTTCTGGAGTTGCGTCGGCGACTGGCCAAGCTGGCGCGCAATCGCGTCCAGCGACGGCTGGTCGCGGTAATCCTCGGTCAAAATCTCGACGACGCGGCTGACGGTTTCATAATCGCTGCCGTGCGGTGTGATATCGGTCGGAACGGATGTGGTGATGTTCATGATCCAGTCTCCTTGATGGGAGAGAGATAATCATCCGCACCCCGTCGCGACCACCCGTTTCTTGAGGAAACTCGAACTATCGTCGCTTGACCGTGGCCAGCGCCCCTGCAAAGGCGGCGGCAAAACTTTCGCGGTCGTCGCGGTTGAGGAACGAGCCGATATCGGTTGCCCGGCGCCGGTCGCTGAGCGACATCGAGACGATGCCGATTTCCGCGTGGCGGGAAATATGGAACCGCGTCCAGAAGGGATTGAAGCGATGCTCCGTCATCCGGCCTGCCGGGGTGAACTTGCGCACCGAAACATCCAGCCGCGACACGCTGACTTCCTCGCGCGCCCGCGCCGCCCGGTAATTCAGCCAGAAGGCGCCGAACAAGAGGGCAAAATCCAGCCCGAAGAAGAAAACGATTGGCCAGGCGCCGATCACCCAGAAGACCACGACATGAACGAGGCTCATCAGCCCGGCGATCATCAGGAGAATCTTGAAGCCCCTCATGCCGAGCGAACGATAGGGCGTCAGCTCCGCCGAAAAGACGGGCTGTTCGTTCGGCACTGTCTCGGCGTTGCCAGGGTTCATGACACCGGATTATAGATGCGGCATGAAAAACGTGAAGCCCAAATCACAAATGGTCGTCGGCAAACCGAAGATTGCGACAGTCCGCCGCGCCGCGGAACGTCCGAAGACGGCCTATAGCCATGAGGAGATTTCGGAAATCTTCCGACGCTTCTCGATCCAGCGACCGGAGCCCAAGGGCGAGCTCGAACATGTCAACCCGTTCACCCTTGTCGTGGCGGTGGCGCTTTCGGCCCAGGCGACGGATGCCGGCGTCAACAAGGCGACGCGCGCGCTGTTTGCCGTTGCCGATACGCCGGAAAAGATGCTGGCGCTCGGCGAGGAACGGGTTCGCGAGTATATCAAGACCATCGGGCTTTACCGCAACAAAGCGAAGAACGTCATCGCACTGTCCGAAAAGCTAATCGCCGAATTCGGCGGCGAGGTTCCGCGCACCCGCGAGGAACTGATCACCCTGCCCGGCGTCGGCCGCAAGACCGCCAATGTCGTCCTGTCCATGGCGTTCGGCCACGCGACCATGGCGGTCGATACTCACGTCTTCCGCATTGCCAACCGGCTTTGTCTGGCGCCGGGGAAGACGCCGGACGAGGTCGAGGACCACCTGATGCGGATCATTCCCGATCAATACCTCTACCACGCCCATCATTGGCTGATCCTGCATGGGCGCTACTGCTGCAAGGCGCGCAAGCCGGAATGCGAGCGCTGCGTCATCGCCGATATCTGCAAATCGGCGGAAAAGACCAATGAGATCCCCGCCCCGCTGGTCGAACTGCCGGCGCAGATCATTTGACGGAAATGCCGTCTATCAGCGCCGCGATGGCCTTTTCATAATCGGCCCGGCTGCCCCCTGCCTCTATCGCGAGCGCAGCCCGATCGAAGGCAGCGGAGAGAAGCGTCGTCCATGCATCCAGCAACCCACTGCTTGCGCCATTCGCCGCAAGCAGCGCCGCAAGACCCGCCCGCAAGCGCGCCTCGGCGTTTTCGCTGTCCATCTTCCGGCTGAAGTCCGCTCCCAGTACGGCGGGCGCGTCGAGGAGTAAGAGGCGCGTGCGGCCCGGCACGGACATCGCATCGAAATAGGCGCGTGTACCGTCGAGAATCGCAGCGCGGGCACCTGACGATTCCGCGCTGGCGGCGTCGATCTGCTCGGCGGCCAGTCGTGCGTCCTCGGCAACGACGGCGGCAAACAAGGCCTTCTTGTCCTCGAAATGATGATAGAGCGCGCCCCGCGTCACGCCGGCGCCACTGACGATCTCGGGTGTCCCCGCTCCTGCATAGCCATGATCCACGAACTGCTGTCGTGCAGCCGTGATCAGGGCTGCGCGCATCGTATCCGTCCGCTCGCTGTTGCTGCGTCGCATTTTCCACCTTTACATACAAACTGTATGCATGTTATTTAAAGATACAGACAGAGTGTATGTTATTTTCCAGAAGGAGGAAAGCATGAAGATCACAAGCTATTATCCGGTCATCATGACCAACGACGTCACCGGCACTGCGGCATTCTATATTCGTCACTTCGGCTTCGAGGCACTGTTCTCCGCCGATTGGTATGTCCATCTGCAATCAAAGACCGACGATCATGTCGCGCTCGCTGTGCTGGACGGCCGCCACGAGACCATACCGGAAGCGGCCCGCGGAAAGGCCGCGGGACTGCTCCTGAATTTCGAGGTCGAGGATCCGGACGCGCTCCATGCCGAATTTGCAGCGGCCGGCCTTCCAATCCTCAAGGCGCTCTGCAACGAGGATTTCGGCCAGCGCCATTTCATCATCGCCGACCCGAACGGCGTGCTGATCGACGTGATCAAGCCGATCCCGCCGACCGCCGAATTTGCGGCGCAATACGATGCCGCGGCCCTGCCCGCGTGACCGTCAGCGCGTCGTCGGGCGACGCTCCGTCAGGGCATAGATAAGTGCCGTCACCGGCAGGGCGAGGCCGAACAGCGAGGCGTAGAGCCACCCGCCTTCGGCATAGAGCCAGCCGCCGAGAGCCGAGCCGATGGCGCCGCCGGCAAAAAAGGTGGCCATGTAGAGCCCGTTGAGGCGGCTGCGATATTCGGCGCCGAGCACGAAGATGGCGCGCTGGCCGAGCACGAGACTGGTGGTGACGCCGAAGTCGAGCAGCACGGCGGCGAGCGTCAACAGGCCAAGCGCAAGCGTCGAGCCGGATGGTGCGATATGCGTCATCAGGAAAGCAAGAGCGACGGAGAGCATGGCGAGCCGCGTCGCCACAAAACTCCAGCCGCGGTCGGCCATCCGTCCTGCAATCGGCGCGGCAATGGCGCCGGCCGCGCCGGCAAGCGCGAACAGCGCGATCTGGCCTTGCGACAGCCCGAAATCCGGCCCCGAAAGGAGAAGCGGTGTTGTCGTCCAGAACAGGCTGAAGGCGGCGAACATGAAGGCCTGATACACCGACCGCCGCCGCAGGATCGGCGTCGTCGCGACCAGACGGCCCATCGAGGCGAGCAGCGCACCGTAGCTCAAACCGGTGTTCGGAACGCGCGGCGGCAGGGCGCGGGCGAGAACGACCGCGAGACCAACGAGCACCGCCGCCGAGATGAAGAACACCATGTGCCAAGGCAGGAACTCTGCAATGAAACTCGATGCCGGACGCGCCAGCATGATGCCGACCATCAGCCCGCTCATCACATTGCCCACCGCCTGGCCGCGATGGGCCTCCGGCGCCAGATGCGCCGCATAGGGCACGATGATCTGGATCGCAACCGAGCCAAGACCGATGAAGAAAGCGGAAGCGAGAAACGGCAGAGGCGTCGAGGCAAGGCCGGCGCCGACGACGGCGACCGTTCCCAGCACCATCACCGAAAGGATCAGCTTGCGGTTTTCAAACAGGTCACCAAGCGGAACGATGAACAAAAGGCCGAGGCCGTAACCGATCTGCGTCAGCGTGACGATCAGGCCGGCCGCCCCCGGCGTCAGGCCGAGCGAGGCGCTGATCGGCCCGATCAGCGGCTGCGCATAGTAGAGATTGGCGGCAATCAGACCGCAGGCCGTGGCCAGAAGAAGGGTCATCATCGACGACAGAGGCGGCACGACTGCGCCGTCATGCGGGGTTGCGATACTGGTCACCGTCGTCTCCAATGTTCGTCATCAAAATCAGGATAGGTCTCAATCGAGGATGCGCGCCACGATATCGGCGGCGGCCCGCATCTGTGATTCCGCGCGGCCGGTCTTGCCGACGACGCGCATGCCCTGCAGCAGGAACAGCAGCAGCAATCCGGTGGCCTGCGGATCGAGCGACGCCGAAACCGACCCGTCCGCCTGACCCGCGATCACCAGGTCCCGCATGATCGCCTCGTTTGCATTATGAGCCGTCGCTACCTTCTCCGCGACAACGGGGTCGTTGGCCGCGAGTTCGTTTGCCATAGAGACCACCAGGCAGCCCCGCCGTCCGGACGTGCCATGCGCCGCGCCGGCGTAGAAGGCCAGAGCCACCTCGATCTTTTCGCGTCCGTTTTCACCATCGGCGATCGCCAGGTTCAGCTTGCTGCTGCGCACCGCCCGGTAGCGATCGAACGCCGCCAGCAGGATGCCGCGCTTGTCGGTGAATGCCTTGTAAAGGCTGCCGGCCGTCAGGCCCGTTGCATCCGCAAGGTCGCCAATCGAGGCGCCGTGATAGCCGCGCTCGGAAAAGACCTCGATCGCGCGATCCAGAACGGCATCGAGATCGAATTCACGCGGCCGGCCGCGCGGACGGGCTTCTGTCGGGGGAAATATTGCCGAATTGCTCATGCGTCTATATAGGAAATGATCATTTCCAAAATCAAGCAATATTTTGCACCGCATCAAATTTCGTTCTTTTTCCTTCCAAACTTCTGGAAATCCGCTATGACCGGAAACCGACTGAGGCAATATCCGGGCGGTTCCTGATGACGACATTCGACGTTCTGACGATTGGCAATGCCATCGTGGACATTATCGCGCGTTGCGACGACGCTTTTCTCGTTCACAACGGCATCATCAAGAGCGCCATGAACCTGATCGACGCAGACCGTGCCGAGCTTCTCTACTCGCGTATGGGGCCTGCGCTTGAAGCTTCCGGCGGCAGCGCCGGCAATACGGCGGCGGGCATTGCCAGCCTTGGCGGCAAGGCCGCCTATTTCGGCAAGGTCGCCAACGACCAGCTGGGCGAGATCTTCGCCCATGACATTCGCGCGCAGGGCGTGCATTTCCAGACGCAGCCGCTCGACACCGTGCCGCCGACGGCCCGTTCGATGATCTTTGTCACCGAAGACGGCGAGCGCTCGATGAACACCTATCTCGGCGCCTGCGTCGAACTCGGTCCCAACGACGTCGAGCCGGATGTGGTCGCCAGCGCCAAGGTCACCTATTTCGAAGGGTATCTGTGGGATCCGCCGCTGGCCAAGGATGCGATCCGCGAATGCGCGAAGATCGCCCATGAAAACGGCCGTGAAGTGGCGATGACGCTGTCGGACAGTTTCTGCGTCCACCGGTACCGCGCCGAATTTCTCGAGCTGATGCGATCCGGAACCGTCGATATCGTCTTTGCCAACCGGGCCGAGGCTTTGGCGCTCTACGAGACGGAAGATTTCGAGCATGCCCTGTCAATGATCGCCAGGGATTGCAAGCTGGCGGCCGTGACGCTCAGCGAGGAAGGCTCGATCATCGTCAAGGGCGAAGAACGGGTGAAGGTCGAAGCGACCAAGGTCAACCGCGTCGTCGACACCACCGGCGCCGGCGATCTCTACGCGGCCGGCTTTCTGTTCGGCTATACGACGGGCCGCTCGCTTTCCGACTGCGGCAAGCTCGGCAGCCTCGCCGCAGGTATCGTCATCGAGCAGGTTGGCCCGCGCCCGATGATCTCGCTTTCTGCTGCAGCCCGGGATGCCGGTTTGCTTTGATATCCGCAGGGTTTACTTGAAGGCTTCGCCCGGATAGGCGCCCCAGATCTCGCCCTGCGAGATCCAGCCATCGACGCCCTGCGCCTCGGCATGGCACCAGTCGCCATTGCATTCGCCGACATGGACGACGACACCTGGCTCCATGCGCGCGACGATGGAGCCGTTCGATTGCGGCTCGCGGCGCATGTTGACGAAGATGCTTTCGCCCTTGCCACGCATCCAGGGCGCGGTCACCGCAGTGCGATCGCCGGACAGCAGGGCCTGGTTGACCCAGCCCTCCGTCCCGTCTGCATCGCGCACACGGCGCCAGTTGTCGTATTCCTGGATGATCTCCACCGGAATGCCTGACTTCAGGTAGCGCCAGGCCACGGCATAGTCGAGGCTCGGGCCGACGCGCAGGTTGACGCTCTTCGACTTGAGGCTGACGAAACGCGGCAGCGGCAGGCCGCTCGCGCCCTTGGCAGCCTGCGCATGGGCGAGGGATGGAACCAGAACGGACAATGCCGTGGCAGCGGCAAGGACGAACCTGAAAACAACGTGGCGCATGACGAATTCCGTTTTCCGAACCAAATCAGGAACTTGCAGTTTCACTCGTGACCGACCCAGCCGGACTGCGGCAAATCCCATGGGGAAGTTGCGAGTTTTGTTTGTCTTCCCCACCGGGTCTGGTAGAAAATGCACTGCAGGGATGACGATCCCCCATCTTGGTTAAGAACCCGTCAACAAGGCCAGACCAGCAGCGATGACAGCGAAGAAAAAGCCCAAGGTGTACATCACCCGTAGATTGCCGGATGTCGTGGAAACCCGGATGCGGGAGCTGTTCGATGCCGAGTTGAATATCGACGACACCCCGCGCAGCCAGCCGGAGCTCGTAGCCGCCGTCAAGCGTGCCGACGTCCTGGTGCCGACGGTGACCGACCGCATCGATGCGGCGCTGATCGAGCAGGCCGGTCCTCAGCTGAAACTGATCGCCAGCTTTTCCAACGGCGTCGACAACATCGATATCGAGGCTGCGGCGCGCCACGGCATCACCGTCACCAACACACCGAATGTCTTGACCGAAGACACCGCCGACATGACCATGGCGCTGATCCTCGCCGTTCCGCGCCGGCTGACCGAGGGCGCGCAGATCCTCACCGACCGCAAGGGCGAATGGGCCGGATGGTCTCCGACCTGGATGCTCGGGCGCCGGATTTCCGGCAAGCGGATCGGCATTGTCGGCATGGGGCGGATCGGCAGTGCCGTTGCCCGCCGCGCCAAGGCCTTCGGGCTTTCGATCCACTATCACAACCGCAAGCGGGTGAGTGTCGAGACCGAGGAAAAGCTGGAGGCGACCTATTGGGACAGCCTCGACCAGATGCTGGCGCGGGTCGATATCGTCTCGGTCAACTGCCCGTCGACGCCGGCCACCTACCACCTCCTGTCGGCCCGCCGGCTGGCCCTGATGCAGCCGACCAGCTATATTGTCAACACGGCGCGTGGCGGCATCGTCGACGAGACGGCATTGATCAAATATCTGCGCGAGGGCAAGATCGCCGGTGCCGGGCTCGACGTCTACGAGAACGAGCCGGCCGTCAATCCGAAGCTGATCAAGCTGGCGAGCGAAGGCAAGGTCGTGCTCCTGCCGCATATGAGCTCGGCGACGCTGGAAGGCCGCATCGACATGGGCGAGAAGGTGGTGATCAACATCCGCACCTTCTTCGACGGCCACCGCCCGCCGGATCGCGTCCTGCCGAACCGTTAGAGCATCATGACCATCTCGATGAAAGTCACCCGATCATAGCCGGGATGGCTGTGCTCGCCGGTCTTCACAAAGCCCCAGGCGGCGAAGACCGCATGATTCTCCAGAAGCTCGATGCGCGTCTGCAGCCGGAGAGAGGGCAAGCCGCGCGCGGCAGCACAGGCGATGGCTGCATTCAACAGGCTTCGGCCGATGCCTTTGCCCTGGTTTGCCGGTGCGACCGCCAGCTTGCCGATGTAAAGGCAATCCGGCTCCGGCTTGCAGAAGACGCATCCGAGCAATTTCTCCTCGTCCATCAACGCATAGGCGATCTCCGACATTGCCTTGGCTTGCAGGGACAGAACCGTGAGATCCAGTGCGGACGACGGCGGATCGATGCGGCCGTTCATGAAGGCGAAGGCATCGAGGACCAGGGACAACAATCCCTGCCAGTCCGCAAAACCTTCGTCGAGCCGGACGAGCTTCATTCCGCCCCCGGACGGCGGTAGCGGATGCTCTCGAACCGGGCCGTAAGCGCATCATACATCAGAAGCCGGCCGATCAGCGGCTCGCCGGCGCCGGTGATCAGCTTGATGACCTCCATAGCCTGCAATGTTCCGATCACCCCCGTCAGCGCGCCGACGACGCCGACCTCCGCGCATGTGGGAACGACACCCTCCGGCGGCGGTTCGGGAAACAGGTCGCGATAGCGCGGATTGCGCCGGCCATCGGACGCCTGTTTCCAGGGCTGCAGCACGGTCAGCGACCCGTCGAACCGGCCGACGGCGCCGGTCACGAGCGTCACGCTCAGCCGCTCGGCCGTATCGGCCAGCAGGTAGCGCGTCGCAAAATTGTCGGAGCCATCGACGACAATGTCATAGGCCGACAGCAGCGCGTCCGCATTGCCCGCGCCCAGACGTTCCTTGTGCGCAACGGCTTGCACATGCGGATTGAGGCTGGTGATCGCCTCTGCCGCGCTCTCGACCTTGGGCCGGCCGATATCCGGTGTCCCGTGGATCACCTGACGCTGCAGGTTGGAGAGAGAGACGGTATCGTCATCGACCACGCCGAGCGTGCCGACGCCGGCTGCGGCGAGATACTGCAGCACCGGCGCGCCAAGGCCGCCGGCACCCACGACAAGCACCCGCGCCGTCTTTAGCGCCTGCTGGCCAGCACCGCCGATTTCCGGCAGCACGATATGGCGCGCATAGCGCTCGATTTCCAACGATGTCAGCGGCTCTCTGGTCATGATCGCTGGCTATGTCACCCGGAAACCGTGCCGTTGGCAACGGTCAGAAAACGCGCACGATCGCCCAGTGCCGAAAACATCGCCGCGTCCGTGCCCGTCATGAAGGCCTGTCCGCCGAGATCATCGACGAGATCGAACAGGGCGGCCCGCCTGCCCCCGTCCAGATGCGCGGCAATCTCGTCCAGCAATAGCACCGGCGCATGGCCGGTCATATTGGCGACTAGCCGGGCATGGGCGAGAACGAGGCCGACCAGGAGCGCTTTCTGCTCGCCGGTCGAACAGCGCGCCGCTTCCATGTCCTTGGCGCGGTGGCGGATCAGGAGATCGCTGCGGTGCGGCCCGTCAAGCGTGCGCCCGGCACCGGCGTCACGCCAGCGGCCCTCCTTGAGCATGACCAAATAATCCTCCTCCAGATCGAAAGCCGGACGATGCCACTGGCCATCGAGAAAGCCTGACAGGGCAAGAGCGGCAGCCGGAAAGACGCTGCCCTCGTTGTTTTTCTCGACCAGCGTGGCAAGAAGACCCAGCATTTCCTGCCGGGCCAGTGCCATGGAGATGCCGAGCTCGGCCATTTGCCGTTCCAGGCCTGTCAGCCAGGTCGGGTCCGGCCGCGGTTCCGACAGGAGCTTGTTGCGACTGCGCATGGCGCGCTCGTAATCCGTGGCGCGCCGGCCGTGTTCCGGATCGAGAGACAGGACGAGGCGATCGAGAAAGCGGCGCCGATCTCCGGACGGGCCGGTGAACAGCCCATCCATCGCCGGCGTCAGCCACAGGACGCGCAGGTGATCGAGCAATTCGTCGACGGTCTTTGCCGGCGTCCCGTTCAGCCGCAGCCGCCGCGACTGGCTGTCCTCCGCACCCGCCGTTCCGGTGCCGATCTCCACCGATCCCTCCATGCCCTCCAGTTCCGCAAAAACCGAAAACCCGCTCTCCGCGCCGACGCGCGCCACATCGGCATGGGCAGCGCGGCGCAGGCCGCGACCGGGCGTCAGGAACGAGACCGCCTCCATCAGGTTTGTCTTGCCGGCACCGTTGTCGCCCGTAAGCACGACGTGGCGTTCGTCGAGATCGAGCGACAATCCCGCATAATTGCGGAAATCGGTCAGCTTCAGACGCGAGAGAGAGACCTTGTGCGGCATTCGGTATCCGGATTCGAGTGACGCCAGAGAGCTAAGCCCAACAGGACGGGATGGCAAGGCGGGAAGCAAGCCGGTCGCGACACGTGAGATTGCGATGCATGCCGCGTCAAGACCGCTGCGCATTTCCGGGTCACGTGCATTCAAAAGAAAACCGGAGATTTGCACCTCCGGTTTTCCTGATCTCATAAGCAATTGAGCTTCAATCGCTCAGCGTGTCGAAAAAGTCCTTCATGCGGGCGAAGAAGCCGGTCGATTCCGGATTGTTCTCCTTGGAGGACAGGTCCTCGAACTCCTTCAGCAGCTCGCGCTGCCGCTTGGTGAGCTTTTGCGGCGTCTCGATCTGCATCTGGATATAGAGATCGCCGACCTGACTGGAGCGGAGCACCGGCATGCCCTTGCCCTTGAGGCGGAACTGCTTGCCGGCCTGTGTGCCTTCCGGGACCGTGACGCGTGACTTGGTGCCGTCGAGCGTCGCCACGTCGAACTTGCCGCCGAGCGCTGCAGTCGTCATCGATATCGGCACGCTGCAATAGAGATCCGCGCCGTCGCGCTGGTAGAATTCATGCGGCTTGACCGACAGGAAAATATAAAGATCCCCCGCGGGCCCACCGCGCACACCGGCCTCGCCTTCGCCCGACAGGCGGATGCGGGTACCATCCTCGATACCGGCCGGGATATTGACGGAGAGCGAGCGCTCCTCGGTGATCCGGCCATGGCCATGGCATTTGGTGCAGGGATCGGTGATCGTCTGGCCGCGGCCCTGACAGGTCGGGCACGTGCGCTCGATCGAGAAGAAACCCTGCGCGGCGCGGACACGGCCCGAGCCCTGACAGGTCGCGCAGGTGGTCGGCTTGGTGCCTGGCTTGGCGCCGGTGCCGGTGCAGACGTCGCAGGTGATCGAGGTGGGCACGCGGATTTGTGCGGTCTTGCCGGCATAGGCCTCTTCAAGGCTGATTTCCATGTTGTAGCGCAGGTCGGCGCCGCGCTCGCGACCGCCCGCGGAACGGCGCTGGCGTCCGCCGCCCATCATCTCGCCGAAAATGTCCTCGAAAATATCGGAGAAGCCACCGGCATTGCCGCCCATGCCGGCGCCGGCGCCCATGCCGCCCTGCTCGAAAGCGGCGTGGCCGTAGCGATCATAGGCGGCGCGCTTCTGCGGATCCTTCAGGGTCTCGTAAGCCTGGTTGATTTCCTTGAACGTCTTTTCCGATTCCGCGTCGCCGGGATTCTTGTCCGGGTGATACTTCATCGCCAGTTTGCGGAAAGCGCTTTTCAGCTCTTTCTCGTCCGCTGTTTTCGCAACGCCGAGCGTTTCGTAAAGATCACGTTTCATTCTTGCAGTTTGCCCTGTTGAATAGGCGCGCCAAAACCGGCTGCCCGGTGGTCGCCCGATTTCCTTGCAACAGGATTTAGTAAACCTTCAAGCGCGATACCATAGGCAATACACAATCCTGACTGTTTTTTGTCAGAAAAGCGCCGTTTCAAACGGTTGCGCGCTCCGTCGCCACCTTGACAGGCCCGCCGCCCCAGCCGAACAGGCGATTGAGCGCTTCGCTCACCGGCTTTTCGAAGTAGCGATCGGAAGCCATCGCGACCAACACGGTGACGACCACCGGGACGAACATGAACTGATAGAAGCTCAAGAGACCCATCGGCTCCAACAGATGGCGCCAGACCACCGCCAGAAGCACGGTCTCGATGACGGGGTGCCAGAGATAGATGCCGAAAGACACCCGGCCGACCGGCGACAAGACCGCGAGAAAACGGGCGCCCTGCGGATTGTTCCTTTCGACCAGCGCGGCCAGGAACATGGCAAGCCCGAGAAGGCCAATAATCAGATAGGACGGCCATAGCATCAGCATGCCCCCTATCGCCACCGCAAACGCCGTCCAGACCAGCGTGTGCGATCGCCATTCAAGCTTGCTGTCCCGCGCCAGCAGCATCACCACCCCGCCGATCGCGAAATCCGCAAAGGCGCGATAGGCGCCCCAGGTATCGGCGGCGAGCCAGCTGTCGAAGGGAATGATGCCGGCGCGCGTTGCGACCTCGAGCAGCACCACGCAGCTGATCGCCAGCAGGGCCAGCCCCTTGACGCCACCCCGGCGCATGACGAGCACATAGACCGGCAGCAGAAGATAGCAGAACCATTCGGCCGACAGCGACCAGGAGACGTAGTTGAAGCTCAGATGCGGTGTCGTGCCCCAGGCCTGCAGCAGCAGGATATTCTGCGGCAGGAGGCCGAAATCGTAGCGCTCCGATACGCTGGAGCTCACGACACCCATCTGCACGGCAATGCCGACCGCAATGAAAATGGCCAGCGTCACCAGGTAAAGCGGATAGAAACGGGCCAGGCGCTTGACCAGAAACACGCGATAGCTCGTCCAGTCCTTCAATTTGTCGCCGTAGCGCAAAAGGATGAGAAAGCCGGAGATCATGAAGAACATGTCCATCAGCGGCAGCAGTCGTTCAAGGACATGGCTGGCATCGTACTGAAACGGATCGCCGGGACCGAAGCGCAGAAAATGGTAACCCATGACCAGGAGAGCCGCGAGAAGACGCCAGGATTCGAAGATTCTGAAATGCATTCCGCAATTCCCGTAGGCGGCGCGACATCCGGCGGAGGTCCGGTCTTAAAACAAAACGATGCTCCAGGGACGGATCATATCCGTCTCTTGCAAATCATCCGTTAAGATGCGCGCGAGGGAATTTCCAAAACGAATTTCAAAATCTAAACAAGATGCTTCATGAAGTAGACCGAGCTCTTCGGATTTCCGTAGGGATCGACGAAATGATGCGGAACGGTCCCGATTTCCCGCCACTGCAAACGACGGTACAGCCGCTCGGCGCCACCGCCCAGGACGGTATCGAGGAGAAGCAGCGACCGGTTCAGGCGCTTCGCCTCCATTTCGGCGGCCATCATGAGGGACATGCCGACACCTTGCTTCTGGAATTTGCGGTGGACGAGCAATTTGAAGATTTCCGCGCGATGCGGAGCATTGGGCTCCGGGGAAAGATAAAGCTGCACGGTGCCCGCGATCTCCCCTTTCACCGTCGCGACGAGAAGGAGGCGCTCCCCCTCGGCGACGGATCGAATCACGCCCTGCCAATAGGTCTTCGCCTCCTCAGGACCGAACGGCAGAACGAAGCCGACCAGCGCGCCATCCTCGACGCTGTCTGCGAGAACAAGGGAAACCACTCCAGATGCTGACTGGCATAGCCGGCATCGACGACTGCGATCTCCATCGAACTGTCCGCCCCCCTGATCCCGACCCATTCTGCCGCCCGGAACCCGGCCGATCAACCATCTCCTCGGCGATAGTCCAGCAGACAGCAAAAAGCCCGGAGCATATGGCTCCGGGCTCTTGTCGTTCAGATGAAGGAAAAGCTTAGGCCGACTTCTTGCGGTCGTCCTCGTCGTTGACTTCCTCGTAGTCGGCATCGACGATGTTGTCGCCGTCACGGGCAGCATCGGCAGCCGCATCGGCGTTTGCCGCTTCAGCCGACTGGGCTTCGTACATCGCCTGGCCGAGCTTCATCGAGGCTTCGAGGAGCGTCTGGGTCTTGGCCTTGATGTCTTCGGCGTCCGGCTCGGAGGCTTCGACGGCCGTCTTCAGCGATGCGATCGCATCGGAGATCGCGGTACGCTCGACGTCCGTTACCTTGTCGCCGAATTCCTTCAGCGACTTTTCAGAGGAGTGAATCAGGCTTTCGGCCTGGTTCTTGGCTTCGACGGCCTCGCGGCGCTGCTTGTCGGCTTCGGCATTGGCCTCGGCGTCCTTGACCATCTTCTCGATATCCGCGTCGGACAGACCGCCCGATGCCTGGATCCGGATCTGATGCTCCTTGCCGGTGCCCTTGTCCTTGGCAGACACCTGCACGATGCCGTTGGCGTCGATATCGAAGGTGACTTCGATCTGCGGGATGCCACGCGGTGCCGGCGGGATGCCGACCAGGTCGAACTGGCCGAGCAGCTTGTTGTCCTGGGCCATTTCGCGCTCGCCCTGGCTGACGCGGATGGTCACGGCGTTCTGGCTGTCTTCGGCCGTCGAGAAGGTCTGGCTCTTCTTGGTCGGGATCGTCGTGTTGCGCTCGATCAGGCGGGTGAAGACGCCACCGAGCGTCTCGATGCCGAGCGACAGCGGCGTCACGTCGAGCAGCAGAACGTCCTTGACGTCGCCCTGCAGAACGCCGGCCTGGATGGCGGCGCCGAGAGCGACGACTTCATCCGGGTTGACGCCCTTGTGCGGCTCCTTGCCGAACAGCTGCTTGACGACTTCCTGCACCTTCGGCATGCGGCTCATGCCGCCGACCAGAACGACTTCGTCGATCTCGGCCGCGGTGACGCCGGCATCCTTGAGGGCTGCCTTGCACGGTGCGACCGTGCGCTGGACGAGATCGTCGACCAGGCTTTCGAACTTGGCGCGCGACAGCTTCATCGTCAGGTGCTTCGGGCCGGAAGCATCAGCCGTGATGAACGGCAAGTTGATTTCGGTCTGCTGCGAGGACGACAGCTCGATCTTTGCCTTTTCCGCAGCTTCCTTGAGGCGCTGCAGGGCAAGCTTGTCGTTCTTCAGGTCGATGCCCTGGTCCTTCTTGAACTCCGCCGCCAAGTACTCGACCAGGCGCATGTCGAAGTCTTCACCGCCGAGGAAGGTGTCGCCGTTGGTCGACTTCACTTCGAAGACGCCATCGCCGATTTCGAGAACCGAAATATCGAACGTGCCACCGCCAAGGTCGTAGACGGCGATCGTCTTGCCGTCCTTCTTGTCGAGGCCGTAGGCAAGTGCGGCAGCCGTCGGCTCGTTGATGATGCGGAGCACCTCAAGACCGGCGATCTTGCCGGCATCCTTGGTTGCCTGGCGCTGTGCGTCGTTGAAGTAGGCCGGAACGGTGATGACGGCCTGCGTGACCTTTTCACCGAGATAGGATTCGGCGGTTTCCTTCATCTTCTGAAGGATCATGGCGGAGATCTGCGACGGCGAATATTTTTCGCTGTGCGCTTCGACCCAGGCATCGCCATTGTCGCCCTTGACGATCTTGTAGGGAACGAGGCCCTTGTCCTTTTCCACGAGCTTGTCGTCGTAGCGGCGGCCGATCAGGCGCTTGACGGCAAACAGCGTGTTTTCCGGATTGGTAACGGCCTGACGCTTGGCCGGCTGGCCGATCAGACGCTCGCCGTCGTCGTTGAAGGCGACGATCGAAGGGGTCGTGCGCGCACCTTCGGCATTTTCGATGACCTTCGCGTCCTTGCCGTCCATGACGGCGACGCAGGAGTTGGTCGTTCCCAAGTCGATACCGATTACTTTAGCCATGTCGTTCTCTCCTTGCAGCGGACTGTCGGAACCCGGTCAGGCATTCATGTGACAGCCCCTAACGGGATGGGTCTGTGGAAGTGATCGCAGCCGTAGCTGCGGCGATGAAGGCTATATAAGGACCGGCGTTTGCGACTGCAAGACATCGCAGAACCGCAAAAGGCGCGAAATCATCGCGTTTTTTGAAGGAATTCGTGCGCCGTCTTCGTCATCCGCATCAAACGCGGCCATCTTACATGATTCGGGCCATTGTATTTTGGCCCGCCGCTTTTTTCGGCATCGGTTTTTCCCTCTGTTTCCGCCGCGTAAATGCATATCCGAGGATGGATGGATCACCGATAGAGCCGGAAAAATTACGATCGCCCGGGATAGTGGGGATCGCGCGGCAACGCTGCCCTTACCCGCCGAGAAGAACGTCAAGGAGGGTCGTGCGACGCGTGCCCGTCTGTGACTGCCCGCCCACGTCGGCGGGCGGAACGAGCCCGTCATCGAGCGGTACCGCACCAGTCTGTTCCGCCGTAACAGCCGGACCGTCGCCGGCAGTGCCGTCTTTAGAGTCGAGCGTGCGGGAGATGATGTCGAAGAGTTCGTCCCCATTCTTTTCGGGGACAGGCTGGCTTGCCTCGAACACCGGCTGCACGCCCACCGTTCCGAACAGCGGCGATGGCGACAGGCCCTCGTGCGCGGCGGTCATGAAGACGTTCCAGGCCTTGGCCGGAAGGCCGCCGCCGGTCACCTTCTTCATCGACTTGCCGTCGTCGTTGCCGAACCAGACACCGGTCGTCAGGTTGCTCGTGTAACCGACGAAAAGCGCATCGCGGAACGACTGGGTGGTGCCGGTCTTGCCGGCCGCTTCCCAGCCCTTCAGACGGGCATTCTTGCCCGTGCCTTCGGTGATGACCTTGATCATCATCTGATTCATCTCGCTGACGATCGCCGGATCGAGGACGCGCGGCGGATTGTCATAGGTGTTTTCGTAGAGAACCTTGCCCTCGGCCGTCGAAATTCGCCGGATGACATGCGGCGTCGCCTTGAAGCCGCCATTCATGAACGGCGCATAGGCTGAGGTGAGTTCGACCAGGCTGACTTCCGAGGTTCCGAGCGCGATCGAGGCATTGGCCTGCAATTCGGATTCGATGCCGAGCCGGTGGGCAAGCTTGGCGACGTTCTGCGGGCCGACCTCCATCACCAGCTGGGCGGCGATGGTGTTCAGCGAATTGGCGAGCGCGTTGGTCAGCGAGACCTCGCCGCGATATTTCTGGTCGTAGTTTTCCGGCGTCCACTTGCCGATCCGCACCGGCGCATCGTTACGCACCGACATCGGCGTGCGTCCGATCTCCATCGCCGCGGCATAGACGAAGGGCTTGAAGGCGGAACCCGGCTGGCGCTTGGCTTTGGAGGCGCGATCGAACTGGCTTTCGGCATAATCCTTGCCGCCGACCAGCGCCCGGATGGCGCCGGTGCCGTCGATCGACACAAGCGCGGCCTGCGAGGTATTCAGCTTCGGGCCGTCCTCGACCAGGCTTGCGGATATTGCGGCCTCCGCCTTTCTCTCCAGATCGAGATCGAGCGTCGTATCGACGATCAGGTCTTCCTTGATATCGCCGACCATGGCCGGCAGCTGGTCCATGACCATATCGGCGACATAGTGCTCCGACCCGGACCAGAAGCTCTTCGAGCGCGTCGGCGCCTGCGACATCGCTGTCTTGATTTCGGTATCGTTGATGAAGCCTTCCTCGCGCATCGTGCCGAGAACGACCTGCGCGCGGGCCTCCGCCGCCTGCGGATCGCGCGCCGGCGACAGCCGCGACGGCGCCTTGAGGAGACCCGCCAGAAGCGCCGCCTCGCCAAGGTTCACGTCGCGCGCCGACTTGTTGAAATAGCGGCGCGACGCTGCCTCGACGCCATAGGCGTTGGAGCCGAAGAAGACGCGGTTGAGATACATCGCAAGGATCTGGTCTTTCGAGTATTTCTGCTCCAGCCAGATGGCGAGCAGCACCTCCTGCACCTTGCGTTCCAGCGTTCGTTCCGGCGAAAGAAACAGGTTCTTGGCCAGCTGCTGGGTGATCGTCGAGCCGCCCTGAACCATGCGCCCGGTGGTGATATTGGTGACCATGGCGCGGGCAAGGCCAAAGGGATCGACACCGAAATGCGAGTAGAAGCGCCGGTCCTCGATGGCGATCACCGCCTGCGGGATATAGGGCGACATGTTTTCGAGCGACAGCGCCTCGCCGCCGGTCGCGCCGCGATTGGCGATGATGTCGCCGCTGACGGCCAGGATCTTGACGTTCGGCGGGCGCTCGGGGATCGTCCAGCTCGTGGCGTTCGGCATGCGCGCGCCATAATAGAGAACGAGGCCGGCGACACCGATGCCGCCCCAGATGCCGAGAACGAAGCACCAGTAGACAAGCGAACGGACAAGGCCGACAAGGCCGCCGCCGGAACCGCCGCGGCGCGATCCGCCGCCACGACTGCGGCTCGTCTTTCTGGCGGATTGCTTGCCGGCGGATGACTTGCCACTGGCAGACCTATCCGACGACGACTGCGACCGACCCGTCTTGCCGCCGCCGCTCACACGGTCGCCGGCCGAGACGCTGAGATCGGCGTCGCCACGTCCGCGCCCGCCTTCGAAGGAAGGTTCAATCCTCTGACCTGATTTGCGTTGACCTGCCATGCCGGATCGGCGCTGCCCCATATGTCGGGTTTCATGTATCGTTGTGCCGGACGCCAAGGCGACCTGCCGCCGATGCGGCCCGCAGGCCGCTTCCGAACGGTGCGATGAACTGTAAATGCGGCAATTTAAGGGGGCGTTAAGACTGTCGCGCGGCTTGCCCAAAAGCTGCAATCATTTGAGGCAACATGGTCTTACGGAGACGGGAGCAGCAGCGCCGTGCCGTAAAGCCCGATCGCAAAGATGATGTGCGCGACGAGGTTGAGTGCCCGCACCTTGTTGGCGTTCGGCAGTTTGGAGGCTGCCCAGCCGATGCCGAGACCCGGCTGCAGCAGGAACCATCCGGCACCCACCGTGACGATGCCGAGAACAAGGGCCGGCAGGAAGGTCGGTGCGGCAAACCATGCCGCCCCGCCCCACAAAGCCAGGATGACCCCATAGAGAATGCCGACGGCGTAATGACTGATCCAGCCGAGCGCCGATTCCTGCGCATAAGGTTCGGACTGCGCGATATCCTCATGAAAGACCTTGCCGCGGGGAAGATGCCAGAACCAGCGGCCGACCGGCGCCCAGTTCGGCTGGGATTGGCCGAAAATCTTCCACAGGACGATCGCCCAGATGTCCATCAGGACGGTTGCGCCGATACCGATGACAATGCCACGCCACAAAAGGTCAAACACTGGAATTCCAAATGCTGGGGTTTCAGGGAAGCGCCGATAAGAGCATTCCGGACCGGCAATTGCAACGCGCCCCTTGCCGGGACTTGCCTGTTGTCGGAAGTCGGGGCATCTTCAAATAAAGGCGCAGGCACAACCGTCTTGATCAGGACAAACGCCCGTACCGCGCGTTATTCTTATAAATCCGGGGGAATTCAATGCGGGGCTTGGAAGCGCAATGATTGCAAGGCGGCTGCGGACGGTCCTGCGCATGGCTATCGTCGCCGTTGCGATGCTCGTGGCCGTGCCGCTTCTGGCCCATGCTGAAGGCCGCGTTGCCCTCGTCATCGGCAACTCCTCCTATCAGCACGTCGATCGCCTCCCGAACCCGGTCAATGATGCGCAGGCCATTCGCGATACCCTCGCGCGTCTCGATTTTCAGGTGACGCTGAAGACGGATCTTGGAAAGGCCAATCTGGAACAGGAACTGGCCGACTTCAGTGACAAGGCAGGCGGCGCCGATATTGCGGTCGTCTTCTATGCCGGCCACGGNNTGCCGCGACAACCCGTTCTCGGCCGGCATGAAGCGTTCGCTGGTCACCCGGTCGATCGGCCGGGGGCTGGCCAAGGTGGAGACCAATCCGGGCGTCCTCGTCAGCTATGCCGCCGCCGCCGGGACCACCGCCGAAGACGGCAACGACACACACAGCCCCTATACGACGGCGCTTCTCGATCATCTGGAAAAACCCGGCCTCGAACTCAGCCTGATGTTCCGGCAGATCGCCGATCAGGTGCAGCAGAGGACGCAGGGGCGCCAGACGCCGTTCGAATACGGACGTCTGCCGGGCATCAGCATCTACCTTAAGCCGCCGGTCGAGCAGGCTGCCATGCAGCCGCTGACGATCGATCCGCAGCCCGATCCCTGCCGCGATGCCGGATTGCATTGGGCCGCGATCGAGGACAAGGCCGAACGCGCCCTGTTTGAAGACCATCTGAAGCGCTTCGGCGATTGCGCCTTCGCAACGCTTGCAAAAGCGGCACTCGACAGGATGAACGCGGCGGATAAGGCTCAAACGCTGGCGGCGGTTCGTCCGGTAACGCTTGGCACGTCACGTGCAGACACGGCACAGGCGCAGGCAGCGGCAAACAGTGCGGCAATCATCGTTCCGGTTCCGGAGATTGCGGAAAAGGCCGAGACGACGACGCCCGTGACCGAAGTCGCCGCGCTCGATGCAAAACCGGATGCGGCCGACCTCACCGCAGATGTCGTCGTGACAGCGGAAGATCCGGCAGTGATCGTGCGGGGCATCCAGGAAGAATTGCGGCGGGTTGGCTGCACTGCCTCCGTGCCGGACGGAAAATGGGGGCCGCGCTCCCGGGGTTCTCTGGAGAAATTCTTCCGCGCCGATCAGAAAACCGTGGCTTCGCTTTCACCGTCGCAAGCCGTCCTCGATACGCTGAAACAGGCCACGGGCCGGGTTTGCCCGGTGGAATGCGGCCTTATGCAGGTCGTCCGGAAAGGCCAGTGCGTCGCAAAGACCTGCGCTGCGGGCCAGACCCTGTCGTCCAAGGGGCAATGCGTGCGCGCAACGCGGGAGACACGGCCGGTCAACAAGGCGAAACCCGCGCGCAAGCAGGCAGCCATCGCCGAAAACCGGAAGGCAAAAGACACCAGGACGATCGAGCGGACCATTCAGCCGAAGACGGCGGGCAGCCAGAACCGGGCGAACAAGGCCGATCCGTTTGGCCGCAAGTGCCAGTCGATCCGCTTCTGCTTTGAAGCGGACCACTGAGCACAAGACAATTGGCGCTCTTTACTGAACCGTCGGCTCGGGTTCCGGATCTTCCAGAAAGGATTCGATGCCGTCGCGCTCGACGGTGGCAAGGAACTCCTCATAGGCGTCCTTGTCGGTCGGGAACGGCTCTTCCCAGACCGTCAGGCCTTCGTCCTGATCAATAACCTCCAGCGACCAGGGGCCGTTGCTGCCGGCAATCCGGAAAATATCGACGAGCACGGTAATGCCATCGGCGGTGAATTCGCCGGCGTAATCCGAGTGTTCGTAGTTCGGCTCGTTGTCGTTCATTCTTGGCGTCCTGTTCCGTCCCTGCTTTGCCGGGAGCATCTACCATCTCCGTGACGGGTACAATAACGGCAAGGCGCAATTTGGTCCGGATGCCGGATTTGCACAGCGCATCCCTTGATCCGGCATCGATCCGGGAACCATATAGCTGTTCGGCCGTTATCGGCGCATCGAAACGTGGAGAACCACCATGGCTGAAATCATCAACACCGATATCAAGGCTTTGCGCGAAGAAGTGGCGCGACTGACGAAAATCGTTTCGGCGCAGGGCGCCAAAGCCTATACCGACGTACGCGACAAGGCGTCCGATGCCTATGATGCCGCAGCGCCCCAGGCCAAGAAGGCTGTCGCCCAGGTCCGGGCTGAAGGCAGCGCGATTGCCGGCGTCGCCCGTGAGCACCCCGCAGCCGCCGGCAGTGTCGTGTTTCTTGCAGCGGCGGCCGGCATGCTGATCGGCTATATCCTCGGCTCGCAGTCACAGCCGGAGCCATCGCGCTACTGGTGGCGCTAGTCCTGCGTACAGCGCATTGCTGCGTTGCAATATCAAGCCTATGATTTGGGCGAATTGCGCGTAGACTACAAACATCGAAGCAATGCACCTCCTCCCGCAGANNCTCCTCCCGGTTGCCGGTCGGTTCTAATTTGAAAAGCCCGCTGCCACCTCCTCCCGGCCGCGGGCTTTTCTCATTCAGACGCCAAGTGCGACAGCGAATCGTCGATCAGCTGCTTCCGAGACCTCGAATATTGCAGCAACCGCTTTTTTAAGCGCATCGCGAACAAATGAATAAAGCTCAACGTTAACAATGCATAAGAACAAATTGTGCAAATAAAACTTGACGTTTTGACCCCTGTCGCCTATCTGCTGCGCTGTCGATATTTGTTAGATGACTTTGGTTTTTGCGACATTGCGCGCAATCGGACGAACTTTCCTTCAGATTCGAACAAATGCCGTCGCGTAGCG
>UCJH01000084.1 GCA_900472785.1 Hyphomicrobiales bacterium | reverse complement strand
AATCCTGCCCCCGCAACCACCGAAACTTGTAACAACATCCATTCCTTCTCCCGCTCGCCAAGGATCGCCTTGCAGCGGAGAAGGAATTTTGTTTTGTCGACCAGAGACTTGAACTCGCCGGCGTCACGCTTGCGGACGAATTCCGCCGATTGCCGGTCGCGCAAGTCGCGCGAGACATCCCGCCACGCCTCTTGTGCGGCCAGGATCGCAGCAAGGCGACCGTGGATCGTCAGATCCGCCGACTTTCCATCCTTTGACGGTGCAATGACTACCTTCTGAATCATCTGACGGGCGACCGATATCCAGGTCTCGTCGACAGGGTACTCTTGCGCGGACAGCAAGCACCTGATCGCGGCAATTGCGCTTGTTAGAAGACCACCGTTAAGGGCAGGCGGCCTCATGGCTGGTCCGGTGGTTGCCGGAAGCGCGTCCAGCCGTCCGGCTAGGTCTAGGCGCTGTCGTTCCAGTTCATCGAGCATCTCATCGAGCGCCGGGATTGCTGTGTGGCCGGCCACCAGACGATCGGCGATCTTCTCGCCGATGGCCCGCTGCTTTGTCTCAATCGCGGTGATCTCGGACCGGAGCCGCCCGGGCTCCACCGACGCACGCTCCTGACCGCGTGTTATAGCTGTGGAAATGTCACGGTTGATCCGGCCGAGATTGTCAGCGCCGAGAAGATTGTCCGGCACGGCTGTCACGACCCGCTCTTCCAGCTCAAACCGGTTGATGGTCTTGCCATTGGTGCAGACAATTCCGCCTAGGTGTGCGATCGGTAGCTTCTTGTGGCGGTTTGTGCAGCCGTAACGGTCTTTCGCCATGATCGCGTAGGGACCCAGGCAGTGGGCGCATTCCAGAATACCGCTCAGCAGGTATTGCGGCCGGTGTGCCTTGTTCAGCCGGTTGGTCGTTGTCCGGGAAAAACTTTTCTCGACCTCCATCTGCCGGCGCTTGACTGCCGCCCAGAGCTCATCGGACACGACCCGCAATTCCTGCCTCTCGCTGACGACCCATTCGCCACGGCCGTTGTGACGCGCCACCCGCTTCTCGGTATCGGGGTTCTTGCGATACTCGCGGCGGTTCCAGACGACACGGCCGATATACATCTCGTTGTTGAGGATGCCGCTTCCACGGCTGACGTGCCCGCGGATGGCAGTATCGCGCCATGACAATCCTCGTGGTCCGGGAACGGCGGGGGTACGGTTATTGAGATCGAACGCCACATCCTTCGGTGACCGTCCCTTCGCGTATTCTTCGAAAATCCATCTAATAAACTCGGCCTCGGCTTCATCAATCTTCCGAAGACCGGGGATGCGATCTCCCCGCTCGTCGTAAGACTGCTTCACCCGGTAACCGTAGGCGAGGCCGCCCGCGGCCTTGCCCTTTTGAACCGTCGTTCGCATGCCTTCGCGGGTACGGTAGCGCCCTTGTTCGACCATCTCCTGGCTAAGCACCGCTCCGATGTTCATCTCGATATCGGAGATGCGGGAATTGGCTTTCGCAGTCCACAGTTCGACGTCGCGGAAGCCGAGTTTCTTGCCGATCTGGGCGCTATGGGCAACGTCACGCGACAGGCGGTCTGCCGAAAGGCACAACACGATATCGACCCCGCCGCGTTCCACATGCCGTAGCAATTGCTGAATGCCGGGCCGCCCCTTGTAGCTCGTGCCACTGACCGCGCTGTCCTGGTAGGTACTCACCAGGTTCCAGCCATGCTGATCGACGATCGCCCTGCAGCGTTCGATCTGCGTCTCGATCGACTGCTCATCCTGGCGTCGGTCGAATACCGCGCGTAAATGATGACGTTCTTGCTCATGAAGCCCCCCTGTTCCTGCGGTACCTAGGGACATCGGCCTTCCGTTACAAGCTTTTGGCCGGCTGGCCATCAAATGTCGTGATTCAGTTGCAAACGGCGTTAAACGAAGTAATGGGGGGAATGCAGAAGTAGACCGAAAACGTCGTGATGAAACAGGGGGCCGAGCCCCCGCAAGCAGGGACCGGCCGATGTTTGAAATGATATCAGGCCAGTTTGGCCTGAGCATCGGCCAACAGATGCGGTTTCCGGCGGAAATCCCAGTCGTCTTCAACATATCTGTCGATGAGATCGCCCAATACGCGATCCGAAGCCGCCGGGTCAAATCCCTGCTCGACCAGCTTCTCCAGAATCGCTTCCTCCACCTTGTTCAGCCGGGCTGGATTGCCTTCCCGTTCGGCAAGCTTTGCGGTGTTTACTATCAGCCACTGCAGCGCGATCCGGGCGATATCGTCGCGCCCCGGTCGGCGAAGCTGCTTCTGCCGATCGCGATAGTCCTGCTGCCGCTCCCGCTGTTCTCGTAGCCGAGTCGCTTTCGATTTAGCCATGCCCTCCTCCCGCAAACGCCGTCCGCCCGAGAATCGAACATATCGTCCGTGGAATCGCTGACGTACGATTTTGGATCGTGCACGCCTCAGACTGAATCGCATCTGCCGCAAACCGGCTGCGGCAGCGGTGCTTGACAGATCCATGACTGGATGGGTCGACACCAATGTCTAAAACGAAATCGTGGTCCGTCATGGCCATCCAATCCCGTTCAAGCGATCGGCATGGATGATGTCGCGAAACTCCCGGTGATGGACCTTCTTCATCCAATCGCAGGCCTCCAGTTCGGAGAAACGATCTGGTTCGTATGGGATGAAGAAACCCGGTCGATGCCCTTCCCGACCGACTGGTATCCAGAACAGACCTTTGAAGCGAACTGGTTCGCGTTCATCCAGGATGTTTGATCTTATCACTGCGGACGTGGCATCCCGAGCGAGCGCGTGAATGGCCTGCGCGGTATCATCAGCCAGGAGCGTAATGAAGCGCGGTATCCTGTCAGTGTCCTCCTCGAATATTTGCTCCTGGTAGGGGTATTCAAGTATGCAGGTCCCTGCATCGATTATCAGTGTACGATGGAAGTCGAGGAAACCGGCAAGCGCCGGATACGGTTGCACGAGTTTCCCCTGTAGCCTGACCGCGTCTCCCCCGGCACTTGCAAAAATCTTCGTCGCAAATGTTTGCAGTTCGTTCGCGTGATTCATGCACAGGGCGGATGCCAAGATCTGTCGGGAGCATGATCGGATCGAGTTTCCACCGTCATGCCGGTCGGGGTCAGGGTGATGGCAACATCCGTGCCGACGAAGACCGGCTGGCTGACATAGATCACGCCCTCACGAGCACCAAACGGCGGGATGTCTTCGAACCGAGGGAAATCCAGTGGTGGTCCAAACTGCTTCTTTGGCAGAGCTAGAGAGTTCGAAGCCTCTAATCTCGCATCACGGATCATTGCCATGGCGTGATCTCCACACCTTCGAGGTGATAGAGATGATCGATCTGCTTGGAAAACAGGCTCGCCAGGAAGGCTTCGACCATCGTCGTAGACATCGGACTGGGTTTGACGGGGACGAAAAAGCTCGGCCGATATTGATCGGTGTTTACCGGCAGCCACAATGTACCGGATATCTTAACCGGCCTTTGACCTCGTGCGATCATATGCACGATGGAAAAGGTTAGGTCCTGGAACGTGCTTTTCATTGCGTCAGCCGTGTCTTGTGAGAGCCAGGTTAACAGACGCAGACGGGGCTGTTCATCCAACGGGAAGATTGTCTCATCGTAGGGGCACTCGATGATCGGGTTTCCCTTGTCGAGAACGACGGTCCGGTGAATGTCGAGACACCACGGCATGCCACGCTGCTCGGCAACTATACGTCCATCGAGCCGCACGGTATCACCGCCAACGGTCTTGATGACCCGATCGAAAAATTCCCGAAGCCGATCCTGGCTTTCATTGCAGATTTTTGAGAGACGGACCAATTCCTCCGCACTGACCAGTTTTTCCTCGATACGGAAGCCAGCCTCGTCGACCACGATCGTGACGTCCTGTCCCTCGAAAAGAGGATGGGCGACGTAGGCGACCTCCCGGTCCAGCCAGGGAATGATCTCCTCGAGCGCCAAAAGGCGGCGGGGATCAGGGGGCAGGGTTGAGGCTTTAGGTGTGGATAGCGTTAAATTGCCAGCGTCATTCATCTTCATCGGCGCGCTCGCACAGACGGCGTTTGCCGTTTCCTGGGATGATCTTCTGGCGTTCTTCAAAGGCACGACAAAGCTCGGACCCTTGCGGGTCACTTCCGACACCCACAAGACCGCGTCCATATCAGCCGATACGTCGGTATAGGGTTTGCTGGTGCTTGCCGTGAAGAACACCGACAAGTCGCTCGCCCTCGCCAGCGCGTCAGTGGCATTAGACCGGCCGACTTCGAGATAACGGCTGATAAGAGCTGGATCGCCTTGCGGGTATTCCGGCAGAATGACCTTCTCCACGCGTGGCGTGTCGCCCTGAAGCAGGCAGACGCGGAAGAAATCGATCTTGCATTCGCGGCTGCCGTCGACTTTCAGAACCCGGCCATCGAGCCGGACCGCATCGCAGCCTTCGTGGCCCAGATACCTGCGCCATCCGGTCAGAGCATTCCGGTTGAAACCAACTAAGCGATTGCAGCAGACGCCGTCCAACGGAGGATCGATAACGACGTCGGTGAGCGTGATCGTAACGCTGATTGAGGGGCCGCTATACAAGGGTCGGGCGTGATAACGGACCGGCGTTCTGGTGAGGTGTTTTTTGACCGTTTTAGTCGTGTAGACATGCGGGATCATGCGCGCGCAGGCCTGCGCGGCTGAGGTTAATTGCTTGTTCATGTGGGAAAATCTACGTTGCTACTGATAATAGGCTGTGGGCATTCCGAAAGCCTGTCAAGGGAAAAGAATCGCCGAGACCATCAACGGCGTCCCAAAACAGATGCTTTCGGCTGCGGAATGGAGGCCTTTACCTCACAGACAAACGCCGTTCCCGATGGAATCGAATTTATCTGGACTGGATGTGGAAGGGTGCTGCCCGCTCCCAGCTATCGCGTAGCACGCCGTTTGCGATTGAATCGACATTGCCGGATGGAGAATCGCGCTCGTCGTGGGTTGAATCGCCGATATGCAACCTGTTTTGACTTGGATTGCGATTGATCGAATTTATGGTGCGTTGACATGCGTTCCGGTGAATTGCTTTTGATGCCGATCCACATCATTGCGATGTCGATCGGCGCGGCCGTGGTGAGATTGTACCCGGATGACATTTATACCGATCCGGGCACAATCGGTGACATTGGTAGCGATCATTTTGCGGGGCGTGACAACGGCAAAACCGGGCCGAGCAATCGGTGTACCTCTTCGCCTTCCAGGTAGCTTTTTCCATCAAGCTCCCTTGCAAGCTTGAGCAGTGGCTCGCGATGTTGCGACACGACGTCGGTGGCTACGGACAGAGCAACTTCCAGCCGTTTGTTGACACGCCCGGCAAGGCCCGGGTCGAAACGCAGGTCATGGGCGGGCCGTTCGCTCGGCATATACAGGAGCGGAGTGTCGCGCGAACATCCAAGGATCGTCTCCAGCTGTAGCGCGCTTGCCGTGACGATCGCCAGATCGCTGCCTTCGCCGCCGCCATTACCGATCAGCGCCTCACCGAAGATCGTCAGTTCTGCTGCCCGGCCTGCGAGGTAACACGCCATCACGTTCATGATGCCGGTCTCGGTTTGCGGGCTGGTCGTCGGCCACCGCACCTGCGTGTTGCCGCCATTGCCACGGCCTGTGGTGATCGAGAGAATCTCCGCGGTCCCGGTTTGAATGAACAACAAGGCGTGTCCCGCTTCGTGAACGGAAATGCGCCATCGGACTTCGGGAGGCAGGCTTCCGGCGTCCCGTTCCAAAATGTCCAGGATGTCAACATAGCGGAGCCTGCGCCTGGCACGTCTTGCCTTTTGCCGCGCCTCCCGGACAAGGCGCTGGATATCCGCTCCGGTCATGCCCTGGGCCGCGAGAGCCAGGTGGCGGAGTGCCGCCAGTCCCTTATCCGATGCCCCCGCGAGGGAATGACCATTCACCAATCGGTTCTTGTCGTCACGCATTGTCTTTGCCTTTCAGCAGCTTGTTGTCGGAGGCGCTCGCCAGCACTGTGTCGGCGTCTTTGCCAAGGTGATGGCGGATGATGCTTTCGAGAGCGTCGGTATCAGGTGGCGGGATTTCGATATGGCGGTCGAGCCGTCCCGCCCTGCGGATGGCTGGGTCAAGTACCTCGGGGCGATTGGTCGCTCCGACGATGACGACACCGTCCGATTTGAGCGCGCCATCGAGTGATTCTAAGACGCGGTTGACGACGGATATCCAGTAATCGTCATAGGCGCGGCCCTGGCCGCTGTCGCGCCGTCCGACGCCATCAATCTCGTCGACGAACAGGATGATGGGACTGTTGGCTCTTGCCATTTCGAAGACGCCTGAGATTCTTTTAAGAACATCGCCAAGAGACCCGGGCTCCAGCCAGTGCGCGACCGAGGATACGATCAGCGGGATACCGAGGGAATTGCACAATGCCTTGGCAAAAGTCGTCTTTCCTGTGCCCGGCGGACCGCTCAAGAGCAGCTTCGTGCTCATATCGGACCAACCGATCTTCTTTTGTCTCCAGAGTGCAAGATCGGCCTTCAGATCGAGCGCCCATTCGCTTGCAGCCCCGTAGCCTGCCAGCGTTTCGACGAATAGCTGTGGTTCGTCGCCGCTCTTACGCCTGGTGTTCTTCTCTAATCTTACCGGCTGGATGATGTCGATCGACAGTTTCCTGTCGCCCGCCTTGACCCTCTGATCGTAATTCTTGGAAGGGATAGCGTCGTCATCTCTCGCGGCCCGCTGCCTAAGTGAGACAGGTGTTTCTTTCTCGTCGCCAGCTATTATGGCATTATCACGCGAGAATCCTTCCAGACGATGGAGGATATCACCTGGTTCACGGCCCGGCTTAATCGCAAGCGACAGGTCGTCGAGTCCGAGCCGCCACGGGTCGATCCTGTGACGGGATGCAGCGGCGGCGAGTGCATCTGCAGGAATACCCGCGCATATCTCCATCAGCTTGGCGATCACTGGCCAGTCCAGCTGCGGAATATCCAGGATCAGGTCCGCGCTGGAAGCGACACGTCTTGGCCAGGGAAGCCTAGACTCCGTGGCGACGATGACGGGTCTGACGGCCTCTTCGGCGCGGGACAGCAGATCACGCGTCTTGTCGAGCCCGGCAATGTCGAGGTCGCTTAGACGGAAAGTGATCGCCGTTTGTCGTGCGTACGCGGATCGGTCGGAGTGAAGCCTTCGGCTGAGCGAATAGCCCCTGCATCCGTCCCTAAGTTGAAGTGCAATGCCGAGGACCGCGTGTTCGATCATCAACCCAATCGTCCGTTCGAAGCCACGTACAGGTATCCGCATGCATACAATCGGTGCGGGTCTTGTTAGCACGTCCAGAATGTCCCTCAAACTCCGGCCTGAGTGACGAGCCGCTTCGAGAAGAGTGAGGCAAACCGCGGCTTCAGCAACCGAGGGGTAGGGGGCGATACGTCCGAGCAGACTGATGAAGCCGTCCACGCTTTCCTGCTGCGAAGATACGGTAGACCAGGATACGTCGCCAGTGTTGACCGAGAGCACATTACCCAATGCGGGATCAACGCCACCGACTTCCACCCCGTCTTCAATCAGTTCGCGGATCACGTCCGCTTCGCTTGTGTCTTCGGTGATTGATGGCAGGCCGGGGCGGAGTGCCTCGCGGCTGAGCATGCGCACCAATCGTGCCCTATCTCCGGCATCATTGCCCGTCAGGCGCACAGGCCGAGGGCCGGACGTATAGACAACGATGTCGATACCGCCGACCGTTTTCCTTGTCTGGTTGAGAATGCCGACGAGATGAGCCGCCTGAAACGCGGTTCTCACAGAGCGACGGCGCATGCGTTGCATCAGATGTCTTTCCAGGCGCTCAAAGGTCATGGCTGATTTCCTTTGCAAGCAGCTGACGCAGCCGTTCGATCCGGCGCTGATGGGCTTCAACAAGGCGCGGGCTGCCCGGCCGCCAGAAGCGGCGATGGCGATAGATCCGTGCTTCAGATAGAGGTCTCGCCGTGCCCGGTAGTGATCGCCGGAATGCGGGTTGCCGGGCGGCCTCGAGAATCTCCTGGTCCGTCGATCGCGGGTCGTCGATCCAAGCGTAGAGCAGCCGGGCAGTCGGATCCCCTTCCGCAACGAGGTCGCCCAGCGTATCCCGCAGGAGCGGTGGTAGAGCGTCGAGCGATCGGCCAAGCCGTTTCGACATTTGCAAGACCAGCGCGGCGACGAGCGAGGGCTCGTCATCGGGAAAGTCGTGGAGCAAGTCATCGCAGAATTCGTTCCGACCGGGTGGCGGGACAGATGATAATACTGTTTCTGCGACAGGTGTCATCCTGTGCCGGAGGTGGCGCAAGCGGTGGATCTGGAAATCGATGATGAGGATGCTTTTGCTCATGGCAATGGTCTTCCCGGGGCCGGACCGTGTCCGGCGGGTTTAAAAATGATGATGACGATGAAAAAGGCTTAGTGCGCGCGGACGCCCGGCCCGAACGGACCGACCGTGATCGGGGACCGCGTTTGAACCGGACCTTCGGGCTGCGGAGCCTTGTGCGGGAGACGCCTGGGCTTCTTTCCGTGATCGGGTGCGGTAATGATCGGCATGCCTGATCGTGCCGCCGTCGGAAAACTCGCCTCGATCGCATTGCGCCAGACGTTGCGCACGCCGGATCGAAAGGCCTCCAGGCTCCCCACCGCCAGCGCACCCGCATCGTCGATGTCGAGCAGGTCGTCGAGCCGGGAGATCGGCCAGACGCCGTCGGAAACATCTTGGGACGTCCGGGATGCGTCGATGATCGCGGTGCCAACCGTCTCGACGGCGAGCCGCTGGTGATCGCGCCACAGTATGTCCGGCAGGACGAGGCCTGAAGCTGTCATTCGGTGCTGCAGTTCGGCGAGCTTGCCACCACCCATGTAGCCGGAAAGACTTCGCTTGACGTCCACAATTAGCGCGGATCGGGTGTGCGGATCGACGATCACGAGATCTGGGTGATATATCGCCGTTGAGCCTGCCGTCGCGTCGAGGCTGAGACCCTCATATAACGACTTGCGGTTTTTACGGATGAGGTCAAGAGCCGCGGGCAGAAGTGGCAGGCGAACCCCGCTCAGCGTCAGGCGGTCTGGATGTGTTGCGGCCAATGAGGCGACAACCGCTTCGATCAGATATCCTTCCTGGACCGCAATCGTCCGGCCGAGGGTAGCTAGGGTTTCCGGATCACCGTTTACGGCAAGCTTAGCCGTCTCTTCAGGGATAGTCGCTGCAATCGCCTGATCGACGAGTAGCGCGAGGGAGGAGGATACGTCCGCCAGGGCATGCGTCGGCGCTTCGGCCGAATGGCCGATGAAGTTATTGGTCATTTTTGGAATCCTGTTAGTGTCAGCGCGCGTGGCGATTGAAACTGGCTGAAGAGGCGATTGGCATTTCCGCAAAGGAGGCCAGACGCCATTGAACAGGGGAAGTACACGGCCGGGGTTTTCCCGCCATCAAAGATTGGATATGCATCATGTCAGCCCGAAGCCTTTTCATAGAAGGTTGAAGGGTCAGGCTCTCGTCGGCGTTACAAGCACCGGCGGGAGCCGCTCTTGCGCAAGGCATGCTGCTTGCGCCGGGTACCCATAGATTCGAAAGGTCGCGCTGGCAATCATGGTGCAAAACTTCCATTGAATATGGTTAATTTTGCACCGCCCCGCGCATCCGTGTTCTTATAGCCCGGCATTAGCTCGGGAGGTCCTGATTTGCGAAGACGACGCATTAAGCGCCGACATCTTGAGGAAGAGCCCGGCAACATAAGCGACTATACCTTTGGTCGGCTCAATGCTAGATTTTCCGTCGGCTCGACGGAGTGAGAAATCACTAAGCAGAATCAATGCCTTGATCCAGAGGTAAAGGAAATATCGTCTTCGGTGATTGACGTGGGAAGGTTTTAGTCAAACCCTTTAAGTATGACACCCCGGAAACCAGACATGAGCCGTCATCCCCTGAATGCATCCATCAATGAACGCATGGAACGAGATCCGAAAACAATTTCTCTTGTTAATGCGATCATGCGCCGAAGAATATCTCCAACGATAGAAATTGTTACTCTCGCCGATCATCCCGGCTTTAACTTTGCCGACAACTATCAAGCTTTGGCTTATATGAGACATGCTTGTCGAATAATCGTCAATGGGAAAAAGTTCAGCTTACTACTTGTCACCTATGATTCCCACGTTTGTCTTGGGCAGGTCGATCGGAAGCGCAACGAGTCCCAGGATGCGTGCGGCTACGTTCTATCAAAAATTGCAGCGGATTACGTCCGCACTTGCGCCGCCGGAAATGCCGAGATAGAGCCGCTGGACATCATCGCCATGCCTATCGGCCGTTTTCAACCAGTGCATGGTGTGGCCGCAGATCAATACGGCGTTTCGGTTGGATTTTATCCTTCCGACTATCTCCAGTGTATGCAAACCGCTTTGGGCCTCTTGGCTCCTTCCGGTGCGTAGTCCGGAACTCCATCACCCCCAATCCTTATCAAACTGTTGAACCGGACCAGCCTAGCTGGGGTTCGTAGGAAAGCCTATGTCTTCATACCTAAATCTTATCCTGAACAAAAAAATCCTTACCACGTTAAAAGTCGGCGATGACATTGATGATGTCGGTGAGCAAACCGAGCGCATGATCAGTAATTTGCATCACCTTGTCGAGCTGGAAGAGGGGCGGCACGAGATCATTGATCTATCCTCGTCGGATGATCTTCGAACGCTACCGGACTGGATCACACCATTAAGGATCGTAACAACGGCCAAAGCTCCCCGGGGTCTTAAGCTCAAGGAGAAGGGTCGGCTTGTTCCAGATCGCTGGATTGCCATTCGCGACCATCACATGCTCATCTCTCGGTTCGCCCAACCGCTTGCTGAGGCACTCGGCAATGCGTTGATGCAGGGCAGGGATATTTGCAACGATTATCATATAGACGAAACGATAGCTGCGAGCTTCGAAGGTCTCCGTAAGCATTGCGGTCTGCCCGTAAACGAAGTGGCAAAAGCATTCTTCCTTCCAGATCCGTACGCCTGGCGCTGCGAAGATAACCATGTCCGCTTGGTGCGTAGAAGTGATGGTCATCTGCTCGACGCGCCGGGGGCTTCTCATGCCGTCACGCTCCACTAGCCAATCGCCCACCTTCCTACCAAAGCGTTATCCGCCGCAAAGCGACAGCATTCAGTTCATCTCCACATTTCCGGAAAGGGAAACCTCCGTGACAGCCCACCAGCATACTCACGATCTACCGCTCTTAAGCCTGATGGCCTCGGAACTCGGATCCGGATCGAGCCTACAAATCATGCCAAGCCTGTCCAAGAATCGCACGACATTCACCAGCACTTCCGAGGCCAGATGGTATGCGATCGATCCGGACATAAAGGAGACGCATGAGGTATTCTTGCGAAAACAACGAGCCATTTTCGACGAGTTCGCGGAGAGCTGCCTAAAAGGCTTCAGGCGTATTTTCCCGCGAGTCGTGCGGACATCGATGATTGCGACCGCAGGTCAGGTCGTCGTCACAGACGAGAACGTACAATTCGCTGGTGACATCATTATGATCGGGTATCAAGATGGATCTCGGCTGTATGTTCCCTATCGGCGATCTTTCGGCGTTACTAACCGCCAACAGACGTGGAAGATGGTCTCTATTGATGTAAACGAAGGCGGCTCGAAAGGCTATGACGTGGTGATGTCGCTCATTGCGACTGCCAAGCAAAAGGCAGGCGGCCGGGATGAGCCATGGCGGCTGAGCTTCTTCGATCCCACCGGCTCCTGCTGGACCGGGACGATTTGCCCGCTTGCTTTCGACGAGGACTTGGACTGTACCTTGTATGCTCTACCCGCCCAAAACATTGGTGAGGCCGGGATGCTGGACCCATTCGCTCATGTTTATTGATCTGCTGGCACGCCCTCTACAGCAACCTCGCCCCCCAATGTTGAATGACGCGGGGCGGCGAGATTGTGTGGCGCACATGCTGTTGAAGAGTAATAGTATATTAAGTAAATATTGATTTTGATCTAAAGTTTTATTCAATTTAGATAAGAGGTACTTATCGATGGTTATAACCTCAACTGACAATCATACCATGTGGCGAACCAAAATATTAATATAGAGTTCTTTTAAGAAATAATTTACTATAATTTCAATGGCTTACGATGTCGACAGAATCAGCATAACTACCCTGATGCGGCCGGCTTTCGACGCGGGTCTCGCAATCACACGTCTGGACGAGCGCATCGCCCGTTCGCCGGTCGGTTTGGGATGGATCGAGCGCACCCACTTCGTTGATGCGTGCGCATCGCTGTGGATCGACGGCGAACTTGTTCACCTCGAAGACCTCGTCCTCCACGACGCTACGAAGGATGTTCGCACGCCGACCCATGAGCTTACAATCGCCCGCGACGTGCTGCGAACCCGTCGGCGCATCGCGGCCCAACTCCCCGGCTGGGCACTTTCGGCCGACGGCGCCCGCACTCTCAGAAAAACCGCGGAGATCACGTCGGCCGCCGCTGACGAGGCAACGCCCGCCGATGCCATCGGGCGCGCGGTCGCAAACGATCCGGAAGGCTAGGGGCAAGACGCGTAAGCGTCCGGTGAAGGC
>UCJH01000102.1 GCA_900472785.1 Hyphomicrobiales bacterium | reverse complement strand
GGCGGTCGATCGTTCCGGTCGTCCCGGCAACCGAGGAGGCATTGTCGAGGATCGTCGACATCACCTGTTCCATGCTGGCGAACGAACCCTGAATATCCGCGGCCTTGCCCTTGACGCTCTCGGCGGAAACGGCGGCCTCCTGGCCGGCGCTGCCCAGCCGCTCGATGCGCTGGCGCAGGTCGCTCAACGTCTTCTGGATCGACGCCGTCGTCTGCGACGTCTGCAGCGACAGCGCCCGGACTTCTGCGGCAACGACTGCAAAACCCTTGCCCGCATCGCCGGCACGCGCCGCCTCGATCGCCGCGTTCAGGGCGAGAAGATTGGTCTGGCGCGCGATGGCGCCGATCTCGGCGGCAAACCGGTCGACATCGGCCAGCGCGCCGGAAAAGGAGGCGATCTCGGTGCCGATCTCGCGGGTCGTCGAGACCATGTGGTCGATTTCGAGGAGCGATCCCTGCAGCCGGCTGCCCTGTTCGCCGAGCACCGCGCGCGCAGTGGTGGCGGACGTGTCGGTCTCGCGCAGCGAACGCGCCACCTCGCCATTGGCGGCAGCGATGCTGCGGGCCGTATCGGTGACGGTGGAGAATACCGCCGCATGACGGACGGAGAGCGCGGCTGCATCCTGGATCGCGCCGGCGATGTCAACGAGATCGATGCCGAGCCCGGCCGCCTCGCGGGCCAGCGCGCCGACGACCGTCGTCAGGTCGTTTCCGCCCGCGTCCTCGGCCATATCTTCAGATCCGGAAGCATGCTCCGGCAGGCGCAAAACCGTGCTCATCGTCAAACCTGTCTCCTGATCCCCGGAAGTCTAGGCCGAACATGGTTAATGAAGCGGAAATTCAGGACTAATCCTAAAGTTCAACTTTGACGATATGGTTTCAGGCGGTTTTCATTGTTTATGCCTATGGAAGGATCATGGCAGACGATATCCGCGCACTCCGGTTGGCCCGCATCGACAGCATGGTTGGCGGCGTTCCCAAATTCGCACCTTACCTTATGCTTGGGACCATACCCTGGCTTCTGGCGGCGACCGTACTGCGGCTGTATGTGAAGGCTGCACCGGGCGGGATTGCGCTGCTCTTGTTGCCATTTGTGCAGATCGCCGTGCTGATTGCATTTCTTGTGGCCAGCGAGCGGATGATCACGCTGTCTAAAGGCGGAACGTCGCTCGGCGCTCTGACCGTGAAAGAGAAAGCGCGTTTCGCGTGCCAGGTGGTCTGGAGATTGCTGCTCTTTTTTTTTGCCGTCGTCATGCTCGCCATTGGGCTTGGCATCGACAAATTCGCTGCCGCAGGCATGTGGTTCGGCATCGACGGGCTCGCATTTCCCTGGCGCCAGGGGATTCTTCAGGTCTGGGTGGCGTTTGTTGCGATCGCCGCGTTCCTTTTCATTCTCGAAAAAGGAATGGGCCGCGATCCGGGCTATCTCAATGTTGTGAAACAACTGATCACCCATCGACGCAACCTGCTTGCTTCATGGGCCTATATCGCCCTGTTCCTAATGGTCATGACCTTTGTTCAGGCTAAGCTCGCCTACGCCTTCGGATATTTCCTGGACCGGGCCTCGCTCGGCGGCATCGAGCGGTTCATGTTCATCGCCTATGTAACTGCGTTTTCATACATCCGGATATGGGCAGTCGTTGCCATTCTGACATATGCGATCCGGGCCTCCTACAACCGCCTGCAAGCCGGGGGGCAGACAAAGACTGCTTCCGATCCTACACTGTGAGGATCAAAGCGCGCCGATTTCCTTGAGCTTTTTCAGCACCTTGTCGTTCGGCTGGCCGGTCTGCGGCAGGCGGTAGTGCTTTTCGAAGTGGCGGATCGCCGCCCGGGTCTGCTCGCCGGCGACGCCGTCGATGGAGACATCTGCATAGGCAAGGTTGCTCAGGCCCTTCTGGATGTTCATGACCATTTCGTTCGGGGCCGGGATGTCGGCCTTGGGAATGAATTGCGGATCGACCTCGGCATTGCGGATCGCCGCCGCGACCGGATCGATGTCGCCCTTCTCCGCCTTGACGTTCTCAAAAGGTCGATCGACCGGCTTCACGGCTGCCAGACGCTGCGGCGCCGCACGCAGCGCCGAAAGCAGCGCGCGGTCCGGATTGCCGGTTTCGGGCAGGCCGGACAGTTTTTCGAAGCGCAGGATCGCCGCGGCCGTCTTCGGCCCTGTCTTGCCGTCGGCCGGGCCATCGTAAAGTCCCTGGCGCGCCAGTTCCTTCTGGACGCTGGTGACCAGCGCGACATCGGACGGAATCGGTTCAGCCAGCGGCTGGCCCGATGTTTCCGCCGGCTGTGCCCGGTCGATGCTCGCCGTCTGGGTGTCCGGCGCCTCCGCCGGCGTCTCGCCTTCGCGCTCGATCACGAAAGTCGTCACCTTGCGCGGCGAAAGACCGCCTGTCTCGTCGCCCTCAAGCGTCGCCGGATTGCCGGCGAGCTGGGGCTGCATGAACGGAACACGGGTACGCAGGAAGGGGGAAGGATGCGCGCCAGGCTGGTACCAGAGCGCGTTGGCGGCGACGAAGCTGAAGATGATCGCAAAGGCGGCCGTGCCGCCAAAGGCGCGTGGATGCTGCGACGCCACGCGGCCGCTGAACGTCATTGCGCGCATGGCAAAACCCGGCCCGCGCCGGACCGGCTTTTTCTTCTCGGGTTGTTTTCGCTTGCGAACCGTCATGACCTGCGTCCCCGTCCGATGTCTCCCGTATTGCCGTGGCTCCATTCCCGGGCCACAGCTCTTTCGGTCTTGCCGTTCGTCGTAGGCGCCTCGGCGCGGTCCTTCAAGCGCGGCGGAAATTCGACCATGGTGTTTTCCACGGCGGTGTCCTGCTCGCTCAAGCGGATGCCCGACCCGTCGAGCGCGATCGTAACGGTGATGACGGTGCCCTCGCCCGGCCGGCTGCGAATATCGAAACGGCCGCCATGCAGCGCCACCAGCCCCTTGACCAGCGACAGGCCAAGGCCCGTGCCCTCGTATTTGCGCGTATAGTCGTTCTCGATCTGCACGAAGGGCTGACCGAGAAGGCCGAGCTTATCCTCGGCGATGCCGATGCCGGTGTCGCTGACGATCAGCTTCAGCTCGCCATCGCAGGTTTCCGCATCGATCGTCACCAGGCCGCCGCGATCGGTGAACTTGACGGCATTGCCGACGAGATTGATCAGTATCTGCTGGATCGAACGCTGGTCTGCATTGACCTCGCCCACAGTGCGGGCGATCCGGCTGGTCAGCTGCACGCCCTTGTTGCGGGCCTGCAGCCCGAGCATCGCCTCGCAGGCCTTGACGACATCGGCGACCATGAAAGGTTCGGGGATCAGCTCGTAGCGGCCGGCCTCGATCTTGCTCATGTCGAGCATGGTATTGACTACCGACAGGAGATGCAGGCCGGACTGGTTGATCAGGCCGACATATTCGCGCTGGCGATCGTTTTCGAGCTTGCCGAAATATTCGCCCGACAGGATATCGGAAAATCCGAGGATCGCATTCAGCGGCGTGCGCAGCTCGTGGCTGACGGCCGCCAGGAAGCGCGTCTTGGCATCGTTTGCCTGTTCGGCCGCCTTCGTCTTGCTGGCCGCCTCGCCGCGCAAACGCGCCTCTTCGGAAATATCGTGGGACTGCACGAGGATGGAGGCGAGGGCGCCATCGCGCCCGGCAATCGCCGTCATCTCGCAGCGCATATGGACGAATTGCTCGCCTTCGGCAAAGACGCTCGGCCGCTCCATGCGGATATCGATGGTCGCCTGGCCGGCGCCCTGCCGCAAAAGATCGATCGCCTGCAGGAAGAAGATAAGGTCCGATACATGGATCTGCTCGATGAAGCCGCGGCCGGCCGGATCGCGCATCCAGGAGAGGTAGGCGGCTGCGTCGCGGCCATGGAGGGCCGTCACCGAGCCGCGAATGTCATGGATCGTCACGAGACCCGCGAACCGGTCGTAGAGCGAAGCCATGTCGATGGCGACGGGCGCGACGACGGTCTCGGCCGGCGCCTCGCGCTCCTCGCGGTAGCGGCTGTAGGCAATGCCGCAGACCGCCAGCATCAGGGCGCAGGCAACGACGAGTGCCGCGCCGACCGGCAGCGCCAGTGAAACCGGCAAAGCCAGCGAAAGCAGCACGGGGACGATCGGAAAGGCGATCAGGGCGGAGGCGGCGACGGTGCGCAGCACGGCGAATTCGCGGCGGCGATCGGGCGCACCGGCCACCTGCCGCGGCAACCAAAGGCCGGCGACGTCATCCACGCGGGATGCCATCCTGCCAGCAATGTTACGCAATACGCTCACGCTTTACCCTGTATCTTGTTTTTATCCGCAATCGCCGCCCCTTGATAAGGGTGGGTCTTCCGGCCTGTCCCAGGCGCCTTTCAAGGCGCCCGAAAACGTTTTCTGGCAGTTTTTCCGCCTGTCTAGAATTTCGCACCGGCGGCTTAATGAAAGAATAAATGACGACCGTGGAAACCTGCCGGAATCCCCCGAAAATCCCATTCCGGGACAAAATCAGGAGGCTTCGTCTTTTGTGGTTAATGGGGCGTAAGCGATGGATTTCAGGCGGTTTTTTCGGGAATATTAACGCCTGTGGCAAGCGCTTCGCAGCCAAGGCCTATGTTTGCGGGCCTGGCCGCCACCAGCCCGCCATGAAGATTAACGACGGTCGCTCAAATGCGCGACAAATACGATTCAAATGCCGGAAAATCCAATTTTAGGAAAACTCGGCGCAAATGCCACCGGTTTTGGCAAAGGCATTTTCCGATTCCCTTCCTATTGTGACGGGACAAGGCGGCGAAAAGCGATGCATCCGGCAAAGACCGGCGCGCTTGCCGACAGATCAAGGCCCGGTGCGGGCCAAGAACGCGGATGGGCAAAACAATGTGGTTTCTGATCAAGGGAACATTCTGGTTTTCGCTGGTGCTGGTGCTTCTGCCGTTTCTCGATCCGGCAAGCACCGATACGCTTGAGCGCGGCCCGAAGATGGATGTCGGCGATACCTTCTCCGCCGCAACCGAGGCCTTCGGCTATATCAGCGCGATCTGCATCCAGAAGCCGGACGTCTGCGAGAAAGGCGGCGAAACCTTCGTGGCGCTCGGCCACCGGGCCCGCGAGGGCGCCCGCATCGCCTATCAGTTTCTCGACCAGCAGTTCGCCTCGCCGGACGACGCGGTCATGACCGGCACGATCGCCACTGACGTCGCTGCCGATCCCAACGACACCCTCGCCGTCGATGCCGAGGGCGATACGGTCCCCCTCTTCAAGAAGACGCCGGTGCCGGAGCCGCGCATCGAGCCGAAAACGGCGCGCGCCAAGTAATACCCGAAATTGCCTGACTGACTCGCCGAACAACGGCAGCCGTGCGGAACGCCCATCCCGCACGGCTTTTTCTTTTGCGGTTCTCATCCGCATCGCGATCCCCTATATCAACCGGCAAGACCCACGCGCCGGATGCCCTGCATGACCCCGATTGAAAAGATCATCGACGACTTCGCCTTCCTCGAGGAATGGGAGGATCGCTACCGCTATGTGATCGAGATCGGCAAGGCGCTGCCGGAGATGCCGGAGGAGCAGCGCACCGCCGACCACAAGGTGCAGGGCTGCGCCAGCCAGGTCTGGCTGGTGACTACAAAGGCCGATGCGGGCGCCGATCCGGTGCTGACCTTTGCCGGCGAATCCGACGCGCATATCGTCCGCGGTCTCGTCGCCATCGTTCTCGCCATCTATTCCGGCAAACATGCCTCGGAAATCGTCAGGCTCGACGCGCTCGACGTCTTCGGCAAGATCGGTCTCGTTGAACATCTGTCGGCGCAACGCGCCAACGGCCTGCGCTCCATGGTCAAGCGCATCCGCGAGGAAGCGGCGCAGCAACTGGTGGCGTGAAGGGCTACCCTGTCGACCTCCGCGAGCCTGCGCCGACGGGTCATCGCCCCGACGGATGGGTTTCAGTGACGGTCGCGTCGGCCATGGCCGGGCGAAACCCCTCGTCGCCCCAGGCGCTGCGCCGGCTGCGGCCGGCCGGCGGCGTATAATGCCGGGCCAGCGCCATCAGTGCGGCCCGCAGCATCAGCTTGGCGGACCGCACCGGCCATTGCCGCTCGCGCTCCACCGTCTCCAGCCCTTTTTCGAAACAGCAGACATCGAGCGCCACGCCCGACAGTTCCGGGCCGATGGCCTCGACCGCCGCCCGCACCCTGCCCCGCGCCGAAAGCGCACTGTCGCAGAGATCGCCGGTCCCGCCCGGAATGCCCCCGATCTTGCCGGCAAGCCGCGGCTCGTAGCGCATGGTAAGGTGCGGCTGCAGCTGGCCACGGGTGAAGTCGGCATGCAGCCGCAGGCCAGCGTCGAGCGCCACCGGGCTCAGAAACGGTTCGCCGGACTTTTCCTTGAGCCGCGCCATGCCGCCGAGCGGCGATTCGCTGAGATTGACCCGCACCGGCTGGCGCACCTCGTCGATCAGCACGCTGCGCTGCTCGATCTCGCGATGCTGGTCCTGAAAGCGTTCGTCCGGAGAGAGGGCGGCCCGTCGCAGGAAGGCAGCCGCCTGCGGCGTCGCCGCAAGTGCCGCGCCCTGTCTTGCGAGAAGGCCGAGCGAGCAGGCCTCCCCCAGCACCGCCTGCGGAAACGACCGACCCGTCTCGCCTGTCCGGCTGACAAGCACCGCAGCACCGCCGCTTCCTTCGCAGACCCTGGCCTCCCGTCCCGCCACGTAGCGGACGAGCTTCACCAGAGCGCTTTGCCTTGCCACCTTGTCCTCACGCATGGTCGCAGCCTCCGGCACCGAACACTGCGCTGACGACCCGCTCCACGGCAGCAACGAAGTCGTCGAAGGCGACGTCGTCGCGACGGTCCTCGACGACATTGCAGGCGTGGCTGACGGTGGTGCGGTCGCGCCCGAAGACCTGGCCGATATCGGTCAGCGAAATCTGCAGCACGACGTGGCTGACATACATGGCGATCTGGCGGACATGGCAGCTGGAGCGGCGGCGGTCGCGGCGCAGCCGCACCCGGTCTCCGACGAGCATCAGCATCTCCGCCGTTACCTGCCGGACGATGCCGCAGAGAACATGGGAGGGGAGCCGCCGAGGCGCGCTGTGGACGACGTCAGGCGGATTGCCGCCGACAACGATTGCCGGGACTGTCGTCTGGACAGGAAAGGGAAATCGCCGGGAGGGCGGCATTCTGGAACGGCTGGTCTTGATGGTGGACATGAACGCACTCCTTGAATAGGAATTAATTCATACACCCTAGTGCGATTGCGGGGATGGAAGGAACCATCGGCCTGCAACCAAGCGTTGATTTCTCTCAGTTTTCCAGATTTTCCAAGGAAAAAATAGGTATTTTTTCCTCTACCTATAAATCGAAAGACCGGAGTGATCGTTCACTCCGGCCCAAAACTCGGCGATTGCAGGCGCATCGACGCCGCCACACGCAGGATATTACTTTGCGCGACGCTTGCGGCGCTGGCCAAGGCCCATTTCCTTGGCAAGGCGCGAACGCGCTTCCGCATAGGCCGGGGCGACCATCGGATAATCGGCCGGCAGGTCCCACTTTTCGCGGTAGTCTTCCGGCGACAGGGTATGGTGCGTCATCAGGTGGCGCTTCAGCGACTTGAAGGTGCCGCCGCATTCCAGGCAGGTAATCTGGTCGTCCTGGACCGACTTGCGAACCGACACGGCAGGCTTCGGCTTTTCGACCGCCACCGCGACCGGAGCCGGGCTGTTGGTGTTGTTCAGCGCGGAATGGACGTCTGCAATCAGTGTCGAAAGCTCGGCAACCGGGACAACATGATTGCTGACATAAGCAGCGACGATCTCCGCGGTGAGTTCAACCAGAAGATCATGGCCCGCGCCAAGCGTTGATTCCGTCATTCTTCATTTCTCCTATCGAATTTTATAAGCGCACCTGAAACGAAAGATATCAGGCATCACTAGAACCTATACGAAAGCATCACGAAACTGGCGTTTCACGATTGTCGGATGCCGAAACGGGAGCGACACCACCACAACCTATCAAACGCATCAGCAAACCGCCATAAAACTTCGATCCCTTGAGGCGAAAGCTGTTGCCAAAGTACAGGCAAGCCCGGCACTTCAAAGCAACAACCAATATTCTCAACCCATGCTGGAATTTCAGGCGGAAGTAATATCGCAAGCGACACTTTGCCGTTACTCGATTAACATTGATGCGGCAAAAGTCCAATAATATTTTGTGCGCTATACGCGTCAATCATCTTGAATTGTGCGATGAAACTGCAACGCCGCAGAAACACTACGTTACATTCGAAAAGCGGTGCGACGATGGGGCGGTAACCGCGCATTGGCAGGCGGTTGCAGCCCGCAAACCGGTGGATCAACGCCCTGTTTCAATCCTTCGGGCCAACTCTTTCGCGAGGCATCTGGTCCGTCACCGATATGGGATGAAGCCGCTGGCCCGCATGGTGCGCAGCCTTGGCCAGAAGATGCGCCGAGATCGGCGCCGTCAGCAGGATGAAGAAAAATCCTGCAAGGGCGCGCAGCAGGATCGCTCCATCCAGCGCATGAAGACCGGCCGCGATCAACAGCAGGCCGGAGCCGACGGAACCGGCCTTGGAGGCCGCGTGCATGCGTGTGTAGAGGTCCGGAAACCGCAAGAGCCCCACAGCCGCCAGCAGACTGAACAGCGAACCGAGGACGAGAAGCACCGCGACGACGACGGCCAGGCCCATGCCGAGCGGTTCCGAGGCGAGTGATTCCATGGCGAATGATTCCACGGCAAGTGATTCCCGGCCCATCAGCGATCTCCCCTGCGCCTGCGCCGCGCCGCCTGTCCTGCCTTGCCGCGTTTTGCCATCCGCGGACCAGGCGGGGTGGCCGCGGGTTCCAGCCTTTGCGGCGAAGTCCCCCGCATCAGGATGAAGCGGGCAAAGGCGACGGTCGCCAGAAAGCCGACGAGACCGAGCGCGATGGCGATGTCGATATAGAGATTGAAGCCGGTGCGGACGGCAATGACGGCAATGAAGCCGATGGCGATCGCCACCAGCATGTCGAGGCCGAGCACCCTGTCGGCAAGCGAGGGACCGCGAACAATCCGCACGACGGTCAGCACCAGGGACAGGGACAGGACGACGAGCGAAAAGCCCGTGGCGGATTGCAGAAGATCGTTGGCGCTCATAGCGGGAAAGCCTCCCTGATGCGCCGCTCGAAACCGTGGGCGATGTCGTGTCTCAAAGCGGCGGGATCGGCGCAATCGAGCGCGTGCACATAAAGAATACGTCGGTCGGCGGAAACGTCGACCGACAGCGTGCCGGGTGTCAGCGTGATCAGGTTGGCAAGCAGGGTGATCTCGAAATCCCGCGTCACGGTCAGCGAATAGGCGAAAATGCCGGGCTTCAGCCGCATCCGCGGCTGCACGACGAGAAACGCCACCTTGATCGCCGAGAGCGCCAGTTCCTTGAAAAACAGCCCGCAGAGCAGAAGAAACGGCAAGGGCCGCACGTTCGACCCGGCAGCGGCGACCTGTTCGCGCACCAGCCAGAGCGACAGCGCACTGACGGCAAGCCCAAGGAGGAGGTTGAGAGCCGAGACACTGCCGGTGATCGCAGTCCAGGTCAGGGTCATCGACAGGATGAGGATCGCTCGTTTCATGGCGCAAGCCCCTGCGGGAAGACGGAGCGGATATAGGCGGCCGGATCGATCAGGCTCGCGGCAGCCGTCCGTATGAGGCCCAGCATCGGCTCCGGGAACAGGCCGACGCAGAGCGAAAGCGCCGTCAGCGCGACGAGTGGCCAGAAGACCGCCACCGGACATCCAGGGCCCTCGCCCGCCGCGACCGCTGCCACGCCGGGTAAGGGGCGCCAATAGGCGAGAAGGAAGATGCGGGCGGTGGCGATCAACGTCAGGAAGCCGGCAAGCAGCAGGCTTGCCGCCAGCCACCAGACGCCGCCGTCGATCGCTGTCTTCACCAGCATCACCTTCGGCCAGAACCCGGAAAACGGCGGAAGGCCGGAGACCGAGAACACCAGCATCAGCGACAGCGCCGAAAGGCCCGGATGGCTGCGGTACAGCCCGCCGAGCGCCGCCAGCGAAAAACTGCCGCCACATCGCGCCGCAAGGCCGGCTGCAAGATACAGCGCCGTCATCACGACGATCGAATGCAGCGCATAGAAGATCGCGCCGCCTATGCCGTCCGGCCCGCCGAGCGCGATGCCGGCCAGCATCGCGCCGATGCCGGAGACGACGAGAAAGCCGAGCAGCCGGCGGATATCCGTCTGCGCCAGCGCGCCGAAGGCGCCGGTCAGCATGGTCAGCACCGCGACGAGCGACAGCATCGGGCTCAGGCGATCGAGCGACATAGGCAGCAGCATGACGCCGACGCGGATCAGCGCGTATATGCCGACCTTGGTGAGCAGGCCAGCGAACAGCGCAGAAACCACGATCCGCGGCGTGTGATAGGAGGCCGGCAGCCAGAAATTCACCGGAAAAGCGGCCGCCTTCATGCCGAAGGCGAGAGCGAACAACGCCGTCAGCGTCATCAGCGGGATGCGATCCGGCGCGGCTTCAGCCTTCAGCGCGATATCGGCCATGTTCAGCGTTCCGAAGACGCCGTAGAGCAGACCGGTGGCGATCAGGAACAGGGTGGTGGCGATCAGGTTGAGAAAACCATACTTGACCGCCCCGTCGATCTGCCCGCGCTCCGACCCCAGCACCAGAAGGCCGAAGGAGGAGATCAGCAGCACCTCGAACCAGACATAGAGATTGAAGATGTCGCCGGTGAGAAAAGCGCCGTTGACGCCGGCCATCAGCAGCATCAGGAAGGGATAGAAGCCGTAGCGCCGGCGGCTGTCGTCGATATCGTCGAGCGCCGCGACCGAGCCGGCAAGCGCAACGATGCCGGCCGTCAGCGCGAACAGCGCGCCCGTCAGATCGACCGTGAACGCGATGCCGAACGGTGGCAGCCAGCGCCCCACGACCATGGTCACCGGCCCGCTGACCGCCACATGGGCCAGAAGCGCGGCGTTGAGCGCGACCAGCAGCACCGGCGCCGGCACGGCAAGGACGGCATGGGCGCGGACCCGATGGCGCAGCATCATCAGCACGGCACCCGTTAGAATGCACCAGGCGACGGGCAGGATCACCAGCCAGTCAACGAGCGGCGTCGGCGTCATCACCAGGGCTGCGGAAAGATCGGCGGGAGCGGAGAACGTCGCCATGCATCAGTACCGCAGCGGTGGCGGGGCTTCGCCTTCGGGCTCAGCCACGCGCATCTCGTCGGTGTTGTCGGTCCCCATGACGCGATAGGCGCGCCAGGACAGCACCAGCAGAAACGAGAAGAAGGAAAAGGAAATGACGATGGCCGTCAGGATCAGCGCTTGCGGAAGCGGATTGGCCGTCGGCCCGGCCGAGACGTCGAGGCCGGCGCCGATGACCGGCGGCACGTCGCGCAGGATGCGGCCGCTGGCAAAGATCGCCAGATTGACGGCATTGCCGAGGATGGCGACCCCAAGCAGCACCCGGATGATGAATTTCGACAAGAGCAGATAGACGGCCGCCGCGAAGAACAGTCCGACGAGGACGGCGAAGATCGGTTCCATCAGTCCTCGCCCCTTTCCTCAAGCGCCAGCACGACCCCCGTCAGCGCGCCGACCACGACGAGATAGACGCCGGTATCGAAGAGCATGACGCTCGACAGCGGCACCGGCTGACCCAAAACGCTCGGCGTCACCCAGAGCCCGGTCATGAAGGGCACATGCAGCAGGATCGAGATCATCCCGGCCAGCGTCGAAAGCAGCAGGCCGGCGCCGGCAATGGCCAGTGGATGAAAGACGATCGCCCGGCGCACCGTCTCCACACCGCCGGCGATGCCATAGATGGCCAGCGCCGCAACCGCGATCAGGCCGCCAATGAAGCCGCCGCCCGGCTCGTTGTGGCCGCGCAGCAAAACGAAGATCGAAAACATCAGCATGAGCGCAACCAGCAGCGGCGCCGTCGTGCGCAGGATGAGCGACTTCATGGCCTTCCCTCCCCCGCATCCGGCTCGTTGTCGGCCATCCGCACCATCGATCCCGGTTTCAGCCGGACCAGAGACAGGATCGCCAGTGCCGCGATCATCACCACGGCAATTTCCCCTAGCGTATCCGTGCCGCGGAAATCGACGATGATGACGTTGACGACATTGGCGCCATGGGCAATCGCCTTGGAATACAGGTTGAAGAAATCGGTCAGCGCCGTATCGAAAGGCGCTTCGGTCACCGTCATCAAAAGCAGGCAGAGCCCAACGCCGCAGGCAAGGGCGATGGCCGCGTCGGGCAGCGTCTGGCGGAACGGCCGTCGATCGGAGGGCGACAGCCTAAGCCGCGTCATCACCAGCGCCAGGATGACCACCACCAGCGTTTCGACCATGAACTGCGTGAAGGCCAGATCCGGCGCGCCATAGAGCAGGAAGATCACTGCGACCGCAAAGCCCTGGATGCCGAGCGAGACGATCGCCGTCAGCCGGTCCCTGGCCAGCACCACGGCAACGATGCCGATGACGGCGATTGCCAGGATCGCCAGCTCATGCCAGGGCACATCCTTTGGAAAGACCGGCGGGCGCGGCATTTCGCCGAACCACAGCGGCGTAACGACCAGAACCACGGCCAGCGCGATGAAGGTGACCGTCATATAGCCGTCGAGCCGGCCGGTCTGCAGCCGCCGCGTCAGCCGTTGGGAAAAGCCGATCAGGCCGCGCATCGCCTGGTCGAAGCCACGATCCGGCCCCCAGCCGATATCGGCAAGCACGCCGGCGATCAGGCCGCGCAGGCGATCGAGATTGAGATAGACGATCACGCCGAGCCCGACCGTCAGCGCGGACAGGCCAAGCGGCACGCCGAGATGCGGCATCAGCGAGACGTCGACGTTGCGCGGCGCACCTGCAATCGCGGATGCCATCGGCGTCGAGATCATATGATGCGTCGCGCCGGCAAGAACAGCCGCCGCCAGCCCCTTCAAGGCCAGGATTGCCGGGCCGATCCACAACAGCACAGGCCCTTCATGCGCCACCTTCGGCGTCTCGATCGTGGGGCCGAGGAAAGGTTTGAACGCGACGGCGAAGGCAATGGCGAACATCAGCGCGTTGCCGAGGATGGCGATCGCCGCAAAGACGACCGACCAGGCGTCGAAATGCCCGAGCGCCGCATAGATTTCCTCCTTGGCAAGAAAGCCGAAAAAAGGCGGTAGGCCGGCCATCGACAGTGCGGCGACGAGGGCGGCGGCAAATGTGATCGGCATGGCGCGGCGAAGGCCGCCGAGCTTGCGGATATCGCGCGTGCCCGCCTCGTGATCAATGATCCCGGCCACCATGAACAGGGCGCCCTTGAACAGGGCATGCGCGACCAGATAAAGCACCGCCGCCTCGATCGCATGCGGCGATCCGAAGCCGGTCAAAAGCACCAGCAGTCCGAGCGACGCCATGGTCGTATAGGCGAGCATCAGCTTGAGGTCCGTCTGGCGCAGGGCGAGCAACGCGCCGACGATCAGCGTCGTGCCGCCGAAGACCGGCAGGATCGTCTGCCATTCCGGCGTGCCGCTCATCGACGGATTGAGCCGCATCAGGAGATAGACCCCGGCCTTCACCATGGTCGCCGAATGCAGGTAGGCCGAGACCGGCGTCGGCGCCTCCATGGCGTTGGGCAGCCAGATGTGGAACGGAAATTGCGCCGATTTCGTCAGCGCGCCGCCGAGAACGAGAACCAGCGCCGTCAGATAGAGCGGACTTGCCTTGAGCTGCGCCGCAAAGCCGGACAACGCCGACAACTGCGATGTCCCGGTGATGCCCGAGATCACAAGCAGCCCAGCCAGCAGGAACAGGCCGCCGCCGCCCGTGACCACCAGCGCCTGAAGGGCTGCGCGCCGTGCCGCCTGACGCGTGTGATCGAAGCCGATCAGAAGGAAGGAGGTGATCGAGGTCAGCTCCCAATAAACGAACAGCATCAGGAAACCGTCGGACACGACGAGGCCGAGCATCGCCCCCATGAACAGCATGAGGAACGCCAGGAACCGCCCCTGCTGCGGGTGTCCTTTCAGGTAGCCGCCGGCATAGAGCACGATCAACGTGCCGATCCCGGAAATCAACAGCGCGAAAGTCAGCGACAGCCCGTCGATCAGCCAGGAAAAGCGCACATTAAGGGAAGGCACCCATGGATACCCGCCGGTGACGGTCGCGCCCCGGGCGATCTCGGCGGAAAAGCCGAGGAAATGCAGGAAGACGGCTGCCGGAAACAGGGCCAGCACCCAGACGGCATTGTGGCCCAGCAGGCGGGTCAAGCCGGGTGCGGCAAGCGCTCCCGCAAACGGCAGGAGCAGGGCCAGACATGTCAGGGCCGTGACATCCAAGGTTGCGGCTCTCCCTCCCCGAAAGATTGCGCCCTACACGACGAACAGGCGGACGTCAGCGCGAAAACGACGACCACCCGGCATAAGCCAGTCAGAGCGCGGACTCAAGGTTCTCCCCCCGGCTATCCCGGGTTTCGGAACGGCAAGGCGCTCGCGATCCCGATTGGGGCAAAGCCACGATGGCCCCGCGACCGCGCTTCGCGCGGTGAACGGACAGAAAAAAACAGTCAGGAGGCCTTGGGCCATTTCTGGTGCGCATGCATGACCGTGATGATTTCGATGTCGCGCCCGACGCGGTCCGGAATGATATAGGAAATATCCGCCAGCACGATTTCACGGGTGCCCTTGGTGCGGCCCGCCCGGCCGGAGGCAGGGAAATCCATGAGCATGTCCACGGCCGTCACAATCCGCGCGACCACACGGGCCGCCGCGTCGGGGTCGTCCTTTTGGATTTTTCCCGCCGATGCCATCGAGCCGCCGCAACGCCCGCAGCGTCCAGCGGATACGCTTGGGACTCATGATTGGCGTGCGGACTTGACGTATTTGCCGACGACTTTCGCCACGTCTTCGGGGCTGGCGAACGCGCCACGGTCAGCCTCGGCCAGTCCGGCCTCGATTTCGGCAAGCTGCCACTCCTCGCGGGCAACGTAGTCCTCGATGGCCTGCGCGGCCATGTAGGAACGGGAGCGGTCCAGTTTCTCCGCGATCTGCTCAAGCCTGCTTGCGGTCTCGTCCGACACGCGCACGGTCAATGCGGTCACGGCGCCTACCTTTCCTTGATTCACTTTGATTATGGGTGAACCACTTTGGTTCATCAAGGTTCTCTCCATGAACCGGGCTCGATCCTGAAACGCCGCAGTGATTGCCGGATCGCCTCTTGCCTCCTATATGTCGGGCAATCGACAAGGAGAGTGAAGATGGATGAAACCAAAACCCTGAAAGTCGAAAAAACCGATGCGGAATGGCGCGCCCAGCTGACGCCCGAGCAATATCGCATCACCCGCCAGCACGGCACCGAGCGGGCCTTTTCCAGCCCCGATTTCGAACTTGGCCAGAAGGGAACCTATCATTGCGTCTGCTGCGGCAAGGCGCTGTACAAGTCGGAGACCAAGTTCAATTCCGGCACCGGCTGGCCGAGTTTCACCCAGCCGATAGCGCCCGACGCCGTGGATGAACACCACGACACGTCCTACGGCATGACGCGCACGGAAATCCGCTGCGCCGATTGCGACGCCCATCTCGGCCATGTCTTTCCGGACGGCCCTGCCCCGACCGGATTGCGCTACTGCATGAACGGCGTGGCGCTGACCTTCGAGCCTTCAAAGGCATGAAGCGCGCGGGCCTATGCATGGTCGCGCCGTTGACGGGCATGCTGGCAGTGGCCGGCATGCCTGCGGCGCAGGCAGCATCCTGGCAGGTCTATTCCAATCCACGTTACGGCTACACGATCGATATCCCGCCCGGCTTCACGCTGCAGAGCGAGGCCGACAACGGCGATGGCGCGACTTTTGCGGCAAGTGGAGGCGCATCGCTCCTGGTGTTCGGGACGAACCTCGACGGCGAATTTTCACAGGACGCGGAAACCCGCGTCGGCGGGGAAAAGGATGCACAATGGACGATCACCTATGAAAAGGTGACGGCGGCCTGGGCGAGTTTTTCCGGTGTTCGGAAAGGCGACGTGCTTTACGAGCGCGGCGTGCGCCTTTGCGACGGCGGCGCCGGCTTTTTCCGGCTTCAGTATCGCAAGGCCGATATCAAGCGGTTCAATCCGTTGGTCACGCGAATGGCAAAATCGCTGCGGCCGGCCGCAGGTTGCGAAACCCGGCCCTCCGCCGGTCCTGATGCAACCGGAAAGCGTCAAAATTGATAGATATCCGGATAAGTCGAGGCCATGAGTTCACTCGGCATTGCTCCGAAGGCCGCCGATAGGATTGCAAAGCTTACGAACAGAATGGTTGTCAGAACGACAAGCGGAACGACGGCGAAGATCAGGATGATCGACCATCTTCGACCGGGACCGTCATCCTCGTCCGCATCGCTGCAGACGCCTTCCTCCGGCTCCGGGCCGTGAATTCTAAGCCTGTTTTTTGAGCTGCTGCCTTTAAAATTCTCCATAGCTGGCGTCGCCTTCCGGAAAATCGCTACATTCGAGCCAAATTCACAACCGATACTATACACACCCGATGCAAAATTTCTAATTTTTTGATATGCGTGATCAAGGGATAGCCTTGTGCCACTTAAGCAGGCAATGCAAATACGAAAGCCCAATTGAAAAGTTGCAACGCTTTCGATTTTTTTTCTTCACGGCACGAGAATATGCCGTGCGACCGGCACGCCACAATGTGTTTCGGCAACGGAAAGCCGCGCCGACAGCCGGACGTCCGGCGCATGGATCGGGCTCAGGACCCGGTGGAAGCGCTGATGCAGGAGAGAACCGCGGAGTAATGCACGGCGGCGGCCGTGACGACGAAGCCATGCCAGATGGCATTCTGGAAGCGCAGCTTTTCCCAGACGTGGAAGATGACGCCTGCGGAATAGATGATGCCGCCGATGACGATCAGCGTCATCGTCGTTACCGTCAGCTGCGACAAAAGCGGCCCGGCGGCGAAGATGCCGCTCCAGCCCATGGCGAGATAGAGCAGGATCGCAACCCGGTCGAAGCGGCCGGGAAACACGCATTTGATGAAGACGCCGACCGCCGCGATCGTCCAGATGCCGATCAGCATGCCGAACAAATACGGGTCCTCCCAGCCGCGCTGCAGGAATGGCGTGTAGGTGGCAGCGATCAGGATGAAGATCGAGGAATGATCGAATCTGCGCAGGAACCATTTGGTCCGGGACACCGGCCATATGTTGTACATGAAGGAGATCGAGATGGTGGCGACCAGCCCGGCGCTGTAGATCCAGGCTGCCACGAGCTGACCGGACGAACTCCAGAGGGTGGCGTAAAAGATCAGCGCCGTGACGCCGATCAGCGCACAGACCAGGCCGATGCCGTGCACGACGCCGTCGGCGATCAGTTCGCTGCGATCATAATTCCACTTGATGCCCTTGATTTCCACGGCTTCCTCTTTGTTTCGCCCCCGCCTGTCGTCTGATTTTACAACGCAATTGTGACAGGTGTCGCACTGCAGCAAAGATCGTCCGCCCAATCTGGCACAGGACGGTTAACCGTTACAGCAGCAAAGACCGCCGGAAAGATCAATTTCCGCGACAAGGGACAACAAACGGCGACCGCCCGATGCCCGCTACCGGTCGATCAGCACGGTGCACTGGCAATGGCTGGCGACGCGGCTGGCCGTCGAGCCGATGAAATAGTCGATCAGGCCCGGCCGATGCGAGGCGATGATCACCAGATCGGCGCCCTCCTCGTCGGCGACGGTGTTGATGACGCTTGCGGCGCTGCCGACGCGGGTTTCGACCCGACCATTGATGGCATGCTTCTCCTTCAGCCCCTTAAGGGTCGCGACGGCATGTTTGCGCGAGGCATCGATGATCTCCATCGGGAAATCGACGATCATGTAGCCCTGCGCATAGGCATTCAGGTCCTCGACGGCATTGAGAAGCACGATCTCGCCGCCGGGATCGAGCAGCGTCTTGGCGATCCCCAAGGTTTTCTCGCCGTGTTCCAGCTGGTCCATGGCGATCGGCACGATGATTTTCCTGTACATCACACGGCTCCTTCGCTTCGCTGCCGGTCGGCAACCGCGTTGCGTGCGGCAGTCCTCCTCATATGGGGTCGGATGATCGAAACGTCACCGGGCCGCACGGTATTCAAACCGCCCCATTGTCAACGTTTGGAGAACAGTACATCGCCAACAACGTGGCTTTCATGAACGAATTCCCTGGCTCATAGTCTGACGCAAACGACCTTCGAGGATTTTCCATGACCGGCATCGACAGACGCAATTTTCTCAAGGTTTCGGCAACCGCCGCGATTGCCACCGGTATGGCCGGATCAGCCCATGCAGAAGTGAGAACGATGACCGAATTTCCCGCCGCGCACGCCATCAACATGCCCGCCTATGTCGATCATTCGCATCTCGTCGTGCGCGATCTGGCCATGGTCTCCGCCTGGTATCAGGCGATCCTGGGATTGAAGCCGATCGAAAAAAGCGACAGCGGCGAAGTGCTGGGCGTTGCCGGCCGGCCGCTCCTGACGCTAACCACGGCGGGCAACGCGGCTGAGGCGCCGCATAACGCGCCCGGCCTGTTCCACACCGCCTTCCTGATACCGGATCGCGCCGAGCTTGGCCGCTGGCTGGCGCATGTCGCCCATAACAACGTGCCGCTGCAGGGCGCCTCGGATCACCTCGTCAGCGAGGCGATCTATCTCGCGGACCCGGAAGGCAACGGCATCGAGGTCTATCGCGACCGGCCGCGCGAAGACTGGAACTATCTGCAGGATGGCATGGTCAAGATGGCGACGCTGCCGCTCGACCTGCAGAAGCTCTACGACGAAGCGGACAAGGGCACATGGGGCGGCATGCCCGACGGTTCGGCCATCGGTCATATCCATCTTCAGGTCTCGAACATTCCGGAGGCGAACGCGTTCTTCCGCGACGTTCTCGGCCTCGATCTGATGGCCACCTATCCCGGCGCCAGCTTCTTTGCCTCGGGCAAATACCACCACCACGTCGCCGCCAATATCTGGAACTCGCGCGGCGCGCCGAAACGCCAGGCGAACATGACCGGCCTTGCCGACTACACCGTGCACTTCAACGACCCGGCCAGGTTAGCCGGAGCCGTAAGCAAACTCGAGGCCCTCGAAATTCCGACGACGCGCACCGGCGATGTCGTCTCGCTGGTCGATCCCTGGGGCATCGGCTTGAAGCTGGCGGTGTGAAGGAGCCAAACCCGCGGACAAAATTGCCCCTGTCCGCTTCGGCCTCTGCCGCTCGGCGGGCGGCCGTCAGATTTCTGTTGACACAACCAATGGTTCAGTAAATTATCGAGTCACACTGAAAATCCAGGCACGGTATGCAGGTTTCGTTCTGACAGGACAACTCCGGGGGAGGAGCAGCTATGCGGAAGGATGTTGCAACCTTGGGGGCGGGCTGGAATCCCACCCTCGAATGGTACGCACTGGCGATCGAAGATATGTCGAAACGAAGTTTCGCCGATCGAACCAGCTGGCTGTATCTCGGCGCGATCCACGGCTTCGACAGGCCCGGCTGGATCGGGGCCGGGCTGATCACCGCAGAGCAGCCGGCACCGCCCGCTTCGGAAATAGCCACCCTGTTCGACCAGTGCCAGCATGGCGGCTGGTACTTCCTGCCGTGGCATCGGGGCTATCTCGCTGCGTTTGAGGCGATCATCGCCGCGACGGTCGCCAAGCTGGGCGGCCCGACAGACTGGACGCTGCCCTACTGGAACTATTTCGATACATCCAAGACGACATCCCGGGACATACCGCAACCGTTCCTCGATGCGACCATGCCGAACGGCAAGTCGAACCCCCTCTCCCGCCCGCCGCGTGCCGGCTTGACGACGCTTGGCGCCGTACCGGGCGTTCTGCCGGACATCACGCTCGGCGCAATGACGCAAAACCGCTATACCTCGGCGCCCGGAACGGTGGCCTTCGGCGGCGGCAGCACCGGCTTCCTGCAATTTGCAAGCGCTGCAGGCGCAGAGGAACTCAACCCCCACAACCGGGTCCATGTCATGATCGGCGGCTGGACGGGTAGTCCCGGCTTCATGAGCGATCCGGATTATGCCGCGCTGGATCCGATCTTCTGGCTGCATCACTGCAACATCGACAGGCTCTGGGCGGCATGGCTGACGCAGGCAAGCAATGTCCAGGAAACCGGAGCCCCCTGGCGGAGCGGTCCTACCCCGCGGCAATTCACCATGCCGACGTCCGCTGGCGGCCTGGCAGTCTTCACGCCCGGCGACACCTTGCCCGGCGGCTCGCTGGCGCCCATATATGATGATCTGTCCATCGGCACGGGCGTGACGCCCCCCACCGTCGTGGCGGGGGCCGCTCCAGGAGGCGCGATGCCATCCGGTTCGGGTTCGGGTTCCTCTTCTCAACCGCCTGTATCGACGCCGGTCGGGTCGAATACCGGGACGGTTACCGTTGGCACCGGCGCTGCGACGACGGTCGTCAACATCATACCGGGAGGTGCGCTGCCGGCGGGAGTAGCGGCTCCGGAGCGCCTGTTCCTCAATCTCGAAAACGTGAAGGGGACGGCGCCGAGCGGCATTTTGCGCATTTCGGTCCGCATCCCGGCGCAGGGCACCTTGCCGGCCAGTGTCAGCGAGCATGTCGATACGGTCGCGCTGTTCGGATTGGCGAAGGCGTCGGCGACGGACGGCGCTCATGGCGGCAACGGGCTGAGCGTCTCGCTCGACATCACCGACCTTGCCGGCGCCTTTGCCGCGCAAGGCCGCGACCTCGGCACGCTGGAAATCCGCATCGAGCAGCCGGACATACCCGACCCTTCGCCGATAACGGTGGAGCGGGTGAGCGTGTTCAGCCAGCCGGCGACCTGAGGCCGGCCGGATGCTGGCCTCCATTCGCGGCGCGGGGACCGCACCGCTGGCCTGTCTGCTGGCGATTGCGGCGGTGGCAAGCGTGATCCTTTTGGCGATGCCGCCGAATGCCGGGCTACAGGCCCTTTGCGGATCCCTGCTGAATATCGATCCGGCGGATTTCTATCTTCTGCTCGGGCCGCTCTGGTCACCGGTTGCGGCGATCGCCGGATGGTGTCTGATGATCGCCGCGATGATGCCGCCATTGCTGCAGCGTCCATTGCTTCACGTCACCTATTCCAGCGCACGGGCACGCCGCCGGCGGGCCGTCTGCATGTTCGCCGCCGGTTTTGCCTCCGTCTGGATGATGGCGGGGCTGATCCTTGTTCCCCTGTCGATCGGCATCGGAATGGTCGTTCCCGGGCCTGCAGCCCTGGCTGGCGTACTGATACTGGCGCTCGCCTGGAGCAGTTCGCCGATCGCGCAGGCCGCCCTCAATCGCTGCCATCGCGTGTCGTCCATCCGGGTCTTCGGGGCGGGAGCCGATATGGATTGCCTGCGTTACGGATGGCGGACGGGCAGGACCTGCGTCGAGACCTGCTGGCCATGGATGATCGTGCCGATGATGGCTGGGCCAGGTCATGCTGTCATGACGGTCGGCGTCACTGTCTTTTTGTTTCTTGAACGCCTCGCGCCGCCGAAACCGGCCGCGTGGCATTCTCCATCCGCATTCGCAGTGCTGTGGGCGCTCCGCCCGCGTCAGAATGTGCTGGGAAGGCCGTAGGACTGCTCCTCGATGACCCGCCAGCCGACGACCTTGTCGTTGACCAGCGATTTCAGCGTTTCGCGCTCGCGGTCGTTGCGCGCCGGCACGGAGGCAAATACTGTCGAAGGGGTATTGGGAACAAGCTCGACCTGATCAAAGCCGGGAAGCGTGCTCAATTGCTGGCGCAGCCCTTCGACGTCGGCTTCGCTGCCGAAATCGCCCTTCACGAAATCCTTCATCAAAAGAAGCTTGGCCTGCGGACCGGGCATCGTTCCTCGCTTTGCGGCAGTGCGTATTCGAAAGACGCATGCCAGACGCACCGAAACGCCGTGCCGAACCGGGCGGTGTTTCTGCCGATCGTCCCCGGCCGGATGAGTTCCGGTACTCCCGATAATATAAGGGCCACCTATCCGAATGGCAATCCGTAGCCCTCTTGCGAGACCTGAGGCAGCGACAGCAACCTGGCGCGCCCGACGAGCATTTGCAGCATCGCCGCACTGCGTTCGGCGCTGCCGAGCATGTTGAGAATATTGCCGTTGTCCGACAGCAGCCGCGCCAGCATGCCGGAAATGAACGGTGCCGCCATGGACGTGCCGGAGTTGAACCACCAGCCATTTCCGGGAAACGTCGACACGATCGCGTGGCCAGGCGCGGTGAATTGAACGCTCGGGCCAAAATTCGAGAAGGCGGCAAGGAAAATCGCAGGATCGATGGCAGAGCGCTGGTTCGAGACATGCTGCATGAACTGCGGCGTCGTCGGAAAGGCGCCGTCGCGACCCGTCGCGGTCACGGCGATGCAATGGGTCAGGGCCGCGGGATAGCTGACCGGATTGCCGAACCCGTTTCCAGCGGCGGCAACGCAGACGACACCCTGGCTCCACGCATCGGCGATTGCGCTGCGCACGCCGTCATCCTTCAGGCGCGGGCCTTCCAGGCTGAGATTGACGATGTGGCAACCGTCCTCGATAGCGGCCCGGATCGAATCGATGATGACCGGGTTCTCCGCGGCCTTCATCCCGTCGGCATCGGGAAAGACGCGGTAGCTGAAAAGCCTTGCCTGCGGCGCGATACCCGCCGGCCCGCCGTGACCCGGCCTTGCCGCGATGATGCCCGCGACATGCGTTCCATGCCCGGCCTGTTCGCTGCTTGCCGGTCCCCAGTTCACCGGCCCGCCGGCCGTGGGGTCGGCCCCGGGGATATAGCAGCGCGACAGGGTCACGGCCTGCTGCAAGGCCGGGTGGCTGCCGTCTATCCCGGTATCGACGACGCCGACGACCACGCCGGCGCCAGCGGCACTGCCGGCGGCCGCTTCGGCCATGAAGTGCTGCTTCGCATCGTCGTGGAACACGACGCCGTCGGCCTGGACGGCGTCGGCGGCTGCGATCTGGCTTGCGGCGACGACCTCGGCGGATGCACGGGGATTGCGCCCCGGAAGGTAATATCGCGTGATTGGAAAGATCCGCAGATCGGGGTGGCTGGCCTCAAGCGCCAGTCGCGCCTCCTGCGTCATTGCAACCGTCGCCACGCCGTCCTGGAAACGCTGCGAAAGCACCTCGAAATCGCGTTCGCCGATTGCGCCCGAAAGTTCGGTGCTCGCCGGCGCCGCTGCCCAGAAGCCTTTAATCTCCGCCTTGGAGCCATAGCGGTCTATGCCCTCCGCCACGGCCTGCGCGAGATGACTGCCGCTGCCGGCCTGAAAGATCGAAGCCTGCATTCCGGCACCGGCGATTCCGGTTCCCGGCAACACGACATATCGTCTGCGGACTTTGTTGCGGGCTTGCATCGAACCACCTCCCCTGGAAAACACAGCGACCGGCAAAACGGCTTCGGATTGACTGCGCGAGCAGACAAAAACAGCAACCGGTAATTGATATCAACTTGGGGAATGCGTCAACTGCGATCTCGCCCGCAGTCCCGATCCGCCACAGCGCCAGCGCGAGATCGCGACGCGGTAATCTCGCCTTGCTGGTCGACTCCTGGGAACTGGATTGAAGGCCTGTTCGAGGCGCTCAAAACACCGGAACAAGTTGAACGTCGCGCTGCTGCGCTCGAACGAAATCGCGTGTCAAAAGCCGCGGTGACGGCGCAATCGATCGGGTCGACATGCCGTCAATGGCACCGGTGCGGTCGGCAAGACGGGTCTTCAACGCCGCCACCTTACCGGCGGCACGAACAATTGCTTCCCGAACCAACGGATTTGAAGCGGCTTCCTCGCGCAGAATGGCGGCCACTTTTTCATCGATGCGTGGATCAACGCTGCGGGAATTGCCGAAGACCAACAGATCGTTACCGGCAAGGACTGCTTTCACGACCGTATCGCGCAAATCGAAATGTCTGGATAGCGCCGCCATCTGCAGATCATCGGTGACGACCACACCATGAAAGCCGAGCTTTTTCCGCAGGAGGTCGATGACCACCCGACGGTCGAGCGTTGCGGGCAAATCGCTATCCGGCTGCAGCTTTCCATTGTGGATATGGCCGATCATGACGCTATCGGCGAAATCCTGGTCTATCAGGTCTTTGAACACCTGCAGTTCTTCGGACTTGGCCGTCTTCGTCACATCCACAAAACCATCATGACTATCAGTGACAGCGGAGCCGTGGCCCGGAAAATGCTTCAGTGAGGTGAGCACGCCATATTGGCGATGTGCATCGATGAAGGCTGCGCAATATTGCACCACCACATCGGCATTCGAGGAAAAACTGCGGCCAAAACGGCCGATCGCCGGACTTGTCGAGTTGACATCGAGATCAGCCACAGGTGCGAAATTATAGTTGAAACCCCAGTCGCTTAGATGCCTCGCCAACCCTGAATAGGCCTCAAACGCTTGTCGGGGTGTCAGGCTGCCAGCGACTTTGCGCGCCGAAGCGATCGTGGGAAAGCCAAGTTCTCTGGGAATCCGCTGGATTTCACCACCCTCCTGATCGATGGCGATCAGGAACGGGTTTTCCGCGGCCTCCGTCAGCAAACGGTTCATCGCGATGACGTCGCGTTTCGAGCCGAGGTTGCGCTGCAGGTATAGAGCGCCGCTGATCCGCCCCGATGCCGCCTTTTTTAGCAAGGCCTGAAATGACGGATCGTCCCGTCTTGAGCCTTCGAATCCAACCATGATCATCTGGCCGATCATTGCGTCCAGTTGTACATCTGCGCTTGGCACGTCACCCTTCTGACCGGCAAATGCCGGAGCGGTGAGCGTGATCAGAAGTGCGGAAATGGCGGTGCAAACGGCGCGGAACACGACACTCTCCAGTTAAGCGGCGGTTTCAGGCTACCATGCGAGGCTTAACCGAACATTAACCACGTTTTTCGGTCAGTCCTTCGGATTGGAAGGCACGACCAGATAGGGACTGACCATCTGTCCGCCGGACGCGAAGCGGCGCGCCGACATGACGCCCTTTTTACCGATCACATTGCTAAAGCCCGTTTTCAGCCAACATTTGTTGCGTTTCACCTTGCCGACGAAAGATAATCCGGTGCACTGCGGATGGTTCCGGCAACTGTTGAAGCAGGATAGATAGTCTCCGTCACTGGTCGTGCCGATATCCTGAGCGACGATGTCCGCGGAGGCGACAAACTCCCAGTCGATCTGGACAAGCTTGGGTTCCTCTTTCGTGCCTTTGTAAAACAGCCCGCCGACGACATTGTCGGCCCGCTGGACCAGATCATAGCCACTTTTCAAAAAACAGATTTTAGCGCGTGCATTATAGGTAAACATGCGGCATGCAAGGTTGCCGCCGCAAACGCCGGCGCATTGATCGACGGTTTCCGTTTTGATACCCTGCGGCATAAGATCGCCGCCGAAGAAATCGACGTTTGGATAAACTGCGAGATACCAGTTCTGCGGCATCGTCGGCGCGATGTCCGTCGTCCGAGTTACGCCGTCACTCGCCTGCGTGGCCACAACCTGCTGAGGATCGTGCTGGTTTTGCGGCTCGGAGGCCATCGCTTGCAAGCGCCCCTGCGCCAGGGTCGCATAGATCGTTCCCGGGAACAGCCGCACAATGGTTTCAAGGTCACTGCGGCTCTTGTTGTCCTTGACGGCGTCCCACGCTTCCCTGGCATCGTTTGTCTGTGCACTCGGGGTCCCGGCGGGCACTGCCGTCGACGCTCCGGCATCCACGGTAGTGGCGCGACTGCCACTCGGATTGAGGCTGATGGTTTCGGCAGGCAGAGAACCGTAATCATAAGGCTCCTGCTGATTGTTGGTATCGCGCTTCACCTCGTCACGGACGCGGCGCAGAAGCATGTTGACGTCAAGATCGGGCTCGCGGATATGCCGCAGCAGCGCCTTTGTATAGGGGCTGTTGCGCCCATCCCCGTCACTCGCCGTCGTACCGCCCTTTGCGGCAAAGGCGATGACCGTGCCTCCGGCAGGCTCAACGCTGGCAAGGCCACGACCGACCAGCGATCTGCTCTTGCCGCCCCGGGTGACGATCCGTTCTGCAAAGGGGTTGTTGCGGCAGGCATCCAGGAAGACGACGCGTAGCTTGCGGGCACCGCTGACGGCGCTTTCGAACAAATCCAGTTCCAGCGCCTTGTACCGGATCTGGCTTTCTTTTTCGAGGCCGGCATCGGTGGGTATGAGATAGTTGCGCCCGTCCAGTTCAATGCCGTGGCCCGCATAATAGACGATGGCGATATCCGCAGCTTCTGACTTTTGGGTGAAATCGCTCAGCGCGTCGTTCAGCGTCGACATGTCGGCATCAAGTTTGATTGTGACGTCAAACCCGATCTCGGCCAGCGCTTCTGCCATGTCCTGCGCGTCATTCTCCGGGTTCAAAAGTACGGGAGCAGACTTGTATCGTGCATTGCCAATGACAAGGGCCACCTTGGACGCGTTGGCATAGGCGGCAGGAATGCCGCAAAAGCAGGTGAGCATGGCGGCACATAGGAACGTCACCATGGCAAAAAAAGCTGAACGCATGACCACCGCCCCGATTTCCGCGATCACATTCACGGAATGCTTTTCCAACTTGCCGCAGCAAGCAGATATTCGGCAGAAATTTATGATCCGCCGTTCCCCAGCGAAAGATTCACGGTACAACCGGGAAATGTCAAGGAGCCGCGACGCACGGCAGCGGCATAGCCGCTGCAACCATAGAAATAGCGAGTGCACGGCGAGATCACCATGGCCCTACCAGCCCTGCGGCTGGATGTAGCGGCCGTAGACCCAGCCTGCCTGCCAGTTGCCGTTCTGGCCCGGATCGTGCCAGATCTGGCACCAGGTCGAGCGAACGGCGTTGCGCTGGGCGGCCCGTGACCAGCCGGAAATTTCGTTGAGATCGATGCCGTTCATGCAGCGGCCGGTCATCTGCAGGGTCGTTCCGTTCGGATAGCCGGCGCGAACCGCGGACTGGGCCGACGGCCAGGCACGCGCATTCAGGACGTCGTCCCAGGCGACACCCGATACCTCCCAGGCGACGAATGCGTTGGCCATCGCTGCCGGTGCGGCAAGGCCGAGTGCTGCGGCGGCGAGCGCGACTTTCAACAGGGTTTTCATGATAAAATTCTCCTAAAGCCGGGCTTTGCCGGCCGTCGTTTCGGTCCCTGATCCTGTTCTAGCAGGACGGGCCGCGATCGGCGGTTCCGGATGGAACAAGGCCTTGGACGAAAATGGCCGTGATCCGCAGCGCTGTGGGGCCTTCGATCGAATTCCTCGCTGCACTTGTTGTACGGCGGATTATGAAGTCTCTGCGCACTCGACCAGATTGCTCGGCGTCACCACGCACTTGGCCGCTTTCCGTGCTCCACATGCGGCAAGCATCGCTATTGCTGCAACGATCAGAAGTATTCGGCTCATATCGGCTCCGCCCGAGGGAATGGTCCTGCAGGCCCCGACAGAGAAAGCCCCGCAAGCCATTTAGGCTTACGGGGCTTCATCCTGTCAAACTCAAGTTTCGCGATCAGGCCGCGCGGCGGCCCTGGCTCTGATAGGAAGCGCCGGATTGCTCCAGCTTGAACCGGGCAAGCAGGGTCTGCAGCTGGCGGCTTTCCTCGGCCAGCGTCTCGCTGGCGGCGGTGGTTTCCTCGACCATGGCGGCGTTCTTTTGGGTCATCTGGTCCATGTGGTTGACCGAGGTGTTGATCTCGGCGAGCGCCGTCGACTGCTCGCGCGAGGCCGTGGCGATGCTTTCCACATGATCGTTGACCTTGAGCACCAGCTGCTCGATTTCCACCAGCGCATCGCCGGTCGCCCGCACCAGCGCGACACCGCCGCCGACTTCGGAGGCCGAAGCGCTGATCAGCGTCTTGATCTCCTTGGCGGCATTGGCCGAGCGCTGCGCCAGTTCGCGGACCTCCTGGGCGACGACCGCAAAGCCGCGGCCGGCTTCGCCTGCCCGAGCGGCTTCGACGCCGGCGTTCAGCGCCAGCAGGTTGGTCTGGAAGGCGATCTCGTCGATGACGCCGATGATCTGGCCGATCTTGTTGGACGAGTCCTCGATCCGGCCCATGGCGCTGACCGCGCTGCGGACGATCTCACCCGACTTGCCGGCGCTGTTCTTGGTGTCGCGCACCATGTCGCGGGCTTCGTTGGCACGCGCCGACGACTGACGCACGGTCGCGGTGATCTCGTCGAGCGCCGCTGCCGTTTCCTCAAGTGCTGCCGCCTGCTGTTCGGTGCGCTTGGACAGGTCGTTGGCGGCCGAGCTCAGCTCCGCCGAGCTGTCCTTGATCGTACCGGCCGCGCCGCGGACGTTCTGCATGGTCGAGCGCAACGTGACCATGGTCGCGTTGACGTTCTGCTGCAATTCGGCAAACGCGCCCTGGAAACGGCCGTTCATGCTCTCCGAAAGGTCGGCATCCGCAAGGGCGGCAATGACGCGGCGAACCTCGGCGACCGCATGGTCGATGCTGCCGACGAGCTCGTTGACGCTGCCGGCGAAGCGGTTGAGGTCCTCGTTCTGGTAGTCCTTGCCGATCCGGCCGGTAAAATCGCCGGCGACGGCGGCGGCAACGACGAGGCTGATGCTCGACTGGAGATCGCTGCTCAGCGCCTGAAGGGCTGCTTCCTGCGCCTTCATATCGCGGATCGCCAGCGCATTGCGGCGGAAGATTTCGACGGCGCGTGCCATTTCGCCGATCTCGTCCTTGCGGTCGACGTCGGTGCCGGCGCCGTCGAGATTGCCGTCTGCAAGGCTGCTCATGGCGGCCGTCAGGTCACGAACCGGGGTGGAGATGCCACGGCGCGCGACCAGCAGGCTGACCATGGCGCCGAAGACGATGCAGGCGACCGCCGAACCGGCGGCGATCAGCAGGGCGACGGACGAGGCCTCGATCGCCTCGGCGCGCGCCGTCGCCAGCGACGTGCCGGAATAGGTGCTGTATTCCTTGACGGCGACGGTCACGATCTTCTGGGCGGCAAGTGCCTTGTCGAGCGCGCCGCTGATGGCGGCCGCATCGCCGGGCTTTACTTCGGCCAGATCGACCATGGCGCGGATTTC
>UCJH01000132.1 GCA_900472785.1 Hyphomicrobiales bacterium | reverse complement strand
GTACCTGCGCATCGCGCCGGAACTGTTCTTAAAGCGCACGCTGGTCTCCGGCCTTACCGACAAGGTCTTCGAGATCAACCGCAACTTTCGCAACGAAGGCGTCTCCACGCGGCACAATCCCGAGTTCACCATGATGGAGTGCTACTGGGCCTATGCCGACTACGAGGACATCATGGATCTCGTCGAGCGGCTGTTCGAAAAGCTGGCGCTCAGCATCCATGGCACGACGGAATTCGCCTTCGGCGACAAGGACATTTCCTTCAAGGGTCCGTTCAAGCGCGTGCCGATGCCGGATGCCGTCAAGCAAGCCACCGGAATCGACTTCCTCGCCATGAAGACGGACGAGGAAGCCCGTGCGGCAGCGCTCGCCGCCGGCTTCGAGGTCGAGAAGGACTGGACCTGGGGCGAATGCCTCGCCTTCATCTTCGAGGAAAAGGTCGAGGGCACGCTGATCCAGCCATCCCACGTGACGCATTTCCCGAAGGACATCTCGCCCTTCGCCAAGGAAGTGCCCGGCGAACCGCGCCTTGTCGAGCGCTTCGAGACCTATTGCAATGCCTGGGAACTGGGCAACGCCTTTTCGGAGCTCAACGATCCGGAAGAACAGCGCAAGCGCATGGTCGAACAGTTGGAGCAGGCCCATGCCCGCGGTGAAAAATCAAAGCAGCTGGACGACGAATTCCTGGATGCCATCGACCAGGGCATGCCGCCCGCCGGCGGATTGGGGATCGGCGTCGACCGGCTGATCATGCTGCTCACCAACGCACCGTCGATCCGGGACATCATCCTGTTCCCGGCCCGCCGCAACAAAAACGACTGATAGGATGGCTGCGGGACCTCCTATCCGAGGTCCCGGCCGGCTTCAATGCGCGTCGGCCTCTTCGGCCTTGGCATGCTCCTCGACCTTTGAGGGAGCCTCTTCTTCGTGGGCCGTGGCAGGCACGACTGCCTGATGCGGCTCGGCCGCATGATCGGCTTTCGCCGCATCATGTCCCCCGACCGTCGCGTGCTCGCCGGTTTCCACCGGCACTGCCGTATCGTGGGCAGGCGAAGACGCCGCCTCGTGGGCCACCGGTTCATGCTCTGTCGGTTTATGGTCCGCNNGGTTCGTGGTCCGGCGAAGACGGTTCCGTTTCCGAACCGAAGATCATGCCCTTGATGGACGCAAATATTCCGCCGTCGCTATCCGGTTCGGCTGCCGCATGTTCATCTGCCGCGGCATGTTCGTTCCCCTTTGCAGGGGCAGTCGCGTCGTGGGCTGCCGGGTTTTCGCCATGGCCTTCGGCCGGCGCTTCATCCGCGCCAAAAATCATGCTCTTGATCGAGGCGAACATGCCGCCGCCGGCTTCGGCGTCTGCCGCCGGTTCGCCATGGGCGTCTTCAGCCGGCGCTTCCCCGTGGCTGGACTTTTCATGCCCTTCTTCCGCCGAGGCTTCGCCATGGCCGGCAGCCGCCTCGCCATGTTCACCGGCGGGCTCGTGGCCCGCCNNCCCGCCACGACTTCCTCGTCTCCCGGCATGCTCTTGTGACCGGCCTCAGACCCGGGCTCGCCGATTTCCACAGTCAGGTCGATACAGTCGGACTTGTCGTCCATCGCCGTCATCGTCGCCTTGATCGCATCGAGCGGCATGACGACTTCCGTGCCATGGAACAGCCCGGCCATATTGGCATCGGCGTTATTGTATTTGGCGACAAACGGCGCGGGCATGCCGGGGATCTGATCGGGCTGCGGCGCAAACAGAACCTCGGCACCGATGGCGGCGCCGCGCATATGGGCGCGATCCTTCGGGCCGGCATGATCGAGCACGACCACCTGATAGAAATCGGCTTTTTCCTGCGTCGCCAGCACGCCCGTCACACGCAGCGCGGTGCGGACGCGCTCGATCCCGTCTATGCTTTCGGTGTTCACATATTTGCGAATCCAGCGCTGTCCGTTGCGCCGGAGCTTCAGCGTCTGGACCGTGGTGCAGGCCTGGCCCGACAAAGATGCGGTTTCGGTGGCGTCCGCATGCGCGGCGTCCTTGGCCGCATAAAGCGCAAAGGCGCCGGAAGCGCCGCCAAGCAGAAGCACACCCGCAAGGATGAACATCACTTTTTTCGGAAAGCGCATCTTGAGGATCTTCGCCTTCACGTCCGCTGCTCCGCCATCGGTTCCGCTCCAAAAACACAAGAGAAGCGGCAAGGATACGGGAACCACGTTTCGGAAAGTTTAAGCGCAACCGCATTCATGGATCGGCAGCGGCCGAAAGATGACCCGTCCTGACGCAAAACACCCGGCGGAAGCCGGGTGCTGGTGAAGGCTCATGCCGGAGAAATCCGGACGCCTACTTGACCTCGATATGGGTGCGGTCCTCGCAGAGACGGACGCGCCTGTTGAAGGCGGACAGCTTTTCGCCCTTGCGGCGAACCTTGTCGATGACGCAGAAAGCGCCGGAGCCGTCGGCGGAGATGAGGATCGGACGGCGGCGCTGGTGGGTGATGCCGACGAAAAAATCGCCTCTTTCACTGGACCGTGATTCCGATCTTTCGGAACCACCGCGCGATTCAGCCTGCTGGGCGAAGGATGGGGTAGAAAGCGGACCGGCCGCGGTCATGGCGATCAGCGAGACGAGAATGAACTTGCGCATGGCGTTTCCTCGATTGTGCGTGGGAGGGATCATCCCGCCCCTGACAATCAGTGTCGCAAATCGCCCAAAGATGCGCTGTTCCGGATGAAACAGCTGCTCCGGCGCGCTGGTTTGCCCGTTATGCCCACCCAAAATATCCAGCCATGCAATTGGCGTGAAATCGGTTGATCGCCGCACGGACATCGTTAAAAGCGAAGCATCGACCATTTCCTTTCCTGAAGGACCTTCCTGCATCATGGCGCGTATCGGCATCGCAGGCGCGGGCATCATCGGATGCGCCACCGCCGTCTACCTCATCGAACAGGGGCATGACGTCACGGTTTTCGAAAGGGATGCCGAGGGGCTGCCTGCCTCGGTCGGCAATGCCGGCATTCTGGCCGTTCCGGAGATCGATCCGCTTGCACGGCCCGACATGATCCTCTCCGCCCCGAAATGGCTGATGGATCCGCTTGGCCCCCTGACGCTGCGCTGGCAGGATATTGCCGCGCTGACGCCATGGATGATCGCGCTTCTTCGAGCCGCAACGCCCGCCCGCGTCGCGGCGTCGCGTCTCGCGCTGCTCGGCCTCATGCGCTCGGCACTTGCCGAACACCAGGCGCTTGCCTCGATGGTCGGCCTGTCCGGGCATATGG